>NZ_LZDH01000013.1:0-2814 GCF_001675355.1 Tepidimonas fonticaldi | reverse complement strand
GGACAGGGTCGCGAGGCCGTGGAGATCAAAACGCTGCAGTGGGTGCACTGGTTTAACCACGAGCGATTGCTGGAACCCATCGGCCACATTCCGCCCGCCGAGGCTGAGGCAAACTACTGGCGGCAGCTCCAGCACAAGCCGGAGACCGCCTGATACTCAAACCCAATCGCCTCTCAGATTCCCGGGGCGGTTCAGCCGACATCCGCTGGAACAACGAAGGCAGCTTCCACAAGGACGAGCTGCGCGACCTCAAGGCCGACTTCATCCTCGCCAACCCGCCGTTCAACATCTCCGACTGGGGCGGCGAGCGACTGCGCGAAGACGTGCGCTGGCAGTTCGGCGTGCCGCCCGTGGGCAACGCCAACTATGCGTGGCTGCAGCACATCTACCACCACCTCGCCCCCAACGGCACCGCGGGTGTGGTGCTGGCCAACGGCTCGATGAGCTCCAACCAGAGCGGCGAAGGCGAGATCCGCAAGGCCATGCTGGAAGCGGACGTGGTGGACTGCATGGTGGCGCTGCCGGGCCAGCTCTTCTACTCCACCCAGATCCCCGCCTGCCTCTGGATCCTGGCCAAGGGCCGCAGCAACGGCCTGGTCAGGAAGACCAGGCTGCGCGACCGCCGCGGGCAGGTGCTGTTCATCGATGCCCGCAACATGGGCGTGATGGTGGACCGCACCCGGCGCGAACTGACCGATGAGGAAATCAAAAAGATCGCCGACACCTACCACGCCTGGCGCGGCGAGAAGGATGCCGGCGAATACGCCGACGTGCCCGGCTTCTGCAAGTCCGCCACGCTGGACGAGATCCGCAGGCACGACTACGTGCTCACGCCGGGGCGCTACGTGGGCGCCGCGGCGCAGGAAGACGACGGCGAACCATTCGAAGTAAAGATGGCGCGGCTGGCAGCACAGTGGCGCAAGCAGCGGGCGGAAGCGGCACGGCTGGATGCAGCGATCGAGGCCAATCTGGAGGCCCTGGGCTTTTCAACGCCGCGTTGAACTCGGCTCTGGAACCCGACCATACTAAACGCTACGTTTAACAAGCGGCCCATCACGGTTCATGATCAACACACCCCATCCCATGCGCTTCCGGGCCGGTCGCTACCTGCAGCAGCCCACCGGCTACCGGGCCTTCATCCCCGCGCCCCTGCCGCCGGATCCGCCCCTGGACCTCTCCGGCCCGCTGCGCGAGCGCCTGTCGGAGGCCGACTACGCCCTGGGGCGGCTGGATGGCGCCGTGCTCACGCTGCCCAATCCCGACCTGTTCGTGTTCATGTATGTCCGCAAGGAGGCCGTGCTCTCCAGCCAGATCGAAGGCACGCAAAGCTCCCTGCAGAACCTGCTGGCCGCCGAGGCGCAACTGTTCGACCCGGATACCCCCAGGGACGTGAACGAGGTGGCCAACTACGTGCGCGCCATGAATCATGGCTTGGCCCGGCTGGCCGACCTGCCCGTCTCCGTGCGCCTGATCCGCGAGATCCACGGCGAACTGATGCAGGGCGTGCGCGGCGGACGCCTCGCGCCGGGCGAGCTGCGCACCAGCCAGAACTGGATCGGCCCCGGCGGCTGCACCTTGGCCGATGCCACCCTCGTGCCGCCTCCGCCGCACGAGGTGCCCGGCGCCCTGTCCGACCTGGAAAGGTTCCTGCACGACGGCGCCGGCCTGCCGCCCCTGATCCAGGTGGGGCTGGCGCATGCCCAGTTCGAAACCATCCATCCCTTCCTCGACGGCAACGGCCGCATGGGGCGCCTGCTCATCACCTTCCTGCTCACGGAAAAGCGCCTGCTGGGCAAGCCGGTGCTCTACCTCTCGCACTACTTCAAGCAGCACCGCAGCGCGTACTACGAGCGCCTGCAGGCCGTGCGTGACGCCGGGGACTGGGAAGGCTGGCTGGGCTTCTTCCTGGAAGGTGTGGTCAGTGTCAGCCGCGAGGCCGCCCGGACCGCCGCCGCCATCCTGCGCATGCGTGAAGAATTCCGCGCCCGCATCACCGAAGGGCTGGGCCGCGCCGCGGCCAACGGCCAGCGCGTGATGGACCGCCTGTTCGACCACCCCATCGTCAACGTGGCCACCGTGCGCGAATGGCTGGACCTCACTCCCGCTGGCGCCAACCAGATCGTCAGCAGGTTGGAAGGCATCGGCCTGCTACGCGAGATCACCGGCTATGCGCGCAACCGGCGCTTCGTGTTCGCGCCGTACTTGAGGCTGTTTGATGAACAGAGGGAAGACGGGTATGGCGGATAAGTGGTGCGGGCAGCGGGCGGAAGCGGCGTGGATGGATGTGGCAATTGAAGCCAACCTGAAGGAGCTTGGGTATGGCGAATGAGTGGGCAGAGACCACGCTTGGTGCTGTAGCAGACTTCCTTTCCGGAGGTACGCCATCCAAAGATCGCGCTGACTATTGGGGAGGGACTATTCCCTGGGTCACGGCGAAGGACATGAAGCGCTTTCGGCTCGAAGATACGCAAGATCACGTCACGGAAAATGGCGCAGAGAACGGGACGAAGGTGGTTCCCGCGGGCACCGCCTTCTTGCTCACTCGCGGAATGACCCTCTTGAATGACGTGCCGATCTGCGTTGCTGGTCAGCCGATGGCGTTCAATCAGGACGTGAAGGCTGTCGCATCCCGGATGATCACATAATACCCAGCCGCCGTGGATACCTGCTGGCACGCAGCATCCTGCAAGAGCTGCTGCGAGGCGCGGGAGTCGGCGGCGAGGTGTCATCCGAAGGAGTGCGATCATGATCGTGCGACTGCACAAGTTGGCGCGCACCACCCCGGCGATCCGCGCCGAGATTGCCGCCAGCGAC
>NZ_LZDH01000012.1:0-137621 GCF_001675355.1 Tepidimonas fonticaldi | reverse complement strand
AAAACCGGGGACGGTTCAATCTCGCGCGCGGCGGCCGATGACCGCGAGGCCAAGGAGCGCACCTCGCTTGCCACGACGGCGAAGCCACGGCCGGCCTCTCCCGCGCGCGCCGCTTCCACCGCCGCATTCAGCGCCAGGATGTTGGTCTGGAAGGCGATGCCGTCGATCACCTGCAGGATGTCGGCGATCTTCTGGCTGGCGTGCTGGATCTGCCCCATCGTCGTGACCACCTGGCCGACGATCTCGTTGCCCCGTTGTGCCGCTTCCCGGGCGCCAGCGGCGGTCTGACTGGCCGAACGGGCGCTTTCGGCGTTGGTGCGCACCAGCTGGGTGATGTCCCGCATCGCCTGCACCGTGTCCTGCACGTTTGCCGCCTGCTGCTCCGTGCGCTGCGAGAGGTCGGCATTGCCCGTGGCAATCTCGGCGGAGGCGCCGGCCACGCTGTCCACGCCCTGCCGCACGCGGGCGACAAGGGCGGTCAGCCGTTCCTGCATGTGGGCCAGTTCGGCCATGATGCTGCTGGCGTCCCCAGCGTGCACCGCAATCCGTCCGGTCAAATCCCCACCGGCGATGGCCTTGACGGCCGACACCGCCTCGGCCGGCTCGCCGCCCAAGGCGCCCCGCAACTGACGCGCGAACCGCCAGGAGATGGCGAAGCCGAGCGCGGCAATCACCGCGCCGATTATCAGCACCAGCGCCTCGGTGAAGGTACCCATGGCCAGCGAGGTCTCGGTCGAGCGGGCCACTAGGGCGTCCTGCCACGCGCGCTGGTCGGTGACGGCCTTGAGCAGCGCGTTGCGCGCGGGGATCACGCGCTCCTCCAGCAGCGTGACAAAGCCGTCGGTGTCTCCGGCCCGGATCAGCGGGGCCGCGGTGCCCGCGATACGCCAGAACTCGGCCTGTGTGCGCTGAATCTCGGCAAACAAGGCGCGGCCCCGTTCGGTCGAGATGTTGGCTTCGAATTCGGCGATCAGCCGGTCGGCCTCCTGCTTGAGCCGGCCAATCTCCTGGAACGTGGCCTCGCGCTTGGCTTCGGTCTTGACCAGCATGGCGTGCCGCGTTTCCAGCGAGGCACGGATGATCGTGATCTCCAGGTCCCGGATGCGTTCGGTCTGGGGGATCAGCCGCGCCTGGATCCGCGCCATCTGGCCGTCCATCACGGACACGTTGCGCCAGATGAACGCCGCTTCAATGAGCGTCAGCAAACTGATGATGCCGAAGGCCAGCATCAGTTTGGCCGCGAGGGAGAGGCGGGAGCCGAGCATGCGACGCCTTTCTGTTGGATGCCACACCCCGGTCACAGGGGCGCTGGAAAGGGAAGGCCTCTGGTCACTTGCCATTTTTACCGTTTTGCATGACCCTGTCGATCGCGTTGATGTCGAGGAGACGCCTGATTCTGCGCTGGGGCCTTCCGGGCGACGCGCGGTGGGGTGCCGTCGCGCACGCGACAATGCGGGCTGGCCCTGGCCGGCGGGACCCGCTTTGACGTGAGCGCGGCGCCGCCCCCGGGCCGACGTTTCCCCTTTCCCCGTATCGATGCCGTTGCCGATCGTTGCCATGTCCCTGTTCTCTCGCTCGATGTGCTTGTCCCGCCGCCGCGTGGCCCGCTGGTTGGCGGCGCCCCTGGCCGCTCTGGTCGGGATCGCCGCGCCGGCCGCCCGTGCCGAGGCGCCTCTGCCCGTCGTGGCCAGTTTCAGCATCCTGGGCGACTGGGTGCGCCAGGTGGGGGGCGAGCGGGTGCGAGTGGACACGCTGGTGGGGTCGGACACCGATGCGCACGTGTTCCAGCCGTCGCCCGCCGACGCGCGACGGGTGGCCGGCGCGCGGCTGGTGCTGGTCAACGGGCTGGGTTTCGAGGGCTGGATGGAGCGGCTGCTGCGCAATGCGGCCTACCGTGGCACCGTGGTGCGCGTGACGGACGGCATCGAGCCGTTGAAGGCCGCCCAGCATGACCATGGCCACAGCCACGGCCACGCCCATGGCGATCTGGACCCCCACGTGTGGCAGGACGTGGCGCAGGCGCGGCACGCTGTGCAGCGCATCGCGCAGGCCCTGTGCACCGCCGATGCCGCGGGCTGCGAGGGCTACCGCGCCCGGGCCGCGGCGTACTCGCAGCAGCTCGAGGCCTTGGACCGCGAGATCCGCGATGCCTGGATGGCGATCCCGCCCGAGCGGCGCAAGGTGGTCACCTCCCACGACGCCTTCGGCTACTACGCCCGCGCCTACGGGGTGCGGTTTCTGCCGGCCCAGGGGGTGAGCACCGACAGCCAGCCGTCCGCAGCCGGGGTGGCGCGCCTGATCCGGCAGGTCCAGCGCGAGCAGGTGCGCGCCATCTTCATTGAGCGTCTGGGGGGGGGACGGCTGGTGGAGCAGGTGGCGCGCGAGACGGGGGTGCGTCCCTCGTCCATCCCGCTGTATGCCGACGCGCTGTCCCGCCCAGACGGGCCGGTGCCGGACTACCTGTCGCTGATGCGCCACAACACGCGCGCCATGGTGGACGCCCTGCGCGCCGCTGCGCCTTGACAGGGGCGGGGGCCGGCCCTGCCAGCGACAATCGCCCCATGCTGCCCGACCAATGCGTCCCGGTCCCGCTGGACCACGCCTACCGCCTGATGAACCACGGGCCGACCGTGCTGGTCTCGGCCACGCATGGCGGCACCGACAACGTGATGGCCGCCGCCTGGGCGTGTGTCCTGGACTTTGCGCCCGACCCCAAGGTCACGGTGGTGCTGGACAAGGCCACCCGCACGCGCGAGCTGGTCGAGGCCAGCGGCCGGTTCGCCCTGCAGCTGCCTCCCCAGGCGCTGGCGCATCTGACGGTAGGGGTGGGCACCGACAGCGCCCGCACCGTTCCCGATAAGTTGCAGCGGCACGGGGTGCGGCTGTTCCGCGCCCCGGGGCATGACGTGCCCCTGGTGGAGGGCTGCGTCGGCTGGCTGGTGTGCGAGCGCATCCCCGAGCCGCACAACGAGCAGACCTACGACCTGTTCATCGGCCGCGTGCGCGCCGCCTGGGCGGACGAGCGCGTGTTTCGCCAGGGGCGGTAGCACTTCGACACCGCGCCGGACGACCTGCGCACGCTGCACCACGTGGCGGGCGGCGCCTTCATTGTGGCCGGCGCGACGGTGCAGGGCTGACGCGGGGCTGGTGCGACGCAGGCGTCCGCCTGCCCCTGTCCGGTCAGCGCAGGCGCAGCCCCGGTGCCGTTCCGGCCGGCGGGGTCTCCATGCGGCCGATCACCCAGCCCGGCGCACCCTGCGCGGCAGTAAAGGCCGCCTGCACCGCGTCCAGCGTGTCCGGCGCGCACGCCACCAGCAGGCCGCCGCTGGTTTGCGGGTCCGTCACCAGGGTTTGCCACAGGGCGCGGTCGCCCTCGGGCAGGGCCGATAGGTCCACTGACTCGCCATAGCTGGCCCAGTTGCGGCCCGATGCGCCGGTCCCAATGCCCTGCCGCACCAGCGCGCGGCTGATCTCGAGCACGGGCAGGGCCGCGCTGTCCACGGTGGCCAGCAGGCCGGCGGGGCGGCACATCTCCAGCAGGTGGCCGGCGAGTCCGAAGCCGGTCACATCCGTCATGGCATGCACCCCGGGCAGGGGCCCGAGCACCGCCCCCGCGCGGTTGAGCAGCGTGGTCCAGCGCCGCATCTGGGCGTAGCCGTCGGCGTCCAGCAGCCCCTTTTTGAGAGCAGCGGACAGCACGCCCACGCCCAGCGGCTTGCCCAGCACCAGCACGTCGCCGGGCCGTGCGCCGGCGTTGGTCTTGACGTGATCCGGGTGCACCGTGCCGATCGCGGCCAGGCCGTAGATCGGTTCCACGGTGTCGATGGAGTGGCCGCCGGCCAGCACCACGCCCGCGGCCCGGCAGGTGGCGGCCCCGCCTTCGAGCACGCGGCCGATCACGGCCTCCGGCAGCTGGTTGATCGGCATGCCCACCAGGGCCAGCGCCAGCAGTGGCTGGCCGCCCATGGCGTATACGTCGGACAGCGCGTTGGTGGCGGCGATCGCGCCGAAATCGAACGCATCGTCCACGACGGGCGTGAAGAAGTCGGTGGTCGCCACCAACGCCAGGTCGTCGCGCAGGCGGTAGACTGCGGCGTCGTCGCTGGTGGCCGTGCCCACCAGCAGCTCGGGGGGCGCCAGGTGCGGCGGCACCTGGGCCAACAGCCGCTGCAGCACCGCCGGAGCGATCTTGCAGCCGCAGCCGCCGCCGTGGGCCCAGGCGGTCAGTCGGTTCGGGTCACGTGTCTCGGTGTTCATCGTCGTCCCATTTGCCGTACGGCAGTATTTGCAGCCTTGCCATGGCCGCCAAACCGGATATTGTCACCCTGGATCAGATCGGTGCGTTCGACACGCTGATCGATGCCCGCAGCCCGGCGGAGTTTGCGCTCGACCACCTGCCCGGCGCGATCAACCTGCCGGTGCTCGACGACGAGGAGCGCCGCATCGTCGGCACGCTGTACAAACAGACCGGCGCTTTCGAGGCGCGGCGCATCGGCGGCGCCTGGGTGGCGCGCAACATCGCCCGCCACATCGAGGCCGTCATGCAGGACCGGCCCGCGCGCTGGCGCCCGCTGGTGTACTGCTGGCGTGGCGGGCAGCGCAGCGGCGCGTTTGCCCTATGGCTGCGCCAGATCGGCTGGGCCGCGGCGCAGTTGCAGGGGGGGTACAAGGGCTACCGGCGCTGGGTCGTGGAGCAGCTCGACGCCCTGCCGCCGACGCTGGACTGGCGGGTGATCGCCGGTCCGACCGGCAGTGGCAAGACGCGGCTGCTGCAGGCCCTGGCCGCCCGCGGGGCGCAGGTGCTGGATCTGGAGGCGCTGGCGCGCCACCGCGGCTCCATCCTGGGCGCGTGGCCCGACGGGCAGCCGCAGCCCAGCCAGAAGGCCTTCGACACCGCGCTGGTCGATGCGTTGCGGCGCTTCGACCCCGCGCGGCCGGTGTGGGTGGAGGCCGAAAGCCGCAAGATCGGCGCCGTGCAACTGCCCGAGGCGATGGCCGCCGCGCTGCAGCGTGCCCCCCGCGTGCAGGTGGAAGTGCCGTTCGCCGCGCGGCTGGCGCTGGTGCTGCAGGACTATGCCTGGCTGGGGCGCGATCCGCAGGCGCTGGCGTTGCGCCTGTCGGCGTTGCGCGGCCTGCAGTCCAACGACACGCTCGCCCGCTGGCAGGACTGGGCGCAGGCGGGGCGATTGCCGGAGCTGTTTGCCGAGCTGATGACGCACCATTACGACCCGCTGTACCGGCGTTCGCAGGAGCGAACGGCGGCTGGGCGCGTGCTGCCCGTGACCGCGCTGGACGCGGCCGGACTCGACCGCGCCGCCGCCGAACTGCTCGATGACGCCGGCATGCCCCCCGTTTTCCGATGACTTGCCGCAGGAAGCACCCGCATGGCCCTCGATGACCGCGACGATCCCGACCGTACCGCCCCCTTGCCGGCCGCGGCCGCCTGGCTGGGGTACGGTGGTCTGCTGCCGTTTGCCGCCGGTGCCGCCGGCGCGTGGTTGGCCTCGGGCTTTGCCCAGGCGGCCATCGGCGCGGCGCTGCTGTGCTATGGCGGGGCCATCCTGAGCTTTCTGGGCGGCATCCACTGGGGCTGGGGCGCACAGGCAGGGGCAGATCGGGTGGCGGCGCGCCTGGGCTGGTCGGTGTTGCCCTCGCTGTGGGCCGCGGCGGCGATGACCGCGGGCCTGCTCACCGGGCCCCGGGTCGGCTACGGCGCGCTGGTCGCGGGCCTGCTGTTGTGGCGGCTGCTGGAGGCGGCGGTCTGCCCGCCGGGCCCGGTGGCGCCGTGGTACCCGCGCCTGCGCCGCCACCTGACGTTTGGCGCCAGTGCGTGCCTGGTGCTGGCGGCGCTGGCCTCCCAATCGGCTTGATATGCCTAAAGGCAATAAAGAAATCAGAAAAATATCGTTTGAGTTTTGAGGGGCGCCGCTCAGAATCCCCGGCCATGTCATCCGACCCGCCGGAGGAATTCCCGATGCGACGCCGCTCCTTCACCCGTGGCCTGTGGGCCGCCCCCCTGTCTGCCCTGGCGCTGGGCGCCGGCCTGACCGCCACCCCGCCGGTCCACGCCCAGTCGGCCGCCCTGCTCAATGCGTCCTACGACGTCGCGCGGGAGTTCTACAAGGACATCAACGCCGCCTTCATTGCGCACGTCAAGAAAACCAGCGGCCGTGACGTGACGGTGCAGCAGTCGCACGGCGGCTCCAGCGCCCAGGCGCGTGCCGTGGCCGACGGGCTGGACGCCGACGTCGTGACCATGAACACGACCACGGACATCGACTTCCTGGCCGAGCGCGGCGTCGTCGCCAAGGACTGGGCGCAGCGCTTCCCGCACGGTGCGGCGCCCACCACATCGACGATGCTGTTCCTGGTGCGCCAGGGCAACCCCAAGAACATCCGCGACTGGGACGACCTGGTCAAGCCGGGCGTGCAGGTGGTGGTGGTCAACCCCAAGACAGGCGGCAACGGCCGCATGGCCTACCTGGCCGCCTGGGGGCAGGTGCTGGCGCGCGGCGGCACGCCCGAGCAGGCGGCCGACTTTGTGCGGCGGCTCTACCGCAACGTGCCGGTGCTGGCGCGCGGCGGCCGGGATGCCACGGGCGTGTTTCTGCAACGTGGCATCGGCGACGTGCTGATCACCTTCGAGTCCGAGGTGGTGTCGGTGGACCGCGAGTTTGGCGCCGGCAAGGTCGACGTGGTGCACCCGTCGGTCAGCATCGTGGCCGAGAACCCGGTGGCGATCGTCGAGCGCACCGTGCAGAAGAAGGGTACGCGCGATCTGGCCAAGGCCTACCTGGACTTCCTGTACACCGAGGAGGCGCAGGAGATCGCGGCCCGCCACGCCATCCGCCCCCGCAATGAGGCGGTGCTGCGCAAGTACGCCGCCACCTTCAAGCCGCTCAAGCTGTTCACGGTGCAGCAGCACTTCGGCAGCCTGGCCGAGGCGCAGCGGGTGCACTTCAACGACGGCGGCCAGTTCGACCAGCTCTACACCGCGGGGCGCTGAGGCCATGACCGCGATCACGCTTGTCGCGACGGGGCCGGCCGTCCCGCGCAGCACCGGGCGGCGGGTGCTGCCGGGCTTCGGGCTGACGCTGGGCTACACCGTCATCTATCTGAGCCTCGTGGTGCTGATTCCGCTGACGGCGCTGGTGGCCAAGACGCTGACGCTCGGCTGGACGGAGTTCTGGGACGCGGTGACGGCGCCGCGCGTGCTGGCCGCGTTTCGCCTGACCTTTGGCGCGTCGCTGCTGGCGGCGATGGCCAACGCGGTGGCCGGTCTGCTGGTGGCCTGGGTGCTGGTGCGCTACCGGTTTCCGGGCAAGCGGCTGGTCGACGCGCTGGTGGACCTACCGTTTGCGTTGCCCACCGCGGTGGCCGGCATCTCGCTGGCGGCGCTGCTGGCCGGCAACGGCTGGATCGGGCAGTGGCTGGAGCCGTGGGGCATCCAGCTCGCCTTCCAGCCCGCTGGCGTGGTGATCGCGCTCATCTTCATCGGGCTGCCGTTCGTGGTGCGCACGGTGCAGCCGGTGCTGGAGGACGCGGAGCGCGAGCTGGAGGAGGCCGCGCAGTGCCTGGGCGCGACGCGCTGGCAGACCTTCCGCCACGTGATCTTCCCGACCATCCTGCCGGCGCTGCTGACGGGGTTTGCGCTCGCCTTCGCCCGCGCGGTGGGCGAGTACGGCTCGGTGATCTTCATCGCCGGCAATGTGCCGATGGTGTCGGAGATCGTGCCGCTGATCATCATCGGCAAGCTGGAGCAGTACGACTTCGCCGGGGCCACGGCGGTGGCGACTGTGATGCTGTTGGCGTCGTTTGCGCTGCTGCTTGTCATCAATGCGCTGCAGGCCTGGCAGCGCCGTCGTGCGGGGAGCTGACATGGGAATCCCGACCTCCACTCGCGTCGGGGCGCGCGGCCCCCAGACCACCGAGGCGCCCTGGGTGCGCTGGACGCTGACGGTGCTGGCGCTGGGCTTCATGGCCCTGTTCCTGGTGCTGCCGCTGCTGGCCGTGTTTGCCGAGGCGCTGCGCAAGGGCTGGGATGCCTACTGGAGCGCCTTGCAGGAGCCCGACGCCTGGGCTGCCGTGCGGCTGACGCTGCTGACGGCTGCGATTGCGGTCCCGCTCAACCTGGTGTTCGGCGTCGCCGCGGCGTGGGCGATCGCCAAGTTCGAGTTCCGCGGCAAGGCCCTGTTGACCACGCTGATCGACCTGCCGTTCTCGGTCTCGCCGGTGGTGGCGGGGCTGATCTATGTGCTGGTGTTCGGCGCCCAGGGCTGGCTGGGGCCGTGGCTGGCCTCGCATGGTATCCAGATCATCTTCGCCGTGCCCGGCATCGTGCTGGCCACCGTGTTCGTGACCTTCCCCTTCGTCGCGCGCGAGCTGATCCCCCTGATGCAGGCGCAGGGCAACGAGGAGGAGCAGGCGGCCCTGGTGCTGGGCGCCAGCGGCTGGCAGACCTTCTGGCACGTCACGCTGCCCAACATCCGCTGGGGCCTGCTGTACGGTGTCATCCTGTGCAACGCGCGCGCCATGGGCGAGTTCGGCGCGGTGTCGGTCGTCTCCGGCCACATCCGCGGGCTGACCAACACCATTCCGCTGCACGTGGAGATTCTCTACAACGAGTACCAGTCGGTGGCGGCCTTCGCCGTGGCGTCGCTGCTGGCCCTGCTGGCGCTCGTCACGCTGGTCATCAAGACCGTGGCCGAGTGGCGCATGCAGCGCGAGTGGCGCGCGCTGGCCGAGCTGCCGCCCGAGCGGCCCAGCGCCGGGCCGCAGACCGCAGGCGACGCCTGGCGTCCCGCCACCAGGGCCGCTGCGCTCCCCGTTTCCTCCCCGCTTTCCGGAGTCCGCGCATGAGCATCGAGGTCCAGCGCATCAGCAAGCGTTTCGGTCATTTCGTCGCGCTCGACGACGTCAACCTGCACATCGACTCGGGCGAGCTCGTCGCCCTGCTGGGGCCGTCGGGCTGCGGCAAGACGACGCTGCTGCGCATCATCGCCGGGCTGGAGTCGCCCGACGCCGGCGCCATCCGCTTCGAAGGCGAGGACGCCACCGACCGCCACGTGCGCGAGCGCAACGTCGGCTTCGTGTTCCAGCACTACGCACTGTTCCGCCACATGTCGGTGTTCGACAACGTGGCCTTCGGCCTGCGCATGAAGCCGCGTGGCCAGCGCCCGTCCGAGCGCCAGATTCGCGACCAGGTGATGTCGCTGTTGCAGCTGGTGCAGCTGGACTGGCTGGCCGACCGCTACCCGGCGCAGCTCTCGGGCGGACAGCGCCAGCGCATCGCCCTGGCGCGCGCGCTGGCGGTGGAGCCCAAGGTGCTGCTGCTGGACGAACCGTTTGGCGCCCTGGACGCCAAGGTGCGCAAGGAGCTGCGCCGCTGGCTGCGCCGCCTGCACGACGAGCTGCACGTGACCAGCATCTTTGTCACCCACGACCAGGAGGAGGCGCTGGAGGTGGCCGACCGCGTGGTGCTGATGAACCACGGCCGCATCGAGCAGGTGGGCAGCCCGCAGCAGGTCTGGGAGCAGCCGGCCAGTCCGTTTGTGGTGGGCTTCCTGGGCGATGTCAACCTGTTCCACGGCCGTGTCCATGAGGGCCTGGTGCACCTGGGCGACGGTGTGACGCTGGACCTGCCCGAACATGCCGACGCGCGCGACGCCCAGGCCCTGGCCTATGTGCGCCCGCACGAGCTGGACGTCGCGCCGCTGGCCGATGGCACAGGCCTGCCGGCGCGCCTGGAGCGCGTCCTGGTGGTGGGCCCACTGGCCCGGCTGGAACTGCGGCCGCTGGCCCCAGCCGACGGTGGTGCCGTTCCTGCCGTGCTGGAGGCCCACGTGCCGGCCGAACGCTGGGCCGCCCTGGGCCTGCGTGAGGGCGACACCGTGCGCGTGGCGCCCCGCACGGCGCGCGTGTTCCTGCGTGCGGAAACGGCTGCCGACACCGTGGCCTGAAGGATCGGTTGACCGACGGCCTCCCGCCGTGGGCCGTGATTGTTCGGGTTGCAGGTGGGGCGGGCCTGGCGTTAAGGTCGTGGCTTTACGTCGGGAGATTCCATGCACCTTGCGCAACTGCTGGTCCGGCAGGCCCGCCTGGCGGGTGACCGCCCCGCCATCTTCCATGGCCCCCATCGCTGGGCCACCCATGCGCAGTGGGCCGCTCGCTGCGCCGGGCTGGCGCAGCGCCTGCGCCAGCAGGGCCTGCAGCCGGGGGAACGGGTGCTGATCTTCATGTGCAACCACCCGCGCTACCTGGAGATCCTGTGGGGCGCGCTGGGGCTTCGTCACCGCCGACGTGGCGCCTGCCCCGCTGCGCGGACTGCAGCGGCAGGTGGATGCCGAGTCGGCCGAGGCCGACGCCCTGCTGGCGCCGCTGCCGGACTGGAGCGCGTACCCGCCGCTGGATCGCGCGCCCGACGACCTGGCCTGGCTGTTCTACACCAGTGGCACCACCGGCCGTCCCAAAGGGGTGATGCTGACGCAGCGCAACCTGATGACGATGGGGTTGACCTACTTTGCGGACGTGGACCCGATCGATCCGGGTGATGCCATCGTCTATGGCGGCGCGCCGATGTACCTGGCCGATATCGAGCGCGCGTTGCGCGTGATGGGGCCGCGCTTCGTGCAGATTTACGGCCAGGGCGAATCACCGATGGTGATCACCGCGCTGGCGCGGCGGCACCTGACCGACACCGGCCACCCGCGCCACCGCGAGCGGCTGGCCTCCGTGGGGGTGGCGCAGACGCCGGTGCAGGTGCGCGTGGTGGATGCGCATGGGCGCGACCTGCCGCTGGGCGAGGCCGGCGAGGTGCTGGTGCGCGGCGATACCGTGATGGCTGGCTACTGGCGCAACCCCGAGGCCACCGCCGCCGCCCTGCGCGATGGGTAGCTGTGGACCGGCGATGTCGGTGCGCTGGATGCGGACGGTTTTTTGACCCGGTGCGCGGCAAGCCTCGGCCTTCAGGCCGGGGAAGGATAGCGCGGACGCCGTAGGCGTCCCATAGGCCAAGCGTATCATTTCGCCCATGCAACGTCTGCAAGCCTTCAGATACGAACTGATGCCGACCGGCGAACAGCAGCGCCAGATGCGCCGCTTTGCCGGGTCGTGCCGCTTCGTCTTCAACAGGGCGCTGGCGTTGCAGAAGGAACGCTACGAGCGCGGTGAGAAGAAGCTCGGTTACGCCGGCCTGTGCAAGCTGCTCACCGAGTGGCGCAATGGGCCTGAAACGCCGTGGCTGGCCGATGCGCCTGTGCATCCGCTGCAACAAACGCTCAAGGATCTGGAGCGCGCTTACGCCAACTTCTTCGCCAAGCGGGCAGGCTTCCCGCGCTTCAAGAAGAAGGGTCAACACGACAGCTTCCGCTACCCCGATCCGAAGCAGATCAAGCTCGATCAGGGCAACAGTCGTATCTTCCTGCCCAAGCTCGGCTGGCTGCGTTACCGCAACAGCCGGAAGGTGCTGGGCGAGGTGAAGAACGTCACCGTGTCGGCCAGCGGCGGCAAATGGTTCGTGTCGATCCAGACAGAGCGTGAAATTCAAGCCCCAGTGCCCAAGGCCACCAGTGCCGTGGGCATCGACATGGGCGTGACACGCTTTGCCACGCTCTCAGACGGCACGTTCTACGCGCCGCTCAACAGTTTCAAGCGGCACGAAGACTGCTTGCGCCGTGCGCAGCAGGCGATGAGCCGCAAAACGAAGTTCAGCAACAACTGGAAGAAGGCGAAAGCCCGCGTCCAGAAGATTCACGCCCGGATCGGTGACGTCCGCCGCGACTACCTGCACAAGGCCACGACCACGATCAGCCAAAACCACGCGATGGTGTGCATCGAGGACTTGCAGGTGCGAAACATGTCCAGGTCGGCGGCAGGCACAACCGAGAATCCGGGCAAGAATGTTCGGGCCAAGTCCGGTCTGAACAAAGCCATCCTCGACCAAGGCTGGTTCGAGTTCCGCCGACAACTGGACTACAAGCTGGCATGGGCCGGCGGACATCTCATCGTCGTGCCGCCGCAGAACACGTCGCGGACGTGCCCGGCCTGCGGCCATGTGTCGGCGGACAACCGCCAGACGCAGGCCCGGTTTCTGTGCGTCGAATGCGGTTTCGAGGAAAACGCCGATCTGGTCGGCGCGATCAACATACTCAGGGCGGGACACGCCCGGTTCGCCTGTGAAGTGAGCGGTGCGGTAATGCCGCCAGCAGCAGGAACCCACCGAAGCGACTCATTCCGGCTCGATGCCGGGGTGAGCGCCGTAGGAATCCCCCGACTTTAGGCGGGGGAGGATGTCAAGCTGAAGGACCGCAGCAAGGACCTGGTCATCAGCGGCGGCTCCAACATCTACCCGCGCGAGGTGGAGGAGGTACTGCTGACCGCCCCGGGCGTGGCCGAGGTGGCCGTGGTCGGCGCGCCCGACCCGGAGTGGGGTGAGGTGGTGGTGGCCTTCGTCGTCGCGCAGCCCGGCGCGGCCCCCAGCGCCGAAGCGCTGGATGCGCACTGCCTGGCGCACATCGCGCGCTTCAAGCGGCCCAAGCGCTATGTGTTCCTCGACGCCCTGCCCAAAAACCACTACGGCAAGGTCCTCAAGACCGAGCTGCGTGCGCGCTTGTCCGCGTCTGCCTGAGGGCGCTCCGCCGGGGCGGGTGCGGCGGGCAGCGCCCGGGCCCCGGCACCGATCCACACCACCGTCGGACGTCCGCTGTGCAGCACGCTGGCCTGTGCCAGCGTATCGAGTGTGTGCTGGGAGTGGATGGCATCCGGCCAGCCGGCGCGCGAGACCACACTGACCGGCGTGGTCGCCGGCCAGCCAGCGGCCGCCAACTGCCGCGCCAGGCCAGGCAACTGCTTGCCGGCCATGTAGAACACCTCCGTGTCCGCGTGGCGACCGGCTTGCAGGTCGTGTTCGCGCGTCATGGCCGTGGTCAAGGCGACGCTGCGGCCGTGCCCGCGCCGGGTTAGCGGTTGCTGCGCATCGGCCGCGGCGGCCAGGGCGGCGGTAACGCCGGGCACCACCACGGCCTCGTGGCCGGCGGCGCGCACGGCGGCCAGTTCCTCTTCCAGCCGGCCGAAAACGCTGGGGTCGCCGCCTTTGAGGCGCACCACCCGCGCGCCGGTGGCCGCATGGTGCAGCAGCAGGGCGTGAATCACCGTCTGTTCCGTGGCGCGGCCAAAGCCGCGCTTGCCGACGTCGATCCAGTGGGCCTGCGGGGCCAAGGCCCGCAAGGCGGGGTCGGTCAGGGCGTCCGCCAGCACCACCTCGGCCTCGGCCAGCAGGCGCGCGCCGCGCACGGTGATTAGATCGGCCGCGCCGGGGCCGGCGCCGATGAAGGCAATCGTCCCCATGTCAGTCCACCAGCAGGGCGCCGCTGGTGCGGTGCGTGGCCGGATCGACGACGATCAGGGCACCGCCCTCGGTCGAGCCGCTGAACGCCGTCAACGGCAGCGGCTCGGCGGTTTCCACCACCACCCGCCCCAGGTCGTTGACGCCCAGGTGCTGGGCCTCGACCGGTTCCAGCGTATCGATGTCCAGCCGGTGTTCGATGGCGACGAGGCGCCCTTGCACCCAGCGGTGGCCGTGGCGCAGCCAGTAGCGCCGCCCCACCAGGGCGGGTTCGGGGTCCAGCCAGGCCAGGGTGGCGGCGAAGCGGCGGCGCCCCTCCAGTGCACCGGGGGCCGCCAGCCAGTCGCCGCGCGAGACGTCGATCGCGCGGTCCAGCACCAGGCCGACCGATTGGCCGGCGTCGCCCGCGGCCAGGGGCTGACCGGCGTGGTGCAACACCTGCGCCACGCGCGCCGTCTCGCCGGAGGGAAAGACCGCCACCGCATCGCCGGGGCGCACCGTGCCGGTGGCCAGACGGCCCCAGCAGATGCGCGGCTGGTGACCGGTGCCGTCCCCACCGCGGGCCACCCATTGCACCGGCAGCCGCCAGGGCGCGTCCCCGTCCGGTTGCAGCACGGGCAGCGATTCCAGCAGCGCCAGCAGCGGCGGGCCGTCGTACCAGTCGGCATCCAGCGGCGCGGTCACATTGTCCCCGCGCAGGGCCGATACCGGCACGATGCCGGCCGGCTCCAGCCCGGCCCGCCGGGCAAAGGCCTCGAGCGCCTGGCGCACGGCCGCGTAGGCGGCCCCGGCGTCCGGCACGGCATCGATCTTGTTGACGGCGAACACCAGGTGCGGCACGCCCAGCCGGTGCGCCAGCAGCGCATGGCGCCGGGTCTGGGGCAGCAGCGTCACGGGGCGGCGGCTCAGGTCGAGCTTGGTCACATCCACCAGCACCACGGCGGCGTGGCTGCCCGCAGCGGCGGTGACCATGTTGCGGGTGTACTGCTCGTGCCCCGGCGCATCGGCGATGATGAATTTGCGCCGCGGCGTGGCGAAGTAGCGGTAAGCCACGTCGATGGTGATGCCCTGCTCGCGCTCGGCCTCCAGGCCGTCGGTGAGCAGCGACAGGTCCAGCGCACCGCTGCCGCGGCTGTGCCGACGCAGCGCCTCCACCTGGTCGGTCAGCAGCGCCCGGCTGTCGTAGAGCAGCCGGCCGATCAGCGTGCTCTTGCCGTCGTCCACGCTGCCGGCGGTCAGAAAGCGCAGCGCCGCGTGGCGGGCCGCCGCCCGTTGGGGGGTGATCGTGTCGTTCATCAGAAGTAGCCCTCGCGCTTGCGCCGCTCCATCGCGGCGTCACTGGTGCGGTCGTCCACCCGGGTGGCGCCGCGTTCGCTGACGTCGGCGCGCAGCGTCTCGGCCACGATGGCCTCGGCGCTGTCGGCCGTGCTCTCCACCGGGCAGGTGCAGGTCATGTCGCCCACGGTGCGAAAGCGCACGCGCACGGTCTCGACGGTCTCGCCCGCGCGCGGCGGCGTGACCGGCGTCACCGGCACCAGCAGCCCCTGGCGGCGCACCACGGCGCGTTCGTGTGCCCAGTACAGCGTCGGCAGCGCGATGCGCTCGCGCGCGATGTAGGCCCACACATCCAGCTCGGTCCAGTTGCTGATCGGGAAGGCCCGCATGTGCTCGCCCGGCTGCAGCCGGGTGTTGAACAGCGTCCACAGCTCCGGCCGCTGGGCCTTGGGCTGCCATTGGCCGAAGGCGTCGCGGTGGCTGAAGATGCGCTCCTTGGCACGGGCTTTCTCCTCGTCGCGGCGGGCCCCGCCGATCAGCACGTCGAAGCGGTGCGCCTCGATCGCCTCCAGCAGCGTGACGCTCTGGTGCGCATTGCGCGAGGCCAGGGGATCGGCCAGCCGCACCGTGCCGCGCGCGATCGAGTCCTCCACCGCGCCGACGATCAGTGTGTCGCCGTGGCGTTGCACCAGCTCGTCGCGAAAGGCGATCACCTCCGGGAAGTTGTGCCCGGTGTCCACGTGCAGCAGCGGCAGCGGCAGCCGCCCGCTCCAGCCGCCGTCGGGGCGGCGCTGTTGGAAGGCCTTGCGCGCCAGATGCAGCACGACGCACGAGTCCTTGCCGCCCGAGAACAACAGCGCCGGGCGCTCGAACGCGGCCACGGCTTCGCGCAGCAGGTAGATGCCCTCTTCCTCCAGCGCGTCGAGGTGACGCCAGTCGATGTCGGGCAGCAGATGGTGGGGGGTGACAGGGGCGTTCATACGGGGCTTGGGGCAGGGGATCCAGGGGTGTTGGGCAAGGGGTGGCGCTCGACGTGCAGGCCGCATTCGCGGGTGTCGTCGTGTTCCCACCACCAGCGGCCGGCGCGAAAGTCCTCGCCGACGGCGATGGGGCGCGTGCAGGGCGCGCAACCGATGCTGGGCATGAAGGCGTCGTGCAGCGGGTTGTAGGGCACCCCGTGGCGGGCGATGTGGTGCCACACGTCGGCCCACGACCAGTCGGCCAGCGGATTGAGCTTGAGGCGACCCTGCGCATCCCGCGCCTGCAGCGGCACGTCGGCGCGGGTGGCGGACTGCTCGCGCCGCAGGCCGGTGATCCAGGCCTCGCGCCCCGCCAGCAGCCGCTCCAGCGGGGCCAGCTTGCGCAGCGCGCAGCACGCATGGCGCAGCTCGCGGCTGCGGTACATGGCGTCCATGCCGTGTTCGCGCTCGAAGGCGTCCACCGCCGCCGGGTCCGGCCGGAAGACCTCGACCGCCAGACCATAGTGCGCCTGCAGCCGGTCGATCAGCGCCCGCGTCTCGGGGTGCAGGCGCCCGGTGTCCAGCGTGGCCACGGCGATGGGCAGACCGTGGCGGGCGATCAGATCCGTCAGCACCATGTCCTCCGCCCCCAGGCTGGTGGCCAGCACGATGCGGCCGGCATGGGCGGCGGCGGCCTCGCGCAGGCGCTGCACCGTGGCGGCCACGCGCTGCGCATGGCCGGGCGTCTCGCGGGCGTACAGCGCGATGGCCCGGCCCGGCTCGACGGGCGGTATGTCGATCCGCAGCGACAGGGGTTCAGCCATGGGCGCGCTCCGGTGCCGTGCGTGTGCGGCGGGTGTCGGGTTGATAGTGGCCGTCGAAGGCCTGCAGCGCTTGCTGTGCGACTGCCGTCGATTCGCCCGGGCGCAGCACCGCGGTGTCGAAGCCGCTGCGCCACAGCAGCGGCGCCATGTCGGGGATGACGTCGCCCACGGCGCGGATTTGGCCGCGCCAGCGCCAGCGACCGCGCAGCAGCCGGGCCTGGCTGTAGGCCCGGCCGTCGGTCCATTTGGGAAAGGTCAGCGCGATCAGCTCCAGTCGGGGCAGGTCATCCACCAGCTCGGCGATGTCCGCGTCGTTGGGCCAGGTCACACCGACCGGGACTTCGGCCGGCCAGCCGGCGCGCACGGCACGCCACTGGTCGTGCCGGAGCAACAGGCCGGCGGCCGGGCGGGGCGCCGCCTCGTCCGGTGCGGGGCGCCACAGGTCCGCGTGGGGATCGATAAAGTGCAGGGTCGTCATGGCGGCGGGCTCAGGCGGGAACGGCGGTCGTGTGGCGCACGGCATCGGTGGCGGTGCGGAAAGGCTCCAGCCCCAGCCGGGTGAGCGTGTCCAGGAAGCGTTCGCCCGGTGCGCGCTGCTCCAGGTAGGTTGCGACCACGGCGTCCAGGGCATCGACGATCTCGTCGGCGGCAAAGGCGGGGCCGACCACCCGGCCGGCGCGCGCCGGGCCGTGACGCGTCTGTCCGTCGGAGCCGCCCAGCGTGAGCTGGTACCACTCGCTGCCGTCCTTGTCCACGCCCAGGATGCCGATGTGCCCGCTGTGGTGGTGTCCGCAGGAGTTCATGCAGCCGCTGATGTGCAGCGCCAGCTCGCCGATGGCTTCCAGCTCGTCCGGGTCCTGGTAGCGCTCGAGCACGGCCGCTGCGATGGGCAAGGTGCGCGCGTTGGCCAGACTGCACAGATCGCCGCCCGGGCAGGCGATCAGATCGGTCAGCAGGCCGTGGTTGGATGCCCCCAAGCCCACCGCCTGCGCGGCCTGCCACAGCGCGGGCAGATCGGCCTCGCGCACCCAGGGCAGCAGCAGATTTTGTTCGTGCGTCACGCGCGCCTCGCCGGCGCTGAAACGGTCCGCCAGATCGGCGGCTGCGTCGAGCTGGTCGGCACTGGCATCGCCCGGCGGCTGTCCGGCGCGCTTGAGCGTGAGCGTCACAGCGCACAGCCCGGGCAGCCGGTGCGCCTGCACATGGCGCTCGCGCCAACGCCGGTAGGCGGGCGGCAGCGCCGCGGCCGCTTCGGTCGGCGCAGCGGCGGCCGACGAGGGGGCCGATGGGGCGGTTGGTGGGGCTTCAGCCGCCCAACCCGGCGGGGGGGCGAAGCGCGCCTGCACCTCCGCCAGGGCGGCTGGTGTCAGACGCAGCTGCGCGCCCAGCGCATCGTCGTCCCGCAGCGCGCGGTATTCGGCCTCCACCGCGTCCACGAAGCGCTGACCCTCGGCCTTCACCAGAATCTTCAGCCGGGCTTTGTAGAGGTTGTCGCGTCGCCCGAACAGGTTGTACACGCGCAGGATCGCTTCCAGATACAGCACGATGTCCTGCCACGGCACAAAGGCGCGCAGCTCCGGCGCGATAAGCGGCGTGCGCCCCATGCCGCCGCCCGCCAGCACGCGAAAGCCCACCGCGCCGTGGGCGTCGCGGCGCAGTTGCAGGCCGATGTCGTGCCAGGCGATGGCCGCGCGGTCGTCCGCCGCGCCCGTCACGGCGATCTTGAACTTGCGCGGCAGGAAGGCGAATTCCGGGTGCAGCGTGCTCCACTGGCGCAGCAGCTCGCAATAGGGGCGGGGGTCCACGACCTCGTCCGGGGCGATGCCGGCCAGCGCATCGGTGGTGATGTTGCGGATGCAGTTGCCACTGGTCTGGATGCCGTGCAGATCCGCCTCGGCCAGCACATCCATCACATCGGCCGCGCGGGCCAGCGGGATCCAGTTGAACTGGATGTTCTGCCGCGTGGTGAAGTGGCCGAAACCGCCCTGACCGGCCTGCGGCCCGTCGGTCACGCGGTCGAACTCGCGCGCCACGCGCGCCAGGGTGCGCAACTGGCGGCTGCTCAGTTCGCCATAGGGGATGGCCACGCGCAGCATGGGCGCGTGGCGCTGCACATACCAGCCGTTTTGCAGCCGCAGCGGCCGAAAGTCGTCGGCGCTGAGCTGCCCGGCCAGGTGCCGCCGCAACTGATCGCGGAACTGGGCGGCGCGCTGGCGGATGAAGCGTCGGTCGAAGTCGGAGTACCGGTACATCGCAGGGCATCAAGTTATCGATGCCCGGGATTCTCCATTCTAGTTATGAAAAAACCAACGAAAAGATCGTTTGATATCTATAACTGATGTTCATATACCAAGCGCGTCAAGGCGCAGACCCCGTGATGGTCTGCTTCAAGGCCCGCAATGCCGTCAGAAGATGAGGGACTTGCTCGCGGACCAGGCTCCAGACGATGTCGTTGTCGATTCCGAGGTAACCGTGGATCAGTCGGTTGCGGGTGGCGACGATCATCCGCCATGGGATCTCGGTGTGGGCCGCCCGCACCGCTTCGGGGATGTGCGTGGCCGCTTCGCCGATCAGCTCCAGGTTGCGCAAGGTCGCGTCGTAAATGAGGCCGCTCGCCTGAGGCCGCTCGCCTCGAAGGATGCCTGGTCCAGTCCATCGGTGTAGTCGAGCACCTTTTCGGCAAAGCCGATCATGCCGTCGAGGTAAAAGTGCCAGGACCGCTCGCGCTCAGACATCCACCAACTCCCGTTCGATGTAAGGCCGCAATTCCGGGCGCAGCGCCTTTTCCGTGACCAGATCGATAGGGCAAGCCAAGGCATCCTCCAGGTAAAACTGCACGCCGAAGAAGCGCTCCGCGCTGGCCGGTCCATCGAACGCCACCAGCACATCCACATCGCTGTCGGCTCGGGCCTGGTCGCGTGCCGTGGAGCCGAACAGGGCCAGCCGGGTGATGCCAAAGCGCCGTTGCAGCTCCGGCTTGGCCTGCGCCAGTTTGCGGGTCGTCGTTTCTCGATCCATGTGCTGACACCTCCAGCGACGCCTGGCGCTTTTCGCGCCCGCAGGGCCCGATGCGGGAAAGCGCCGCGCCAAATTTCCAGTCTATCGTCCCAACCCTCGATTCCGGTCCGAAAACGGGGAGGCCATCGCCACCGCAATCCCCGCGATCGCCTCCACCAGCCGCGCGTCCTCGCCGATGGCCGGCGCCAGGTGCCACTGCACCGCCGGGTGCCGCGTGCGCAATCCTTCCAGGAGGTGGGGCAAATCCTTGCGGACGTGGCCGCCCGCGCCCAAAAACAGGGGCAGCACCGTCACCTGGCGGCAGCCGGCTGCCGCCAGGGCGGCGCCGGCAGCGGGCAAGTCCGGCGCCATGAACTCCAGGAACGCCAGCGACACCGCCAGCTCCGGCCGCGCGGCGCGCACGGCCGCCGCCACGCGCTCGAACGGGCCGGCCCAGGCCGGATCGCGTGCGCCGTGGGCGAACAGAATCAGCCCCACCTCGGGGCGGGGTGGCCCGCCCGGCGGGGCGGCGGGTGGCTCCTTGACTGCGTGCATGGCGCGCATAATGGCACGATCCGCGTAAAAAAAGGACCGTTGCCATGGATCTGTCGGACCGCTCGCACATCGTCGCCCCCACGGCCGGGGCGTTTACGCCCACCAGCGCCGAGGTCGCGCCCGGCGGCGCCGACTGGATGGCCGCGCACTGGATGCCGTTCACGGGCAACCGGCAGTTCAAGGCCGATCCGCGCCTCGTGGTCGCCGCCGAAGGCGCCTACTTGATCGATGCCGACGGGCGCCGCATCTTCGATGGCCTGTCGGGCCTGTGGTGCACGGGGCTCGGCCATGGCCGGCGCGAGATCGTCGAGGCCGTCAGCCGCCAGGTCGCGACGCTGGACTATTCGCCCGCGTTCCAGTTTGGCCATCCGCTGTCGTTCGAGCTGGCCAACCGCATCGTCGAGCGCATGCCGGCAGGCCTTAACCGCGTGTTTTTTACCGGGTCGGGGTCGGAGTCGGCGGACACCTCGCTCAAGATGGCGCGCGCCTACTGGCGGGCCAAGGGGCAGGCCAGCAAGACGCGCCTGATCGGCCGCGCCAAGGGCTACCACGGGGTTAACTTCGGCGGCATTTCGGTCGGGGGCATCGTGGGCAACCGCAAGCTGTTCGGCCAGGGCGTGGAGGCGGACCATCTGCCCCACACGCAGCCGCCGGCTGGGGGCTTTTACCGCGGCCAGCCCCCGGCGGATGCCGCCTATGCCCAGCATCTGGCCGACCATCTGCTGGACCTGATCGCGCTGCACGACGCATCGACGATTGCCGCCGTCATCGTCGAGCCGTTTTCCGGCTCGGCCGGCGTGGTCATCCCGCCGGTGGGCTATCTGCAGCGCCTGCGCGAGATTTGCACCGCGCACGACATCCTGCTCATCTTCGACGAGGTGATCAGCGGCTTTGGTCGCAGCGGCGCCTGGACGGGGGCCGAGGCCTTTGGCGTCACGCCCGACATCCTGAACTTTGCCAAGCAGGTGACCAATGGCGTGCAGCCCTTGGGCGGCGTCGTGGTGCGGCAAGAGATCTACGACACCTTCATGGCCGCGGGCGGCCCCGAGTATGCGCTGGAGTTTCCGCACGGCTACACCTACTCCGCGCACCCGGTGGCGTGCGCGGCGGGGCTGGCGTCGATGCGGCTGCTGGAGCAGGACGACGCCATTGCCCGCGTGCGCGCGCTGGCCCCGGTG
The DNA here is from genome assembly GCF_001675355.1 of Tepidimonas fonticaldi. Classification (NCBI taxonomy): domain Bacteria; kingdom Pseudomonadati; phylum Pseudomonadota; class Betaproteobacteria; order Burkholderiales; genus Tepidimonas; species Tepidimonas fonticaldi. Next base: position 116,491 of record NZ_LZDH01000012.1, on the reverse strand, counting down.
CTCGAGGTGGCGGTGCACGGCCTGCGCGGCGCCAGCCCGCACCTGATCGACATTCGCAACTACGGGCTGGCGGCCGGGCTGACCTTTGCGTCGGTGCCGGGCGAGCCGCTCAAACGCCCGTTCGAGATCGCGATGCGCATGTGGGCCAAGGGCTTTTACGTGCGCTACGGCGGGGACACGATCCAACTGGCGCCGCCCTTCATCAGCACCGAGGCCGAGATCCACCGGCTGGTGGATGCGCTGGGCGAGACGATCCGCGAGGTCGCCTGACCGGTGGTGCGACCCGTGCCGGGCCGCGGCCTCAGCGTTTGGTCAGCTTGAACACCGCGGTGCTGGCCAGCAGATTGGGCAGGGAGCGGACCTCGCGCCCGTTCTCCAGCCCAAACGCATCTTCGATGTGCAGGCCCAGGCGCTGCGCCAGCACCTCGAAGTCCGCGAACGTGCCGACGCGGATGTTGGGCGTGTCGTACCACTGGTACGGCAGCCGCTTGGTCACCGGCATGCGCCCGGCCAGCACGCGCAGGCGATTCGGCCAGTGCGCGAAGTTGGGGAAGGCGACGATGGCGCTGCGGCCCACGCGCGCGGTCTCGCGCAGCATCGTCTCGGCGTTGCGCAGGTGCGGCAGCGTGTCGATCTGCAACACGACGTCGAAGCTGCCATCGGCGAACATCGACAACCCTTCCTCGAGGTTGAACTGCAGCACGTCCAGCCCGCGCTTCAAGCACGCGAGCACCTGCGCGTCGTCCAGCTCGATGCCGTAGCCGTGGCAGCCGCGCGCCTCGCGCAGGTGCGCCAGCAGCGCGCCGTCGCCGCAGCCGAGGTCGAGCACGCGCGCGCCGTGCGGCACCAGGCCCGCGATGAGTTGCTGGATCTGGCGGTCGCTCATGCGGCACCTCCGGTGGTGGGCGGCTGCAGACCGGCGCCGACGCGGTGCTCGAAGTAGGCGCGCACGGCGGCGTGGTAGCGCGCGTCGTCGAGCAGGAAGGCGTCGTGCCCGTGCGGCGCGTCGATCTCGGCGTAGCTGACGGCGCGGCGGTTGTCCAGCAGCGCCTTGACGATCTCGCGGCTGCGCGCCGGCGCGAAGCGCCAGTCGGTGCTGAAGGACACGAGCAGGAAGTCGGCCTGGGCGCGCGCCAGCGCCGCCGACAGGTCGCCGTCGAACTCGCGCGCCGGGTCGAAGTAGTCCAGTGCGCGCGTGATCAGCAGGTAGGTGTTGGCGTCGAAGTACTCGCTGAACTTGTCGCCCTGGTGGCGCAGGTAGCTTTCGATCTCGAACTCGATGTCCTGCGTCGTGTAGCGGTAGGCCAGCCGCTCGGCGGCCTCCGCGTCGCCGGCGCGCAGCGCCTCGGCCAGCGGGCGCAGGCGGCGGCCGAACTTCTCGTTCATCACGTCGTCGCTCAGGTAGGTGATGTGGCCGATCATGCGCGCGATGCGCAGCCCCCGGCGCGGCTTGGTGCCGTGGCGCAGGTAGTGCCCGCCGTGGAAGTCCGGGTCGCTGACGATGGCGCGGCGCGCCACCTCGTTGAAGGCGATGTTTTCCGCCGTCAGGTTGGGGGCGCTGGCGATGACGACCGCGTGGCGTACACGCTGCGGATACTGCAGCGTCCAGCTCAGCGCCTGCATGCCGCCCAGGCTGCCGCCCATCACGGCGGCCAGCCGCTCGATGCCGAGCGCGTCCAGCAGCCGCGCCTGCGCCTCGACCCAGTCCTCCACCGTTACGACGGGGAAGTCCGCGCCCCACGGCTGGCCGGTGGCGGGGTTGACGTGCGTCGGCCCGGTGGAGCCGAAGCACGAGCCGACGTTGTTGACGCCGATGACGAAGAAGCGGCGCGTGTCCACCGGCTTGCCGGGGCCGATCATGTTGTGCCACCAGCCCTCGCTCTTGGGGATGGGCTGCCCACGTTCGTCGGCGTGCAGGCCGGCGACGTGGTGGCTGGCGTTGAGCGCGTGGCAGATCAGCACCGCGTTGTCGCGCGCGGCGTTGAGCTGGCCGTAGGTCTCGTAGACCAGCTCGAAGGCAGGCAGCACACCGCCCCCGCGCAAGGGCAGGGGTGTGTCGAAGGCATGACGCTGGGGAGTGACGATCACGGTATCGATCCTGTAGCCGCGCCGTGATCGAGGGCTTGCCGGACTTGGCCGATGGCCACGTCTTCCTCTTTAGCGGTATTTGTTACGCGCCCGCAAGCGGGACTCAAATCGGCGCTGGCGGAAAGTATACAAGCGCTGCATCCCGCCCATGCGGGCGCGTGGCGGCCCGGGCCAAGTGTTGTTCTGACGCATCGCTGACGCGCTTTATCGGGCCGATCGTCGAAAAAACGGGCGCATATCGCGGCGAGCGCGCATAATGGGCGTTGCAAGTGTCCGCGACGCTTGCGTCTTGGTGATCGGTCGGTTTCGCGTGCTGCAGTTCTCTTGTGTGCCGTCGGGGCTCCATCGCTACCCTTTGTTTCGTGTGTTTTCAGGAGTCCCTCAGATGGGCAACAAGTTGTACGTCGGCAATCTTCCGTATTCGGTGCGCGATGGCGATCTCGAGCAGGCATTCAGCGCGTTTGGCCAAGTGTCCAGCGCCAAGGTCATGATGGAGCGCGATACCGGCCGCTCCAAGGGTTTCGGTTTCGTCGAGATGGGCACCGATGCCGAGGCGCAGGCCGCCATCTCCGGCATGAACGGCCAGTCCATGGGCGGCCGCGATCTGGTGGTTAATGAGGCGCGCCCGATGGAGGCGCGTCCCCCGCGCAGCGGTGGCTTTGGCGGCGGTCGCCGTGATGGCGGCGGCTTCGGCGGCGGCGAAGGCCAGTTCCGCAGCCCGTACGGCACCGGCCGTCGGCGCGACGACCGCGGCGGTTACTGATTCCGCGCTGGGCGTGCCACCAGCGTGGCGCGCACCTGCCCCTGCAGGTCGGCGATGCCGTTGCGCTCGTCGTACCACAGGCGGTTGCCGATGAGCGTGTCCGCGCCGCGGGTCATCCGAACCGGCTGATCCGATTCGAGCAACCGCCGATCGTCATGCCACGTCAGGGTCTGGCCTTCCAAGGTCAGGCGCGGCGTGGCATTTTTGCGTTCCCCCTCCGGCCAGGCCTCGCGCACCAGGCGCACGTCGCCGCGCAGGTGGTAGGTGGTGCGCGCGTCGTCGGTGCGCAGCTCGCGGGCGCGCGCCAGCAGCCGCATTTGCCCCGCGTGGTCGATGCGCTCCAGCGTGGCGTCCTGCACCCGCAGCAGGCCGTTGGCCGGAAAATGCTCCAGCACCGCACCGGTCAGCACCGATCCCAGGCGGCCATCGGCCTCGTAGCGGCGCAGGATGAAGCCCTCAAGGCGGTAGTCGGGCTGGCCTTCCGCCAGCGGCGTATCCGGTGCAGCGGCTGGCCCCGGGATGCGTTGGACGATCCCGTAGGTCACCAGGGCCAGTACCCCCATCAGCAGCACCGGCAGGTACAGCGACAGCCGCTCCCACAGCCCGTGCCAGCGCGGGGTGGCCGGGGACGGCGGGGCGGCGGGGATGGGGTTCACGCCGACGCCTCGGCCAGCAGGCTGGCGTAGCGGCCCGACGCCACCAGCAGCAGGTCGCAAAACTCCCGCGCCGCGCCATAGCCCGCCGCGGCCTGGGTGATGTGGTGCACACAGGCCCGCACCTCGGCGTGCGCGGATGGCGGGGCCACGGCGAACGCGCAGCGGCGCAGCACGGGCAGATCGGGCCAGTCGTCGCCCATGGCGGCGGCCTGCGACCAGTCCAGGCCCAGGGCATGCAGAATGGCCTCGGCGGCCGGCCGCTTGTCCTCCGTGCCGTAACGCACATGCTGCACACCGAGTGCCTGCAGGCGGTTGCGCAGGGCGGCCGAGTCGCGCCCGGTGACGACGGCGGGCTCGATGCCCGCGCGGCGCAGCAGTTTCAGCCCATGGCCGTCCAGGCTGGAAAAGCGCTTGAGCGCCTCGCCATCGGGCCCGAAGTAGAGCCCGCCGTCGGTGAGCACACCGTCCACGTCGAAGAAGGCGACGCGCACGTCCTGCGCCCGCAGCAGCGTTTCGGGGGGAAAGTTCAGCGCAGGCGGGGTCATCAGATCACCTTGGCGCGCATCAGGTCGTGGTGGTTGAGGGCACCCACCAGCCGCCCGCCGTCGTCGACCACGAGCACGCTGGTGATGCGGTGCGTTTCCATGAGGTCGGCCGCCTCCACGGCCAGCATCTGGGGCCGCACGGTGCGCGGCTGCGGGTGCATGACTTCGCCGGCGGTCAGCTGGCGCAGGTCGGCGCTCTCGCGCCGTTCGATCAGCCGTCGCAAATCGCCGTCGGTGAAGATGCCGATGGCCGCACCCGCGTCGTCCACCACCGCCGCCGCGCCCAGGCCGCCTGCGCTCATGGCGCGCATGGTCTCGATCAGTGTGGCGGTGGGGGGCACCTGTGGTGTCGCCTCCAGCGGGCGCATCACGTCGCGCACCAGTGTCAGCAGACGGCGGCCGAGCGCGCCGCCGGGGTGCGAGCGGGCAAAGTCGTCGGGCTGAAAGCCGCGTGCGCTCAGCAGCGCCACCGCCAGTGCGTCGCCCATGGCCATCTGCGCCGTGGTGCTGGCGGTCGGGGCCAGGTTATGGGGGCAGGCCTCGCGCGCCACCCCCGTGTCCAGCATCACATCGGCATGCCGGCCCAGGCTGGAGTCGGCCCGCCCCGTCATCGCCAGCAGCGGCACCCCCATGCGCTTGATCAGCGGCAGGATGGCGGTCAGCTCCTCGCTCTCGCCGGAGTTGCTGATGGCCAGGACCACGTCGGCCGGCGTGATCATGCCCAGGTCGCCGTGGCTGGCCTCGGCCGGGTGCATGAACAGGGCGGGCGTGCCGGTGGAGGCCAGCGTCGCGGCGATTTTGCGGCCGACGTGCCCGCTTTTGCCCATGCCGGTGACCACCACTCGCCCGCGGCAGGCCAGCACCGTGTGCACCGCCTGCACAAATCGGGTGTCCAGCCGGTCGGCCATCGCCTGCAGACCCTGGATTTCGGTGTCCAGCGCCTCGCGCGCGAGGGCCAGCAGCGCATCGGCATCGGGCGCGGGATGGGTGGCGGGGGACGGCGTCATGTGGGGATTATCCGGCAAGGCCATCGCCCGCGCCGCCGTAAGATCGACGGGATGAACTCGCTGGACATCGCGCTGCTGTATCTGCTGGCTGCCGTGCTGGGTGTCGTGGTCTGCCGAACCCTGCGGCTGCCGGCGATGATCGGCTACCTGGCGGTCGGTGTGCTGATCGGTCCGCACGCGCTGGCCTTGGCGCAAAACTCCGCTGGTCTGCGCTACCTGGCCGAGTTTGGCGTGGTGTTCCTGATGTTCGCCATCGGTCTGGAGTTCAGCCTGCCCAAGCTGCGCGCCATGAAGCGCTATGTGTTTGGGCTGGGGACGGCGCAGGTGGTGGTGACGGTGCTGCTGACCACCCTGGCGTCGCTGGCGCTGGGGTGGTGGCTGCCGCAGTGGTGGAAGCTGGAGTGGCAGATGGCGCTGGCCATGGGCGGCGTCATGGCGATGAGCAGCACCGCCATCGTCGTCAAGCTGATGGCCGACCGGCTGGAGCTGGAGTCCGAGCACGGCCAGCGCGTGGTCGGCATCCTGCTGTTCCAGGATCTGGCGGTGGTGCCGCTGCTGGTGCTGATCCCGGCGCTGGGCGCCGACAGCGAGAACCTGGCCGGCGCGCTGCTGCTGGCGCTGGCCAAGGCGGCGGTGCTGCTGACCGTGCTGCTCACCGGCGGCCAGCGGGTGATGCGCTGGTGGCTGACGCTGGTCGCGCGGCGCAAGAGCCAGGAGCTGTTCATGCTCAACCTGCTGCTCGTCACGCTGGGGCTGGCCTGGCTGACCGAGCATGCGGGGCTGTCGTTGGCGCTGGGGGCGTTCGTGGCCGGCATGCTGATCGCCGAGACGGAGTACAAGCACCAGGTGGAGTCGGACATCCGCCCCTTCCACGACGTGTTGCTGGGGCTGTTTTTCATCACCATCGGCATGATGCTGGACTGGCGCCTGGTGCTCGAGCGCTGGCCGTTGGTGTTGCTGCTGCTGACCCTGTCGCTGACCTTCAAGGTGGCGCTGATCACGGCGTTGGCCCGGGCGTTCGGCGCGCCGATGGGGACCTCGCTGCGCGTGGGGCTGTATCTGATGCAGGCGGGCGAATTCGGCCTGGTGCTGCTGCAGCTGGCCAACCAGAACGGCCTGGTGCCCCCGGCACTGTTCAACCCGACGCTGGCGTCCATGGTCATTTCGATGCTGCTGACGCCCTTTATCATCCAGCACAGCAACGCCATCGTGGCGCGGCTGGTCGGCAGCGACTGGCTCATGCAATCGGTGCAGATGACGCAGATCGCGCGCAAGGCGATCGCCGCCGACAAGCACGTCATCATTTGCGGCTACGGCCGCTGCGGGCAAAACCTGGCCCGCCTGCTGGAGGGCGAGCGCATGCCCTACATGGCGCTGGACCTGGACCCCGACCGGGTGCGGCAGGCGGCGGCGGCGGGGCATTCCGTCGTGTTTGGCGACGCGGCGCGCCTGCAGTCCCTGATGGCTGCCGGGCTGGCGCGGGCCAGTGCCGTGGTCGTCACCTATCTGGACACCCCCAGCGCGCTGAAGGTGCTGCACCATGTGCGCGAACACGCCCCGGCCGTGCCGGTGGTGGTGCGCACCGTGGACGATGCCGATCTGGCCCGCCTGCAGGCCGCCGGCGCCACCGAGGTCGTGCCCGAAGCGCTGGAAGCCAGTCTGATGCTGGCCAGCCATGCGCTGGCATTGGTGGGCGTGCCGCTGCGCCGCGTGGTGCGGCTGGTCCAGCAACAGCGCGAGGCGCGCTATCAATTGCTGCGCGGCTATTTCCACGGGGCCGACGACGACGCCACCGACGAGCCCCACCAAGAGCGCCTGACCACGGTGGTGCTGCCCCCTGCGGGACCGACCGTCGGGCGCACCCTGGGCGAGCTGGCCCTGCACGCGGTCGGCGTGCGGGTGGTGGGCGTGCGCCGCGCCGGCGGCCGACACGAGGACCCCACCGACGAGCTGCGCCTGCACGGCGGCGATGCCGTGGTGCTGTACGGCGCTCCGGAAGCACTGGCGCTGGCCGAAGGCAAGCTGCTGGCCGGATAATCGCGCCCCTATGGACACCGCCGCCTACCTCAAAGCCCACATCCGCACCGTGCCCGACTGGCCTGCGCCCGGCGTGCAGTTTCGCGACATCACGCCGCTGCTGCAGGACCCCAAGGTGTTTCGGGTGCTGATCGACACCTTCATCCACCGCTACATGGACCGCGACAAGCGGCCCGATGTGGTGGCGGGGCTGGATGCGCGCGGTTTCATCATCGGTTCGGTGGTCGCCTATGAGCTGGGGATCGGCTTCGTGCCCATCCGCAAAAAAGGCAAGCTGCCCTTCACGACGGTGGAAGAGACCTACGAGCTGGAGTACGGCAGCGCCACCGTCGAGCTGCACACCGACGCGGTCAAGCCCGGCGACCGCGTGCTGCTGATCGACGACCTGATCGCCACCGGCGGCACCATGATGGCCGGCAAAAAACTGCTGGAAAAGCTGGGCGCCACCGTGACCGAGGGCGCGGCCATCGTGGCCCTGCCCGAGCTGGGTGGCCTGCAGCGCCTGCAAGAGGCCGGCTTGCCCCTGTTTACGCTGGTCAGCTTCGAGGGCCATTGATCTGGCCACGGGGTGGGCGGCCGCCCGGCTGCGGGTTGCCGCGCCAGTACACGGCGCGCACCTCCAGCCCCAGGGTTTGCCGCGCCTCGGTCTGGACTTCCGCTTCCAGCCGCGCGGCCTCGGGCACGGGCCCGGCCGCCAGGCCCACCCGGTGCGGCAACCAGTCGACCAGCACCAGGTGCTGCAGGCCCTCGCGGTCCAGCGACAGCACGCGCACGCGGTAGCGGCTGGACAGCACCCCGTGGCGGATCATGATCTCGCGCACCAGCAGCGCCACCCGCTCGCGCTGGCGCCGCCGCGGGCTGGGCCGCGCGGCGTCGTGGGCCGATGCCTCGCGCGGCGCCAAGCCCCACCAGCGCCGCCACCGCGCCAGCCAGCCGGCGGGGGCGGGCGAGCGGCTGGGGTTGGGCGGTGACGGCGACATGGAGGCGTAGGGCAAGGCGGGCAACGGCTGACATTTTGGCCACTTTTGGCGCGTCTGCGTCGCTTTAGCCGACTTTGCGGCCTGTTTTGCGCTTTCCGCGCGGGCGTTTTGGCCGATACTCTGCATCCATTGGTTTTGTGCCGCCCGCCGTTGGCGGGTCGGTCCGTCCGGTCCCCCTGCCCAAGAGGAGTCACCATGAGCGCTGTTGCCACCTCGACCGCCGCCCATTCCGATGCCGCCCACGGCCGCGCGAGTGCCGAGTTTCTGACCTTCCGGCTCGGGGCGGAGGAGTACGGCATCGACATCCTGCGCGTGCAGGAGATCCGCTCCTACGAAAACCCCACCCGCATCGCCAACTCGCCCTCGCACATCCTGGGGGTCGTCAACCTGCGCGGCGTGATCGTGCCGGTGGTGGACCTGCGCATCAAGCTCGGCTGCGAGAAGGTCGAGTACAACGGCCTGACGGTGGTCATCGTGCTCAATGTCAAGGGGCGGGTGGTTGGCGCAGTGGTCGATTCGGTGTCGGATGTGCTGGAACTGGCGCGCGACCAGATCCGCTCCGCGCCCGAAATGGCGTCGTCCACCGTGGACACGGCGTTCATCACCGGTATTGCCAGCGTCGGCGAGCGCATGCTGATCTTGATGGACATCGAAGCTCTGATGGGCAGCCCCGACATGGGGCTGATCGACGTTTGACGGTGCCACGCCGTTGCATCGACGCGGAAAGGAAACGGGCATGAGCACAAGCGACTGGATACGCGCGTACAGCGTGCGCGTGCGCATGTTGGCTGCGATCGCTGTGGTGCTGGTGTTGATGTTGGCCCTCGCCGGAGTGGGGGTGTGGGCGGTGCACCACATGCAGATCGCCCAGCATGAGGCTCTCACGCTGGCCTGGATTGCGGCTGGCAATGGCGGCAACGAGGCCTTCGCGCAGCAAATGATCGAGCTGACCGAGCACGGCGAGCAGATCCGTGCGCAGTCGCTGTGGGCGCTGGCGGCGGCGCTCGTGGTGGCGATGGCCATCGTCGCGCCCACCACCTGGATGAACATGCGCAGCATCGTGCACCCGGTGCACGAGGCGCAGGCGCTGGCGGTGGCCATTGCCCGCGGTGACCTGACCACCCGCGCCGACACCGGCGGACGCGACGAACTGGCCGAACTGATGCGCAGCCTTGCCGATATGCAGGCGTCGCTCGCGCGCACCGTGGGCGAAGTCCACGCCACCGCCGAGCGCATGCGGGCCACGGCCGAATCGGTGGCCAGCGGCAGCCAGGACCTGGCCCAGCGCACCGAGCAAACCGCCGAGCACCTGCGCCAGACCGCCACCAGCATCGACGAGCTGACCCGCCATGTGGCCGCCAGCAGCGAGGCCGCGCAGGCCGCGATCGAACTGGCGCGACGCAACGCCGAGGTGGCCGAGCGCGGCGGCGAGGCCGTCGGCCAAGTGGTGGCGACGATGGACGGCATCCAGGCCGCCAGCCGCAAGATCGCCGACATCATCGGCGTCATCGACGGCATTGCCTTCCAGACCAACATCCTGGCGCTCAATGCGGCGGTCGAGGCCGCGCGCGCCGGCGAGGCCGGCCGCGGTTTTGCCGTCGTGGCGGGCGAGGTGCGCCAACTGGCCCAGCGCAGCGCCCAGGCTGCCAAGGAGATCAAGACGCTCATCGAGGCCAGCGTGGTGCAGGTGGGGACGGGCACGGCCCAGGTGCATGCGGCCGGGGCCACCATCCGCGACATCGTCGCCAACGCCGAGCGGGTCTCCGCCTTCATCCGCGAGATCACCGCCGCCACCCAGCAGCAGGCGCAGGGCTTGTCCCAGATCAATGCGGCCGTGGCCGAGGTGGACCAGATGACGCAGCAGAACACGGCGCTGGTGGCGCACAGCACCGACACCGCCACCCATGTGCGTGCGCAGGCCGAGCGCATGGCGCAGATGGTCGCGGTGTTCCGTCTGCCGGGGATGGCGGGCGAGCACGCGCCGCTGGTGCCGGCGCAGGTGCGCGGGCATGGCGACCCGTCCAGCTACCACGGGCCGGAGCGGCGTCGCTCGCCGCGGGCGGCGTAACCCAAAGGCAAACGATTTCCTCCACTGCACGATACCAAAGGGGACTGCACCATGAGGCTCGATGACATCTCGGTCAGAGCAAGGCTCTACGGAGGATTTGGCGTGGTACTGGCGCTGCTGCTGATCGTGGCAGGCATCGGTCTGCGCGAGATGCTGCACATCGAAACCGCACTGCGCGAGGCCAAGGCGGTGGAGCGACGCGCATTCACCGCGCAGCAATGGGCGGCGTTGAGCGAGTTGAACGGCTCGCGCGTGCTCGCCCTGGTCAAGTCGGGCGGAGATCCTTCGGTCAAAGCCTATTTCGAACCGCTGATCAAGGAAACCACGGCCGAGATCAACCAGCTTCAAAAGGAGCTGGAGCAGTCCGTCACGAATGAAGAGGTGCGGCGCGCGCTAGAGCAACTCGGCGCCATGCGCAAGGCCTACATCGATGCTCGTCAAGAGACGTTCAATGCGTTGTCCACGGGTGCTGTCGAGCAGGCGCAACAACTGGCCGACAGCAAGCTGCTGCCCGCGTTGCGCGCATATCAAAGTGCCCAGGCTCAGCTGGTCAAGCTCCAGACCGATCTGGCCGATCGATACACCCAGCAGACGTCGCAAGCCGTCGCCACCTCGGAATGGATCGTGGCGGGGCTGACGGCCGTGGCGCTGTTGCTGGGGCTGTTGGCCGCGTGGAGGATCACCCGCTCGATGGTGCAACCGCTGCGCTCCTTGCAGGATGTGAACACGCGATTTGCGCAGGGACACATCGAACAGACGCTCGACGTGCAGCGCCGCGACGAAATCGGGGACTTGTTGCGCAGCACGGATTCGGTGCTGATCGCGCTGCGGCGCATCGTGGGCGACATTCGCCAGGCCAGCGTACAGATCGAGACCGCCAGTGCCGAGATTGCGCAGGGCAACCAGGACTTGTCGGCCCGTACGGAGAGCGCCGCGTCCAGTCTGGAGCAGACCGCCTCCAGCCTGGAAGAGTTGACCGAAGCGGTGCGTCACAGTGCGGACGCTGCCCGTACCGCCAACCAGCTGGCGACCCAGGCGGCCGAACAGGCCCGGCAGGGGGGGCAAGTGGTGGAGCAGGCGGTGTCCGCCATGCAGGGCATCGAGGCGAGCAGTCAAAAGATCGCCGACATCATCCAGGTCATCGACGGCATCGCCTTCCAGACCAACATCCTGGCGCTCAACGCGGCGGTGGAGGCGGCGCGCGCCGGCGAGGCCGGGCGCGGCTTTGCCGTGGTGGCGGGCGAGGTGCGCGCGCTGGCGCAGCGCAGTGCCCAGGCTGCCAAGGAGATCAAGGCCCTCATCGAACAAAGCGTGGCCCAGGTGCGCGACGGCAGCGGGCAGGTGCGCCAGGCGGGTGGAACGATGCACGACGTCGTGCAGGCGATTCAGCGGGTCGCCGACATGATCGGAGAGGTCACTGCAGCGGCCAGCGAACAGAGCGAAGGAATCGCCCAGGTCAATGCGGCAGTGGGGCAGTTGGACCAGACCACGCAGCAGAATGCAGCGCTGGTCGAGCAGGCCACCGCCGCAGCCCAAAGCCTGCTCGATCAAGCGCAGCGCTTGCGGGAGTTGGTGTCGTTTTTTCATACCAGCGATGCCACGGTGATGGTGGCGCGTGCGCCGACGTCCAAGGCGATGGGGAGCGTTTCCGCGCGGCCGGTACCCAAGGCCGTGGGCAACGCCGCCAAACCCGCTGTCCGTTTGAGTGCTCCCGCCTCCAAGCCAGCCGACGACGGCGACTGGGAAACCTTCTGACCCTGGCTGACCGCGCGCGATGACCGACGACTTCATCGCCACCCTGCCCGGGATGGCCAGTGCGGCCGCCGACGAGGCCGCGCGCGCCGGCCGGCTGTCGGTGGCGCAGTTGCTCGACGCGCTGCAGCATGCGTTTGTGGTGCTGGACGCACAGGGGCGGGTGGTGGGCTACAACGCTTGCGCGCTGCAGATGCTGGAGTTGCCGCAGGAGCTGATGCAGCGCGCCCCATTGATCGACGAAGTGGTGCGTTGGCAGGCCGCGCGCGGTGACCTCAAGGGTGATCCACAGCGCCTGATCGAGCGCGTTTGGTACCACCTGCGGGCCACCCATGCCAGCGGCCAACCCCACGTGTACAGCTACACCACCGCCAGCGGGCGCACGCTGCAAGGCGCCACCGTCGCCGTGCCGGGTGGCGGTTGGGCGCGGGTCTACACCGACATTTCCAAACATGCCCAGGCGCTGGCGCAGCTGCGCGAAAGCGAGGAGCGCTTCCGCAGCCTCACGGAGCTGTCGGCCGACTGGTACTGGGAGTGGGACGTCCAAGGCCGCTACACCCGCCTGGAAGGGCGGGTGGTGCGCGAGCAGGGCATTGCGTCGATGTTTTTGGGGCGCGCGCCGTGGGAGGTGCCGGCCGCCAACCGCCCCCGGCCCGAGGATTGGCAGCCGCTGCGCGACGCCGTGGCGCAGGGCCGGCCGTTCAAGCGCTTTGAAATCCAACGTACCCTGCCGGATGGCGGCACCTATTGGTTTGCCATCAGCGGCGAGCCGGTGCGCGACGCCGCGGGACGCTGCGTCGGCTGGCGTGGCATCGGGCGTGATGTGACCGCCCGCAAAAACGCCGAGGCCACCATCCAGCGGCTGGCCTACTACGACGACCTGACGGGGCTGCTGAACCGCCGGGCGTTTCAGGATCGCTTGCGTCAGGCGCAGGCCAGCAGCGTGCGCAGCGGTCAGTGGGCGGCGCTGCTGTTCATCGACCTGGACGACTTCAAAGACGTCAACGACGCCTACGGCCACGCCGCCGGTGATGCCCTGTTGCGCGCCTGCGCCGAGCGCTTGCGCGCCGCGGTCCGAGCCGAAGATACGGTGGGGCGGCTGGGCGGCGACGAGTTCGTGGTGCTGCTGGAAGATTTGCACCCGCAGGCCGACCAGGCCGCCTGGCGCGCGCAGCATGTGGCCGAAAAAATCCGCCAGGTGGTGCAGCAGCCGGTCGTCGTCGACGGGCACGACCTGACGGTCACGCCCAGCATCGGCATCACGTTGTTCGCGGGGCAGGAGGAGAGCGCCGCCGACATCCTGGGCCGCGCCGACTTGGCCATGTACCACTCCAAGGCGGCGGGGCGCAACGCGGTGCAGTTTTTTGACCCATCGATGCAGGCCGCGGTGGTGCAGCGCGCCACGCTGCAGCGCGAGCTGCGCCACGGCCTGCGCGACGGCGAACTGCTGCTGTTCGGCCAGCCGATCGTCGACGTGCGCGCGCAGGTCTGCGGGCACGAGGCGCTGCTGCGCTGGCGCCACCCGGTGCGCGGCATGGTGCCGCCGGCCGAGTTCATCCCGGTGGCGGAGCAGACCGGGCTGATCCTGCCGATCGGCCAGTGGGTGCTGCGCGAGGCGTGCCGGGTGCTCGCGCGCTGGGCGGCCGACCCGGCGCGCGCCGGCTGGACGCTGGCGGTCAACCTCAGCGCCCGCCAGCTGCGCCAGCCGGACTTCGTCGACAGCGTGCGGCAGGCCCTGCACGCCGCCGGCGCCGACCCGCGCCGGCTGAAGCTGGAGCTGACCGAAAGCCTGCTGCTGCACGACGTGGAGGACACCATCGCGAAGATGGAGGCGCCCACCGGCCTCGGCATCCAGTTCGCGCTGGACGACTTCGGTACCGGCTACTCGTCGCTCAGCTACCTGAAGCGCCTGCCGCTGACGCAGCTCAAGATCGACCGCAGCTTCGTGCGCGACCTGCTGACCGACCCCAACGACGCGGCCATTGCCCGCACCATTCTGCAGCTGGCGCAGAGCCTGGAGATGGAGGTGGTGGCCGAAGGGGTGGAGACCGCCGGCCAGTACGAGGTGCTGCGCGCCATGGGCTGCCGACTGTTCCAAGGCTACCATTTCGGCCGGCCCGCGCCGCTGGAGCCGGCCGCTTCTTCGCCAGAACCAGCGCCCCCCGCCTGATCGGCGGGCCTGTCTCTCGCTCTTTGTTCCATCCGCCGACCCCGCACCCATGAACGCCCGCCTGCCCGACCCCGCCCAGCCCGTGCTCGACGTGCCCACTACCCGCGCCCGCGTGGACGAGCGCTGGCAGCGCGACATCCTGCCGGCGCTGCAGCGCTACATCGAAATTCCGGCCAAGTCGCCGATGTTCGACCCCGACTGGGCCACGCACGGCCACCTGGAGGCGGTGCTGCGCGACGCCGCCGACTGGGTGGCGCGCCAGCCGGTGCAGGGGCTTGCGCTCGAGATCATCCGGCTGCGCCGCCCGGACGGCACGCCGCGCACGCCGGTGCTGCTGTTCGAGGTGGCCGCGCGCGCCGGCGCCGACGGCGCGCCCGCGCCGGCCAGCGGCCAGACCGTGCTGCTCTACGGCCACCTGGACAAGCAGCCGGAGTTTGCCGGCTGGCGCTCGGGCCTGGGGCCGTGGACGCCGCGCCTGATCGACGACCGCCTCTACGGCCGCGGCGGCGCCGATGACGGCTACGCGGTCTATGCGGCACTCGCCGCCATCGAGGCGCTGCAGGCCGCGGGCCGCGCGCACCCGCGCATCGTCGGCCTGATCGAGACCGGGGAGGAGAGCGGCTCGCCGGACCTGCCGGCCACGCTCGAGGCGCTGCGCGCGCGCCTGGGCGACGTCGGGCTGGTGGTGTGCCTGGACAGCGGCGCCGGCAACTACGACCAGCTGTGGTTGACCACCAGCCTGCGCGGGATGGTCAGCGGCGTGCTGCGCGTGGACATCCTGACCGAGGGCGTGCACTCCGGCGACGCCTCGGGGGTGGTGCCGTCGTCGTTTCGCATCCTGCGCCACGTGCTGGAGCGGCTGGAGGACAGCGCCACCGGCCGCCTGCTGCCCGCCGACCTTCACTGCGAGATCCCGGCCGAGCGCATCGAGCAGGCGCGCGCCACCGCCGCGATCCTGGGGGATGCGGTCTGGCGGCGCTTCCCGTGGGCGCACCATGACTGCGGCGGCAGCACGGCGTTCTCGCTGCCGGTCACGACCGACCCGGTGGAGGCGCTGCTGAACCGCACCTGGCGCCCGACGTTGTCGGTCACCGGGGCGGAAGGGTTGCCGCCGCTGTGCGACGCCGGCAACGTGCTGCGCCCCTACACCGCGTTCAAGCTCAGCCTGCGCCTGCCGCCGCTGGTGGACGCAGCTGAGGCCGCGCAACGCCTCAAGGCGCTGCTGGAGGACAACGCCCCCTACCAGGCGCGCGTGACCTTCGAGCCGGAGGGCGCGGCCAACGGCTGGAACGCGCCGGGGAGCGCCCCGTGGTTCGAGCAGGCCCTGCAGGCCGCCAGCCAGGCGCACTTCGGCGCGCCGTGCGCCACGCTCGGCCAAGGCGGCACGATCCCGCTGATGAACATGCTCAGCGCTGGCTTCCCGCGCGCGCAGATGATGGTCTGCGGCGTGCTCGGGCCGCAGAGCAACGCCCACGGCCCGAACGAGTTCCTGCACGTGCCGTACGCCCGCCGCCTGACCGCGTCCGTGGCCGAGGTCATCGCGCGCATGCCGTGAGCGTCAGACGGGACGTGCCGGCCGGGTGGTGTGTGCCCGCTGCCGCCACGCCAGCGCCACGAGCGCCAGCCCCATCAGCGCCACCGGCACCGTGGAGCCGAGGTTGAGCCACCACCAGCCCTGCGTCGTCACCAGCGCGCCGGAGGCGAACGACGTCAGCGCCATCGTCGCGAAGACGCCAAAGTTGATCGCCGCCTGCGCGCGGTCCTTCTCCTCCGGGCGGTAGGCCTGCATCGCCAGCGTCGTGCTGCCGGTGAACAGGAAGTTCCAGCCGACGCCGAGCAGGAACAGCGCCACCAGGAACTGGTGCAAATCCTGCCCCGACAGCGCGATGGCGATGCAGGCGGCGTTCAGCAGCACGCCCGCGCCCATGATGCGCAGCACGCCGAAGCGCTGGATCAGGTGCCCGGTGACGAAGCCCGGCGCGAACATGCCGATCACGTGCCACTCCAGCACCAGCGCCGCATCCGAAAACGGCATGCCGCAGGTCTGCATCGCCAGCGGCGTGGCGGCCATCAGCAGGTTCATGACGCCGTAGCCCAGCGCCGCGCCCAGCGCCGCCACCGCGAAGCGCGGCTCGCGCAGCAGCTCAGGCACGCTGTGCCCGCCGGCGGCCGCTCCGGCGGGGCGCGGCGGCTCGGCCGGGAAGCGGATGCCGGCCATCACCGCCATCGACAGCAGCGCCACCCCGGCCAGCGCCAGGTAGGCACCGAGGAACGGCGTGCCGAGCACGTCGCGCGTGTGGTTGGCCAGGTTCGGCCCGACGATGGCGCCGATCAGCCCGCCGGCCAGCACCATCGAGACGGCCTTCTCGCGCTGCGACGGCGCGGCCAGTTCCCCCGCGGCGAAGCGGTAGAGCTGCCCGTTGGCGCTGTAGTAGCCCGCTACCACCGTGGCCGTCACCAGCAGCGCGAAGCTGCCCATCCACAGCGCCAGGGCCGCCAGCAGCGCCGAGGCGAGCGCCACCGCAAGGCCGAGCTGAAACGCCACCTGCCGCCCCCAGCGCGCCTGCGAGCGCGCCACCAGTCCCGTGGACAGCGCCCCGCCCACCACGTAGCCCATCACCGGCAGCGTGGCCATCCAGCCCACGGGCGCCAGGCTCAGGCCCACCAGCCCGTTGATCGCGATGAAGACGACGTTGTTGGTCAGGAACAGGCCTTGTGCTACGGCCAACAGCCACAAATTGCGGTTCATGGGCGTTGGTTATAACCGATACCCGCCCGGGTTGTCTGGGTTGTAGGTGGCGCGCGCGACTTCCTACAATCGCCGCATTCCCCCGCTGACGCCGTCCCGTCGGGCGGCCTCGTTCCTCATTCCGTCAGAGGGCCTACCATGGTTCCCCACCTCGTTACCGCGCTGACCGGCCCCATCAACGAGCTGGAGCAGCGCATCCTCGAATCCACCCCGGTCATCGAGCGCTGGTTCCGCCTGGAGTGGATGGAGCACACGCCGCCGTTCTACACCTCGGTGGACATCCGCAACGCTGGCTTCAAGCTCGCGCCGGTGGACACCAATCTGTTCCCCGGCGGGTGGAACAACCTCACGCCCGAGATGGTGCCCCTCGCGGTGCAGGCCGCCATGGCCGCGATCGAGAAGATCTGCCCCGAGGCGAAAAACCTGCTGCTCATCCCCGAGAACCACACGCGCAACCTGTTCTACCTGATGAACGTGGCGCAGCTGCAGCGCATTTTTTACTCGGCCGGGCTCAACGTGCGCATCGGCTCGCTCAACCCCGAGGTCAAGGAACCCACGCCGATCGTCCTGCCCAACGGCGAGCGCATCGTGCTGGAGCCCATCATCCGCCAGGGGCGCCGCATTGGCCTGAAGCACTTCGACCCGTGCACCATTCTGCTCAACAACGACCTCAGCGCTGGTGTGCCGGGCATCCTGGAAGATCTGCACGAGCAGTACCTGCTGCCCCCGCTGCACGCGGGCTGGCATGTGCGGCGCAAGAGCAACCACTTCCGCGCCTACGAGGAGGTGGCCAAGCGCTTTGGCAAGCTGCTGGGCATGGACCCGTGGCTGATCAATCCCATGTTCGCCCATTGCGGTCAGGTCAACTTTGCCGAGGGGACCGGCTTCGAGTGCCTGCAGGGCAACGTCGATGCGCTGCTGGCCAAGATCCGCCGCAAATACAAGGAGTACGGCATCCAGGAGCGCCCGTTCGTCGTCGTCAAGGCCGACAACGGCACCTACGGCATGGGCGTGATGATGGTGCGCGACGCGGCCGAGCTGGCCAATCTCAACCGCCGCACCAAGAACAAGATGAGCGTCATCAAGGACGGCCAGCAGGTCAGCGACGTCATCATCCAGGAAGGCGTCATGACGCACGAGCGCATCAACGAGGCCGTGGCCGAGCCGGTGGTCTACATGATGGACCGCTACGTGGTAGGGGGCTTTTACCGCGTGCACGCCGAGCGCGGTGTGGACGAAAACCTCAACGCCCCCGGGGCGAGCTTCGTGCCGCTGGCGTTCGAGAAGAGCGCCCTGCAGCCGCAGCCCGGCACCCGGCCGGGGGCGAGCGTGCCCAACCGCTTCTACATGTACGGCGTGGTCGCGCGGCTGGCCATGCTGGCCGCCGCCTACGAGCTGGAAGCCACCGACCCCGAGGCCGAGCACTATGCCTGAGACCCCCACCGCACCGGGTGGCCTGGGCCGTGTGCTGGTGGTGGCCGATCCGCTGCACACCTTCGCCACCTACAAAGACAGCACCTTTGCGATGATGCGTGAGCTGGCGCGCCGCGGCGTGCGCCTGGCCGCGTGCGAGCCGGCGCACCTGCACTGGCGCCGCGGCGAGCCCGTGACGGCGCTGGTGCGCGAGGTCGAGCTGACCGGCGCGGCCGGCGACTGGTTCCGCGTGCTCGGCCAGCGCCGCGCGGCGCTGCACGACTTCGATGCCGTGCTGATGCGCAAGGACCCGCCGTTCGACGCCGAGTACTTCTACGCCACGCACCTGCTGCAGCAGGCCGAGCGCGAGGGCGCGCGCGTCTTCAACCGCCCGGCGGCGCTGCGCGATCACCCGGAAAAGCTGGCGCTGATGGAGTTTGCCGACTGGGCGCCGCCGACGCTGGTGACGCGCTCGGCGGAGGCGATCCGCGCCTTCCACGCCGAGCACGGCGACATCATCTTGAAGCCCCTGGACGGCATGGGGGGGCGGGGGATTTTCCGCGTCGGCCCGGACGGGCTCAACCTGGGTGCCGTGGTCGAGACGCTGACCCAGCACGGCCACACCACGATCATGGTGCAGCGCTTCCTGCCGGCCATCGCCCAGGGTGACAAGCGCGTGCTCGTCATCGGCGGCGAACCGGTGCCCTACTGTCTGGCGCGCATCCCGCAGGGCGGCGAGGTGCGCGGCAACCTGGCCGCTGGCGGGCGCGGCGTGGCGCAACCGCTGTCCGAGGCCGACCTGGCCATCGCGCGCGCGCTGGGGCCGCGGCTGGCCGCGCGCGGGCTGCTGCTGGTGGGGCTGGACATCATCGGCGAGCACCTGACGGAGGTCAACGTCACCAGCCCGACGTGCTTTCAGGAAATCACGCAGCAGACCGGCTTTGACGTGGCGGCGCGCTTCGTCGACGCGCTGCAGGCGGCGGTCGTCGCCGCGGCGGCGGAGGGCGGGGCGTGAGCGCGCGCTGGGGGCTGGCGCGGCTGGCGTTCGCGGCGGCGCTGCTGGCGGTGACGGTGCTGTCGCTGCTGCCGCCGCGCCACCTGCCGCAGGTCGCCGTCGACGTCTGGGACAAGGCGCAGCACGCGCTGGCCTACGCGGGTCTCGCGCTGCTGGCGTGGGCCGGCTGGCCGCGCGCGCCGTGGGCAGTCGTGGCCGCGGCGCTGCTGGCGCACGGGGCCGCCGTCGAGCTGGCCCAGCAGGCCAGCGGCTGGCGCCAGGGCGACCCGCTCGACTGGCTGGCCGACGCGGTGGGGGTGGGCATGGGCTGGGGGTTGTGTATCGCCTGGCTGCGCCAGCGGCCGGGCGCGGCCTGAGCCGCGTTCAGGTGCCCGTGTCGGTCATCGGGGCGCCATCGACGAACACGCGCAGTTCCCCTGGGGCGAACGGAATCCAGACCTCGTCCCTCGTCAGCGGGGTGGTGACGATCACCGCCACGCGGTCGCCCGGTTGGGTGACGGTGGAAAAGTCGATCGTCCAGTCTTCGTCGGCCAGTGTGGCGCGAGAAAACGGGTAATCCCGCACCCGGTAGTGCAACTGCGTGCTGCAGTGGGCCCACATCGCGTCGCCGCACGAGAGCAGGAAGTTGAAGGTGCCGTGGCGGCTGATGTGCGGGATCAGCTCGCGCAGCGTCGCGGTCAGTTCGTCCACGGGCGGCAGGCTGGCGTGCGACTTGTCCAGCTCCTGCAGCAGCCAGCAGAAGGCGCGCTCGCTGTCCGTGTCGCCCACGGGGTGGAAGTGGCGGTGCAGCTTGGGCTGATAGCCGTGCAGGTCGCCGTTGTGCGCGAACACCCAGTAGCGTCCCCACAGCTCGCGCATGAAAGGGTGGGTATTCTCCAGCGCCACACGCCCGAAGGTGGCCTTGCGCACGTGGGCGATCACATTGCGGCTGCGGATGGGGTAATGCTCGAGAAAGTCCGCCATCGGCGAACGGGCCGCCGCATCCGGATCGATGAACAACCGCACGCCGCGCCCCTCAAAAAACGCGACGCCCCAGCCGTCGGCATGCGCATCGGTGGCACCACCGCGGCGGCGGAACCCCTTGAAGCTAAACACCGCATCCGTGGGCGTCGCGCAGTTGAGGCCGAGCAATTGGCACACGATGGGCAAGGCCGGGTCGGCGACGGGTCAGAGCTTTTCGGTCTCGCCCGCCTTGGGCTGCCAGGTGAGCAATCTGCGCTCGATGCGGCCGACCAGTCCGTCCAGCACCAGCGCGAACGCGGTCAGCACCAGGATGCCCGCCATGACGGTGTTGATGTCGAAGGTGCCCTCGGCCTGCAGGATCAGGTAGCCCACGCCCTGGCTGGAGCCCAAATATTCGCCCACCACCGCGCCGACGAAGGCCAAGCCCACGCTGGTGTGCAGCGAGCTGAACACCCAGCTCGTGGCGCTGGGCAGATAGACGTGGCGCAGCAACTGCTTGGGCGCAGCACCCAGCATGCGCGCATTGGCCAGGATGACCGGGCTGACCTCCCGCACGCCTTGGTAGACGTTGAAGAACACGATGAAGAACACCAGGGTCACGCCCAAGGCGACCTTGGAGCCGATGCCCAGGCCAAACCACACGGCAAAAATCGGCGCCAGGATGATGCGCGGCATGGAGTTGAGCGCCTTGATGTAGGGCTCCAGGATGGCCGAGGCCATGGGCGACAGCGCCAGCCACAGCCCGGCCGCCAGCCCCGTCACCGAGCCGATGCCAAAGGCCAGCAGCGTCTCGGCCAGCGTCACGCCCAGGTGGCGGTAAATATCGGCATCGGTCACGAACCAGGCCCAGATGCGCTCCAGCACCTTCAGCGGCTCGCCAAAAAAGAAGGCGGCCTGCCGGTCGTTGTCGAACAGAAAGGGCGGGATCAGGCCCGGCTGCGTCAGCACGTGCCACAGCAGGAACAGCGCGACCAGCAAGCCCAGTTGCCACAGCCGCAGGTTGCCCGGTCGGGGTTTGATCAATTGCCACATAGCGGGGGTCGGGGTTGGGTACGCTCAGGCGGCGCGGCGCAGTTGCTGTTGGTAGCCCTTGAGCACCTCCTCGCGCAGCACGCCCCAGATGGCGGCGTGCAGCTCCAGGAAGCGCGGGGTCATCTTCACCTCGGCCACGTCGCGCGGGCGCGGGATGTCGATGGCGAATTCGCCGATCGGGCGCGAGGCCGGCCCGGCGCTCATCACCACCACCCGGTCGCTCATCGCGATGGCCTCGTCCAGGTCGTGCGTGATGAACAGCACCGCCTTGCGCTTGGCCTGCCACAGCGCCAGCACCTCGTTTTCCATCAGCTGCCGGGTCTGGATGTCCAGCGCCGAGAACGGCTCGTCCATCAGGATGATGTCGGGGTCGAGCACCAGCACCTGCGCGAGGCTGGCACGCTTGCGCATGCCGCCGCTCATCTGGTGCGGATAGCGGTCGCCAAAGGCCCCCAGGCCCACGCGGCGCAGCCACTCCTCGGCCTGTGCGCGTGCCTCGGCCGGCGGCATGCCGCGAAACTCCAGCCCCGCCATCACATTGCCCAGCGCCGTGCGCCACGGCATCAGGCTCTCGGCCTGGAACATGTAGCCCGCGCGCGCATTCAGGCCCGTCAGCGGCTGGCCAAAAATGCGCACCGTGCCCCGGCTGGGGGCCAGCAGCCCCGCGGCGACGTTGAGCAGCGTGCTCTTGCCGCAGCCGGTGGGGCCGACGACGCTGACGAATTCCCCAGCCCCCACCGTCAGCGAGACGTGCTCGACCGCCGTGTAGCGCTGGCCCGGGGCGTCCTTGCTGATGAAGGTGCAGGCGATGTCCTGCAGCTCGATCGCCGGCGTCGTCACCGTCAGCCTTTCGGATACTTGGCGTTGGCCTTTTGCACGAAGGCGTTGGTGTAGACGGCGTTCAGGTCCAGCTTGGCCGCGGCCAGCTTGTCGTCCACGCTGCCCAGTGCGCGGAAGGCGGTTTCCGCCCCCTTGGCCGGGAACGCCCCGTCCGGCGACAGCGCGGGCTTGGACGCCAGAAAGCCGTCGATGTATACCGCGCGGTCGCCCAGCAGGTAGCTTTCCGGCACCACCTTGATGATGTCGCCCGCGCCGGCCTGCTGAATCCACTTGTTGGCGCGCACCATGGCGTTGGTCAGGGCCTGCACCGTGTTGGGGTGCTTGTCCACGAACGGCACCGGCGCATACAGGCAGCCGGCCGGCATCGGGCCGCCAAAGACGCGCTCGGCCTCGGCCGGCTTGCGTGTGTCGACGACGATGCGCAGATCGCCCGAGCGCTGCAGCAGCGTGATGACCGGGTCGAGGTTGCTGATGGCGTCGATCTGGCCCGAGCGCATGGCGGCCACCGCGCCGTTGCTCGCCCCCACGCCGATGACACTGACGTCGCTGGGCTTGAGCCCCGCCTTGGCCAGCACGAAGTTGAGCATGATGTTGGTGGAACTGCCCGGGGCCGTGACGCCGATCTTCTTGCCCTTGAGGTCGGCGATCGATTTGAAGTTGGGCAGGGTCTTGGGGTTGACGCCGAGCACGATCTGCGGCGCCAGCCCCTGCAGCACGAAGGCGCGCATCGGCTGGCCCTTGAACTGCATGTTGACCGTGTGCTCGAACGCGCCGGAGACGGCGTCGGCGCTGCCCCCCACCACGGCCTGCAGCGCCCGCGCGCCGCCCGCGAAATCGACGATGTTGACGTCCAGCCCCTCGGCCTTGAAATAGCCCAGTTCTTCCGCGATGGTCAGCGGCAGGTAATAGAACAGGTTCTTGCCGCCGACGGCGATGGTGACCTTGGTCTTTTCCAAGGCCTGGGCGCGCACCCAGGGGGCGGCGGTGGTGGCGGTCAGGGCCGCGGCGGCGGCCAGCCATTGGCGTCGTTGCATCGTGCGTCTCCTCGTCGTATCGATGGTGATGGTCAGCGGACACTGTAGCGCAAAAGCGCCCGGCCTCGCGGGTCGCCCGGGGGCACGGGGCAGGGGTCGGTGGCTCAGCCGGCCCGCAGGGCGGTCAGCACACCCAGCACCGCCAGCGCCAGGACGTTGAGCGCCAGGCCCGCGCGCGCCATCGCGCCGGCGCCGACCACGCCCGCGCCGTAGACGATGGCGTTGGGCGGCGTGGCCACCGGCAGCATGAAGGCGCACGAGGCCGCCAGCGCCACCGACGCGGCCATCGCCGCCGCCGGCAGGCCCAGCTCGGCGCTCAGCGTCAGCACGATCGGCACCAGCAGCGCGGCGCTGGCGGTGTTGCTGACCAGCTCGGTCAGGAAGATCACGAACGCGATCAGCGCCAGCCCGATCAGCCACGGCGACCAGCCGTGCAGGTGCGCCAGCAGCGCCTGCACGAGCCAGGCGGTGGCGCCGGTGCGCGCCATCACCTCGCCCAGCGCCAGCCCGCCGCCGAACAGCAGCAGCACGCCCCACTGCGCGTGGCGCTCCAGCGCCTCGAAGCGCAGCGCGCCGCTGCCCACCAGCGCCACGATCGCGGCCAGCGCCACCAGCGCGTCCGCGTCGCCGGCGATGCCAAGCCGGCGCAGCAGCGGCGCGCCGACTACCCAGCCCAGCGCCGTCAGCGCGAAGATGACCGCCGTCAGCACGCGCGCCCGGGTCCAGACGAACGGCGCCTCGGCGTCGGCGTCCTGGGCCGGTGCGGTGACGGTGGAGTCGCCATCCGCCGCACGGGGGGCGCTGCCGGGGGGGCTCCCCGGGCGGTGGAATGCCGGGCGCAGCAGCAGCGCCAGCGCCAGCCCCATCAGCGGCCACAGCAGCAGCGCGGCCGGCAGCCCGTAGGCCAGCCACGCCGCGAAGTCCAGCCCCGCCTGCGCCGCGGCGATGGCGTTCGGCGGGCTGCCCACCAGCGTGGCCATGCCGCCGATGCTGGCGCTGTAGGCCACGCCCAGCAGCACGAAGGCCGCGGTGCGCGTCGCGGCCATGTCGCTGGGTGCGGCCGGTGCAGGCGGCCGCACCGCCCCGTCGCCGGGGCCGGCCGGTACCGCGGGCCACCAGCCCCCGCGCTGCAGCAGCCCGATGGCCAGCGGCAGCATCATGGCCGTGGTGGCGGTGTTGCTCAGCCACATCGACAGCAGCGCCGTGGTGCCCCACAGGCCCAGCACCGCGGGCCACGGCCGCCCGCGCGCCAGCCGCAGCAGCTGCCGCGCCAGCGCCCGGTCCAGCCCGTGCTGCGTCAGTGCCGCCGCCAGCGCAAAGCCGCCCAGGAACAAAAAGATCACCGGCTGCGCGAAGGCCGCCAGCGCCTCGCGCAGCGGCAGCAGGCCCAGGCCCACCGCCAGCAGCGGCACCAGCAGCGCCGTCACGCTCAGGTGCAGCGCCTGCGTCAGCCACAGCAGGCCGATGGCCGCAAACAGCGCCAGCCCGCCGCGTGCGGCGGCAGGCGCGTCCACGCCCGCGTGCACCGCCAGCGCCGCCACAGCGGCGGCCGCCAGACCCACGGCCGCGCGCGCCGTCATCGCCGCCCCTCCGGATGGCGGGGCGGTCGCAGCGCCCGGGCGCTCAGCAGCGCCAGCGCGCACACCCCGGCCAGCAGCCAGAACGTGTCGGCAAACGCCCCCAGCCGCGCCGGCGCCGTGGCGGCCCCTGCCGCCGCGTCGGCCAGCGCCCCCGGCCCCATCGCGGCCACCCCGTGGGCCGCCAGCCGCCATTCCAGAAACACCCCGCAGACGCTCACCCCCGCCGCCCCGCCCAGCATGCGCAGCAGGTTGATGGCGCTGGAGCCGTGCGGCAGCTGCGCTGCCGGCAGGCCCCGCATCGCCCCCAGGTTGAGCGACGGCAGCACGAAGCCCAGCCCGACGCGCCCGAGCACCGCCAGCGCCACCAGCAGCGCCAGCGGCGCGCCGGCCGGCACGAGCGCGAAGGCGACGAACGACAGCGTCAGCAGCGCCAGGCCCACGGCGACCAGCCGGTGGGCCGGCTGGCGATCGGCCAGCCGCCCGACGACGGCGATGGTCAGCGCCAGTACCAGACCGGCCGGCAGCAGCAGCGCGCCCACCCACGCCGCCGACAGCCCCAGCCCGAGCTGCAGATAGACCGGAAACAGGTAGGTGGAGCCGAACAGCGCCGCGCCGTAGATCAGCGACACCACGCTGCCGGCGGCGAACGCCCGGTGGCCGAAGACGCCCAGGTGCATCAGCGGCTGCGGCCGGCCCCGGCGCGCGCGCCGCCGCTGCCACGCCACGAAGGCCGCCAGCAGCACGCCGGCCAGCGTCAGCAGCGCCGCCGCCCGCCCCGGCGGGCCGCCGTGCAGCACGGTCAGCCCCAGCAGCAGCGCCAGCGTGGCCGCCGCCGCCAGCGCCAGCCCAGCCAGATCCAGCGCCAGCCCGGGGCGGGCCGGCACGCCGCCCGGCGCCGTCACCGGCACGTAACGCCGCGCCAGCGCCCACGACACCAGCCCGAACGGCACCACGAGGAAGAAGATCGCCCGCCAACCCCAGGCGTCCACCAGCAGGCCGCCCAGGCTCGGCCCCAGCGCCGGGGCCAGCACCACGCCCATCCCGAACAGACCGCTGGCGCGGCCCTGCTCGTCGGGCCCGAAGGCGCGCAGGATGATGATGGCCGGAATCGGCTGCACGATGCCGGCGGCCACCCCTTCGGCCAGCCGGGCCGCCAGCACCAGCGCGTAGTGGTCGGCCACGCCGCCCAGCACGCCGCCCGCGATCAGCGCCGCCATGCACAGCACGTAGGTGCGCCGAAAGCCAAAGCGCGCCAGCATCCACGGCGTCGTCAGCATCGACACCACCGAGGCGGCCATGAAGCCGGAGGTGACCCACTGCGCCGCGTCCTGCCCGAGGCCGAAGTGGTGGCTCAGGTCCGGGATGGCGACGTTGACGACGGTCGAGGACACCAGCGCCGCCATCGCGCCCAGCATCACCGACAGCAGCAGCCGCCAGCGGTAGCGCGGGCCGTAGCGCGCCTGCAGCGCTTGCAGGCTGTCGGGCGCGGCGGGGGCAGGGGCGGGCGGGGCGGACATGGCGGCATGGTAGCCGCTTCTACAATCCCGGCATGAGCTTTGTCGACATGCTGCTGCGCGCCGAGGCGCGCCACCGCTCGCGCCTGTGCGTCGGGCTGGACCCGGACCCGGCGCGCCTGCCCGGCCGCTGGCGCGGCCGCGTGGAGCACCTGTACGACTTCTGCGCCGCCATCGTCGATGCCACCGCCGACCTCGTCTGCGCCTACAAACCGCAGATCGCCTACTTCGCCGCACACGGGGCGGAGGCGCAGCTCGAGCGCCTGATGGCGCACATCCGCGTGGTCGCGCCCGAGGTGCCGATCATCCTGGACGCCAAGCGCGGCGACATCGGCAGCACCGCCGAGCAGTACGCCAAGGAGGCGTTCGAGCGCTACGGGGCGGACGCGGTGACGCTGTCGCCGTTCATGGGCTTCGATTCGGTCGAGCCCTACCTGCGCTACCCCGGCAAGGGGGTGTTCCTGCTGTGCCGCACCAGCAACCCCGGCGGCGACGACCTGCAGGCCCAGCGCCTGGCCGACGTGCCGGGCCAGCCGCGGCTGTACGAGCACATCGCGGCGCTGGCGCAGGGGCCGTGGAACCGCCACGGCCAGATGGGGTTGGTGGTGGGCGCCACCTACCCGCAAGAGATCGAGCGCGTGCGCGCCATCGCCCCCACGGTGCCGCTGCTCATCCCCGGCGTCGGCGCCCAGGGGGGCGACGCCGCCACCACCGTGCGCGCAGGCTGGCGCGGTGACGCTGCAGGCCACACCACCGGGCCAGTGATCGTCAATTCGTCGCGCGCTATCCTGTACGCCAGCACAGGCGACGACTTTGCCACGGCGGCGCGAGCCGAGGCCGAGCGCACGCGGGCGGCGCTGTGGGTGTGATTGGGGCAGGGGCACCGAAGTATTCATGCCCGATGGCCGGGCGATACCAGCGACGGCGGTCGAAGGCGAGTTTGCCACCCAGTTTCAATCCGCGCCCGGCCGTTGGGCCGGGCGATACTCACGCGCTCGGCCGGCGCCGGCGGCGTGAAGTCGTTTCAATCCGCGCCCGGCCGTTGGGCCGGGCGATACGCGGCCACGATCTGCGCGCGCGTCAGATCCACGCGGTTTCAATCCGCGCCCGGCCGTTGGGCCGGGCGATACTGCGCGAAGAGATCCGGGTCGTAGCCGGTGATCGTGTTTCAATCCGCGCCCGGCCGTTGGGCCGGGCGATACCGTCCTGGCCACAAGAGCCGCTTTTTGGCGGTTTGTTGTTTCAATCCGCGCCCGGCCGTTGGGCCGGGCGATACGTCCTGAAGGCCGGGGTTTCCCGCGCAAACTGATGTTTCAATCCGCGCCCGGCCGTTGGGCCGGGCGATACGTATCGGCTTGGTCGCGCGCACACAAAGGAGCAAGGTTTCAATCCGCGCCCGGCCGTTGGGCCGGGCGATACTTCTCGATCTGGTTGAGCTCGCGCACGTGCTCGTAGTTTCAATCCGCGCCCGGCCGTTGGGCCGGGCGATACGGTGGATCCGAAATCCGACACCGAGGCCAACATCCTGTTTCAATCCGCGCCCGGCCGTTGGGCCGGGCGATACGATCGATATGGACGCTTTGAAGACCAGGTTTTTGTTTCAATCCGCGCCCGGCCGTTGGGCCGGGCGATACTCGACCAAGCAGATTCTTCGGGCACGGAAATTTTGTTTCAATCCGCGCCCGGCCGTTGGGCCGGGCGATACGGTAAAGCTTGTCGGCAAACCACCCGCGAGTGGGCATGTTTCAATCCGCGCCCGGCCGTTGGGCCGGGCGATACGCTGGCGGCCTGCACCCGCGCCAACACCTCGGCGGGTTTCAATCCGCGCCCGGCCGTTGGGCCGGGCGATACAGCTAGGTTTTTGCTGATCGGAACCAAAAATCAAAGTTTCAATCCGCGCCCGGCCGTTGGGCCGGGCGATACGTCGAGGCTTTGCGCAATTGGCAGTGAAACTAGGAGTTTCAATCCGCGCCCGGCCGTTGGGCCGGGCGATACCCTGCTGGCAGCATCACCTGCTGGCAGCATCAAGCGTTTCAATCCGCGCCCGGCCGTTGGGCCGGGCGATACGAGGGCCGGGCGCGTTCGGCATGGCAAGTAGTCTGTTTCAATCCGCGCCCGGCCGTTGGGCCGGGCGATACTGACGCCCGACCAGTCCTCCACCACATCGCACAGGTTTCAATCCGCGCCCGGCCGTTGGGCCGGGCGATACGCAGGGACACGGTTTACTCCACGGTGATTGTGATGTTTCAATCCGCGCCCGGCCGTTGGGCCGGGCGATACATGCTCAAGGTGCACGTCGTGTTCGACCTTGGCTGGTTTCAATCCGCGCCCGGCCGTTGGGCCGGGCGATACGGAGCTGCGCCAACTGCTGGAGTGGTGGTATTTCGAGTTTCAATCCGCGCCCGGCCGTTGGGCCGGGCGATACTGATCCGTCGCGTGCGCGACATCCAGCAGGATCTGTTTCAATCCGCGCCCGGCCGTTGGGCCGGGCGATACGAAATTGGGTGGTCTACTGCGCACTATCACGCCAGGTTTCAATCCGCGCCCGGCCGTTGGGCCGGGCGATACGCCGTTTGATCCGACGAACGGTCGATTTTTCACGACGTTTCAATCCGCGCCCGGCCGTTGGGCCGGGCGATACCCAAGAGCAAAGCGATTGCGATCAAGCCCGACGAGGTTTCAATCCGCGCCCGGCCGTTGGGCCGGGCGATACATGGCCGAGCGCGCCGAGACCGCGCGGGTGACAGCGTTTCAATCCGCGCCCGGCCGTTGGGCCGGGCGATACGATCCACAACGACACATTCCATCGCGTCCAGTTAGTGTTTCAATCCGCGCCCGGCCGTTGGGCCGGGCGATACCACGGTCCATCACGTAATAAGGTACTGTGATGATGATGTTTCAATCCGCGCCCGGCCGTTGGGCCGGGCGATACGCATATTCCACGCCACCTCCGGCACCGACTGCGTGTTTCAATCCGCGCCCGGCCGTTGGGCCGGGCGATACCCGCCTGGATGACCGGGCGCAGCACCAGCGACTTGTTTCAATCCGCGCCCGGCCGTTGGGCCGGGCGATACTCGCGGCTCCAGTGGCCCCGGCGGTGGCCTGCCTTGTTTCAATCCGCGCCCGGCCGTTGGGCCGGGCGATACCTTATCCCTTATCCCTTGCGCCCTCCAATGGATTGTTTCAATCCGCGCCCGGCCGTTGGGCCGGGCGATACACGTGGCCCAGCGTGACGTTGATGCTCATGGCGTTGTTTCAATCCGCGCCCGGCCGTTGGGCCGGGCGATACCCCTGGTAGGTGCGCAGATCGGCCGGGTTGGACTGGTTTCAATCCGCGCCCGGCCGTTGGGCCGGGCGATACGCAGCCAGGCCAGGTTCGCAGCCTCGTCTTGCTTGTTTCAATCCGCGCCCGGCCGTTGGGCCGGGCGATACTACATCGTCGGGATATAAAACTACGGTGTCTTATTGGTTTCAATCCGCGCCCGGCCGTTGGGCCGGGCGATACCGCGCGCCGTGGCGCTCAGTTCCTCCACCTCGGTGTTTCAATCCGCGCCCGGCCGTTGGGCCGGGCGATACTTTGTTTGATGCGGCACGCGCGCAGATTTAGGTTGGTTTCAATCCGCGCCCGGCCGTTGGGCCGGGCGATACTCGCACTTGACGAGTCGCGCCTGTTTCGACAAACAGTTTCAATCCGCGCCCGGCCGTTGGGCCGGGCGATACCTTGCCTGGGCGCGCACCTGTTCAGGGCGTACGAGTTTCAATCCGCGCCCGGCCGTTGGGCCGGGCGATACGCCGACGCAGGACACCATCACGGCCGATGACATCCAGTTTCAATCCGCGCCCGGCCGTTGGGCCGGGCGATACCGGCACGAAGGCGGGGATGCTGATTGGTGAGTAAAAGTTTCAATCCGCGCCCGGCCGTTGGGCCGGGCGATACCAAATCGCCCGCACCGTGCCGCCGTACCACACCGGTTTCAATCCGCGCCCGGCCGTTGGGCCGGGCGATACGCAACTGGAGTTGATTGTCTACAGCCCCGACGACACCGGTTTCAATCCGCGCCCGGCCGTTGGGCCGGGCGATACTCGATGACGCCGGGGAAGGCCTCGATGCCATGCTTGTTTCAATCCGCGCCCGGCCGTTGGGCCGGGCGATACGCGTGAGGGGTGCGCCATGTCCACGCCCAAGCGTGAGGTTTCAATCCGCGCCCGGCCGTTGGGCCGGGCGATACGCGCGATGAGCGCGTCGGCCACCAGCTTGTGCTGGCTGTTTCAATCCGCGCCCGGCCGTTGGGCCGGGCGATACCTTCCAAGGCCAGCACTCGGCCGGCCTTGTCGTGGCGAAAGACGGGGGAGAGGAAGCGGTATTCGCGCTGCGCGATCAGCTGGGCGGCCTTGGGCGTCCACTCGACGCGCCCCCACAGGGCGCCCTCGCGCACCTCGAGCTGCTTGATCCAGCCCGCTGCCGGCACCGGGCCGGCCTTGTCGGTGGCGGCCAGCGTCTGGTGCTCGTAGTCGATCGGCAGGTCGATGCCGCCGCGCTCGAAGGCAGCCAGCACCGCTGCGCCATCTAATAGATAGGGTCCGCGCCCGTCGCGCCCGCTGAACGACCCGGCCGGAATCAGCTGCACCCACTCGGGCGCGAGCGGCTGACCGTCGCCGGCGGCATCGGGCGGCAGCTCCAGCGCAATGGCCTGCGCGGCGCGAAGGGTCTCGGGGGTGATGTCCATGCCCGGCATGGTGCCTGGCGGGGGCAGTCAAAGGCAGCAGGAAAGGGTTCAGAACCGCACCGCCGGCCCGCCCGGCTGCGCCACGGCCCGGACATACCCCAAAACCCCGGTTCACTCGCGTTCACTTTGGCTTTTTGCGGGCGGGGTAAGGGGGAGGGTGCGACCCGCCGGCTCAAAGGCGCTGGCGGGCGGTTTTCGGGCGGGGCGGGCGGTTTTCAGCCGTCGGCGAGGTGGGCGCGGATCGTCTCCAGGATCAGCGAGCGGGCCGCCTCGTCCAGGCGTCCGTCCTCGGTGACGGGCAGATAGCGCCGCGCCGGGATATCGCCCCAAGGCAGCTTACGCCGGGCGCCGCCAAACTGACCACGCTTTGCGCCGAATTGCAGCACCGCCGACTGTACCGCCGAGCTGCCCACCGCCACCGCATCGCGCCCGGCTTCGTAGTGCAGGCGGTAGCGCACCAGGCTCTTGGAGTCGATCAGCGGCTTGCTGCCCCGTTTTTTCGCCAATGTGGCGGCGCTGTTAGGCGCAAAGGCGGCACCGGTCCAGTCGCGCCCGTCCAGGATACGCTCACGGCTGCCCTCCGCCAGCGCCTGGCCGATGGCGTGCATGGCAGGGGTCATATCGTCCAGGCGGCGCGAAAGGTCATCGAGCGCCCGGCGCACGGCTTTATCGTCGACCTCGATTTTGATCATGCAACCTCCTGCTTGCTGCACTGACGGGACAGGCTATACTGGCCTGTAAGGGCTGGCGGCAAAATCTCCCTCCATCTGGTGAGGGCAGACCTGGGGCCCAAAGGTGTCGTCGCCGGGCGCGGGAGTCCGGCGCGCCAGCCCCACGAGGCGGTCCAGGTGCCGCCTCACTCTTTTTCAATGGGCCTCCTTAGCCGGACGGCGCGCTTTGATGCGCTGACGGGGTATGGTATACTGCAAACAGCCATCGGCAGCCACTGCGCGGCGAGCGCCCCCAAGGACTGCCGGGCACGCCACGGTGACGCCGCGCCGTGGCGTTTTCATTTCGGCCATCGCCGCTTCCCGGTGCGCTGCTGCGCGATGTACTCGTCAGCGGTCATAGTCGGCCTGTCTCTCGGCACAAACGTCGTCACCCCAGTCCACCAGCGCTTGGGGCTGTTTCAATCCGCGCCCGGCCGTTGGGCCGGGCGATACCTCACCGATGCCGATGCGGAGATCGATGCGTATCTGTTTCAATCCGCGCCCGGCCGTTGGGCCGGGCGATACTCCCTTGTTCTTGATATGTCGAAATAGGGATTACTCTGTTTCAATCCGCGCCCGGCCGTTGGGCCGGGCGATACTATCTGCACGACTACCAAATTTGCCATTCTGATACCGTTTCAATCCGCGCCCGGCCGTTGGGCCGGGCGATACCTATGCGTACGTTGACTTTGAAGTGATGATCATTGTTTCAATCCGCGCCCGGCCGTTGGGCCGGGCGATACGGCGTCCCCCTATGTTTGCAATTGCCGCAGATACTGTTTCAATCCGCGCCCGGCCGTTGGGCCGGGCGATACTTGTCCACCCTTGTGACTATTCCTACGCTCACGTGTTTCAATCCGCGCCCGGCCGTTGGGCCGGGCGATACCCCCACGATCAACGACGCCATGCGTTCGAGATAGGTTTCAATCCGCGCCCGGCCGTTGGGCCGGGCGATACATGGCTTGCATCTCCACATCCGTGAAGCGCAGCAGGTTTCAATCCGCGCCCGGCCGTTGGGCCGGGCGATACCCACACGTCGGCCAGCAGCTTGTAGGTCGGGGAAAAGTTTCAATCCGCGCCCGGCCGTTGGGCCGGGCGATACGGTCATCCGGCTCAGCTGGTCGGCGCTCGCGCAGGTCGAACCAGCCGCGCTCGGCTTGCAGATCCATGAATTTGTAGAACTCGCCGAGCAGGATCGTTGGGTCGTTTTCGTCGGTCCGCAGCGAGCCGATCATCCCGGCAAAATCGCCGCGGATCTTGACCACCCGCTGCTGGGCGTAGGCCTTGCGCATGGCCTCGACGTAGCGCTTTGGCCCGTGCGGCTCTGGCAGCGTCAGGTTGATGACCGACAAAACGAGCGTGCGCATCACGGCTTCCTCCCTTGGGCGAAGCCTTGATGTTAGCGCCTGCGGTCGCGGCCAGCCTCAACCGCCGCGCGCGGCCCGCTCGATGGCCTCGCGCAGGGTGTCCAGCACCGCCTGCCGGGCGGCTTCGCCCAGGGTGCGGGCCTGCGGGTCGCCCATGAGCATGCCCCGGCGCGGCATCCGCGACGTGCCGAACTCGTGGAACGCGGCGTAGGGCACGCCAAAGCCCACCCGCGCCTCGGTGCGGTTTGCCGCGCTGGTGAGGCTGCCCAGCAGGTCGCCGTTGTCGTACAGGGGCTTGCGGCTCGCGAGGCGCTCGCGGCCTTTCTTGCTGAGGCTGCCGTCCTTCTTGCGGTTGCCGCGGCCGCGGTCGAGCCAGGCCGACAGGGTCGAAGGCGCCAGCGGCTTCCACGGGCGGCCCGCCGGGTCGGTGGCGGTCTCGAAGCGCTTTTCCACCTGCGCTTCCAGCGCCGTGGCAATCGCGCTCATCACCGGGGTCATGTCGGAGAGGCGCTGCTGCAGCCGCTGCAGCGCGGCGCGCACTTGGCGGTCGTGGAGCTGGATGTCGATCATGGCCGGCTCCTCAAGGTCGGTGTTTGCACGCATTGCATGCGACGTGGGCGCGGTTTGAGGCGCGGGCGGGGTAGGCTATACTGACAGAAAGGGCTGGCGGCAAAATCTCCCTCCATCTGGTGAGGGCAGACCTGGGGCCCAAAGGTTTCGTCGCCGGGCGCGGGAGTCCGGCGCGCCAGCCCCGCGAGGCGGCCCAGGTGCCGCCTCATTTCTTTTCAGGCTATACTGACCGCAGGCGGTGATGCGCTGCGCCCTGACAGGTAACGGGTCCGCGCCAGCGGGTTGTGTGTGGGTTCGAGTCCCACCGCGCATCACCAGCCACCCCACAGAATCTTGATCTTCCTGCCGCGCAGCTTGCCATCGAGCACATCCGCGCGCTGAAGGTTTCAATCCGCGCCCGGCCGTTGGGCCGGGCGATACGTCCGTCGGGGCGGCAAAGCCAGGCCGCTGCTGCTGTT
The DNA here is from genome assembly GCF_001675355.1 of Tepidimonas fonticaldi. Classification (NCBI taxonomy): domain Bacteria; kingdom Pseudomonadati; phylum Pseudomonadota; class Betaproteobacteria; order Burkholderiales; genus Tepidimonas; species Tepidimonas fonticaldi. The sequence goes on along the minus strand of NZ_LZDH01000012.1, from coordinate 82,453 downwards.
TCAATCCGCGCCCGGCCGTTGGGCCGGGCGATACCCAGATCGTGCTCGCCAGCGCCCGGCGCGTCGCCATGTTTCAATCCGCGCCCGGCCGTTGGGCCGGGCGATACTGCAGCAGGTCGGCACGCGCCAGGCGGCTGACGGTGTTTCAATCCGCGCCCGGCCGTTGGGCCGGGCGATACCAAAACCGCGCCCAGTCACGCAGCGCGTAGCTCTTGTTTCAATCCGCGCCCGGCCGTTGGGCCGGGCGATACCGCGCAAGCCAGCGCTTGCCGCCGACGTATTTCAAGTTTCAATCCGCGCCCGGCCGTTGGGCCGGGCGATACTGAGCCCACCCGCTCCGGTGGCCGCCAGAGCTGTCGTTTCAATCCGCGCCCGGCCGTTGGGCCGGGCGATACTCCGCAATCGCAACCTGTTGTTTTGATTGAGGAGAAAACGCAGTCTGCGCGAAGCAGGACTTTCGCACAGATCCTCCTCTGCTCCAATAGCTTATCTTGGTGTCCATGTTTTTATAGAACAAGGACTTACGGCGTGCGCGAAGCTGCCGAGCTTTGTCCGTCACTGGCGGTACGCGCGTCATACGACCAGGGGCCCTTCAAAATCCACGGAACGGTATACGCCGTACTCTTTGACCCGCACCTCCACCGGTTCGGTGATGCGGTAGAAGCGCAGGTTGTCTTGCTGCTCGTCAATCTCGGCCAGCAGGGCGCGCTCCAGCGCCTCGTATTGTATGTCGTTGACCTGGCACTCAAAGACCGATTTCTGTACCCGTTGGCCCATGCTCTCGCAGACCTTGGCGACCCGGCGCAGACGCCTGCGGCCGGCGGCGGTTTCGGTGGAGACGTCGTACGTGACGATGATAAGCATGGCTATGTCTACTTCGTCAGGTAAGGCAGGTAACCAGGCATATCCCCTCGGATGGCGCGCGCGAGCAGCCTGGCCTGAACGAGGGGTAGGAGACCGATTGGCATCTTTGCGTCAAGTAGTGGGTGCGTGACCTCTTCCTTTTTGCGCTCCTGCCAAGCGGCGACGACCAGCCGGCGCCCCCTGTCTCCCAGCAAAACCGCGCCACCTTCTCGAGTTTCAAAGTCGTCCGCATTCAATTGCCCCCGGTTGATGAGGGTGAGGGCGAGTCGGTCGGCCAGAAAGGCGCGGAATTCTTCCTGCAAGTCCAGGGCCAGGGCGGCCCGTCCAGGCCGGACGGCATGCAGGTAGCCCAATTGTGGGTCGAGGCCCACGCTCTCCAAGGCCGAGCGGCAGTCGTTCATGAGCAGGGCGTAGAGGAAGGAGAGCAGGGCGTTGAAGCGGTCCAGGGGTGGGCGCCGGGTGCGACCATTGAGGGTGAAAGTCTGCCGCGCCTGGGGTTTGACGACAAGGTTCAATGCGGCGAAATAGCCGCGCGCTGCTTCGCCCTCGATGCCCCGCAGTTCGTCCAGGCTGGTGGCACCGGCAGCGGCACGGAGCGACGCCGCTAGGTTGTCGGCGGCGCGGGTGAGCGGAGCGGCTTCGTCCGGGTCGGCGGATTCCCGTGCGCCCCGTTGCAGGATGGTACGGCTGTTTTTCAACTTGCCGGCCACACAGGCGCGGGCAAGTTCCAGGGTGGCCTTTGAATCATTGGCGGCCCGGTGCTGGGCCTGCCGCAGCAGGATGTTGCCAGACACGGGGCCTTCGAGGCGGGCTTTGAAACGGCCGTGTTCGTCCAGCAGGACCAAGCTCTTGCCTTCGTCGCCAAGCCGGTGCATCAGGGCGGGGGAGATCATCACGTTGCCGAACGTGACCAAGCCCGCGAGGTGGTGCAGCGGCACTTGGAGGCGCTTCTCCCGTTCCACGTCGATGCGCACGGTCCCGTTTTCCAAGTGCACATAGGACTGCGGCGTCATCACATAGAGGGTGTTGAGCAGGGTATACAAGGTTAGTCCTCCACCCGAAACAGGTCCTGGCGCTGGCGCTGCTGCCGGTCCGTGTTGGCCAGGGCCTCGGGTTGGCAGATTTCCTTCAGCGAGCATTCCCGGCAACGCGCGTCGTTAGCTGGCGCGGGCAGTCGAGCCGAGGCCAGCATGGCGCGGATGGCGGTGGCGGTTTCCTCCACCCGTCGGCGCAGTTCGGGGGTCACGGTCACCTCTCGCCGCCGGCGGCTGCTGGCGTGATAAATGGCCCCTTTGGGCACCGGGCGGCCGAGCATTTCTTCAAGGCACATCGCTTGGGCGGCGAGCTGGATGTCGTCGTGGATCTTTTGGCGCTTGCGGCCGTGCTTGAACTCCACCGGGAAGACGGTGCCGTCCGGGTGGAATTCCACCAGGTCGGCCTTGCCAATGAGGTTCAAGCGATCCGACCATAAGGGCAGGGCGCGTTCCACCTTCACGCCGGCCTTCATCTCATCGCCGGGCTCGTCCACCAGATGATGCACCGCTTGGCCACGGGCGGTATGGAGGTTGTCCTCGAAGACTTGCTCCAGATGGATTAGGCCGCACTGGCGCGGGCAGTAGGCCCAGTGCTGCAGGGCGGAGAGGGGGATGGGGTCGTCCGTGGCTTTCACCGCTCGTCAGCCGAGCAGGCGCTGCAGCAACTCGTCGCGCGTCATGCCGTGATGCGCCGCCACGCCTTCGAGGATCGCCGCGAGGGTGCCGATGCGCAGCGGGTCGTGGTTGGGGATGGTGAGGTGATGCTCGCCACGGACCCGGCTGGTCAGGCGGATGTGGCTGCCGCTTTGGCGCGTGATCTCGTAGCCGAGTCGGCCGAGTCGCTTGACCAAGTCCGCGCCAGACAGATCACGCGGAATCCTCATGCCGCCAGCACTTCCTCGCGGGTGATGTGCAGACGGATCAATGTGGGCAGCTGGCCCTCATCGAAGTGGCATCGCACGGCATCCCGCACCTGGGCGTGCAAGTCCTCGATGCTGTCCGCCTCGGTGTAAATGTCCGCACCCACGGCGCGGGCAATGAAACCGCCTTCGGGGGCTTCTTCGACGATGAAGTGGATTTCGGTCATGGGCTGGGCTCCGGTCAAACCTTGCGCAGCAGTGTAACGCCGGGAGGCATGTCTGTCTCGTTCACCTGCACCTCGTAGTCCATGAAATCGCGCGCGACTTCGACGCCATCCTTGCGCTTGATCTGGATCCGCTCGAACAGGGCGTGGGCGGGCGCATTGCCCAGCGCGCTTTCGTGCTTGAACACAAAAAGGCCGCGTGTGGCCATCTCGCCGCGGGCGGCAGAGCGGTCGTGTTCGAACATCTGGCCGAGGGCCTGCCAGAGCAGGTTCAGGTCGTCGTCGGAGAAACCGGTTTGTTTGGCAAGGAAGGCTGACACAAAGCCATGGGCCATGTAAAGGCCGTAGGGGACCGTGTGCTTGCGGCCCATCGTGCGATTGTCACCGTCCTGTTTCTCGGCCAAGGCTTCGGTGGCGACAGCCATACGGGTGATGGAATGCTCCTGGGTGATGATCGGATCGATGGAGCGGGCGAAGGTCAGTTGCACCGGCCCGCGTACCTGGCCGCAGTTGACGCCGGTGGACATGACCGCGCCAAAGGTGCGCACGTCGTAAAAATTGCGGCACATCCAGGCGCGGGCGTCGTCCACGGCCTCACCGCCTTTGCGCTTTTTGTCGTCGCCGGCCAGCAGGTCTTCGCGCCCGATGCCAACGTAAGCGCGTTTGTGCTGGTTGTTGAGGATGGCTTTCTCCTTCACGTAGATCTCGTAAGGCGGCGTCTCCCCTTTCACCAGTCCGACGAAGTTTCGCACCTTGCGTTTCAGGGCCACATCGGTGACGAGGCCATGGCCGGTTTCAGCGTCCAGTCGGGGCAGGTTGCCGGCGTCGGGGTCGCCGTTGGGGTTGCCGTCGCGCACATCAAACAAAAGAACGAAGTCGTAGCGGTGGTTCAGGCTCATGGCAAGGTCTCCTTATCAGTCAGCGGTTTCCGTGGCGGTTTCGGGTTTGGTGTAGAGGGCTTGGCGCTGGTGGTAGTAACCGATCGCAAAGCGACCTTGATCGCGCAGGCCAAGCTGTCGAGGAAAGTCGGCCAGACCTTCCATGATCTCGCCGATCAGCCTCTCCATCTGCACGGCGCGGCCTTTGTGGAGCTTGCCGAGGTGATGGTTCTTGAGGCGAAGCAAAGTCGTGAACACCGACACCGGCGTGCTGGAGGCTGCGCCGTAATAGCGGTCGCGGATGGTCGCATTGACGCCCGGACTGGATTCCTCCTGAATCTTCTCCAGGACGGCGAACAGCCGCCCCAGGCGATAGGCCGGGTTGGGATTGGCGGTATCGAGCATAGCTAGGAACTCCCTTTCCTGATGGGGCTGGATTCGGTTGCAATGGCGGATCATGCGGTTGAGACTCGCCTTGATCGCCGCGGCGCGGGGGTAGGTGACTTCTTGCTCAGCCCGGCAGCGCTGCACGGCGGCGTTGAGCCAGGAGGCGGGGTAGGGTAGCCCCTCCAGGATGGCGCGCATGATCTCACCGCCGAGGTTGGGTGGGATGTTGTCGGCCTTGCCCTGCACGGCACAGGCTGCAAGCAGGCGAAACAGCGATAGATGCTCCGGCTCACGCGCGGCATGGGCGATGCGGAGGTCCTCGAAATGCTGTTGGATGCGTTGGGCCAGATCCATGGCCGGCGCTGTTTCCCAAAACCGAATGGCGATGCGCGCGGCATTGGGCGCCAGGCCCAGGACATGGAAGCGGGCCTGAGCATCGCCAAGCGTGAACTTGCCCGTTTGTACGGCGGCATAGAGGGCTTTCAAGGCGTCCGTGCCACGGTTTGGGTCGTCCCTAGGGGGTTCGCCGAACAAATCCGGCAGGGCTGATTCCAGATCGTGAGGTTCTTCGGCCCAGAAGACGGTCGAAGTGTCGCCAACCTGAACCCGCTGTTTGGAGGTCAATAGGTAATTCAGTGCGGTTGTGTAGGCGAAGGATGCGCTTTGACTGATGGGTGCATTCTCCCCATTGCGTTCGCGTTTGCCATATGACTCGAATGCCCGTGCATTGAAGGAAACGATGTTGCATCCGGCCGGTTGCCCACCCCATACGCCTTTGATGACGGATTCATTCGGCGCCAGCGGCACGTTGGTGCTGCCGGTTACTAGGCAGGTGCCTCGCAGCGGGCTGCCAGAGCGTGCTTTGGATAGCGCAGCTTCATAGGCCGCTCTCACTGCGGGCCGGGCATGAACGTATTCGATGTCGGAGACAAGACGGAAAACCAGGACCGGGTCGCGCTTCTCGAAGGCTTCCTGGAGTTGGAAACGTTCGATGAGGGCGGTTACGGAATCAGGGTTGCTTTGGATGTGGCCACAGAATTGCAAGACGGCTTGAATACCCTGATCGTGGACTGTTCCCAGCCAGTCGCGAAGGGTAGCAATGAAGCTGGCCAATTTCCCTTGGCCCTTGTTGCCCGTACCGAGAACGAAGCTGGCATTGTCCCAAAGAAGGTTGGCATCGACACCGCTGTTGGTATGTTTCATCGCTTGCTTGCCGATGGCTGGCACGAGCAAGTCACGGGGGACGGTCTTGCCTTTCTTCAGTTCGCCGATGGATTCGATATTGATGCACTGGCCCTGGTCATCCAATACCAGGACGTAGTCGACACCACGTCGCACCCAGCCTTCGCGGGGCATATCTTCGGAACGCTCGTAATAGCGGCTCAGCGCTTGCAGAATCATCCCCGCACCTCCTCGCTGTCCCAGGCCGGCACTTCGATGACGCCGTTTTGTAGCTTTGCGCGGAAGATGCGGGGCTGCGGGTCATAGGGTTTGCTGAAGTCCAGGTCGTAGAGCATGAAACCAAGGTCGCGCGTCTCCGGAATGGGGGGTGGTTCGACCGACAAGTCGGTCACCAGCCGGAAAGCGGCGGCAAACTCGCGGCAGCCCAGATAAGGCTGGTTTACGCATTGCCCCTTGCCGGCCCGGCGTTCAAACATCTCGTGATATTTGGTGCAGCTGGCCTCGGGATCGCGCTCCGGTATGAATTCCATCTCGGCATGTACGCGGTAGGCGACGTCGCGCAGAAAGAGGCCGGCGCGTTGCTGGCGGTCGTCCTCAATGAAGAGCGCGAGGTTGCCCGTGCCGCTTTTCATGGCGGTTTCCACGTTGCGGGTGGAAACGATCGACGCGACTTCGTTTCGGCGCAGGTTGATCCAGCGGATGGGCTTCAGCACTTCGATCTTGCGGATGTGCCAACGGATAGCCGGTTTCCACAGGATGGCCTCGAAGCAGGCCCGGGCGGCGGAAGGGGTCATCACGTCGTAGCTGACGCGCTCAACTTTCATCTCGGGGCGAGTGAAGCAGGCCCAGGGGCCGGAGAGTTCAAGGCAATAGCGTTTCATGGCCATCCCTTATACGATAGTTTGGCCTGCGGCAGGCGAAGGATCGTCGAGCATGAGACCTAACACCGGATGATATATCCAGTCGCTCGTCTGCAAAAACAGGCAAGGCAAGATTTCCTCGACGACGCTTTGTTTGAGTAATTGTAGCGCTGCCCGCCGGTGAATGCGGACGGTGTAGCGTTGCAGTTTGCGCATCAGCCAGCGTTCCGGGCCGTTGGTGCGGAGGCTACTGATCAGGCGGTCAACCGTCGTGTCTGCGCCATCTAGCCCTCGGTAGAGAACGATGATCGGCACGCTGTCCTCATCGTCGATGAGCCGAAAGCGCTCCGCAGCGGTGCGAAAGTTAACAGCGAGGCTGCGGCCGTCCACCTTGAGCAGATCCGCGATTCCTTTGGCATCCAGGTCGCAAGCGTGGTAGAGTCGCTCGAAGTATGAAGAAAATCGATGGCGATCCAGTGGATCGCCGCAGTGGCCGTGCAGAGTGCTGATGGTGGCATCCACGCCTTTGCGGATGAGATCAGGCAATCGGGCTGCAGGCGGCACAAACACCCACACCTCGCCCGAGGCCAATCGGCCCTCACGGTTGCATCGCCCAGCCGCCTGGGCAATGGAATCGAGCCCAGCCACTGCGCGATAGACCACGGGAAAATCGATGTCCACCCCTGCCTCTACCAGTTGAGTGCTAACCACGCGGGTATGGATGCCATGCTGCAGCCGGGTTTTGACGTCGCGGATGACCTGCGCACGGTGTGCGCCGCACATCAGCGCGGAGAGGTGCAGGGTGCCTTCGGGCATCTGTCCATGCAGCTCGCGAGCCTGTAGACGCGTATTGACAATGGCAAGCACACTGTCGTGCCGCGCCAGTCGCTCGGCCAGCTCCGGCCAAGTGGTGGGCATGTTCCAGTCGTTGGGTAGGTGCACCGCCACGCGCTTGAGCTGGCGATACAGCGCGCCCGGGTCGGCGATGATCTCGCGCACGTTGTCCAACCCGCGCAGGTTCTGGCACGTGTCGAAATATTCGCGTGTGGAAAGGGCGGGTTGGGTGGCCGTGGACAGGACCACGCTCACGCCGTAGTGGCGGCTCAGCAGGTTGAGCACATCCAAAATGGGTTGCAGGAATTCGGGCGGCAGGAGCTGGGCCTCGTCGAGCACCACCACGCTGTCCACAATGTTGTGCAGCTTCCGGCAACGTGAGGGTTTCGCGGCAAACAGGGATTCGAAGAACTGGACGTTGGTGGTCACGACTATAGGCGCGTCCCAGTTCTCGCAAGCCAGACGGCTGCGGGCACTTTCTTGGTCGGGATCGACCTCGGCGTTGCTGTGGTGCTCGATGACTGCATCGCCAAAGATGGCGCGGAAGATGTCGGCCGTCTGCTCGATGATGCTGGTGTAGGGGATGGCGTAGATTACCCGACGTTTGCCGTGGCGCTTGGCGTGCTCCAGAGCAAAGGCCATGCTGGAGAGAGTCTTGCCGCCCCCGGTAGGGACGGTCAATGAAAAAAGGCCCGGCGCCTCGGCGGCCTTGGCCCGACATTCGGCCAGGATCGCTGCACGCAGGCTGTTGACCGGGGTGTGTTCAGCGCTGCCCGCCAGATCGGCCATGTGGCGATCGAAGCAATCCAGCAATTCGGCTATGGTTGGCCATCCGCTTCGCTGGTGGGCCTTTTCAGTGTCCATATAGGACTCGGTGTCGAGGAAATCGGCATCCACTAGGCAGGAGAAGAGCAGGCGCAACCACAAGGCGAATCCGGCGCTGCCACCAGGGACGGTACGCAAATCCGGCATGAAAGCCCCGTGATTAAGGATGTTGTCGGGTGGTTGAGCGGCCAAGGCTTCGTTCAACTCGTCCCTGGCCTGTTGACTGGCCAGTCTAACTTCCAGTCCGCCATGCCAATCGTCCAGGCCGGCATGGTGACCGGCAATCAGATAAGCCAGCACGCGGCCGGCTTCTTTGAATCGGTCACAGGCTAACAAGGCGCCAGCACTGGAATGGGTCACCCGACCGCTGCCGCCCTCGATGTGCGCGTCTACCTCGAAGCCGCTCGCTTGACCGATGTAGCGCTGGAAGCGGGGCCGATATTTACCCAAGTCGTGCCACAGTCCGGCCAGCCTCGCCCACTCCTCCCCGCCGAATCGTCGCGCATGGCCGGCCGCCAGCGCTGCCACGCAGACCAAATGCTCAGCAAGGTCATGCGGTTCCCGCCAGGTACCGTCTGCTGTCCGGCAAGCGTGAGCGATCGGTTTGCCGTCGGTCATCAGCTGCGCCTCCCTACACGCAAATAATCGAGCTCATTCCCGAATGAAGCGAACGCGCGTCCCTGCCAGTGCGATGACGTCGCCGTCGTTCAAGCGGGCGCCCTCGGGTCGCAGGGGCTGGTCGTTGAGGGTGACGGACTGGGCGCCAACGGTCTGGCGCAGCGTGTAGGTGGTGCCTTCGCGCACGATGCTTGCCACGGCCACGCCGGGCTTGCCGATGGTGGTGACGGGTTTGATCAGCACCAGCGTGCGTCCTTGCGCCGGGCCTTCGAGTACCTCCAGCCGGGCGGGTGTCGCCGTCACGGGGGGCGCGGATATGGTGGTCGGGGGGGAGGGAGCCGCGGGGGTGGCGGGCGGTGCGTCACCCTCGCCGGAAATCACCCGCAATTGGTAGCGGGCGATTTCCACGACGTCATCCGGCCCGACGTCGGCGGACACCACGGCGCGCCCATTGACGTAGGTGCCGTTGGTGCTGTTGAGGTCTAGCACCTGCACGCGGCCGTCGGGTTGCAGCACGAAGACGGCATGTTCGCCGCTGACGCCGAGGTGTTCGATCACGAGGTCGTTGTACGGGCGACGCCCAACTGTGGTGCGGATCCGGGTCAGCGGCACGCGTTGCAGTTCGCGCCCGTCCAGACTGATGGTGAGCATGGGCATGGTCTACGCTCCGGACTCGGCTCGAGGGGGGCAGTGGATCAGGGCGACGGTGATGTTGTCACGGCCGCCCGCGGCATTGGCGGCGGCGACCAACGCCCGGGCGGCGGCGTCCGAGGCGCCCGTGTGGCGCAGGATGCGGGCGATCTCGGCATCCGTCAACATGTCGGTCAGGCCGTCGGAGCACAGCAGGTAAGTGTCGCCCGCTTGCACCGCATGCTCGGCCAGGTCGATGTCCACCCACGGCGCCACGCCGATGGCGCGTGTGACCAGGTTGCGGTAGCCGGTCAGGCGCGCGCCGCTGGCCGGCAGTAGCCCGGCGTCCACGTGGTCCTGTACCAGGGTGTGGTCGCGTGTCAGTTGCGCGAGCAGCCCCTGTCGCAGCCGGTACAGGCGCGAGTCGCCGACATGCGCGACGATCAATTGGCCGTCGCGCCAGCCCGCCACCACGACCGTCGTGGCCATGCCGCGCAGCGCGGGGTGGGTGCGTGCTTCTTCGTAGACGCGCCGGTTGGCCTGGCGGATGGCCTGCAGCAGCGCGCGGTGTGGATCGTCGTGCCACAGTGCGGCGTGCTCGCGCAGCGACTGCACGACCGTCTCGCAGCACAGGCGACTGGCCACCTCGCCGGCGTTGTAGCCGCCCATGCCATCGGCCAGCACGGCCACCCCCAGTGTGGCGTCGATGAGGACGGTATCTTCGTTGTTGGGGCGCAGGCGCCCCACGTCGGTGGCAGCGGCGAATTGGATGGACATGGGGCAGGGCGAGGTGGCACGCCCAGCCAGTGTAGCGCCGCCCGTGCGGTCAGAGCAGGCTCTTGAGCAGCTTGCCCATCTCGGAGGGGTTGCGCGTGACCTTGAAGCCGCACTCCTCCATGATGGCGAGTTTGGCCTCGGCCGTGTCGGCGCCGCCGCTGATCAGCGCGCCGGCGTGGCCCATGCGCTTGCCCGGGGGGGCGGTGACGCCGGCGATGAAGCCGACCACCGGCTTTTTCATGTGCTCCTTGCACCAGCGCGCGGCCTCGGCCTCGTCCGGCCCGCCGATCTCGCCGATCATGATGACGGCGTCGGTGTCCGGATCGTCGTTGAACATCTTCATCACGTCGATGTGCTTGAGGCCGTTGATCGGGTCGCCGCCGATGCCCACCGCGCTGGACTGGCCCAGCCCGAGCTCGGTGAGCTGCGCGACCGCCTCGTAGGTCAGCGTGCCGGAGCGCGACACCACGCCGATGCGGCCCTTGCGGTGGATGTGGCCGGGCATGATGCCGATTTTGATTTCCTCCGGCGTGATCAGGCCCGGACAGTTCGGCCCCAGCAGCAGCGTCTTCTTGCCGCCGGCGGCCTCCTTGGCCTTCATCTTGTTGCGCACCATCAGCATGTCGCGCACGGGAATGCCTTCGGTGATGCAGACCACCAGGTCCAGGTCGGCCTCCACCGCCTCCCAGATGGCGTCCGCCGCCCCGGCCGGCGGCACGTAGATGACGCTGACCGTGGCACCCGTCTCGGCCGCCGCCTCTTTCACGGAGGCGTAGATGGGGATGTCGAAAATCTTCTCACCGGCCTTCTTGGGGTTGACGCCGGCGACGAAGCAGTTTTTGCCGTTGGCGTACTCCTGGCACTTTTCGGTGTGGAACTGGCCCGTCTTGCCGGTGATGCCCTGGGTGATGACCTTGGTGTCTTTGTTGATCAGGATGGACATGATGCGCTTTCCTCTCGGCAGGGCCAATCAACGGCCGGCGACGGCGGCGACGACCTTCTGGGCGGCTTCGGCCATGGTGTCGGCGCTGATGATGGGCAGGCCCGACTCGGCCAGCATCTTCTTGCCCAGGTCCTCGTTGGTGCCCTTCATGCGCACGACCAGCGGCACGTTCAGGTTGACCGCCTTGCACGCGGTGATCACGCCGGTGGCGATCACGTCGCAGCGCATGATGCCGCCAAAGATGTTGACCAGGATGGCCTTGACGTTGGGGTTCTTGAGCATGATCTTGAACGCCTCGGTCACCTTCTCGGCCGTGGCGCCGCCGCCGACGTCCAGGAAGTTGGCCGGCTCGCCGCCGAACAGCTTGATGGTGTCCATCGTCGCCATCGCCAGCCCGGCGCCGTTGACCAGACACCCGATGTTGCCGTCCAGGCTGATGTAGGCGAGGTCGAACTTGGAGGCCTCGATTTCGGCCGGGTCTTCTTCGTCCAGGTCGCGCAGGGCGACGATTTCCGGGTGGCGGAACAGCGCGTTGGAGTCGAAGTTGAACTTGGCGTCCAGCGCGATCAGGTTGCCCTGGCTGTCGCGGTTGAGCGGGTTGATCTCCACCAGCGACGCGTCGGTCTCCATGTAGCAGCGGTACAGGTTCTGCAGCAGCGTCACCGCCTGGTCCACCGTGTGGCCGGTCATGCCGATGCCCTCGGCCAGTTGGCGCGCCTGGGCGTCGGTCAGGCCGGTCAGCGGATCGACGAAGATCTTCACGATCTTGTCGGGCGTGTGCGCGGCGACCTCCTCGATGTCCATGCCGCCTTCGCTGGAGGCGATGATCGCCACCTTCTGCGTCGCGCGGTCGGTCACCACCGACACGTAATACTCTTTCTGGATATCGGCGCCGTCTTCGATGTACAGGCGCCGCACCTTCTGGCCCTGCGGGCCGGTTTGGTGCGTGACCAGTTGCATGCCCAGGATCTGGCCGGCCAGTTCGCGCACCTGGTCGATGCTCTTGGCGACCTTGACGCCGCCGCCCTTGCCGCGGCCGCCGGCGTGGATCTGGGCCTTGACCACCCAGACCGGTCCGCCCAGTTTCTGGGCCGCCTCGACCGCCTCCTGCACCGTAAACGCCGCAATGCCGCGCGGCACCGGCACGCCGAACTGACGCAAGATTTCCTTGCCTTGGTACTCGTGAATCTTCATGTGGTTCCTGTCTGAAGTGGCGTCTGACGGGAGGTCCGCCCGGCAGCAGGCGAGGGGTCGGCCAGACCGCTCGCGCCGCCGCGTGCACGAGTGCGCAGCGCCCCAGCATGGGGCGCCACGGCTGGCGGGCCAGCGCGGGACAGCGCGAACTGTATCATGGTGCGTCGCACAAACCTTGTGCGAAGCTGACGGGCCGCGCCGTCCCGTCGGGCGGGATTTTGACCTTGTCAATGGGGGGCAACCCCCGTGGAGTATCGCGATGGCCCACATCTTCATCGACGGGGAAGCCGGCACGACCGGCCTGCAGATCCGCGAGCGGCTGCAGGGGCTGGCCGGCGTCACGCTGCTGTCGATCGACCCCGAGCGCCGCAAGGACCCGCAGGCCAAGCGCGAGCGCATGGCGCAGGCGGATCTGGTCATCCTCTGCCTGCACGACGAGGCCGCGCGCGAGTCCGTGGCCATGATCGACGCCTTGCGGGCCGAGACCGGGCGCGCGCCGCGCATCATCGACGCCTCCACCGCGCACCGGGTGGCCCCGGGCTGGGTGTATGGCTTTGCCGAACTGGCACCGGGGCAGGCCGAGGCCATCCGCGCGGCCGACCGCGTGGCCAACCCCGGCTGCTACGCCACGGGGGCCATTGCGCTGATTCGCCCGCTGGTCGATGCCGGCCTCATCCCGCCCGACCACCCCCTGTGCCTGCCCAGCGTCAGCGGCTACACCGGGGGCGGGCGCACCATGATCGAGGCGTACGAATCCGGCCGCGCCCCCGCCTTCGAGCTGTACGCCCTGGGGCTGGAGCACAAGCACCTGCCGGAGATCATGGCCTACACCGGCCTGCAGCGCCGCCCGCTGTTCGTGCCGTCCGTGGGCAACTTTGCGCAGGGCATGCTGGTGCAGCTGCCGTTGCATCTGGATGCGCTGCCGGGCCAGGTGCGCCCGGCCGATCTGCACGACGCGCTGGCGGCCCATTACGCGGGCAGCGCGTGGGTGTCGGTCGAGCCGCCCACCGCCGATGGCAAGCTGGACGCGGTGGCCCTGGCCGGCAGCGACCGGCTGGAGCTGCGGGTGTACGGCAACGACGCGCGCCGCCACGCCCTGCTCGTGGCTCGATTGGACAACCTGGGCAAAGGCGCCAGCGGCGCCGCGGTGCAGAATCTGCGGCTGATGCTGGACGTCTGACGAGGAGACCGACCATGACCCGCGACCCCCACGACCGGCGCGCAAGCGCCCACCCCTTGCGGGGCTGGCGCCGGCGTGCGCTGTCCGCCCTGGGCGCCCTGAGCGGCGCGCTGCTGTCCGCGTGGCTGGCCGGCTGCGCGGCCCCGCCGCGCGACTTCGACTACCGCGTTCCACCCCAGCCGGAGGCTGCCACGGGCAGCGCCGCCAAGCCGGGCTGGGCCACGCAGCGCTTTGCGGTCGCGGCTGCCAACCCCCTGGCCACGGATGCCGGCTACCAGGTGCTCAAGGCCGGTGGCAGCGCGGTGGACGCGGCGGTCGCCGTGCAAATGGTGTTGACGCTGGTCGAACCCCAGTCCAGCGGCATTGGCGGCGGGGCCTTCCTGCTGCATTGGGACGGCCGGCAGATCCAGGCCTACGACGGGCGCGAAACCGCCCCCGCCGGCGCGGACGAGCGCCTGTTCCTCAAACCCGACGGCACGCCCATGGCCTTTCACGACGCGGTGGTGGGCGGCCGCTCGGTCGGCGTGCCGGGTACGCTGCGCATGCTGGAGCTGGCGCACCGCCAGCACGGCCGCCTGCCGTGGGCCAAGCTGTTCGAGCCCGCCATCCGGCTGGCCGAGGAGGGCTTCCCCGTCAGCCCGCGCCTGCACGGCCTGCTGCGCACCGAGGCCCACTTGAAGCGCGACCCGGTGGCGGCCCGCTACTTCTACCAGCCCGACGGCCAGCCCTGGCCCGTGGGCACCCGTGTGCGCAACCCCGAGCTGGCCGCCGTGCTGCGCGAAGTGGCTGCGCGCGGCGCCGATGCGTTCTACCGCGGCCCGATCGCGCGCGATGTGGTGGCCAAGGTGCAGGGCCATCCGACCAACCCCGGCCGCCTGACCGAGGCCGATCTGGCCGCCTACCGCCCCGCCGTGCGCGAGGCCCTGTGCGCCGACTGGCGGCAGTACCGCCTGTGCGGCTTTCCGCCGCCGTCGTCGGGGCATTTGGCCATTTTGCAGATGCTGGGCATGCTGGAGCACACGCCGGTGGCCGCGCCGTTGCAGGACGGGCTGCCGGGGGCGGACTTTTTGCATGTCTACACCGAAGCCGCGCGGCTGGCCTTTGCCGACCGCGCGCAGTACGTGGCCGACCCCGACTTCGTCGCCGCGCCCGGCGGTGACTGGCGCACCCTCATCGACCCGGCCTATCTGCGCCAGCGCGCCGCCCAGATCGGCGCGCAGTCCATGAAGCAGGCCAAGCCCGGCCAGCCCGCGCCGCTGCGCGTCTCCCAAGCCCCGCAGCCGGATCAGCCCGAGTACGGCACCTCGCACATTTCCATCGTCGATGCCGAGGGCCGCGCGCTGGCCATGACCACCACCATCGAAGACCAGTTCGGGGCGCGGCAGATGGTGCGCGGCTTTTTGCTCAACAACGAGCTGACCGACTTCTCCTTCGCGCCGGCCGATGCCGCCGGCACGCCGATCGCCAACCGGGTGCAGCCGGGCAAGCGCCCGCGCTCTAGCATGAGCCCGACGCTGGTGTTCGACCGCCGCGACGGCCGGCTGGTCATGAGCGCCGGCTCGCCGGGCGGGGCGTTGATCATCCACTACACCGCCAAGACGCTGCTGGGCACGCTGGCGTGGGGGCTGAATGCGCAGCAGGCCATCGACCTGCCCAATTTTGGCTCCACCAACGGCCCCACGCTGCTGGAAAAAGGGCGCTTCCCCGCCGCCACCGTCCAGGCGCTGCAGGCGCGCGGGCACGAGGTGCGCGAGATGGACATGACCAGCGGCCTGCAGGCCATCCAGCGCAGCGGCAGCGGCTGGTTTGGCGGCGCCGATCCGCGCCGCGAGGGCGTGGTGATGGGGGATTGACGCAGGGAAAACTCAACCGCCGTCCACCAGCCAGTCCCCCTCGCGCCGCGCCGCGCCGCTGGCGCACAGGTCGTCGATCAGGTCCTGCAGCCAGGTGTCGAAGGGCTGGCCCCCGCCGTGGGCGGTGTGCAGGCGCACCAGGTAGGGAACGCCCTGCGCCCAGGCGCGCACCGCGGCGAGGGACTGGCGCTGCCACGCCAGCAGCTTGAACTTGAGCAGCACCTTCAGCCCGTAGCGCCGGTGTCGCGCCGGGTCGGCCACGAACTGCGCCAGCCGTTGCCGGGCAACCGCCAGCGCCGCCGCCACCGGCGCGGCCGGCCCGCCGCCGCGGTGCGCCGCGTCGCCGAACGGGCTGCCGTGGCCGGGGATGACGACGCACGGCGCCAGCCGCTCGATCAGGTCCAGCGTCGCCGCCACGGCGTCGAAGCCGGGTTCTCCCTCCAGCTCCGGGAAGACGACGCCGAAGCCGTGCTGCCACAGCGCGTCGCCGCTGATCAGCGTGCGGCTGGCCGGCTCGAACAGCATCACCGCGTCCGGGTCGTGGCCCGGAGCGGCGTGGATTTGCCACGCGCGGCCGGCCAGCGTCACCGTCGCGCCCGGGGCCAGCAGCGCGTCGAAGGCAAAGCGCGCGCAGTCCTGCCCGGTGGCGCGGTAGCTCAGGCGATCCTCGTCCCAGGCGCGCACGGCGTCGGCCGCCCCGGGTGGGATGGCGGTGCGCAGACCGGGATAGCGGGCCTGCAGCGCGGCGTTGCCGCCGCAGTGGTCGCTGTGCAGGTGGGTGTTGAGCAGCCGGCCCAGCGGCCGCCCGCCGAGCGCCTGCTCCACCAGCGCCAGCGTCTGCGCGGCGTGGGTGACGTAGCCGCTGTCGATCAGCGCCGTGCCTTCCGGCCCCTCGCACAGCACATTGTTGGCCGACAGCCAGCCGCGCTCGAACACGCGCACGCCGGCGGGCAGGGCAGGGTGGTGCGTGCTCATCTCACCCCGCGCAAGCCCATCAGCACCGTGCCGACGAAGATGACCAGCGGCCCAGCCGCCCACCACGCGGCGGCGGGCAGCAGCTCGCGGTTCTGCCGCCACAGATGCAGCAGCACCACCGAGGTCAGCACGCCGATGGCGCCCAACAGCAGCACCACGGCGCGCAGGTCGAGTTCGCTCGTCATCGCCCATCCCTACGACGTTGCCGGATGGATACCAGTGTAGCCGGCTGGCGGGGCGAATCGGGCCGGAGCGTGGCGTGCGCGGGCGGCGCGAGGGCATCGGTCACAGCGCGAACGTCCAGCGGCGCAGCACCGCCACCGTCTGCGTCAGGCCCTGCGCCCGCAGGGTGTCGAGGTATTCCTCGGCGGTCTTGGGCGGGTGGCGCAGCGAGCGGCGGTGGCGGGCGGCCGCCTCCAGCGTCCGCGCCGGTTGCTGGTCCAGCAGGTCGGTGACGAAGTCGTCCGGGTGCTGCGCCACGAGGCCATGGGGCCGCAGCGCCTCGGCGGGGAAGTCCTGCAGGTTGAAGGTGACGATCAGCTCGGCCCCGGCGCGCCCGGACGTTGCGCATCCATTCCTCGTGGATGCGTGCACTCCAGCGCGCCCGCACCAGATCGGCCAGCGCCAGGTGCATCAGCAGGTCGCGCAGCGGCGCGGGGTAGAGCACGCAGGCGTCGTAGACGGCGGTCGGCGGCGCGCCCATCCCGTCAGTAGCCCATGCCGAGCGCCTGGGCCTGGGCCGCCAGCTCGTCGAGCGCCTGGCCGCGCGCGGCGTCGATGCGCTGCTTGTAGGCGAGCACGTCCTGGTAGCGCACGCGCCGGTGGCGGCCGACGCGGTGGAACGGGATCTCGCCCTTTTCCAGCAGCTGGACCAGGAAGGGCCGCGACACCTGCAGCAGGTCGGCCGCCTCTTGCGTCGTCAGCTCGGCGTGCAGCGGGATGAGGGTGACGGCGTGCCCCTGGCCGATCTCGGTCAGCACGTCCAGCAGCAGGCGCAGCACCGGTGCCGGCAGCGTTACGGAATGCACGCCGCCCTGCTCGTCGCGGAAGTCGATGCACTGGCTGCCCGCGCGGGTCTGCAGCACGGCCGATCCGTCATTCGTTTCTCTCGTCGCCCCTTCCTTCCCACGCCGCGGATCAGGTCTTGCCGCGCAGCTCGCGGCGCAGGATCTTGCCGACGTTGCTCTTGGGCAGCTCCTCGCGGAACTCGATGTACTTGGGCCGCTTGTAGCCGGTCAGGTTGTCGTGGCAGAAGCGCATCACCTGCTCCTCGGTCAGCGTCGGGTCGCTGCGCACGACGTAGAGCTTGACCGCCTCGCCGGAGTGCGGGTCCGGCACCCCCACGGCGGCGCACTCCAGCACCCCGGGGCAGGTGGAGACGACGTTGTCGATCTCGGTTGGGTAGACGTTGAAGCCCGAGACGATGATCATGTCCTTCTTGCGGTCGACGATGCGGATGTAGCCGCGCTCGTCCATGACGCCGACGTCGCCGGTGCGCATGTAGCCGTCGGAGGTGAAGACCTTGGCCGTCTCCTCCGGCTTGTTGTAGTAGCCGGTCATGACGTTGGGGCCGCGGATGCAGATCTCGCCGACGCTGCCGGGCGGCAGGTCGGCGCCGTCGTCGTCCTTGATGGCGATGTCGACGCTGGGCAGTGGCAGGCCGATGGTGCCGGTGAACTCGGTGTTGGTGACCGGGTTGTTGGTGCCGATGGCACAGGTCTCGCTCATGCCCCAGCCCTCGATCATGGCGCAGCCAGTGACCTTTTGCCACTGTCGCGCCGTGCCCTCGCTGGCGGCCATGCCGCCGGCCTGCGACAGCACCAGTGACGAGAAGTCGAGCTGGCGGAAGCGCGCGTTGTTCAACAGCCCGTTGAACAGCGTGTTGACCGCGGGCAGCACGTGGAATGGCCGGCTCTTGAGCACCTCGACGAACTTGGGGATGTCGCGCGGGTTGGGGATGAGGGTGGCGTGCGCGCCCTGGCGCATGACCAGCAGCATCAGCGTCAGCGCGAAGATGTGGTAGAGCGGCAGCGCCATGATGTGGTTGGCGTGCCGCGGGTCGCCCACCTTGCTGAGCGCGGGGGTGAACCACGCCTCGGCTTGCAGAATGGCGGCGATGATGTTGCCGTGCGTCAGCACCGCGCCCTTGGACAGGCCGGTGGTGCCGCCCGTGTACTGCAGGAAGGCGATGCTGTCGCGGTTGACCGCCGCCGGCTTGAGGGCCTGCGTCTGGCCGCTCTCCAGCGCCCGGCGGAAGGGCACGATGGTGCGCGCGCCCCCGGGCCCTTGCAGCGGGAGCTTGAACGCCGGCACCAGCTTGGCCACATGCCGCACCAGGAAGGTCATCCATCGCCCATACCAAAAACCCAGCAGATCGCCAAAGCTGGCCACCACCACGTGCCGCACCGGGGTGTGGTCGATGACCTCCTCCAGCGTGTGGGCGAAGTTCTCCAGGATGACGATGGCCTCCGCGCCCGAGTCCTTGAGCTGGTGCTCCAGCTCGCGCGCGGTGTAGAGCGGATTGACGTTGACGCAGGTGTAGCCGGCGCGCAGCACCGCCGCCATGGTGATCAGAAACTGCGGCAGGTTGGGCAGCATGATCGCCACGCGCGCCCCCGTGGGCAGGCCCAGCGACTGCAGGTACGCACCCAGCGCAGCGCTGTAGCGGTCCAGTTGGCCGTAGCTCATCCAGCGGTCCATGCACACCGACACCGGGTCCTGCGGATGCCGGCGGAAGGCCTGTTCCAGCAGGCTCACCAGCGAGTCGTACTGGGTCGGGTCGATGTCGGCGGGCACGCCGGGGGGGTAGCTCGATAGCCAAATTCTTTGCATGGCGGCGTCGTGATCGTGTGGGCTGCCCATTGTGGCCGGTGCCCCGCGCCGCCCGGCTCAGGGGATGCCCCTAGAAGCTGTCGCCGGCGGCACAGTTGCGCGGGGTGCGCCGGCCGTCCCCGCGATGTGAGGGCATACGGGAAAACCCTAACCGTTTCGGGCGATTCGCCGTATAGTGTGGGCCATGGTCGTCTCCGCCCCGCCGCCCCACGTCGCCGCGCCCCTGCGCGGCGAGCGCGTGCCTGTGCGCGATCTGCCGGCCGCCACCGACCCCGGCCCGGTGCGGGTGCGGCGCCCGCGCGCGCCGATCCGCACCCTGGAAGCCCAGCACCGCGACGCCATCCTGCGCCACCTGCTCGCCCTGGGCGAGCGCGACCGCTACCTGCGCTTCGGCTACGCCGCGCAGGACGAGCACATCCGCCGCTACGTCGATGGCCTGCGGTTTGGTCTGGACGAGGTGTTTGGCATCTTCAACCGGCGGCTGGAGCTGATCGCCATGGCGCATTTGGCGTACATGGTGTCGCCCGAGCGCGGCAGCGACAGCGCCGAGTTTGGCGTCAGCGTCAGCGCCCATGCGCGCGGCCGCGGCTACGGTCACCAGTTGTTCGGCCGGGCGGTCGTGCATGCGCGCAACCACGGGGTGCGCTACCTGTACATCCATGCCCTGAGCGAAAACGCGCCGATGCTGCGCATCGCGCGCAGCGCCGGGGCCGCGGTCGTCCAGCACGCGGGCGAGAGCGAGTGCCACCTGGAGCTGCCGCCGGCCGACTTCGAGTCGCACGTCAGCGAACTCATCGAGGAGGAGGTGGCCCGCACCGACTACTGGCTCAAGGCCTGCCGCCGCGGCTGGCGGCGCCTGGTGCGCTGGCTGGCCGCGCGCGGCTGACGCCCGACGCGGGGACACGGCAAGGGGACACGCCAGGGACATGAGCCTGTTGTATCCTAGGGCCCGTCGCAACCCCTGACCACACCCGTGGCCGATTCTTCCCACTCTCCGGGGCCGCACGCAGGCGTGCGGCACGAGGACAAGCGCAGTTTCCTGCAGCGGCTCGCCGAGTTTCTGCATCCGGGGCCGGACTCCAAGGACGAGCTCATCGAGACGCTGGCCGAGGCCGAGGACAACGCCGTCATCGACGCCGAGTCGCGCGTGATGCTCGAGGGCGTCATCCGCATCGCCGACATGACCGCGGGCGATGTCATGGTGGCCGCCCCGCGCATGGACGTGCTCGACATCCACGCCCCCTACGCCGAGCTGCTCAACACCGTCATCGACACCGGGCATTCGCGCTTTCCGGTCTACGAGGGCGAGCGCGAAAACATCATCGGCATCCTGCTGGCCAAGGACCTGCTCAAGCTGCAGCGCGCGCCCGAGCTGAATCTGCGCGCCCTGCTGCGGCCGGCGGTGTTCGTGCCCGAGAGCAAGGGCCTGAACGACCTGTTGCGCGAGTTTCGCGGCAACCGCAACCACTTGGCCATCGTCATCGACGAATTCGGGCGGGTCGCCGGCCTCATCACCATCGAGGACGTGCTGGAGGAGATCGTCGGCGAGATCGAGGACGAGTTCGACGAGGACGAGGAAGAGGGCGACATCTTTGCGCTGGCCGACGGCACCTGGCGGGTGAGCGGCGACACCCCCATCGAGCGCGTCAACGAGTGGTTCCAGGTTGCGCTGCCGGAGGCGGACTTCGACACCATCGGCGGCTATGTGGCCCACGCCATGGGGCGCGTGCCCCGGCGGGGCGAGTCCCACCAGGCCGCGGGGTTGGTGTTCCAGGTGCAGCACGCGCGCGGCGGCGCGGTGCGCTGGTTCAAGGTCACGCGGCAGACGGCCGCATGAGGGGGCGGGTCGGCGCGGCGCTCGTGCTGGCCGGGCTGGCGCACGCGGCGGCGCTGGCGTGGCCCTTCGACCTGGCGCTTGGCGCGTGGCTGCGCCCCGGCGAGCCGGTGGCCGGGCTGCAGGGGGCGAGTCTGGTCGTGCTGGTTGCGCTGCTGGCCCGCGCGCCGACCGCTGCCGCCGCCGCGGTGCGGGCGGGCGGGTTTGCCCTCGCGTGGCTGGCGGGCACCTTCTGGTGGCTGTTCGTTTCCATGCATGTTTACGGCGGGCTGGCCGCGCCGTTGGCGGTCGCTGCCGTGCTGGCGCTGGCGGCCTTTCTGGCGCTGGACTACGCGCTGGCCGCCGCCCTGTGGTGGCGCTGGCGCCACGCGGGCGTCGCAGCCCGGGTGGGGGCCTTTGCCGCGCTGTGGACGCTGGCCGAGATGGCCCGCGGCGTGCTCTGGACCGGCTTCCCCTGGGGTGCCGGGGGCTACGCCCAGATCGAGGCGCTGGGCTGGCTGGCGCCCTGGGTGGGCGTCTATGGCATGGGCGCGGCGTCGGCCGCGCTGGCCGCGGCGCTGGCACTGGGGGGGACGGCGCTGCGCGCCGGGGCGGGCGTGCTGGCGCTGGCCCTGTGGGCGGTGCCCGCCACCGGCCCCGGGCTGGTCGCGGCGCTGCCCGACGCCACCCGGCCCGCGGGCACCCTGCCCGTGCGGTTGCTGCAGGGTGCCATCGCACAAGACCAAAAATTCGACACCGAGGCCGGCGTGCCCCTGGCACTGCGCTGGTACGGGCAGGCCATCGTGCACGCCAGTGCCGACCCCAAGCTGGCGGGCGGCCTGGTCGTCGCGCCCGAGACGGCCATTCCCGTGCTGCCGCAGGACATCGACGCCGATTACTGGCACGCGCTCGCGGGCGCCGTGCGCGCCGGCCGCGTGGCGGTGCTGCTGGGCGTGCCCTTGGGCAGTTTCACCGATGGCTACACCAACTCGGTCGTCGGCTGGCCGCCGGACGAGCCGGCGACCGATGCGGGCCCTGACCCCTTCGCGGCGCTGAGCCGCTACCGCTACGACAAGCACCATCTGGTGCCGTTTGGCGAATTCATCCCGCGCGGCTTTCGCTGGTTTACCGACCTGATGCACATCCCGCTGGGGGATTTCGACCGCGGCGCGCTGCCCCAGCCGCCGTTTGCGTGGGCCGGGCAGCGCATCGCGCCCAACATCTGCTACGAGGACCTGTTCGGCGAGGAACTGGCCGCGGGTTTTCGCGATCCGGCCACGGCCCCCACCGTGCTGGTCAACGTCAGCAACATCGCGTGGTTTGGGGACACGGTGGCCATCGACCAGCACCGCCACATCTCGCGGCTGCGGGCGCTGGAGCTGGGCCGGCCCATGGTGCGCGCCACCAACACCGGTGCCACCGCCGTCATCGACCACCGCGGCCGCGTGGTGGCGGAGTTGCCGCGCGGGCAGCGTGGCGTGCTGGACGCGACCGTCGAGGCCCGCACCGGCATCACGCCCTATGCCGCCTGGGCCGCGCGCTGGGGCCTGTGGCCGCTGGCGGCCGCCTGTGTGGCGGTGCTGGCGCTGGGCCGGCTGGGGTGGCCGCGCCGGAGCGCGCCGTAGAATCGGGCGCTTATGCTGACCTTCCAACAGATCATCCTGAAGCTCCAGTCGTACTGGGACGCCCAGGGCTGCGCGCTGCTGCAGCCATACGACATGGAGGTGGGGGCGGGCACCAGCCATACCGCGACCTTTTTGCGCGCCATCGGCCCGGAGCCGTGGAAAGCCGCCTATGTGCAGCCCAGCCGCCGCCCCAAGGACGGCCGCTATGGCGAAAACCCCAACCGCCTGCAGCACTACTACCAGTACCAGGTGGTGCTCAAGCCCGCGCCAGCCAACATTCTGGAACTCTACCTGGGCAGCCTGGAGGCGCTCGGCTTCGACCTCAAGCGCAACGACATCCGCTTCGTCGAGGATGACTGGGAAAACCCCACGCTGGGTGCCTGGGGCCTGGGCTGGGAGGTCTGGCTCAACGGCATGGAGGTGACGCAGTTCACCTACTTCCAGCAGGTGGGCGGCATCGACTGCAAGCCCATCACCGGCGAGATCACCTACGGCCTGGAGCGGCTGGCCATGTACCTGCAGGGCGTGGAAAACGTCTACGACCTGACCTACGCGCCCGGCCTGACCTACGGCGACGTGTTCCACCAAAACGAGGTGGAGCAATCCACCTACAACTTCGAGCACTCGGACCCGGATTTTTTGTTCACTGCGTTTGCCGCGCACGAGCGGCAGGCCAAGCACCTGATGGAACAGCAACTGGCTCTGCCGGCTTATGAGCAGGTGCTCAAGGCCGCGCACACCTTCAACCTGCTGGATGCGCGCGGCGCGATCAGCGTGACCGAGCGGGCCGCCTACATTGGCCGCATCCGCAACCTGGCGCGCAGCGTCGCCCAGAGCTATCTGGACAGCCGCGCGCGGCTCGGCTTCCCGATGGCGCCGCGCGCCTGGGCCGACGATGTGCTCGGTCAGCTCGAGAAAAAGGGGGCCGCATGACGACCCGGACCGCAAACCTGCTGGTGGAGCTGTTCGTCGAAGAGCTGCCGCCCAAGGCGCTCAAGACCCTGGGCGAGGCCTTTGGCCGCGTGTTGGCCGACCAGCTGCGCGACCAGGGCCTGGTCGATGCCGATGCCGTGCTGACCCCCTACGCCAGCCCGCGCCGGCTGGCCGCCCACCTGAGCGGCGTGCGCGCCAAGGCGGACGACCGCGCGGTGCAGCTCAAGCTGATGCCCGTGGCCGTGGGTCTGGACGCGCAGGGCCAGCCGACGCCCGCCTTGCTCAAGAAGCTGACCAGCCTGGGCGTGGACACGTCCGACCCCGCGGCGCTGACCGCGCGGCTGCGCCGCCAGCCCGACGGCAAGGCCGAGGCGCTGTTCTGGGACAGCGTGGTGGCCGGGGTGACCCTGGACGTCGGGCTGCAGAAGGCGCTGGACGAGGCGCTGCGCCGCTTGCCCATCCCCAAGGTCATGACCTACCAACTGGCCGACGGCTGGAGCAGCGTGCACTTCGTGCGCCCTGCGCACGGTCTGGTCGCCCTGCACGGGGACCAGGTGGTGCCGGTGCAGGCCCTGGGGCTGACCGCCGGGCGCCACACCCATGGCCACCGCTTCGAGGCGGCGCGCGACCCGATCGAGCTGCCGCACGCCGACGCCTATGCCGAGACCCTGGCGCGCGACGGTGCTGTCATCGCCAGCTTTGCCGAGCGCCGCGCCGAGATCCAGCGCCAGCTCGCGCAGGCCGCGGCCCGCGTGGGCGGCGGCTGCCGGCCCATCGAGGACGACGCGCTGCTCGATGAGGTGACCGCGCTGGTCGAGCGCCCGAACGTGCTGGTCTGCCAGTTCGAGGAGACCTTTCTGGAAGTGCCGCAGGAGTGCCTGATCCTGACGATGAAGGCCAACCAGAAGTACTTCCCGCTGCTCGATGCGCAGGGGCGGCTGACCCACCGCTTTTTGGTGGTGAGCAACATCACGCCGCAGGATCCGAGCGCCGTCATCGCCGGCAATGAGCGCGTGGTGCGCCCGCGGCTGGCCGACGCCAAGTTTTTCTACGACCAGGACCGCAAGCGTCCGTTGGAGTCGCGGGTGCTCGGGCTGGCCAAGGTGGTCTACCATAACCAGTTGGGCACCCAGGGCGAGCGGGTGGAGCGCGTGGGCGCAATCGCGCGCGCCATCGCCGCGCGCCTGGGCGACGACACCCTGGTGCGCCAGGCCGATCTGGCGGCCCTGCTGGCCAAGGCCGATCTGCTGACCGACATGGTGGGCGAATTCCCCGAGCTGCAAGGCATCATGGGGGCCTACTACGCCCGGCACGACGGGCTGGACGACGCGGTCGCCGACGCCATCGAGGACCACTACAAGCCGCGCTTTGCCGGCGACGACCTGCCGCGCAACCCCGTCGGCCTGTGCGTGGCCCTGGCCGACAAGCTGGAAACGCTGGTTGGCCTGTTCGGCATCGGCAGCTTGCCCACCGGCGACAAAGACCCCTACGCCCTGCGCCGCCATGCGCTGGGGGTGGTGCGCATGCTCATCGAGCGCGACCTGCCGCTGGATCTGCCCGCCCTCATCGACGCCGCCGTGCCGGTGTTTGGCGACCGCATCCGCGACCCGCGCGAGGCGCTGACCGCGTTTTTCTACGACCGTCTGGCCGTGAATCTGCGCGAGCAGGGCTACAGCGCGCAAGAGGTGGACGCCGTGTTGGCGCTGCGCCCGGCGCAACTGCGCGAGGTGCCGCGCCGGCTGGCCGCGGTGCGCGCCTTTGCCGCGCTGCCCGAGGCGCCGGCGCTGGCCGCCGCCAACAAGCGTGTCACCAACATCCTGCGCAAGGCCGAGGCGGCCGTGCAGCCCCAGGTGGACCCGGCCCGGCTGGTGGAGCCGGCCGAACAGGCCCTGCACCAGGCTCTGCAGGCCGTCCAGCCCGCCGCCGATGCGGCGTATGCCGCGGGCGACTACACCGCCAGCTTGCAGCGTTTGGCGGCGCTCAAGGCGCCGGTGGACGCCTTCTTCGACGGGGTGATGGTCAACGCCGACGACGCCGCCCTGCGCGCCAACCGGCTCGGGCTGCTGGCCATGCTGCACCAGGCCATGAACCGCGTGGCCGACCTTTCGCGTCTGGCGGCCTGAAGGCGATCCATGGCGGTGCGTGACCTGCGGCTGGTCGTCATCGATCGCGATGGCACCCTCAACCGGGATCCGGAAGACTTTCTGCACGGCCCGGACGATTGGGAGCCGCTGCCCGGCGCGCTGGAAGCCGTCGCGCGTCTGAACGAGGCCGGCTGGCGCGTGGTCGTCGCCTCCAACCAGTCGGGGCTGGGGCGCGGGTTGTTCGACGTGGACACCCTCAACGCGGTGCATGCCCGCATGCACAAGGCGCTGGCCGGGGTGGGCGGGCGCATCGACGCCGTGTTTTTCTGCCCCCACGCGCCGGAGGACGCCTGCGACTGCCGCAAGCCCGCGCCCGGGCTGTTTTTGCAGATTGCCGCCCGCTACGGCATCGCGCCGGCCCAGTTGGTGGCCGTGGGCGATTCGGTGCGCGACGCCTGCGCCGGGGTGGCCGCGGGCTGCGATACCCATCTGGTGCTGACCGGTCAGTCGGCCGTGCACCGCGATGGCACCCGCCCGGTCGGTCTGCCCGAGGGCGTCACCATCCACGACGACCTGCTGGCCTTTGCCGACGCCCTCATCGCCCGCCATGCGCCAGCGGCCCGCGCGGCGGACGGGCCCGCCGGGGGGATGGGAGCGGCGCGCCCATGATCATGAATGTCCTGCGCTCCTGGCTCCACCTGCTGTTCATGGGGGTGACGGTCGTGCCATGGGCCACGGCCGCGGTCGTCATGTCCCCGTTCGTCTCGGCCAACCGGCTGTACTGGTTTTGCGTGGGCTGGGTGCGGCTGCAGGTCTGGGCCGCGCGCTGGATGCTGGGCATCCGCAACGAGGTCATCGGCTGGGAGAACCTGCCCGTCGGCGAGACGGCCCCCGCCATCCTGCTGGCCAAGCACCAATCGACGTGGGAGACGTTTTGCCTGCCGGCGCTCATGCCCCATCCGCTGGCCTTCGTCTTCAAGCGCGAGCTGCTCTATGTGCCCTTCTTCGGCTGGGCGCTGGGCCGGCTGGACATGGTCCACATCGACCGCGCCAAACGGGCGCAGGCCTTCAACAAGGTCGTGGAGCAGGGGCGCCGGCTGCTGGCGCGCGGCACCTGGGTGATCATGTTCCCCGAGGGCACCCGCGTCGCCCGTGGCGCCCGGGGCCAATACAAGACCGGCGGCAGCCGCCTGGCGGTGCAGACCGGCGCGCCCGTGATTCCCATCGCCGTCACGTCGGGCCGCTGCTGGCCGCGCCGGGCCATCGTCAAGCGGCCGGGCACGGTGGTGTTTTCCATCGGCCGGCCCATCCCGAGCGAGGGCCGCGACCCCGAAGCGCTGATGCGCGAGGTCGAGGACTGGATCGAGTCCGAGATGCGCCGGCTCGACCCCGAGGCCTACCGCGACGAGCGCCAGGCGGCGCTGGCCGCCTAAGGGCTGTCGGGTGTCGCGGCTGCCCGCTGCCCCACCGCAACCGCCCGCGACGCCAACCGCGTGGGCGCATCCGCGCGCCAACCGCGAGGTCGAGCTGCACGGGGTGCGCATCGCGTACGAATTTCGGCGCAGCGCGCGGCGGACCATCGGTCTGTCGGTTGGCCCCCACGGCCTGAGCGTGCGCGCCCCGCGCTGGGCCACGTGGCCGGAGATCGAAGGTTTTCTGTGCCGCAAAGCGGCCTGGGTGCTGGCCCATCTGCACCGCCAAGCCACCCGGCCGCGCCCCGCCTGGCCCGAACCGACCCCCGCCCTGCGCGCGCAGGCGCGCGCGCTGTTTGCCGCGCGCGTGGCCCACTACGCCCCGCTGCTGGCCGTGCGTCCGGCGGCGCTGCGGGTGTCGTCGGCGCGCACGCGCTGGGGCAGTGCCAGCACGCGGGGCACGGTGTCGCTCAACTGGCGGCTCGTCTGCCTGCCGGCGGAGCTGCTGGATTACGTCGTGGTGCACGAGCTGGCGCACCTGCGCGAGATGCACCACGGCCCCGCCTTCTGGGCCCTGGTTGCTGCGGTGCTGCCGGACTACGCCGAGCGCCGCGCGGCCCTGCGGCGCTACGCTCTCGGCTGATCCCTCTCGACGGGGAGGCCTCGATCGGCCCCGGCCCGGTGTCAGACGGATCTGCGCGCGCCTTCAGAGCGACCGGGCGATGGCCGCAAAGGCGCTCGCCAGCGCCACCGCATGCACCAGCGCCGCGCCGATGGTCAGGCCAATCACCGGGCGCAGCGTGGCCACGGGCCGGCCCGTGGCCACATGCCGCCACAACAGGCTTGCCGCCGCCAGCGACAGCGGCAGCGAGGCCAGCCCCCACCACGCCGTCTCCGGCGCGATCACGCCCAGCACCGCGGCCGCCAAGGCCCCGTGGGCCAGCACCACCAGCGCCGTGTACAGGGCTGCCACGCCGATCGGGCCCAGGCGCACCGCGAGCGTGCGCTTGCCCACCTGGGCATCCCAGGGGGCGTCCGGCAGCCCGTTGACCAGCAAAATGGCCGCCACCAGCAGCGCAAAGGGGATGGCCGACACCATGGGCACGATCAGCCATTGTCCGCGCTGGGTGTAGTAAGCGCCCAGGACGACCAGCCACCACGCCAGCGCCACCGTCAGCTCGCCGGCGCCGCGCGCCATCAGCCGCAGCGGCGGTGCCGAATAGGCCCAGCCGAGCAGCAGGCCGCCCAGCCCGATGGCGATCAACCCGCCGCCTGCCGTCAGGGCCAGCCACAGCCCGCCCAGCACCACCAACCCCGTCAGCCCCAGGGCCAGGTGCCGCGCATGCGCGGGCGATGCGGCCCCATCGGGGATCACGCGCGAGCCCCCCGTGAACGGCGACAGCGGCGCCGGGTTGAGGGCATCCGCCCCGCTCAGCGCATCGTGGTAGTCGTTCCAGACATTGGCCGCCGCGTGGGCCATGGCGGCCAGCGCCAGCGTCACGCCCGCGCGCAGCGGGTCGAATCCGCAGCCACAGGCCGCCGCCATCGCCAGGCCCAGCGCCACGCCGGCCACGGTCACCCAAAGAAAACCCGGGCGACTCAGCCGCCACCCTGCGGACAGGCTCAAGGGGGTGTTGAGGGATACCGACATGGGTATCACTATAGCCAAGCCGCGGCGTGTTGCGACGTGCTCCGTCGCTTTCGGTGTGCCGCCGGCCCGCCCCCTGCCGCCCGGGCGCACTCTGCCGTAAGATCGGGCCTGCATTGACGTTTACGTCAACGTCAAATCTGGCGGTCCGCGCCTCGGCGCGCCGCCGTTCACCGTCACCCGCCATGGCGAGCAGCACCACCTACACCATCAGCGATCTGGCCCGCGAATTCGACCTGACCACGCGCGCCATCCGCTTCTACGAAGACATGGGGCTGCTCAGCCCGCGCCGGGAAGGCCCGGGCGGGCGCAGCCGGGTCTATTCCGCACGCGACCGCACGCGCCTGAAGCTGGTACTGCGCGCCAAGCGCCTGGGCCTGAGCCTGTCCGAGGCCAAAGACCTGATCGACATGTACGACAGCCCCCGCGACACGGGGCCGCAGTTGCGCAAGTTTTTGCAGGTGCTGGCCGCCCACCGGCGCCAGATCGAGGAGCAGATGGCCGACCTGCAGGCCACGCTGGACGAGATCAAGGTGCACGAGAAAGAAGCGCGCGCCTTGCTGGCCCGTCTGGGCGACGGATCGACCCCGCCCGAAAAAGCGGCATAATTGACGTTTACGTAAACGTCAATCAAGCGCCCGTCCATCCTGCGCTGGAGACCCCCATCGTGACCGCCGCCAACCCCGATCCGACCGCGCTGCGCGAGCGTGTTGCCGCGAGTCTCGCCCGTCAAGGCATGATGCGCCACCTGGGCGTGCGGCTGGTCGATGTGGCGCCGGGCACCGTGACGCTGGCGCTGCCGTACTCGGACAAGGTGACGCAGCAGCAGGACGGCTTCCACGGCGGCGCCATGGGGGCGCTGGCCGACATCGCGGGGGGCTACGCCGGCCTGACCGTGGCCCCGGACGGCATGGAAGTCACCACCGTCGAATACAAGATCAATTTCCTGGCCGCCTTTCAGGACGGCGAGTTGCTGGCCATCGGTCGCGTCGTGCGCGCCGGCCGGCGCATCATCGTCACCACGGCGGAGCTGGTGCATGTGGCCCCCGACGGCACGCGCAGCCCCTGCGCGGTCATGCAGCAGACGCTGGTGCCGGTGCCCAAGACCTATTGACCGCCATTCCACCCCGATTCCCACTTCAGGAGACGACCCATGACCCACTTGCCCGGCCTCGATTTCCAGCTTGGTGACGACATCGATGCCCTGCGCGACGCGGTGCGCGCCTTTGCCCAGGCCGAAATCGCCCCGCGGGCCGCGGAGATCGACCGCACCGACCAGTTCCCGATGGACCTGTGGCGCAAGATGGGCGAGCTGGGCGTGCTCGGCATCACCGTGGAGGAGGACTACGGCGGCGCGGCCATGGGCTATCTGGCGCACATGATCGCGATGGAGGAAATCAGCCGCGCCAGCGCCTCGGTGGGCCTGTCGTACGGCGCGCACTCCAACCTGTGCGTCAACCAGATCCGCCGCAACGGGACCGAGGCGCAAAAGCGCAAATACCTGCCCAAGCTGATCACCGGCGAGCACGTCGGCGCGCTGGCGATGAGCGAGCCCGGCGCCGGCTCCGACGTGGTGAGCATGAAGCTGCGCGCCGAGGACAAGGGCGGCTACTACTTGCTCAACGGCAGCAAGATGTGGATCACCAACGGACCGGACGCCGACACGCTGGTGGTCTATGCCAAGACCGAGCCCGAGCTGGGCGCGCGCGGCATCACCGCCTTCCTGATCGAAAAGGGCATGAAGGGCTTTTCCATCGCGCAAAAGCTGGACAAGCTGGGCATGCGCGGCAGCCACACCGGCGAGCTGGTGTTCCAGAACGTCGAGGTGCCGGCGGAGAACATCCTCGGCGGCCTCAACAACGGCGTCAAGGTGCTGATGAGCGGGCTGGACTACGAACGCGCGGTGCTCGCCGCAGGGCCCGTCGGCATCATGCAGGCGGTGATGGACAACGTCATCCCCTACATCCACGACCGCAAGCAGTTCGGCCAGAGCATCGGCGAGTTCCAGCTGATCCAGGGCAAGGTCGCCGACATGTACACCACGCTGCAGGCGGCGCGCTCGTTCCTGTACACCGTCGGCAAGAACCTGGACCGGCTGGGTGCCGCGCACGTGCGCCAGGTGCGCAAGGACTGCGCCAGCGTGATCCTCTGGTGTGCCGAGGCCGCCACCCGGATGGCCGGCGACGGCATCCAGATCTTCGGCGGCAACGGCTACATCAACGACTACCCGCTGGGCCGCCTGTGGCGCGACGCCAAGCTGTACGAGATCGGCGCCGGCACCAGCGAGATCCGCCGCATGCTGATCGGCCGCGAGCTGTTTGCGGAGACCCTGTAATGCCCCTGCGCCACCTGCTGGCCCACAACCGCGACTGGGCGTCGCGGATGGAGGCCGAGCGCCCGGGGTTCTTCTCGGGGCTGGCCGGTCAGCAGTCGCCACGCTACATGTGGATCGGCTGCTCCGACAGCCGGGTGCCGGCCAACCAGATCACCGGGTTGGAGCCGGGCGAGGTCTTCGTGCACCGCAACGTGGCCAACGTGGTGGTGCCCACCGACCTGAACTGCCTGACCACCATCCAGTACGCGGTGGACATGCTGCACGTGGAGCATGTGATGGTGGTCGGCCACTACGGTTGCGGCGGGGTGCATGCCGTGCTGGAGGGCATACGCGTCGGCTTGGCCGACAACTGGCTGCGCCATGTGCGCGACGTGGCGGACCGCCACCAGCGCCTGCTGCAGGTGGCGCCCGCCGAGCGCCGGCTGGACGTGCTGTGCGAGCTCAACGTCATCGAGCAGGTGCGGCACGTTGCGCAGTCCACGGTCATCCAGGACGCCTGGGCGCGCGGCCAGCCCGTCATGCTGCACGGCTGGGTGTACGGCCTCAAGGACGGCCTGCTGCAGGACCTGCGCGTGTCCATGCGCGGCGCCGACGAGGTGGAAGCCGCTCATCGCGCCGCCTGCGAGGGGGTCGCGCAACGCCACGGGCTCGTTCTGTCATGATGGCGCGGTGTCCACCGCCGTAGGAAAGACCGCATGCTGCCGCGCCGACTCGACTCCTCGCTCGCCTACGACATCGCCCGCGCGATGATCGATGGCTTCAACCGCCACTACCGGCTCTTTCGCACCGAGTCGGCCCGCGCCAAGCACCGCTTCGAGACCGCGGACTGGGTGGGCCAGCAGCGGGCGCAGCGCGAGCGCATCGAGTTCTACGACCTGCGCGTCAAGGAGTGCGTCACGCGCCTGGAGCGGGAGTTCCACGCCTCGCAGCAGCCGATGGAGGTGTGGCAGCAGGTCAAGCTGCTCTACATCGGCATGCTGGTGGATCACCGCCAGCCGGAGCTGGCCGAGACCTTCTTCAACTCGGTCACGACCAAGATCCTGCACCGCAGCTATTTCCAGAACGATTTCATCTTCGTGCGGCCGGCCATCAGCACCGAGTACATCGAGCCGGAAGACCCCAAATCGCACACCACCTACCGCTGCTACTACCCCAAGTCGGTCGATGAACTGCCCGCCACCCTGACCCGCCTGATCGAGGACTTTGGCCTGCGCGTCCCGTTCGAGGACCTGGCGCGCGACGTGGGCGACGTGCTGGCGGCGCTGCTGCCGCTGTTCGACCATGGCCGCCTGCGGGCCAACTTCCAGATTCAGGTGCTGGACAGCCTGTTCTACCGCAACAAAGGGGCGTACGCGGTGGGCAAGCTGATCAACGGCTTTCAGGAGGTGCCCTTTGCCCTGCCCATCCTGCACGGGGCGGCCGGTCGGCTCGTCATCGACGCGCTGCTGCACGGCGAGGACGACCTGCTGATGATCTTCAGCTTCGCGCGGGCCTACTTCATGGTGGACATGGAGGTGCCCAGCGCCTACGTGCAGTTCCTGCGCAGCATGATGCCGCGCAAACCCCGCGCGGAGTTCTACAACGCGCTGGGCCTGGCCAAGCAGGGCAAGACGCTTTTCTACCGCGACTTCCTCTACCACCTGCGGCACAGCACCGACCAGTTCCGCATCGCCCCCGGCATCAAGGGCATGGTCATGCTGGTGTTCGACCTGCCGAGCTTTCCGTTCGTGTTCAAGGTCATCAAGGACTACTTCCCGCCGCAAAAGGACACGACGCGCGAGCAGATCCGCGGCAAATACCAGCTCGTCAAACAGCACGACCGCGTCGGCCGCATGGCCGATACGCTGGAGTTCAGCGGCGTGGGCTTCCCCCGCGAGCGCTTCACCGACGAGCTGATCGAGGAAATCCAGAAGTTCGCGCCCAGCCAGATCGAGATCGGCGACCGCAACGGCGACGGCAATGTCGAGGTCCTCCTCAAGCACGTCTACATCGAGCGGCGCATGATCCCGCTCAACATCTATCTGCAGGAGTGCTTCGACACCCTGAGCAAGGACCCGGGCCATGCGACGGCCCGCCAGCAGCTCGAGCATGCCGTCATCGAGTACGGCAACGCGATCAAGGATCTGGTGGCGGCCAACATCTTCCCCGGCGACATGCTGTGGAAGAACTTTGGCATCACCCGCCACGGCAAGGTGGTGTTCTACGACTACGACGAGATCGAGTACATCACCGACTGCAACTTCCGCCGCGTGCCGCCGCCGCGCGACGAGGACGACGAAATGAGCGGCGAGGTCTGGTACTCGGTGGGGCCGCACGACGTTTTCCCCGAGACCTTTGCCCCCTTCCTGCTGGGCAACCCGATGGTGCGCGAAATCTTCATGCGCCACCATGGCGACCTGCTGGATGTGGCCTTCTGGCAGGGCCACAAGGAGCGCATCCTGGCCGGTCACGTCCACGACGTTTTCCCCTACGAGCGCGAGCGGCGTTTCTGCGCGCAGCGTGCCGTGCCCCTTTCCCCCACGGCCGAGACCGCGAATGCGCCGGCCGCCACCTCCACCCCCCATCCGACAGGAGTCACAGCATGAGCCAAGCCGATCCGATCGTCATCGTCGGTGCCGCGCGCACCCCCATGGGCAGCTTCCAGGGCGACTTTTCCGCGCTGGCCGCGCACGACCTGGGCGCCGCCGCCATCCGCGCCGCCGTGGAGCGCGCGGGCATCCAGCCCGATGCAGTGGACGAGGTGCTGATGGGCAACTGCCTGATGGCCGGCCAGGGCCAGGCCCCGGCGCGGCAGGCGGCGCTCAAGGCGGGCCTGCCCAAGAGCGCGGGCGCGGTGACGCTGTCCAAGATGTGCGGCTCGGGCATGCGCGCGGCGATGTTTGCCCACGACATGCTGGCGGCGGGCACGGCGGACGTCATGGTCGCCGGCGGCATGGAAAGCATGACCAACGCGCCGTACCTGCTGCTCAAGGGCCGCGGCGGCTACCGCATGGGGCACGACCGCGTCTTCGACCACATGATGCTCGACGGCCTGGAGGACGCCTACGAGCCCGGCCGCAGCATGGGCACCTTCGGCGAGGACTGCGCCGCCAAGTACCAGTTCACCCGCGAGCAGCAGGATGCGTTTGCCACCGCCTCGGTGACACGGGCCCAGAAAGCCGTGGCCGACGGCAGCTTCGCGGCCGAGATCACCCCCGTCACCGTCAAGGAGCGCGCCGGCGAGCGCGTCGTTGCCAGCGACGAGGGCCCGGGCAAGATCAAGCTCGACAAGATCCCGCAGCTCAAGCCCGCGTTCAAAAAGGACGGCACCATCACGGCCGCCTCCAGCTCGTCGATCAACGACGGTGCGGCGGCCCTGGTG
Organism: Tepidimonas fonticaldi; assembly: GCF_001675355.1. Classification (NCBI taxonomy): domain Bacteria; kingdom Pseudomonadati; phylum Pseudomonadota; class Betaproteobacteria; order Burkholderiales; genus Tepidimonas; species Tepidimonas fonticaldi. The sequence continues at coordinate 48,292 of NZ_LZDH01000012.1, read as the reverse complement.
CTGATGCGCGCCTCCACCGCCGAGCGGCTGGGCTGCACGCCGCTGGCGCGCATCGTCGGCCACGCCACCCATGCGCAGGAGCCCAACTGGTTCACCACCGCGCCGGTCGGCGCCACGCGCAAGCTGCTCGCCAAGACGGGCTGGCAAGTGTCCGACGTGCAGCTGTGGGAGGTCAACGAGGCCTTTGCCGTTGTGCCGATGGCGCTGATGGCGGAGCTGGGCGTCTCCCACGACATCGTCAACGTGCACGGCGGCGCCTGCGCACTGGGGCACCCGATCGGCGCCAGCGGCGCGCGCATCATGGTGACGCTGATGTACGCGCTCAAGGCGCGCGGCCTCAAGCGCGGCGTGGCCACGCTGTGCATCGGCGGCGGCGAGGGCACCGCCATCGCGCTGGAGATGCTCTGATGCGCGCGGCGGCGCGGCGCCGAGGCTCAGCCCAGCAGGGCCGACAGCGGACCGCGCCAGCCGATGCTGGTCAGTTCCGCTTCGGCCTGCACCCCCTCGACGACGTGGTGCTCGAAGCGCCCCTCGGCGTTGCGGCGGAACACCTCCAGCCGCAGGCGCGCGGGGTCGAGCAGCGCGTACTCGCGCACGCTGGGCAGTCGCTGCAGGCTGAGGAATTTTTCCCCGCGGTCGTACGCCGCCGTCGAAGGCGACAGCACCTCCAGCACCAGGACGGGTGCGCGCAACGCCGTGGCGTCCGGGTCGTCCAGGTCCTGCGGGTCGCAAGTGACGACCACATCGGGGTAGAACCAGTGCTGCGCCGCGTCCACCGCCACCCGCACGTCGCTGACGAACACCTGGCAAGGCGTATCCTGCAGATGCCGCTGCAGCGTCATCGCCGTGGCCAGCGTGGCGCGGTTGTGTCGCAGCGAGCCGCCCGTCATCGCATACACCTCGCCGCGCCAGAAGTCGTGACGCACCGTTTGCGTACTTTCCCAACGCAGGTATTCCTCGAGGCTCTGGCGGGCGGAGGCGGCTCGACCCATGGGGGCTCCTTCGGGCGGGGGACGGATAGGAAGCCTATCGTAGTGGATCGGCAAGGCGGGTGCCAGCCCACGGCACCGCAGCCGACGATGGCCCCCTTGCGCATCCGCCCGCAGGGATGGGCCTGTGATCGAGACGAGGACATCCAACGATGCTGTTGACCGACGACCAACACATGATTCGCGACGCGGTGCGCGCCTATGCCCGCGAGCAGCTTTGGCCCCATGCCGCGCGCTGGGATCTGGAGCACACCTTCCCGCGCGAGGCGCACCGCGGGCTGGCGGAGCTGGGCTGCTACGGCGTGTGCGTGCCGCCGGAGTACGGCGGCGCCGGGCTGGATTACCTGAGCCTGGCGCTGGTGCTGGAGGAAATCGCCGCCGGCGACGGCGGCACCAGCACCGCCATCAGCGTCAACAACTGCCCGGTGTGCGCGATCTTGCTGCGCTACGGCAGCGAGGCGCAGAAGCGCCAGTGGCTCACCCCGCTGGCGCGCGGCGAGATGCTGGGGGCGTTTTGCCTGACCGAGCCGCACGTGGGTTCGGACGCCGCCGCGCTGCGCACCACCGCCCGGCGCGACGGCGACGCCTACGTGCTCGACGGCGTCAAGCAGTTCATCACCAGCGGCAAAAACGGCCAGGTGGCCATCGTCATCGCCGTCACCGACAAGGCCGCCGGCAAGCGGGGCATGAGCGCCTTCCTCGTGCCCACCGACACGCCGGGCTACATCGTCGAGCGGCTGGAGGACAAGGTCGGCCAGCACTCCAGCGACACCGCGCAGATCCGCTTCGAGGGCTGCCGCATCCCGGCGGAAAACCGCATCGGCGAGGAGGGCGAGGGCTACCGGATCGCGCTGTCGGCGCTGGAGGGCGGGCGCATCGGCATCGCGGCGCAGAGCATCGGCATGGCGCGCAGCGCGCTGGAGGTCGCGATCGACTACGCCAAGCAGCGCGAAAGCTTCGGCAAGCCGATCTTCGAGCACCAGGCGGTGGGTTTTCGCCTGGCGGAGGCGGCGGCCAAGCTGGAGGCCGCACGCCAGCTCACCTGGCATGCCGCGGCGCTGCGCGACGCCGGCCAGCCCTGCCTGAAGGAGGCCGCGATGGCCAAGCTGATTGCCAGCGAAACGGCGGAGTGGGTCTGCTCGGTGGCGATCCAGACGCTGGGCGGCTACGGCTATGTGCGCGACTTTCCGGTCGAGCGCATCTGGCGCGACGTGCGCGTCTGCCAGATCTACGAGGGCACCAGCGACGTGCAGAAGATCCTGATCCAGCGCGCGCTGTAACGGGCGCCGGCGGCGCGCCGCCACCGGGTGCCCAGCCATTCGCGCCGCCCCTGGGGCGCGGCGTATGATAGGCGCGCCATGAACATCATCATCTTCGGCGCCGGGCGGGTGGGGGAGAGCGTGGCCGAGAGCCTGGTGTCCGAGCAAAACGACATCACGGTCATCGACCAGGACCCGGTGCGGGTGCGTGCGCTGGAGGAGCGGCTCGACCTGCGCGGCGTGGTCGGCAATGGCATCCAGCCCTCGGTGCTGGCCGAGGCGGGCGCCAAGGATGCGGACATGGTGATTGCCTGCGCGGCGCTGGACGAATCCAACCTGGTGGTGTGCAAGGTGGCGCACGACGTGTTCCAGGTGCCGACGACCATCGCCCGGCTGCGCTCGCCGGAGTTCGAGGAGGGCAGCCCGCTGCTGGACAAGGCCGGCTTTGCGGTGGACCATGTGATCTGCCCGGAAGAGTCGGTGATGCGCTATATCCACCAGCTCATCGACTACCCCGAGGCGCTGCAGGTGGTGGAGTTTGCCGAGGGCCGGGTGTGCCTGATCGTCGTGCGCGCGGCGGCCGGTGGGGCGTTGGTGGGCCACACGATCGGGGAGTTTCGCGACCGTTTTCCGCAGGCCGAGATGCGCGTGGTCGCCCTCTACCGGCTGGACGCCGAGGTGGAGGCGACCGCGCAGACCCGCATCCTGCCGGGGGACGAGGTGTTCGTGCTGGCCGCCAGCGACCGCATCCGCTGGGTGCTGGCGGCCATCCACAACATCGACCAGCCCGTGCAGCGGGTGATGATCGCCGGCGGGGGCAAGGTCGGGCTGCGGCTGGCCCGCTCCCTGGTCGGGCAGTGCCAGGTCAAGATCATCGAGAGCAACCCCCGGCGCTGCGAGTACCTGGCCAGCCAACTGCCGTCCAGCACGCTGGTGCTGCAGGGCGACAGCGTGGACGAAGCGCTGCTGGAAGAGGAAAACGTCGCCGACATGGACCTCTTCCTCGCGCTGACCAACGACGACGAGGACAACATCATGTCGGCCATGCTGGCCAAGCGGCTGGGCGCGCGCCGGGTGATGGCCCTGATCAACCGCCGCGCGTATGCCGAGATGATGCAGGGCAGCGCCATCGACATCGCGGTGTCGCCCGCGCAAACGGTGATCGGCGAGCTGCTGGCGCATGTGCGCCGCGGCGACGTGGTGGCGGTGCACAGCCTGCGCCGCGGCGCCGCCGAGGCGCTGGAGGGCGTGGCGCGCGGCGACGTCAAGACCTCGCGGCTGGTCGGTCGGCGGGTGGAGGAAATCCGCCTGCCCAAGGGCGCGCGCATCGGCGCCATCGTGCGCGGCGAGGGGAGCGACGCCGAGGTGCTGATGCCGCACCACGACACGCTGATCCAGGCCGACGACCACATCGTCATCTTCATCCCCCACAAGCGCCTGGTGCGCGAGGTGGAAAAGCTCTTCCAGGTCGGGGCGACCTTCTTCGGCTGACGCCCGCGGCCCGCACCGCTCATCCGCACGCATGCAATCCCTCGGCCCCGCGCTCTACGTCTTTTCGCACGTGCTGATGGCCTTTGCGCTGGCGTTTGCCGTGCCCATGGGCTGGGCCTGGTTTCATGACGACACGGCGCACGAGCTGCAATGGGCGCAGGCGGCTGGGCTGACGCTGCTCAGCGGCGCGCTGCTGTGGCTGGTCACGCGCCGGCAGCGGCGGGAGCTGGCCACGCGCGACGGCTTTTTGCTGGTCAACCTGGTGTGGCTGGTGCTGCCGGCCTACGCGGCCCTGCCGCTGAAGTGGATGGTGCCCGACATCACCTGGCACCACGCCTACTTCGAGGCGATGAGCGCGCTGACCGCCACCGGTGCCACGGCCCTGTCGGGGCTGGAGCGGCTGCCAGTGTCGGTCAATGTCTGGCGTTGTTTCCTGCAGTACGTCGGTGGGCTTGGGGTGATGCTGTTGGTGGTGGCGGTGCTGCCGATGCTGGGGCTGGGTGGCATGCAGCTCTACAAGGCCGAAACGCCCGGGCCGATGAAGGATCAGAAGCTCACCCCGCGCATCGCCGAAACCGCACGCGGGCTGTGGATGGTGTATTTTGCGTTTTCGGTGGCGTGCTTCCTGGCGTACCGCTGGGCTGGCATGAGCTGGGCCGACGCCTTCATGCACATGTGCTCGACCATGGGCTTGGCGGGGTTCTCGTCCTACGACGCCAGCATCGGCCACTTCCAGTCCGCTGCGGTGGAGTGGGTGGCCGTGGTGTTCATGGCGCTGGCGGGCATCAGCTTTCTGCGCTACTTCATGGTCCTGCGCGGGATGACGCTGCGCCCGCTGTGGAACGACCGCGAAATCCGCACCTACGCCATCGTGCTGGCGGCCTCCATTGCGCTGGTGACGCTGATGCTGCTGGCCGAAGGGGTGTATGCCGACGGGCCGACGGCCGTGCGGCAGGCGGCCTTCCATGTGCTGTCGCTGGCCACGACCACCGGCTACGCCACGACGGACTATATGCAGTGGCCGGTGTTCATCCCCGTGTTCCTGTTGTTTTTGGGGACCTTCGTGTCGTGCGCCGGGTCCACCGGCGGCGGGATCAAGATGGTGCGCATGGTGCTGCTGGTCAAGCAGGCGCGGCGCGAGCTGGTGCGCATCATCCACCCGCATGTGGTCAATCCGGTCACGCTGGGGGGGCAGGCCGTGCCGGCGCAGGTGATGGCGGCGGTGCTGGGCTTCATGCTCTTCTACGGTGCCGCAACCATGGGGCTGACGTTTTTGCTGCTGCTGTCGGGGCTGGATCTGGTGACGGCCTTCTCGGCCGTGGTGGCGACGGTCAACAACATCGGCCCCGGCCTGGGCGAGGTCGGCCCCGCCGGCAACTACGGCGGGTTGTCGCCGTTTCAGTTGTGGGTGCTGAGCTTTGCGATGCTGCTCGGGCGGCTGGAGCTGCTGAGCGTGCTGGTGCTGTTCACGCGGGCGTTTTGGCGGCGGTGAGGGGATCAGTGCCCGCCCAGCATCCAACCGCCCGCCGCGTACACCCCCACCAGCGCCCACACCGGCACCCGGCCGCTGCGCAGCAGCGCCAGGGCGGCGGCTGCGGCCACGGCCGTCGCGACCCCATGGATGGCGGCGTGGGCCGCGTGGGCGAGGGCGGCGGCCAGCAGCCCGGCCACGCCCGCGTGCACGCCCTCCAGCATGGGCCGCAGCCGCGGCGACTGGCACCAACGGGTCCAGCCGGGCAGGGTGCCAGCGAGCACCAGAAAAGCCGGGGCGTAGATGGCCAGCAGGGCCACGGTGGCGCCGGTCCAGCCGCCCAGGGGTGGCGTCAGGGCGGCGCCCACATAGCTGGCGATGGTCAGCATGGGTCCCGGCATGGCTTGTACCGCGCCATAGCCGGCCAGAAAGGTCTCTGCGCCGATCCAGCCAGGGCCCACCACTTCCGCCTGGATCAGCGGCAGCACCACATGACCCCCGCCGAAGATGAGCGCCCCGATGCGGTAGAACGCATCAGCCACGGGCCACCACCCGCCAGGGGCCCAAGCCGCCAGCATGGGCAGAACGGCCAGGCCCGCGCCGAACAGGCCCAGCCAGACGGCGCCCGCCCGGCGCCCGATGCCCACGGCCAAGGGGCTGGCAGGGGGTGCCCATCCCTGGCGGAAGGCCCACGCGCCAAAGCCGGCGCTGAGGGCGATCAGCACCGGCTGGGCCCAGGCGCTGGGCCACACCCAGGCGGCAACGCCCACGGTCGCGGCCCAGGCCAACCGCCGGCCGCCGGGGGCGTAGCTGCGTGCCATGCCCCAAACGGCGTGGGCCACCACGGCGACGGCGGCCAGCATCAGGCCCTGCAGCAGGCCCGGGGGCACGCGCGCGCCGGGGGCTGGGCCCGCCAGCCACAGGGCCAGCGCCGCCATCGCGACGGCCGAGGGCAGCGTGAAGCCGATCCACGCCGCCAGCGCCCCGGCGTAGCCCTGCCGCAGCAGCCCCAGCGCCATGCCCACCTGGCTGCTGGCGGGCCCGGGCAGCACCTGACACAGCGCGACCAGATCACCGTAGGCGTGTGCATCCAGCCAGGCGCGGCGCTGCACGAATTCGCGCCGGAAGACCTCCAGGTGCGCCACCGGACCGCCAAAGCTGGTCAGGCCCAGGCGCAGGAACAGCAGGGCGATGGCAAGGCACTCGCGGGCACGGTCGCGCGGGGACATACCGCGATCATGCCCGATCGCCGGCGGCGGTCAGTACTGCTTGTAGGGCAGGAACTTGCCCGACAGCACGACGTGCACGCGGTCGCCCTTGGGATCGGGCTCGCGCGTGATGTCCATGCTGAAGTCGATCGCGCTCATGATGCCGTCGCCGAATTCCTCGTGGATCAGCTCCTTGATCGTCGTGCCGTACACGCTCACGATCTCGTACCAGCGGTAGATCAGCGGGTCGGTCGGCACCTGGGTCGGCAGCGAGCCCTTGTAGGGCACGACCTGCAGCCACTTCTGCTCCTCGGCGGTCAGGCCGAAGATCTTGCCCAGGGCCTTGGCCTGCTCGGGCGTGGCGGTCATCTGGCCCAGGCACAGCGCCGTGGTCCATTCCTTGGACTGGCCAACCTTCTTGGCCACGTCCTCCCACTTCAGGCCCTTGGCGACCTTGGTGGAGATGATCTTTTCGGTGACGTCATTGCGGTTCATGGAAGCTCCTTGCAGGGTGGGTGGGGTCAGTGCGCCTTGGCGCGCGAGACGAGGAAATCGACGATGTGGTTGCGCAGCTCGTAGTAGCCGGGCAGGTGGTGCAGCCCGGCGCGGGTCCGATCGCGCGGCAGCGGGTTGGCCACCACCTCGGTGATGCCGCCGGGCCGGTAGCCCGCGGGCGTGTCGGCGCCGTTGCTCATGAGCAGGATGCGGTCGGCCAGCAGGATGGCCTCGTCCACGTCGTGGGTGATCATGAACACCGTCTGCTGCGTCTGGCGCACGATGGCCATCAGCTCGTCCTGGATCGTGCCGCGCGTCAGCGCATCGAGCGCGCCGAAGGGCTCATCCAGCAGCAGCATCTTGGGCTGGATGGCAAAGGCCCGGGCGATGCCGACGCGCTGCTTCATGCCGCCCGAGAGCTGGCTGGGCTTCTTGTCGATCGCGTGGCTCAGGCCCACCAGGGCCACGTACTTTTCGACGTGTTCGTTGACCTGAGCGGCTTTCCAGTCTGGCCAGCGCGACTCGACGGCGAAGGCGATGTTCTTGCGCACCGTGAGCCAGGGCATCAGCGCGTGGCCCTGGAACACCACGCCACGCTCCAGGCTGGGGCCGAGCACCTCGCGCCCGTCCATGAAGACGTGGCCCGCGGTGGCGGTGTCCAGCCCTGCCAGCACGTTGAGGATGGTCGTCTTGCCGCAGCCGGAGTGGCCGATGATGCAGACGAACTCGCCCCGCTCCAGGCCGAACGACACGTTCGCGAACACCGGCCGGGCCGGGTGGTAGGCCTTGCTCAGGCCCTCGATCTTCAGGAAAGGGGTCATGACTCACTCCACATAGGTCACCGCCTTCTGCAGCAGGCCGAACATCTGGTCGAGCAGCATGCCGACCACGCCGATGGTCAGGATGGCGAAGATCACGTTCGGCAGGCTGAGGTTGTTCCACTCGTTCCAGACGAAGTAACCGATGCCCGTGCCGCCGACCAGCATCTCGGCCGCGACAATCACCAGCCAGGCGATGCCCATGCTGATGCGCATGCCGGTCAGGATGGTGGGGGCCGCTGCCGGCAGGATCACGCGGAAGGCCTTGCGCAGCGGCGACACCTCCAGCGTGGCCGCCACGTTGAGCCAGTCGCGCTTGACCGAGGCGACGCCGAAGGCGGTGTTGATCAGCATCGGCCAGACCGAGCAGATGAAGATCACGAACACGCCACTGACGTTGGAATCCTTGAGCGTGTAGAGCGCCAGCGGCATCCACGCCAACGGGCTGATGGGCTTGAGCACCTGGATGAAGGGGTCGAGTGCCTTGCGCATCAGCGGCGACATGCCGATGACGAAGCCCAGCGGCAGCGCCACCAGCACCGCCAGCCCGAAGCCCATGGCCACGCGCCCCAGCGAGTGCAGCAGCTGCAGGCCGATGCCCTTGTTGTTGGGCCCACGGTCGAAGAACGGGTCGGACAGGTGCCGCCACGAGGCTTCGGCCACCGCCATCGGACTCGGGAAGCCGCCGCTCTTCTGCGCCTGTGTCTCCGGGTCCTTGCCCATCATGCGCAGGTACTCCAGCTCCTCCGCCGACAGGTTGGCGGTGGCGGCGGCCGGGGTGCCGGCACCGCCCCCCGTGGCCAGCTGCCACATGCCCAGCACAGCGACGAGCAGCAGCAGCGACACCAGCGCCGCGCGCAGGTTCGGGTAGGTCGACCGCATGGCTCAGGTCCTCCGGATCGCGAAGCCGCGCAGGTACTCGTCCGGCTTGGCGGGGTCGAACTCCTTGCCCATGATGGTGTGCTTGCGGTAGCCGGGTCCCTCGGTGACGGGCTGGCGCAGGTCCTTCATGTGCTTGCGCGCGTCGGTCAGCAGGAAGACGCGCTCGGCGATCTGGCGGTAGTTCACGTCGCCCTTGATGTAGCCCCAGCGCTTCATCTGGGTCAGCATCCACACCGCCATGCTCTGCCACGGCATGGGGTCGAAGTCGATGCGGTCGGGCACCGTCTTGATGCCGCCCAGGCCATCGGCAAAGCGCCCGGTCAGCACTTGCTGAAGCACGATCTCGGGCTGGTTCAGGTACTGGGTGGGCGCGATCACCTTGGCGATGAGTTCGCGGTTCTTGGCCTCGCGCGCCATCGCGGCGGCCGTCAGCACCGCGCGGAACAGCGCCGCGAAGGTGTTCGGGTTCTGCTGGATGAATTCCGTGCTGGTGCCGAAGGCGCAGCAGGGGTGGCCGTTCCAGAGGTCCTTGGTGAGCAGGTGGATGAAGCCCACCTCCTCGAACACGGCACGCTGGTTGAACGGATCGGGCCCAAGGAAGCCGTCGATGTTGCCGGCGCGCAGGTTGGCCACCATCTCGGGCGGCGGCACCACGCGGATCTGGATGTCCTTGTCAGGGTCCAGCCCAGCCTCCGCCACGTAGTAGCGCAGCAGGAAGTTGTGCATCGAGTACTCGAAGGGCACGGCGAACTTGAACCCCTTCCAGTCCTTCGGGTCGCGCTTGTCCTTGTGCTTGAGCGCCAGGGTGATGGCCTGGCCGTTGGTGTTCTGGATGGTGGCCACGTTCATGGGCGTGGCGTTGGAGCCCAGGCCCAGGCTGATGGCCAGCGGCATCGGCGACAGGAAGTGCGTCGCGTCGTACTCCTTGTTGAGCATCTTGTCGCGAATCAGCGCCCAGCCGGCGGTCTTGACCACCTCGACGTTCAGGCCCTGGCGCTGGTAGAAGCCCAGCGGGTGCGCCATGATCAGCGGCGTGGCGCAGGTGATGGGGATGAAGCCGATCTTCAGGTCCTTCTTCTCCAGCGCGGCCTTCTCCTGCGCCATGGCCTGCAGGCTGGCCAGCGGCACGACGCTGGAGATGGCCGCCATCGCCGTGCCCTTGCCCACCGCGCGCAGGAAGCGCCGGCGCATCGCGTCCTGCGGGAACAGCGCCTTGACCAGCGTGGCCTCGATGAACTGGTTGGCGTATTCGGCGAAATCGGTCGACTCGCTGCGCTGGCGCAGGGTGGCCGCGGCGTCGGCGCGCGCGGCTTCCTCCTGCTGGTGTTCGGCGACCGTGTGATCCCGGCCGCAACGGCACTTCAGCATCAGCGGGCGGTCGGCGTCGTAGGGATCGAAGTACTGGGTCATGGCACACCTCCGTGGTTGGGGATGCGCCATTCCATGCAAGCGGCGGGCCGGGGCGTGCCCGTCTGGCAGCTTGTGCTGCAAATCGCCGACGGTTCTTCGATTTCGTGTAGGGCTGGCCCTACATCGCCGGGCGAGGTGGGGTCGGTGGGGGGGGCTGCGGCGGTGCTTCAGGGGCGGGCCGCGCCGCGGGCGAGCCGCTCGGCCAGCAGCGCGAGCTCGACGTCGTTGCGCGCGCCGGTCTTTTCCAGCACGCGGGCCCGGTAGGTGCTCACGGTGTTGGCGGCCAGGCCCAGACGCGCACCAATCTCGCTCACGCTCAGCCCTTGCGAGAGCAGGCGGAACACCTGGTGCTCGCGGTGCGAGAGCGCCTCGGTGCCCTGACGCGGTGCGTGGCCCCCCACCGAGGCGGCCAGCGCCTCGGCCGTCGCAGACGTGACGTAGAGGCCGCCGCCGGCGACTTTGCGCACGGCCGCCACCATGTCGTCGGGGTCGGCGCTCTTGTTCAGGTAGCCGGCGGCCCCGAGCCGGATGCAGCGCACCGCGTACTGCCGCTCCGGGTAGGTGCTGAGCATCAGCACGGGCAGGTCAGGCTGCTCCCGCTTCAGGCTCTGCAGCACATCCAGCCCGTCGCGGCCCGGCAGGGCGATGTCCAGCAGCACGGCGTCCAGGGCCCCGGACCCGGCGGCCCGCACCTGCGCCAGCACCTCGTCGCCGGTGGTGGCTTCGGCCACCACGGCGATGTCTTCGGCCTCGGCCAGCACCTGCTTCAGGCCCTCGCGCACGATGCGGTGGTCGTCGCCGATCAGCACGCGCAGCGTCCTCGGGTGGTTCATGCGTCTGCCTCCGTGGACGCCGAGGGGCGCAGCGCCGCCGCGGGTACCTCCAGGGTCAGCGTGCAGCCCTGCCCGGGTGCGCTGTGCAGGAACAGTCGGCCGCCCAGGTGCCGGGCGCGCTCGCGCATGCCCAGGATGCCGTAGGCCTGCGGCGACTCGAACACGCGCGGATCGGCCCCGCGGCCGTCGTCGCGGACCTGCAGGTGCAGGCCGGCGTCGCCGAAGCCGATGCGCACCTGCAGGGTGCGCGCCTGGGCATGGCGCCCCACGTTGCTCAGCATCTCCTGAAAGATGCGGAACACCGCCATCGCCGCCGCCTCGGGCGGATCGGCCTCCGTTGCCACGTCCATGCTCCAGTCCAGGGCCAGCTCCGCCGTGGCGGCAAATTCCTGCGCCTGCCACTCCAGCGCGGCCCACAGGCCCTGGTGGTCCAGGATGCTGGGCCGCAGGTCGTTGATCAGCCGCCCCACGTTGTCCACGGCGGACTCGATCAGCCGGCTCATGTTCTGGCACTTGCAGCGCAGCCGCTCGCGCATGCGCTCGGCCTCGTCGGGCTGGCGCGCTCCCTGTTCCGACAGGCGCTTGTCCATCCAGTTGACGTCCATCTTCAGCGCCACCAGCAGGCTGCCCAGTTCGTCGTGGATCTCGCGCGCGATGCGGGTGCGCTCCTCCTCCCGCACGCGTTCGGAGTGGATGGCCAGCTCCCGCAACTGCTGCAGGGCGGTCTGCAACTCGGCGGTGCGTTCGCGCACGCGCGCCTCCAACTGCGCCTTGGCGTCATGCAGCGCAGCCTCGGCCTGCTTGCGCGCCGTGATGTCGACAAAGGTGATGACGGCCCCCCGGATCAGCGTGCCGTCCTGGATCGGGTAGCTGGTGTATTCCACCGGGAAGGCGCTGCCGTCGCGGCGCCAGAACACCTCGGTGTCGATGCGGCAGGGCAGCCCCTGCCGGAATGCGTTGAAGATGGGACAGCGATCGACCGGGTAGGGGTGTCCCGACGCATCGGAATGGTGCGTCAGGTCGTGCATGTTCAGGCCCAGCACCTGCTGCGGCGTGTCAAAACCGAGCAGGCGGGTGCCGGCCTGGTTGATGAAGACGCAGGCGCCGTCCAGATCGATGCCGAAGATGCCCTCGCCGGTCGACTCGAGCAGCAGGCCCAGGCGCTCGTACCACGCGTCCGGCGCAGGCGCGGCAGCGGGCGGCGGCGGGAGGGAGGCGGCAACGGCCATGCCTGCCGGCATGCAAGGGCCGTGCCACCGGCCCGTCAACGCAGCGACGAACCGCGCAACTCGCGCACGTCGAGCTCGCTCACGGGCGGCGCCTGGTTGCCCCAGCGCGCGCGGATATGGGTGATCACAGCAGCCATCTGGGCGTCGTTCAGTTCCAGCACGTAGGGTGGCATGCCGAAGGGCTGCGGGTGGCCCCGCGTGGCGACGCCGAAGCCGCCGTTGAGCACCATCTGCACCAGGTTGGCCGGGTTGCCCAGGGTGACGGCGCGGTTGCCGGCCAGGGGGGGGTAGGCCCAGCCGCCGTTCGCGCCGCGCATGCCTTCGCCCTGTTCGCCGTGGCACTGGGCGCAGTACTGTCGGTACACGGCAGCGCCGTCGGCGCGCAGCAGGGTGGGCTCCGCGCTCGCCGCCGGGGCCGGCTGGCGCGGCAGCGCTTGCAGATGAAGCGCCATGGCGCGCAGGTCCTCGTCGCGCCAGTGCTGGGTGCTGTGCAGCACCACCTCGGCCATGGGGCCATGCACCGCGGCGTCGCGCGCGCGGCCGTCGCGGAACAGGCGCACCACCTCGTCCACCGTCCAGTCCTGCACGCCCGCCTCGGCCGGGTCGTTGAGCGAGGGGGCGTACCAGTTCTGCACCGGGATCAGGCCGCCCGCCAGGCCCAGCATGTCGTTGCTGCCGCCCAGGGTGCCGCGCGTGGCGTGGCAGGCGCTGCAGTGGCCCAGGCCGCGCACCAGGTAGGCGCCGCGCTCGGCGGTGACGCCCACCGGCGCGGTGGCGGTGGAGGCCGCCTCGGCGGGGCGGAAGTAGAGCGCCCGCCACACCTTCAGCGCCGCCTGCGTGCCGTAGGGCCAGCGCAGCGCATGGTCGGGTGGCGCCCCGTCGACAGGCGGCAGGCTCATCAGGTAGGCGAATAGGGCGTCGCTGTCAGCCCGGGTGATGTGAGTGGTGTTGTTGTACGGAAAGGCCGGCGTGAGCCAGCGCCCGTCGCGTGATTGCCCGTGGTGCAGCGCGCGCCAGAAGTCGGCGGCGGTCCAGCCCTGCAGGCCGCCCGCGCCCGGCGTCAGGTTGCTGCTGTAGACCAGACCGAACGGCGTGGGAATGGCGCGGCCCCCGGCGTAGGGCGTACCGCCCCGGGCGGTGTGACAGGTCTGGCAGTTGCCCAGGGTGGCCAGGTAGCGCCCGCGTTCCACCGTCGCGGCATCGGTGGCGGGCGGGTCGGGGCGCGCCACCTCGACCGGGCGGGCGGGCCACAGCAGCCAGGCCGCCGCCAGCGCCAGCAGGCTGGCCAAAGCGGCCAGCGCGGCCCTGGCCCGGGTGTTCCAGCGGTGCAGGGATCGGCTCATCGCCCCCCTCCTGCCGCCGCGGTGGCCGGCGTGCGCAGCGGGCCGCAGGCCATGGGCAGTGGGCCGCCCGGGGTGTCGGGCCGGGTGTCGGCGGGCAGCGGCTGGCTGGCCAGCCAGCCCGCCACGGCGGCCACGTCCTCCGGGCCCAGCCGCTCGGCGATGGTGTGCATGCAGTCCGGTGCGTGGGCCCGGCGCAGGCCAGTGCGCCAGGCGCCCACTTGCGCCGTCAGATAGTCGCGTGGCAGGCCGAGCAGGCCGGGCACGTGGGGCTGCCGCCCGGTCAGGCGGGCGCCGTGGCACTGGATGCAGGCCGGCACGCCCAGCGCCGCATCGCCCTGGCGGGCCAGCCGTTCGCCGCGGGCGCGCTCCGCCGGCGTCTGGCGCACGGCCGTCGGCGGCGGGTAGGGCAGGTTCAGCCCGGCAAAGTGCTCGGCGATGGTCCAGAGGTAGGCGTCATCGAGCGGATCCACCATCTGCACCATGAGCCGGTAGTGCCGGCGCCCTTCGCGGAAGTTGAGCAACTGGTGGTAGAGGTAGCCGGCCGGCTTGCCGGCGATGCGGGGGTAGTAGCCGTCGGGGGCGGCACGGCCCTCGGCGCCGTGGCAGACCGTGCAGGCCTGAAGGCGCTGCGCCAGCGTGTCCTCGAAGGGGCGGGCGGGAGGCGGAGCGGCGTGGGCGGTGGTCAGGAGGCACAGGCCGGCGGCGGCCAGGCCGCGTCGCCATGCCCGTGCCCAGGCGGTCAGGGTTCCCATGCCCCAATTGTCGCCGCGGCCGGGCGACTTCGCCGCGGCTCAGCCCACCGCCTGGTCCAGCGCCTGGTCGATGTCCCAGAGGATGTCCTCGACGTCCTCGATGCCCACCGACAGCCGGATCATGTCCGGGCCGACGCCGGCCGCGGCCAGTTCGGCGGCGCTGAGCTGGCGGTGCGTGGTCGACGCCGGGTGGATGACCAGGGTCTTGGCGTCGCCGATGTTGGCCAGGTGGCTCAGGAACTCGCAGGCGTCGATGAAGTGCTCGCCCGCACGGGCCGGGTCGTCGGCGCGGATGCCGAAGCTGAGGATGCCCGAGCAGCCGGGCGCGCCGTCGATGGCGCGGAACTGCTGGCGGGCCAGCGCGTGGTCGGGCGAGTCGGGCAGGCCGGGGTAGTTGACCCAGGCCACGCGCGGGTGCTCGGCCAGGTGCTGCGCCACCCGCAGCGCATTGCGGCAGTGGGCCTGCATGCGCAGGTGCAGGGTCTCGATGCCCTGCAGCAGCAGCCACGCGTTCAGTGGCGACAGGCAGCCGCCGAAGGTGCGGTTGACTTCCATGCGCGCCTTCATGGTGTAGCCGAAGTCGCCGAAGGTCTCGTAGAACTTCACGCCGTGGTAGGCGGCGCTGGGCTCCAGCATCTCGGGGAACTTCTCGCGCGTGCCGGGCGCCCCCCAGTCGAAGCGGCCCGACTCCACCACGAGCCCGCCCATGGTGGTGCCGTGCCCGCCGAGGTACTTGGTGGCGCTGTGCACCACGATGTCCGCCCCGAACTGGAACGGGTTGCACAGGTAGGGGCTGGCCACGGTGTTGTCGATCACCAGCGGCAGGCCGTGCTCGTGCGCCACGCGGGCTACCGCGGCGATGTCGAGCACGTTCAGGCGTGGGTTGCCGATCGTCTCGCCATAGAGGGCGCGAGTCTGGGGCCGGATCGCGCGGCGGAAGTTCTCCGGGTCAGACGGGTCGACGAAGGTGGTCTCGATACCCAGCCGCCGGAAGCCCACGCCCAACTGGCCCACGGTGCCACCGTACAGCGTGGAGGCGGCGACGATGTGGTCCCCGGCCTTGAGAATGGCCAGCAGCGCCGTCATCTGCGCGGCCATGCCGCTGGCGCAGGCCAGCGCCGCCCGACCGCCTTCCAGCGCGGCGACGCGCTCCTCCAGCACCGCCACGGTGGGGTTGGAGATGCGGCTGTAGACGTTGCCGAAGGTCTGCAGGTTGAACAGGCTGGCGGCGTGCTCCGCGCTGTCGAACACGAAGCTCGTCGTCTGGTGGATGGGGGTGGCGCGCGCGCCGGTCACCGGGTCGGGGATGGCGCCGGCGTGGATGGCGCGGGTGCCGAAGCCGAAGTCGTGGTCTGCCATGGGGTCGTCTCGTCGCGTGCGCCGGGTCGGCGCGTCAGGGGGCCTCAGTAGGGCAGCTGGTGGGGCCGCTTGGCCGAGATCACGCGGGTGTTCACCCCCGCCCAGTTGAGTCCGCCGAACAGGCGGGCGTGCTCGATCTTGACGCAGCGGTCCATCACCACGTCCAGCCCGGCGGCGCGGGCCCGGGCGGCGGCGGCCTCGTTCACCACGCCGAGCTGCAGCCACAGGCAGCGTGCGCCAATGGCGATGGCCTCCTCGGCAATCGGCGGGATGTCGTCGCTGCGGCGGAAGCAGTCCACCATGTCGATGCGCTCGCCGCGCTCGGCCAGGGCCTGTGCAGCGGCCGTCACGCTGGGGTAGCAGCGTTCGCCCAGGATTTCGGTCGCTCCGGGGTTGACAGGCACGATGCGATAGCCGTGCGCCTGCATGTACTTGGCGGCGAAGAAGCTCGGCCGGTGCCACTGCGGCGACAGGCCGACCACGGCCAGGGTGCGGCAGCTCGCAAGGATGCGGCGCAGATCGGCGATGGTGCTCATGGCGCCAGTGTAGGGCAGCGCGGGGCCTTGTGGATGTGCCGGGCGCACGTCCGGGTGTGCAGGAAAACCGCCACAATCATCCACCATCCGCCCACGTGCATCCGTTCCCATGAGCGTCCGTCCCATCCTCAAGATGGGTGACCCGCGCCTGCTGCGTGTCGCCCGGCCCGTCACCGACTTTGGCGCCCCCTTCCTGCCGGCGCTGCTGCAGGATCTGCGCGACACCATGGCCGCCGCCAACGGCGCCGGTCTGGCGGCCCCGCAGATCGGGGAGGACTGGCAGGTGGTGATCTTTGGCACGGGCCGGCCCAACCCGCGCTACCCCGAAGCCCCGCCCGTGCCGCCCACCGTGCTCATCAATCCGGTGATCGGGCCGCTGGGCGATGAACAGGAGACGGACTGGGAGGGCTGCCTCTCGGTGCCGGGCCTGCGCGGCCGGGTGCCGCGGTTCCGGCGCATCCGCTACCGCGGCTTTGACGCACACGGCCGCCCGCTCGAACGCGAGGTCGAGGGCTTCCACGCCCGGGTGGTGCAGCACGAATGCGACCACCTGATCGGGCGGCTGTACCCGACGCGCATGACGGACCTCACGCAACTGGGCTATGTGGAGGTGCTGTTTCCGGGGCTGCCCGATACGCCGGATGATTGACCGGATCGGCTGGCGCTGCGGCCGGTGTCAGAACCCAGGCAACACGGCGCCCTTGAACTCGGTGAGGATGAACTGCCGCACCGGCTCCGACTGATAGGCCTTGACGAGCTTGGACACCCACGGCTTGTCCTTGTCCTGCTCGCGCACGGCGATCAGGTTCACGTAGGGGCTCTTGGCGCTCTCCTGGGCGATGGCATCGCGCCCCGGGTGCAGGCCGGCGGGCAGGGCGTAGTTGGTGTTGACCGCAGAGGCGTCCAGATCGTCCAGCGAGCGCGCCAGTTGGGCGGCATCCAGTTCGACAAAGCGCAGCTTCTTGGGATTGCTCACCACATCCAGTGGGGTGGCTTTCAGACCCGCCTCCGGCCGCAGCTTGATCAACCCCTTGTCCTGCAGCACCAGCAGCACCCGCCCGCCGTTGGTCGGGTCGTTCGGGATGCCGAAGCGCGCGCCCTCCTTTAGATCCTCCAGTCGCTTGACCTTCTTGGAGTAAATGCCTATCGGGAAGTTGACCGTGTAGCCCACCGGGACAAACTTGTAGCCGCGGTCCTGGATCTGCTGGTCCAAGTAGGGCTTGTGCTGATAGCTGTTGGCGTCCAGGTCGCCCGCCGCCAGCGCGGCATTGGGCTGCACGTAGTCGCTGAACTCGATGATCTGGATCTTCAGGCCGTCTTTCTCGGCGACCTTCTTGACCTGCTCGAAGATCTGCGCGTGCGGCCCGGCCGTCACGCCGATCTTGAGGGGCTTGTCCTGCGCCAGCGCGGGGCCGCCCACGGACCATGCCACGGCCAGGGCGACGGCGGATTGAAGCAAGTGACGTTTTTGCATGAATGACCTCTTGTCGGAAAAAAGAAGGGTGAAAAATCCAGCTCAGCGGTGGCTCAGGCGCCGCACCAGCCAGTCGCCTGCGCTCTGAACCGCCTGCACGAACACGATCAGCACCAGCACCACGGCAGCCATCACCTCGGGCATGAAGCGCTGGTAGCCGTAGCGGATGCCCAGGTCACCCAGGCCGCCACCGCCGATGGCGCCGGCCATTGCGGAATAGCCCGTCAGGCTCACCAGCGTGATCGTCAGGCCGGCCACAATGCCGGGCACGGCCTCGGGCAGCAGCACCTTGAAGACGATCTGCGTATGGGTGGCCCCCATCGCCTGCGCCGCCTCGATCAGGCCGGCGTCCACCTCGCGCAGCGAGGCCTCCACCAGCCGCGCGATGAAGGGGGCCGCCGCCACGGTCAGGGGCACGACAGCCGCGGCCGTGCCGATCGAGGAACCCGTCAGCAGCCGCGTCAGCGGGATGATCGCCACCAGCAGGATGATGAACGGCGTGGAGCGCACGGCATTGACCAGTGCGCCGACGGTGCGGTTGAAGGCCGCGTTTTCCATCACGCCGCCCCGATCCGTCAGGCGCAGCAGCACGCCCAGCGGAATGCCGAGCACGGCACCGGCCAGGCCCGACAGGCCGACCATCACCAGCGTCTCGCCCAGCGAATCGACAAACAGCTCGATCAGCGCAGGGGGAAAGTGGGTCGAGAGCCACTCAGCCATGGGCCACCTCCTGCACGCGCAGGCCGGCACCCTGCAGGTGGCGCACCGCAGCCTGCAGCGATTCCTGCGCGCCGCGGGCCAGCACCGCCAGGTTGCCGAAGGGCCGCCCCTGCACCTCGTCGATCTGCCCGTGCACGATGTGGAGGTCCAGGCCGAAGCGCCGCACCAGGTCTGCGATCAGGGGCCGGTCTGACGATTCGCCGGCAAAGCTCACGCGCCACAGCCGGGTTCCGGCCCCGTCCGCCCGGATCAGTGCGCGCACGCGCGCCAGCACCGCCGGCGGCAGCTCGCTGGGCATCACCTCGTCCAGCAGGCGCCGTGTCACGTCATGCCCCGGCTGGCTGAACACCGCCAGCGTGTCGCCCTGCTCCACGATCTCGCCTGCTTCCATCACCGCCAGCCGGTGCGCAACCTGTTTGATCACCTGCATCTGGTGTGTGATCAGCACGATGGTCAGGCCCAGCTCGCGGTTGATCTCGCGCAGCAGGCCCAGGATGGCGCGCGTGGTCTCGGGATCCAGCGCCGAGGTGGCCTCGTCCGACAGCAGCACCTTGGGCTGATTGGCGAGCGCCCGGGCGATGCCCACGCGCTGCTTCTGTCCGCCACTGATCTGCGCCGGGTACCGCTGGGCCAACCCTGCCAGTCCGACGAGCTCCAGCAGCGGCATGACGCGGGCGCGGATCGCCTCGCGCGACAGCCCGGCCAGCTCCAGCGGCAGGGCGACGTTGTCGTACACCGTGCGCGACGACAGCAGGTTGAAGTGCTGGAAGATCATGCCGATCTCCCGCCGGGCGGCGCGCAGCGCCGCCGCGTCCAGTTGCGTCAACGCCTGGCCGGCCACGGTGACCGTGCCTTCGGTGGGGCGGTTGAGCAGGTTGATTGTGCGCACCAGCGAGCTCTTGCCCGCGCCGCTGCGGCCGATGATGCCGAACACCTCGCCCGGCTGCACCGTCAGGTTCACGCCGCGCAGGGCATGGACGCGTCCGCCGGCGCTGTCGTACCAATGGTGGATACCCCGCAGTTCGATCATGGTCAGCGCTTCGTGTAGATCTGATCGAACGAGGCGCCGTCGGCGAAGTGCGTGCGCGTGGCGTGGGCCCAGCCGCCAACCTCGTCGATGGTGAACAGCGGCAGACGCGGGAACTGCTGGGCGTGTTTGGCCAGCGCCTGCTGCGAGCGCGGTCGGTAGAAGTGGCGGCCGATGATGTCCTGGGCTTCGTCGGTGTACAGGAAGCGCAGGTAGGCCTCGGCAACCTTGCGCGTGCCTTTGCGGTCCACGGTCTTGTCCACGACCGTGACAGGTGGCTCGGCCAGGATGCTCAGCGACGGAACGACAATGTCGAAGCGGGTGCCGAATTCCTTTTCCAGCAGGTAGGCTTCGTTCTCCCAGGCGATCAGCACATCGCCCTGCTGGCGTTGCGCGAAGGTGATGGTCGAGCCCCGTGCGCCGGTGTCCAGCACCGGGACGTTGCCATACAGTTTGGCAACGAATTCGCGGGCCTTGGCGTCACTGCCGTACTTGCGCTTGGCGTACTCCCAGGCGGCCAGGTAGTTCCAGCGCGCGCCCCCCGATGTCTTGGGGTTGGGCGTGATCACCTTCACGTCGGGCCGGATCAGGTCATCCCAGTCCTTGATGCCCTTGGGGTTGCCCTGGCGCACCACCAGCACGATGGTCGATGTGTACGGCGCTGAGTTGTGCGGCAGGCGCTTTTGCCAGTCCTTGGGGATGAGCTGCCCGTGCTCGTTCAGCGCGTCGATGTCGCCGGCCAGCGCCAGGGTGGCCACGTCTGCCTCCAGGCCGTCGATGATGGATCGCGCCTGCTTGCCCGAGCCGCCGTGCGACTGCTTGATGGTGACATCCTGGCCGGTCTGCGCCTTCCAGGCGCGGGCAAAGGCGGCGTTGAGTTCGACGTAGAGTTCGCGCGTGGGGTCGTACGAGACATTGAGCAGGGTGACCGGGGCGGGGGCCTGGGCCAGCGCGGGCAGCGCTGTGCCGATCCCCGTCAGCAGGGCGAGGGTCGAGAGCAGTTGGCGACGGTGCATGGGGCAACTCCTTGAAATGTCGTTGCTCGGTATGTTGTTGGCCTTTTTAAATAATTGGAACCAATACTTTTCTATTTATAAATAACCAAATGATCTATTTTGTTGGCCGATGCTCGGACACAATCCCGGCGCCATGGCCGTTTCGCTGTTTCAGTCCGATGACCCCTGCCCCTGTGGACGTCAGGACACCCGCGGCCGCGCCCGGCCGTACGCCGCGTGCTGCGGCCCGCACCGCGAGCCCGGTGCCGCGGTGCCGGCGCCGGACGCCGAGGCCTTGATGCGCTCGCGCTACACCGCCTTCGCGCGCGGCGATGTGGCGCACCTGCTGGCCACCTGGCACGCCAGCACACGGCCGGCGGAGCTGGCGCTGGAGCCTGGGGTGACCTGGCTGGGGCTTGATGTGAAGCGTCACCGCGCCCTCGACGCCGACCACGCCGAGGTGGAATTCGTGGCCCGCTCGCGCATCGCGGGCCGAGGCCAGCGCCTGCACGAGGTCAGCCGCTTCGTGCGTGAGGGTGGGCGCTGGTTCTACGTGGACGGCGAGGTGCGCTGAGCGCCCGCCCCGCGCCGGAACGCGGCCGGCGTCTGCCCGATCCAGGCCTTGAAGGCGCGGATGAAGCTTTTTTCGTTGTCGAAGCCCACGTGGGCAGCGATGCGCTTGACGGGCCAGCGCGTGCGCAGGAGGTGCTCGGTGGCCAGGTCGCGCCGCACCTGATCCTTCAGGTCCTGCACGCTCGTGCCGGCCTCGTGCAACTGCCGCTGCAGCGTGCGCACCGAGACGTGCAGCGCATCGGCCAGCCGCTTAGCGCTGGCGCCGTCCGGGTGGCTGCGCAGCCAGGTGCGCGCGCGTTCGACCAGCAGGCGGTCGCGGCGGTCCGGGTGCACCATCAGCGCCACAGCCCGCTGCAGCATCGCGCGCAGGGCGGCCTCGTCGCGCCGCAGCGGCTGGTCCAGGTAGGCCGCGTCAAAGGTGACGACCGTCTGCGTGGCGTCAAAGCCCACGTGCGCGCCGGGGAACAGCACCGCGTAGGCGTCGGCATGCCGCGGTGCGGGGTAGGCGAAGGCCGCCTCGCGCAACCCGATGCGTGAGTCGATGAACCAGGCCGCCAGGCCGAGCGCGTTGCGCAGCAGCGAGACGTGGGCGAACTCGCGGGTGGTGGCGCGTTCCGTGGCATCGGCGATGTCCGCGCCCGGCGCGCGCTGTTCGGTCAGACGCAGCGTGGCGGTGTCGCCGGTGCGCTCCAGCGTCAGCGTCACGTCATCGGTCAGCAGGCGGTGGTGGCGGCACCAGCGCGCCAGCGCCAGTCCCAGATCGGGTGCGGTCAGCGAGGCCCGCGCCAGCATGCCGTAGCTGCCCCAGGGCAGCCGGCGCGAGAACCAGCCCAGCGCCTCGTCGTCCAGTTCGCGCATGGCGTGGGCGCTCAGGCGCTCGAAGGGCAGGCTGGTGAGGCGGGCGTCCGGGGCCGCCAGCGCGGCCTCGTCCAGCCCCGCCGCTGCCAGCGCCGCCGCGGCCGACTGTCCGCGGCGGCCATACGCAGCCACGATGGCCTGCGCGAAAGCAGCCGGCGTAGCGGCCACCGGCGCCGGCCGGGATGGTGCGGGGGAAGGGGAGCGAAATCGCGACGCCATTGGCGCATTCTGCAACCATTCGGGCGGGTTTGCCCGCTGGCCGGCGCGCCCGTGCGGCGGGACAATCGCGCCACCATGAGCGCCATTGCCACCCAACTCAACCCCCGTTCGGCCGATTTCCAGGCCAATGCCGCCGCCATGCGCGCGCTGGTCGATGACCTGCACGCCCGCATCGCCCAGGTGGCGCAGGGCGGCGGCGAGGCCGCCCGCGCCAAGCACACCGCGCGCGGCAAGCTGCTGCCGCGCGAGCGGGTCGAAATGCTGCTCGACCTCGGCACGCCGTTTCTGGAAATCGCCCCGCTGGCGGCGCTGGACATGTACCAGAACGACGCCCCGGCAGCCGGGCTGATCGCGGGCATCGGCCGCGTGTCGGGCGTGGAGTGCGTCATCGTCTGCAACGACGCCACCGTCAAGGGCGGCACCTATTACCCGATGACGGTGAAGAAACACCTGCGCGCGCAGGAGATCGCGCAGCAGAACCGGCTGCCGTGCATCTACCTGGTGGACTCGGGCGGCGCCAACCTGCCCAACCAGGACGAGGTGTTCCCGGACCGCGACCACTTCGGGCGCATCTTCTACAACCAGGCCAACATGAGCGCGCAGGGCATCGCGCAGATCGCGGTGGTGATGGGCTCGTGCACGGCGGGCGGGGCCTACGTGCCGGCGATGAGCGACGAGACGATCATCGTCAAGAACCAGGGCACGATCTTCCTGGGCGGCCCGCCGCTGGTGAAGGCCGCCACCGGCGAGGTCGTCAGCGCCGAGGATCTGGGCGGCGGCGACGTGCACACGCGCCTGTCGGGCGTGGCCGACCACCTGGCCGAGAACGACCTGCACGCGCTGGCGCTGGCGCGCGAGGCGGTGGCGCGGCTGAACCGCCGCAAGGACTGGCCGGTGGCGCGCCGCGAGCCGCGCGCGCCGCTGTACCCGGCCGAGGAGCTCTACGGCGTCATCCCGACCGATGCGCGCAAGCCGTTCGACGTGCGCGAGATCATCGCGCGCCTCGTGGACGGCTCGGAGTTCCACGAGTTCAAGGCGCGCTACGGCACGACGCTGGTGTGCGGCTTTGCGCACCTCGAAGGCATGCCGGTGGGCATCGTCGCCAACAACGGCATCCTGTTTGCCGAAAGCGCCGACAAGGGCGCGCACTTCATCGAACTGTGCTGCCAGCGCAAGGTGCCGCTGGTGTTCCTGCAGAACATCACCGGCTTCATGGTCGGCCGCAAGTACGAGAACGCCGGCATCGCGCGTGCGGGCGCCAAGATGGTGACGGCGGTGGCGTGCGCGCAGGTGCCCAAGTTCACCGTCATCATCGGCGGCAGCTTCGGCGCTGGCAACTACGGCATGTGCGGGCGCGCGTACTCGCCGCGCTTCCTCTGGATGTGGCCCAACGCCCGCATCAGCGTGATGGGCGGCGAGCAGGCGGCCTCGGTGCTGGCCACCGTCAAGCGCGACGGCATCGAAGCCAAGGGCGGCACCTGGAGCGCCGAGGAGGAGGAGGCGTTCAAGGCCCCGATCCGCGCGCAGTACGAGCGCCAGGGGCACCCCTACTACGCCACGGCGCGGCTGTGGGACGACGGCGTCATCGACCCGGCGGACACGCGCCGCGTGCTGGCGCTGGGGCTGTCGGCGGCACTCAATGCGCCGATTCCGGACACCCGCTTCGGCGTCTTCCGCATGTGAGCAAGGGGGCGACCATGGGGAACCTGACCGTTGCCGTGACTGGCCACCGTGCCACCGTCACCCTCACGCGCGCCGAGCTGCGCAATGCCTTCAACGACGAGGTGATCGCCGAGCTGACCGCGGCATTTGCCGAACTGGGCGCGCGCGACGATGTGCGCGCCATCGTGCTGGCCGCCGAGGGGCCGGCGTTTTGCGCCGGGGCGGACCTGAACTGGATGCGCCGCATGGCCGACTACAGCCGCGACGAAAACCTGGCCGATGCCGGCCGGCTGGCGGCGATGCTGCGCACGATCCACGAATGTCCCAAGCCCACGGTAGCCCGGGTGCAGGGCGATGTGTACGCCGGCGGCATGGGGCTGGTGGCGGCGTGCGACGTGGCGGTCGCGGTGGAGAGCGCGGGCTTTTGCCTCAGCGAGGTCAAGCTCGGGTTGATTCCCGCCACCATCGGGCCGTATGTGGTGCGCGCCATGGGCGCGCGCGCGGCGCACCGGTATTTTCTGACGGCTGAGCGCTTCGACGCGGCCGAGGCGCTGCGCATCGGCTTCGTGCACGAGGTGGTGCCGGCCGACGCGCTGGACGCCCGGGTGGACGCCATCGTGCAGGCCCTGTGCAGCGCCGGCCCGGCGGCCGTGGCTGCCGCCAAGCGCTTGGTGCGCGACGTCGCCGGGGCCCTGCTGGACGATGCCCTGGTGGCCCGCACCGTCGAAGCCATTGCCGACATCCGCGCCAGCGCCGAAGGGCGCGAGGGTGTCCAGTCCTTCCTGCACAAGCGCAAGCCCCAGTGGCTGGCGTGACGGAGTCGACCCCATGTTCCACAAAATTCTGATCGCCAACCGCGGAGAGATCGCCTGCCGCGTGGCCGCCACGGCGCGCCGGCTCGGCATCCGCACCGTCGCCGTGTACTCCGAGGCCGATGCGCAGGCGCGTCACGTCGCCGCCTGCGACGAGGCGGTGTGCGTCGGCGGCGCCGCGCCCAAGGACAGCTATCTGCGCTGGGAGCGCATCATCGAGGCCGCGCGGGCCACCGGCGCCCAGGCCATCCACCCGGGCTACGGCTTCCTGAGCGAAAACGAGGGCTTTGCGCAAGCCTGCGCGGACGCGGGGCTGGTGTTCATCGGCCCGCCGCCGTCGGCCATCGCCGCCATGGGTCTAAAGGCGGAGTCCAAGCGCCTGATGGAAACCGCCGGCGTGCCGCTGGTACCCGGCTACCACGGCGCCGATCAGGATCCGCGCCTGCTCAAGGCCGAGGCCGACCGCATCGGCTACCCGGTGTTGATCAAGGCCAGCGCGGGCGGCGGCGGCAAGGGCATGCGGCTGGTGGAGGCGCCCGAGGCCTTCGACGACGCCCTGGCCTCGTGCCAGCGCGAGGCGCTCAACAGCTTTGGCGACGCGGCGGTGCTCATCGAAAAATATGTGCAGCGCCCGCGCCACATCGAGATCCAGGTGTTTGCCGATGCGCACGGCAACGCGGTCTACCTGTTCGAGCGCGATTGCTCGGTGCAGCGCCGCCACCAGAAGGTGCTGGAGGAGGCCCCCGCCCCCGGCATGCCGCCGGAGCTGCGCGAGCGCATGGGGCTGGCCGCCGTGGCGGCCGCGCGCGCGGTCGGCTATGTGGGCGCGGGGACGGTGGAGTTCATCGTCGAGCAGCCACAGGGGTACGACCACCCCGAGGCGATGCGCTTTTACTTCATGGAGATGAACACCCGGCTGCAGGTCGAGCATCCGGTGACCGAAGCCATCACCGGGCTGGATCTGGTCGAGTGGCAGTTGCGCGTGGCGGCGGGCGAGCCGCTGCCCCTGGCCCAGCGCGACCTGCGCCTGCAGGGCCACGCGATCGAGGCGCGCATCTGCGCCGAGAACCCGGACAACCAGTTTCTGCCTGCCACGGGCCGACTGAGCGTGTACCGCAAGCCGACGTGCAGCGCCTTTGCCGTGTCGGATGTGCGCATCGACGACGGCGTGGGCGAGGGCGACACCATCAGCCCGCACTACGACTCCATGATCGCCAAGCTGATCGTGCGCGGCGACACGCGCGAGCAGGCGCTGGCGCGGCTGGACCAGGCGCTGGCGCAGTTGCACATCGTCGGCGTGGCCAACAATGTGGCGTTTTTGCGCCATGTGGTGCGCAGCCCATCGTTCGCGCAGGCGCGGCTGGACACGGCGCTCATCGCGCGCGAGTCCGCCGTCCTCTTTGGCCAGCAGCCGGTTTCGTTGACGGCGGCGGTGGCGATCGCGGTCGCCCACACCCTGACCACCGAGGCGCAGGCCGCCCAGGAGGCGAGTGCCGAGGGGCACGACCCCTGGCGCGCGCGCGACGGCTTTGCCAGCCATGGCGAGCGCAGCCGGCGCTTCGCCTTCCAGTGGGGCGAGGACACCGTGCCGGCCCGCCTGACCTGGCGCCGCGACGGCTCCCGCTGGCTGGTGGTGGGCGAGGGCGAAGCCGCCACCGCCGGCGCGCTGGCGTGGCGCGACGCGCCCGGGGGCGGCTGGGCGCTGGGGGTATCGTTTGCCGGCGAGGACTGGCGCGCCACCGTCTACGCCCAGGGGGAACGGCTGCATCTGTTCACCCCGCAGGGGTCGGCCGCCATCGTCGAGGTGGACCTGCTGGCCCACGCCGGTGACGCGGCGGCCGAGGGCGGGCGGCTCACCGCGCCCATGCCGGGCAAGGTCGTCGCCTTCCTGGTGCAGGCTGGCGATGCGGTCAAGAAGGGGCAGCCGCTGGCCGTGCTGGAAGCGATGAAGATGGAGCACACCATCGCCGCCCCGGCCGACGGCACCGTCGCCGAGCTGCTGTATGCGCCCGGCGATCAGGTGGCCGACGGGGCCGAGCTGCTGCGTCTGGGCGGCGCCTGACCCGGCGCTTGACCCAGTGCGACAGCGCGCCCCTGCCGAGTGCGCTAGGCTTGCGGGCCATGCACCTGACGTTTTGCTGCACCGATACCAAGGCCGAGCCCTGGCTGGCCGGCCTGCGCGCCGCGCTGCCCGGCGCCGCCGTCAGCGAGTGGACGCCGGGGGCGCCCCCGGCGGACTATGCGGTCGTCTGGGCGCCGCCGCAGCGCTTCATCGACGAGCAGCCGCGCCTGCGCGCCCTGTTCAACATCGGCGCCGGAGTCGATGCCTTGCTGCGCCTGCGCTTGCCCCCGGGGCTGCGCGTGGTGCGGCTGGACGACGCCGGCATGGCGGTGCAAATGGCCGAATACGTCTGCCACGCGGTGATTCGCCAGTTCCGGGAGTTCGACGCCTACGAAGCGGCCCAGCGCGAGGAGCGGTGGGCCTTTCGCAAACCGCAGCGGCGCGCCGACTGGACCGTCGGTTTGCTGGGCCTGGGCGTGCTGGGCACGCGCGTCGCGCAGGCGCTGCAGGGGTTCGAGTTTCCCGTCATCGGCTACAGCCGCAGCCCCAAGGCGCTGCCAGGGGTGATCAGCTTTCATGGCGCGGACGGGCTGGCCCCGTTTCTGGCGCGCAGCCGTGTGCTGGTCAATCTGCTGCCGCTGACGCCCGAGACGCGCGGGCTGCTCAACCGCCAGACGCTGGCCCAACTGCCGCGCGGGGCGTACCTGATCAACGTCGCGCGCGGGGCCCATGTGGTGGCAGACGACCTCCTCGCGCTGCTGGACAGCGGCCACCTCAGCGGTGCCGCACTGGACGTGTTTGCGACCGAGCCGCTGCCCGCCGGGCACCCGTTTTGGCGGCATCCGCGCATCACCGTCACCCCCCACACGGCCGCGCGCACCCTGCGCGATGAGAGCATCGCCCAGATTGCCGGCAAGATCCTCGCGCTGGAGCGCGGCGAGCCGATCCGCGGCGTCGTCGATCCGGCGCGCGGCTATTGAACGACCCAGAACCCTGCCATGAGTACCGCGAACTACCCCGCCCGTGTCCGCCTGATCGACGTCGGCCCGCGCGACGGCCTGCAAAACGAAAAGCAGCCCGTGCCCGCGGCGGTCAAAATCGAACTCGTGCACCGCCTGCAGGCCGCGGGCCTGTGGGAGATCGAAGTCACCAGTTACGTCAGCCCCAAATGGGTGCCGCAGATGGCCGACAACCACGCCGTCATGGCCGGTATCACCCGCCAGCCGGGCGTGCGCTACTCCGTGCTCACGCCCAACCTCAAGGGCTTCGAGGCGGCGCTGGCCGACCGGCCGGACGAGATCGTGGTGTTCGGTGCGGCCAGCGAGGCGTTCAGCCAGAAGAACATCAACTGCAGCATTGCCGAGAGCATCGAGCGCTTTGCGCCGGTGGTGGAAGCGGCGCGCAAGGCCGGTATTGCCGTGCGCGGCGCCATGAGTTGCACCGTGGGCTGCCCGTACGAGGGCGACATCGCGCCCGAGCGCGTGGGCATGCTGGCCCGGTTGATGAAGGGTATCGGGGTGCAGCGCGTGGACGTGGCCGACACCATCGGCGTGGGCACGCCGCTGAAGGTGCAGCGCGCCATCGAGGCGACGCTGGCCCACTACGACATCGACCACATCAGCGGCCATTTCCACGACACCTATGGCCAGGCGCTGGCCAACACGCTGGCGGCGCTGCAGATGGGGGTGTGGAACTTTCAATCCTCGGTCGCGGGGCTGGGCGGCTGCCCCTACGCCAAAGGCGCGACCGGCAATGTCGCCACCGAGGACGTGGTCTATCTGCTGCACGGCCTGGGCATCGACACGGGCATCGATCTGGAGGCGCTGGCCGACACCGGCGCCTGGATCAGCGAACGGTTGGGGCGTCCGACGGGGTCGCGCGTCGGGCGTGCCCTGCTGGCCAAGCGCGCGTCCGCAGCAGAGAGGTGCTGAGTGTGTGGCGCGCAGGTCAAACCGCTGCCCGAGGGGGTGCGCCGCGTCGCGGCCGCCTTGCAGGGCCATGGTGCCGGGCACGAGCCGGTGATGCTGGACGACGCCGCGCGCACGGCGCAACAGGCGGCCGATGCGCTGGGCGTGGCGTTGGGTCAGATCGCCAAGAGCATCATCTTCCGCCGGCTGCCGGACGATGCGGCGGTGCTGGTCATCACCAGCGGCGACCGCCGCGTGGACGAGGCCAAGGTGGCCCCGCTGGTGTGTGCGCCGGGCCAATCGCTGGGGCGGGCGGATGCGGCGTTCGTCAAGGCGGCGACGGGGTTTTCGATCGGCGGGGTGGCGCCGCTGGCGCACGCCCACCCCCCGGTGACGCTGATCGATGCCGAGCTGTTTCGCTTCGACGTGATCTGGGCCGCGGCGGGGCATCCGCATGCGGTGTTTCGGCTGACCCCGGCGGAGCTGCGGGCATGGACCGGGGCCCCGGTGGCCGATGTCACCGCCCGCTAACATCCGCCCATGACGACGAATCCCCCCGCTCGCCGCCGCCTGTCGCTGGCCGATGCGCTGCGCCGCAGCCCGGCCGGGGCGCCCGTGCCGTCGCCCTGCATCGGCGTCTGCCGCATGGACGAAGCCCGCGGCCTGTGCGCCGGTTGCTGGCGCACGCTAGACGAGATCGCCGCCTGGGGCGGCAGCGACGATGCCACCCGGCGCCGTATTTGGCAGGCGGTGGAGGCGCGGCAGGCGGCCGCGCTCGGCTGAGCGGCGTCAGGCCGCGGCGGCCGGTGCGGGCGACGCGCCATCGGCGGGTTCGGCCAGCGCGGCCCGCCGGTCGCTGCGCTTGGCGCGGTACATGGCGCGGTACATGGCGCGGTCGGCGCTGCGCAGCAGGTCCGCCAGTTGCCGCCCGTCGCGGGGGTAGCGCGCGATGCCGATGCTGCCGCCCACCGCCACCTCCACCCCCTGGTTGCGGATGGGCTCGGCCACGGCGAGGGCGAGCCGCTCCCCCAGCGACAGCAGCAGTTGGGCGTCGCGCTGGTCGCGCAGCAGGATCACGAATTCGTCCCCACCCAGGCGGGCGACGGTATCCGTCTCGCGCACCTGCTGCTGCAGCCGCCGCGCGACGGTTTGCAGCACCCGGTCGCCCCATTCGTGCCCGTGGCGGTCGTTGACCGGCTTGAAGCGATCCAGATCGAGCAGCATGAGCGCGTGCTCGCCGTCCCCGCCGAGCAGCGGCTGGGCGGCGCGTGCCAGGCCCGACCGGTTGGCCAGGCCCGTCAGGGGGTCGGTGGCTGCGGCCTCGGCCAGGTCGGCGGCGCGCCGTCCCAGCACGGCCTGCTCCTCCTGCAGGGCTCGAATGCGGCGGCTCAGGGCGATGGCAAAGACGACCAGCTCGGCCACGATGCCGATCTGCAGGCCGTTGGCGAGCACGAACGGCGCGTGGAGCACGCCCTGGTTGACCAGCACCAGCGCGATCACCATGACGAACAGCGCGCCCTGGCCCGCCAGGTACCAGCGCGCCGGCCCCGCGGCCCGCACGGCGTCCAGGGTCAACGTGCCTTCCGGGTCCGCCAATACTTCCACCTGACCCGTCAGCGGCAGCCCGGACGGCAGCCGCTGCACCAGGACGCCGTCGCCCGCCCAGACCGACAGGGCAAGCATCCACCCCAGGAGCAGCGTCCCTAACCGCCGCCATGCCATGGCCCACCCCGTCGCCAGGAACGGCGACCGGCGGGGGCATGGGTGCGCAAGCAAGCCGGTGGGCATGGGGACATTGGCCGACCGGGAGGCCGCCAGGGAGGGAAATTGCGCGATCATGCTCGCAGAGACGGGCGCCGCCGCCGTGTCGTTCCCGTCTTGGCCGGTGCCGCGTCGCCTATCGGGGCTGTCCGAGGGTTTGCGGCATGTAGTAAAGTGCATCAGGCAGACCAAAATTCGGCCGAACCAGCGGCGATTTCAGGAGCAAGAGGTGAATTCAACTGCATTGGCGCAGCGGCCGTCCGACCGGCTGGGCCGTCCGGTCCCCAAGGGCCGCACCCCCACGCCGCAGGCCCGCGCCACGGTGGCCCGGCTGTGCGACGGGCTGGAGCCGCGGCGCGACCTGCTGATCGAGCACCTGCACCGGCTGCAGGACGCCTTGGGCGGCCTGTCGCGCGACGCTCTGGCCGCGCTGGCCGAGCGGCTGCGCCTGAGCCAGGCCGAGGTCTACGAGGTCGCGACGTTCTACCACCACTTCCGCGTTCTGGACGACGGCGCGGTGCCGCCGCGCGTGACGGTGCGCGTCTGCACCAGCCTGCCGTGCGCGCAGGCCGGCGGCGAGGGGCTGCTGGCGCGTGTGCGCGCTGCGCTGGCCGGCGACCCGGGCGTGGCGGTGGAGGCGGTGCCGTGCATTGGGCAGTGCCACGCGGCGCCGGCCGCCTGCGTCGGGCAGCGGCAGGTGGCCCCGGCGCCGGCCGAGGCGGTGATCGAGCTGGCGCGCGCTGGCGAGACCGCGCCGCGCCGCGCCCCGGCGCACGGCGCACCGCCGCAGCCGCACGACTACGCGCAGCTGGAGCGGCTGCTCCGCGGCGAGCTGCGCCCGATCGACGTGCTGCGGGAGCTGGAGGCCAGCGGCCTGCGCGGCCTGGGCGGCGCGGGCTTTCCGGCCTGGCGCAAGTGGGTCACGGTGGCCGGCCAGCCGGGGCCGCGCCACGGCGTCGTCAA
Source organism: Tepidimonas fonticaldi (assembly GCF_001675355.1). Taxonomy (NCBI): domain Bacteria; kingdom Pseudomonadati; phylum Pseudomonadota; class Betaproteobacteria; order Burkholderiales; genus Tepidimonas; species Tepidimonas fonticaldi. The sequence continues at coordinate 17,184 of NZ_LZDH01000012.1, read as the reverse complement.
CGTGGACGAGGGCGAGGTCGGCACCTTCAAGGACTGGCACCTGCTGGCGCACGACCCGCGCCCGGCGCTGGAGGGTCTGCTGATCGCCGCCGCCGTGGTGGGCCTGCGCCACCTGTGGATCTATGTGCGTGACGAATACCCCGACGTGCGCGCCCTGCTGGCGCAGGAGCTGCGGGCCCTGCGCGAGCGGCTGGCCGTCTGGCAGCAGCGCCACCCGCACGCCTTCGGCGACCCGGACGCGCCCCGGGCGGACGGCACGCGCGCGCTGCTGCCGGCGGGCGGGCCGGCGATCGAGCTGCGCCGCGGCGCCGGCGCCTACGTCTGCGGCGAGGAGTCGGCGCTGATCGAGTCGATCGAGGGCAAGCGCGGCCTGCCGCGCCTGCGCCCGCCGATCGTCGCGCAGCGGGGCGTGTTCGGCCGCCCGACGCTGGCGCACAACGTCGAGACGCTGTGGTGGCTGCCGACGCTGCTGCGCGACGGCGGGGCGGCCTGGGCCGCCGGCGGCGTGCGCGGCCGGGTCGGCTGGCGGCGCTACAGCGTCAGCGGCCGCGTGCGCCGGCCCGGCTGCTACCTGCGCCCGGCCGGCACCACGCTGCGCGAGCTGATCGAGGCCGCCGGCGGCATGGCCGACGGCCACGAGCTGTACGCCTTCCTGCCGGGCGGCGCCTCCGGCGGCATCCTGCCGGCGGCGCTGGCCGACGAGCCGCTGGACTTCGACACGCTGGCCGCGCACGGCGCCTTCGTCGGCTCGATGGCGGTGGTGGTGCTGTCGCAGGCCGACCGCGCACGCGACGCCGCGGCGTCGCTGCTGCGCTTCTTCGCGCACGAATCCTGCGGCCAGTGCACGCCGTGCCGCGCCGGCACGGCGCAGGCGGTGGCGCTGCTGCAGGACGAGGTCTGGGACCGCGAGCGCCTGGCGGACCTGTCGCAGGCGATGCGCGAGGCCTCCATCTGCGGGTTGGGGCAGGCCGCGCCCAACCCGTTCGACAGCGTGTTGCGCTACTTTCCGCATGAGGTGACGCGATGAACACCCCCGCCGAGGCCGCCGCGATCGAGTTCACGCTGGACGGCCGCGCCGTGACCGCCCGGGCGAGCGAGACGCTGTGGGAGGTGGCGCGCCGCGTCGGCGTCGAGCTGCCGCACCTGTGCCACCGCCCCGGCCTGCCGCCGGCCGGCAACTGCCGCGCCTGCGTCGTCGAGGTGGCGGGCGAGCGCACGCTCGCCGCCTCGTGCTGCCGCGCGCCGCAGCCCGGCATGCAGGTGCGCACCGACAGCGAGCGCGCCGTGCGCGCCCGCCGCACGGTGCTGGAGCTGCTGCTGGCCGATGCGCCGGCCAGCGCCGGGCTCAAGCTGGACAGCGAGCTGGAGCACTGGGCGCGGCGCACCGGCGCGGCCGCCGGCCGCTGGCCGGCGCGCGGGGCGGCGCAGGCGCACGCCGCGCCCGACGCCACCCACCCGGCGTTCACGGTGCGGCTGGACGCCTGCATCCAGTGCACGCGCTGCGTGCGCGCCTGCCGCGACGTGCAGGGCAACGACGTGCTGGGCCTGGCCGGCCGCGGCGGGCAGGCGCGCATCGTCTTCGACCAGGGTGACCGCGTGGCCGACAGCACCTGCGTGGCCTGCGGCGAGTGCGTGCAGGCCTGCCCGACCGGTGCGCTGGCGCCGGCCAACGGCGCCTACGCGCGGCGTGCCGAGCGCGTGGTGCGCTCGGTGTGCCCGTTCTGCGGCGTCGGCTGCGCGGTGGACCTGCACGTGCGCGGCGGCCGCCTGGAGCGCGTCGACGGCGCGCCGGGGCCGGCCAACGATGGCCGGCTGTGCGTCAAGGGCCGCTTCGGCATGGACTACGTGCACCACCCGCAGCGCCTGACCACGCCGCTGATCCGCCGCCCCGACGCGCCGAAGGATCCATCCCTGCTGGCGCCGGGGCCGGACGGCCGCCCCGACCCCGCGGCGCTGTGGGCGCAGTTCCGCCCCGCGACGTGGGAGGAGGCGCTGGACGCCGCCGCCGCCGGGCTGGCGCGCGTGCGCGATGCGGCGCGCGCCCAGGGCCTGCGCGGCCGCGCGGTGCCGGTGGCGGGCTTCGGCTCGGCCAAGGGCAGCAACGAGGAAGCCTACCTGTTCCAGAAGCTGCTGCGCAGCGCGTTCGGCACCCACAACGTCGACCACTGCACGCGGCTGTGCCACGCCTCCAGCGTCGCCGCGCTGATGGAGGGCATCGGCAGCGGCGCGGTCAGCAACCCGGTGCGCGACTGCGCGCACGCCGACCTGATTGTCCTGATCGGCGCCAACCCGGCGCAGAACCACCCGGTGGCGGCGAGCTGGATCAAGAACGCGGTGCGCCGCGGCGCGCGGCTGGTGCTGGCCGACCCGCGCCGCACCGAGCTGGCGCGCCACGCCTGGCGCACGCTCGCCTTCAAGCCCGGCACGGACGTGGCGCTGCTCAACGCGCTGCTGCACGTCATCGTCACCGAGGGGCTGGTCGACGAGGCCTTCGTCGCGCAGCGCGTGCACCCGGGCGACCTCGAGGCGCTGCGCGCGCACCTGCAGGCCTTCAGCCCGGAGGCGATGGCGCCGGTGTGCGGCATCGACGCCGCCACGCTGCGCGAGGTGGCGCGCGCCTACGCCACGGCGCCGGCGGCGATGATCTTCTGGGGCATGGGGGTGTCGCAGCACGCCCACGGCACCGACAACGCGCGCGCGCTCATCGCGCTGGCGCTGCTGACCGGCCAGATCGGCCGCCCCGGCACCGGGCTGCACCCGCTGCGCGGCCAGAACAACGTGCAGGGCGCCAGCGACGCCGGGTTGATTCCGATGGTGCTGCCGGACTACCGGCGCGTGGCCGATCCGCTGGCCCGCGCCGCCGCCGAGGCCGCCTGGGGCCTGCCGCCCGGCGCGCTGCCGGACGAACCGGGCCTGACGGTGGTGGAGATCCTCGACGCCGCGCACGAGGGCCGCATCCACGCGATGCTGATCCAGGGCGAAAACCCGGCGATGAGCGACCCGGACGTGGCGCACGCGCGCGCCGCGCTGGCGCGCCTCGAGCATCTGGTGGTGATCGACATCTTCCTGACCGAGACCGCGGCGCTGGCCGACGTGGTGCTGCCCGCCACCGCCTGGCCGGAGAAGACCGGCAGCGTCACCAACACCGACCGGCTGGTGCAGCTGGGCCGCCCGGCGCTGGCGCCGCCCGGGCAGGCGCGCGCCGACGCCTGGATCCTGGAGCAGCTGGCGCGCCGGCTGGGGCTGGACTGGCACTACGGCATCGACCCGCTGGGCGGCGCGCCCGAGCCGGGCAGCGGCATCGGCCGCGTGTTCGACGAGATGGCCGGCCTGATGCCGGCGCTGGCCGGGCTGACGTGGGCGCGGCTGCTGCGCGTCGGCGCCATCACGCACCCGGTGGCCGGCCCGGATGACCCCGGCCGGCCGATCGTCTTCACCGAGGGCTTCCCGACCGCGGACGGGCGCGCGCGGCTGGTGCCGGCGCGGCTGACAGCACCCGCGGAGCCGCCCGACGCCGACTACCCCTACGTGCTGATCACCGGCCGCCAGCTCGAGCACTGGCACACCGGCGCGATGACGCGGCGCAGCGCCGTGCTGGACGCGCTGGAGCCGGCGCCGCACGTCAGCCTGCATCCCGCGCTGCTGGCGCGGCTGGGCCTGCGCGCCGGCCAGCCGGTGCGCCTGCGCACGCGGCGCGGCAGCGTCACGGTGGCCACGCGCGCCGACGAGGCGGTGCCGGACGGCGCGGCCTTTCTGCCGTTTGCCTACGCCGAGGCGGCGGCCAACCTGCTGACGATCGCGGCGCTGGACCCGGTGGCCAAGATCGCCGAGGTCAAGCACTGCGCGGTGGCGATCGAGCCGGTGGCGGCGGCCGCGACCGTTTGACCCACCGCAAGGAACCGGCGCGCCACCCGCGCCGACCCCAGTCATCCGGTTGCCGTGGCGCCGGGCTGGGCTAAGATGCCGTCACCCTATTGCAGGAGACCGACCGATGTTCAAGAAGATCCTCGTTCCCGTCGATGGCTCGGCGCTGGCGCACGCCGCCGGCGAACTGGCGGCCGATCTCGCCCGCCAGCACGGCGCCCAAGTGGTGGGCGTCTATGTGATCGACCCGTTCCCGTATATCGGCATTGGCGACGCGTCGGCCGTGGGGCTGCAGGCCTATCTGGCCGAGGCGCAGGCCGCGGCGGGCAAGGCGCTGGACGATCTGCGGCAGGTCTGTGCCGCGCGCGGCGTGCCGTTCTCCGGCGACACCATCGAGCGCAACGTCACCTACGAAGGCATTCTGGAGACCGCCGAGGCCGAGGCCTGCGACCTGATCGTCATGGGCTCGCACGGCCGCAAGGGCGTGCAGGCGCTCATCCTGGGCAGCGTCGCGCAGAAGGTGCTCACCCACGCCAAGGTGCCGGTGCTGATCGTCAAGCCCCAGGCCTGATGCCGCCGCCCCGCGCGGTGGGGTGCCGCGTGGGGTTACGGCGGGGTGCCTAGAATGATCGGCTCCCATTGCCTGCCCCGCACCCCGCCATGTCCGCCCGCCTGCCCGAGACCAGCGATCCGACCCGCGACGACGAGGAGGGCGCGCCCCTGCAGGGCGTCATCCGCATCCGCGGCGCGCGCCAGCACAACCTCAAGCAGATCGATCTGGACATCCGCACGGGCGAGCTGACCGTCGTCACCGGCCCGAGCGGATCGGGCAAGTCCAGCCTGGTCTTCGACACCCTGTTCGCCGAGGGCCAGCGCCGCTACGTCGAAACCTTCTCGGCCTATGCGCGGCAGTTTCTGGACCGCATGGACAAGCCGGCGGTGGACCGCATCGACGGCGTGCCGCCCGCCATCGCCATCGACCAGACCAACCCGGTGCGCTCGTCGCGCTCCACGGTCGGGACGATGACCGAGCTCAACGACCACCTGAAGCTGCTGTTCGCCCGCGCCGGCCAGTTGTTCGACCGCGACACCGCCCTGCCGGTGCGCCACGACACGGTGGAGACCATCGTGGCCGATCTGCACGCGCGGGCCGCCGCCGCCGGCGATCCGCGCCTGGTCGTGACCTTCGCCGTCGAACTGCCCGCCAGCACCCGCGACGAGGAGGTGCAGCAGTGGCTTTCCGCCAGCGGCTACACCCGCGTCCAGGCCGAGCAGACCGTGGGCGAGCGCCGCCGGCTCGACGTGGTGGCGGACCGCTTTCGCATCGGCAGCGCCGATCCGGCGCGCGTCGCCGAGGCGGTGGAGACCGCGCTCAAGCGCGGCGGCGGGCGCCTGACGGTGTATGCGCTGGCGGACGGGGCCGAGCCGGTCCAGTGGCGCTATTCCACCGGGCTGCACTGCCCGGAGAGCGACATCCGCTACGCCGACCCGCGGCCGTCGCTGTTCTCGTTCAACTCGCCCGCCGGCGCGTGCGAGACCTGCCGCGGCTTCGGACGTGTCATCGGGGTGGACTGGGGCCTGGTCATCCCGAACGACAAACTCACCCTGCGCGCAGGCGCCATCAAGCCCATCCAGACCCCGGCCTATCAGGAGTGCCAGGACGACCTGATGCGCCACGCCGAGGCCGCGGGCATTCCGCGCGATACGCCGTGGTACCAGCTCGCCCCGGAGCAGCAGCGCTGGGTGCTGGAGGGGTCGCCGCACTGGACCGGGGACTGGAAGCGCCAGTGGTACGGCATCCGCCGCTTCTTCGACTACCTGGAGAGCAAGGCCTACAAGATGCACATCCGGGTGCTGCTGTCCAAATACCGCAGCTACACCGAGTGCCCGGCGTGCGGCGGCGCGCGCCTCAAGACCGAGAGCCTGCTCTGGCGCATCGGGTCGCGCGCCGATGCGGACGCCGTGCTGCCGCCCGAGCGGCGCTTTCGCCCGCGCGGCGTGGCCTGGAGCGACGCGCAACTGCAGGCGCTGCCCGGGCTGTGCCTGCATGACCTGATGGGGCTGCCGATCGAGCGCCTGCGCCGCTTCTTTCAGGGCCTGCAGGCCCGGCTGGACGAGCTGCCGGCGGGCGAGCGCCAGGCCCAGGCGCTGTTGTACGACGAGATCACCGCCCGGCTGCGCTACCTGTGCGATGTGGGGCTGGGCTATCTGACGCTGGACCGCCAGAGCCGCACCCTCTCCGGCGGCGAGGTGCAGCGCATCAACCTGACCACGGCGCTGGGCACCTCGCTGGTCAACACCCTGTTCGTGCTGGACGAGCCCTCCATCGGCCTGCATCCGCGCGACATGGCCCGCATCAACCAGGCCATGGCCCGCTTGCGCGACGCCGGCAACACCCTGGTCGTGGTGGAGCACGACCCGGCCGTGATGCTGGCCGCCGACCGCATCCTCGACATGGGCCCCGGCCCCGGCGAGCGCGGCGGCCGCATCGTGTTCGACGGCACGCCAGCGCAACTGCGCGGCGCCGACACGCTCACCGGCCAGTACCTGTCGGGGCGGCGGCAAATCGGCTTTGGCGTCAAGCGCCGGGTCACCGAGTCCACCCCCCGCCTGATCCTGGAGGGCGCGCGCGAGCACAACCTGCGCGCGCTGGACGTCGCCTTTCCGCTGCAGCGGCTGGTGGTGGTGACCGGGGTCAGCGGCTCGGGCAAATCCACCCTGGTGCAGGACATTCTGGCGCCTGCGCTGCTGCGCCACTTCGGCCAGGCCACCGAATCCCCCGGGGCGCACGACCGGCTGCTCGGCGCCGATCACCTGGAGGGTGTGGTCTTCGTGGACCAGTCGCCCATCGGCAAGACGGCGCGCTCCAACCCGGTCAGCTACGTCGGCGCCTGGGACGCCATCCGCACCCTGTTCGCGCAGTCGCCGCTGGCGCAGCAGCGCGGCTACACGGCGGCCAAGTTCAGCTTCAACAGCGGGGACGGGCGCTGCCCCACCTGCGGGGGCTCGGGCTTCGAGCATGTGGAGATGCAATTCCTCTCCGACGTGTATCTGCGCTGCCCGGACTGCCAGGGGCGGCGCTACCGCCCCGAGGTGCTGGAGGTGACCATCGAGCGCGCGGGCCGTTGGCTGAGCGTGGCGGATGTGCTGGAGCTGACCGTCACCGAGGCCGCACACTGCTTTGCCAGCGACCGCGACGTGATGCGCGCGCTGCAGCCGCTGCTGGACGTGGGGCTGGAATACCTGCGGCTGGGCCAGCCCGTGCCCACGCTGTCCGGGGGCGAGGCGCAGCGCCTCAAGCTGGCCGGCCATCTGGCCGCCGCCGCGGCCGCCGAGCCTCGCCCGCGACGTGCCCGCACGACGGCCGCCGCGCCCGCGCCGTCGCCCTGGGCGGGCAAGGCGCCGGCGCGGGCGCGCGGGACGCTGTTTTTGTTCGACGAACCCACCACGGGGCTGCACTTCGACGACATCGCCAAGCTGATGCGCGCGCTGCGCAAGCTGCTGGAGGCGGGCCATTCGCTGGTCGTGATCGAGCACAACCTGGACGTCATCCGCGCCGCCGACTGGGTGCTGGATCTGGGGCCGGAGGGCGGCGACGGCGGGGGCACGCTGGTGTTCGCCGGCCCGCCCGAGGAGCTGCGTCACCACCCCACCAGCCACACCGCCCAGGCGCTGCGCGAGTACGCCGAGGCCTTGGGCGAAGCGACCGCCGCCCGCGAGCCGCGCCCGGCACTGCCCGCGCCCGTGTCGCGGCCCGCGTCCGCGCCGCCGGCCATCCGCATCGTGCACGCGCGCGAGCACAACCTGCGCGATCTGTCGGTGGACATCCCGCGCGGGCGCTTCACTGTCATCACCGGCGTCAGCGGGTCGGGCAAGTCCACCCTGGCGTTCGACATTCTGTTCAACGAGGGGCAGCGCCGGTACCTGGAAAGCCTCAACGCCTACGCGCGCAGCATCGTGCAGCCGGCCGGCCGGCCCGAGGTGGATGCCGTCTGGGGCATCCCCCCGACGGTGGCGATCGAGCAGCGCCTCTCGCGCGGCGGGCGCAAGTCCACCGTCGGCACGGTGACCGAGGTCTGGCACTACCTGCGCCTGCTCTACGTCAAGCTGGGGGTGCAGCACTGCGTGCACGACGGCGCTCCCGTCCAGCCGCAGACGCCGGACAGCATCCTGGCGCAGCTCATGCAGCGCCACCGGGGGCAGACGCTGGGCATCCTGGCGCCGCTGGTCATCCACCGCAAAGGGGTCTATACGGAGTGGGCCGAATGGGCCGCCCAGCGCGGCCACACCCACCTGCGGGTGGATGGCGAGTTTCTGCCCACGCAAGGGTTTCCGCGCCTGGACCGTTTCAAGGAGCACACGCTGGAGCTGCCCGTGGCCACCGTCCACGTCACGCCCGCGGCCGAGGGCGAGCTGCGCGCAGCGCTGGCGCAGGCCCTGCAGCATGGCAAGGGCGTGGTCCATGTGCTGGCGGGCATCGAGGGTTTGGCCGCGGCGCTGGAGGCCGGCGGCACCGGCCGCGGCCTGGGCACGGTGGCGGTGTATTCCACCCTGCGCGCCTGCCCGGTGTGCGCCACCAGCTATGCGGAGCTGGACCCGCGCCTGTTCTCGTACAACAGCAAGCACGGCTGGTGCCCCGACTGCGTGGGCACGGGCGTGCAGCTCACGCGCGAGCAGCGCCGGGCACTGGACGACAGCCAGCGCGACGACGACCGCCGCGGGCGCGAGCAGACCTTTGCCGAGCCCGATCTGGAAGACCTCGGCGACCAGCCCTGTGCGACTTGCGGCGGCACGCGGCTCCATCCGGTGGCGCGCGCCGTGCGCTTCCACGGCCGGCCCATCACCGACATCGCGCGTCTGAGCGTGGGCGAGGTGCTGGACTGGGTGCGCGCCCTGCAGCAGCCCGGCGCGCTGACCGCGCGCGAGGCCGACATCGCCCGCGATCTGCTGCCCGAAATCGAGAGCCGCCTGCGTTTTCTGCTGCAGGTGGGGCTGGGCTATCTGACGCTGGACCGCGGCGCGCCCACCCTCTCGGGGGGCGAGGCGCAGCGCATCCGCCTGGCCGCGCAGCTGGGCTCCAACCTGCAGGGGGTGTGCTATGTGCTCGACGAGCCGACCATCGGCCTGCATCCGCGCGACAACCGCATCCTGCTCGACGCACTGCATGCGCTGCGGCGGCACGGCAACACCCTGGTGGTCGTGGAGCACGACGAGGACACCATCCGCCGCGCCGATCACCTGATCGACATTGGCCCCGGTGCGGGGCGGCTGGGCGGGCGGGTGGTGGCCCAGGGGCGCATCGAGGATGTGATGGCGGCCGCCGACTCCCAGACCGGGCGCTACTTGGCGCAGGCCATCCGCCACCCGCTGCAGGCGCGCCGCCCCGTGAGCGCGGACGCGCCCGCCCTGGTGGTGCGTGGCGCACGCCGGCACAACCTGCAGGGCATGGATGTCACCGTCCCGCTGCACCGGCTGGTCGCCGTCACCGGCGTCAGCGGCTCGGGCAAATCCACGCTGGCCCGCGACGTGCTGCTGACCAATCTGGCCGCCGCGCTGGCCCAATCCCGGTCACGTGGTGCGTCCAGCCCCGCGCGCGCCATCGTTTGGACCGGCTGCAGCGGTCTGGAAGGGGCCGAGGCCGTGGACCGCGTGCTGGAGGTGGACCAGACCCCCATCGGCAAGACCCCGCGCTCCTGCCCGGCCACCTACATCGGCTTCTGGGACACCATCCGCAAGCTCTATGCCGAGACGCTGGAGGCGAAAGCGCGCGGCTACGGGCCGGGGCGTTTCTCGTTCAACACCGGCGAGGGGCGCTGTCCGGTCTGCGAAGGGCAGGGCCTGCGCACCATCGAGATGAGCTTCCTGCCCGACGTCAAGGTGCCGTGCGAGGCCTGCCACGGGGCGCGCTTCAACCCCGAGACGCTGGCCGTCACCTGGCGCGGCAAGTCCATCGGCGACGTGCTGGCCCTGTCGGTGGACGAGGCGGTGGACTTCTTCGCTTCGATGCCGTCGATCGCCCACCCGCTGCAGCTGCTGCGCGACGTCGGCCTGGGCTACCTGACGCTGGGCCAGCCCAGCCCCACGCTGTCGGGCGGCGAGGCCCAGCGCATCAAACTGGTGACCGAGCTGACCAAGGTGCGCGACGACGTCGGCCGCCGCGGCCAGAAGGCGCCGCACACCCTGTACGTGCTGGACGAGCCCACCGTGGGCCTGCACATGGCGGATGTGGACAAGCTCATCCGCGTGCTGCACCGGCTGGTCGATGCGGGGCACAGCGTGGTCGTCATCGAGCACGACCTGGACCTGATCGCCGAGGCCGACTGGGTCTTGGATCTGGGGCCCGAGGGCGGCGCGGGCGGCGGTCGCCTGGTCGGCGCCGGCACCCCCGAGGATCTGGTGCGCCTGGGCACCCACACCGGTCAGGCCCTGGCCGCGGTGCTGTCGCGCGGTGCCTGAGCGCGCATCGCCCCATGAACGGCCCCGGGCGTGTGGTGTGGATCGAGCCGGACGCCCCGGCCAAGCCGGCCTGGGGGGCGCCGTGCAACGGTTGCGGCGTGTGCTGCCTGATCGAGCCGTGCCCGATCGGCCTACTGCTCAGCCGCCGCCGACGCGGCCCTTGTGTGGCCTTGCGCTGGGTGGGGGCCGAGCGCCGCTACCGCTGCGGGGCGGTCGCTGCGCCGGGGGAGGTGCTGGGCTGGGGGCAGGGGCCGTGGGGGCGTGGGCTGTCGGCCCTGGCGCGGCCGGTGTTGGCGCGCTGGATCGCCGCGGGCCGCGGGTGCGATTGCGACGCCCAAGTCGATCCCGGCCCCGGATCTTGACGCGCGTCAACTCCGGCGCGTGCCCGTTCTTGCATCATCCGCATATTTGAATGGACCGATGAAAGGACAGCCATGGACATGGCGGCGTGGATCGAGCGCTGGGGCGAGCCCGCCGTGCTGGCCATGGGCGGGTTGGTGCTGGGCTTGGGGTTTGGCTTCTTCGGCCAGCGCTCCAGGTTCTGCCTGCGCGCGGCGGTGATCGAGTTCTGGCACCGCCGCTTCGGCGACAAGCTGGCGGTGTGGCTGCTGGCGTTTGCCACTGCGGTGGTGGCGGTGCAGGGCATGATCCTGCTGGGCTGGCTGGACGTCTCCAGCGCACGCCAGCTGGCTGCGCGCGGCAGCCTGTCGGGCGCGCTGGTCGGCGGGCTGCTGTTCGGCCTGGGCATGGTGATGACGCGCGGCTGCGCCAGCCGGCTGCTGGTGCTGTCGGCCAACGGCAACCTGCGCGCGCTGCTGTCGGGGCTGATCTTCGCGGTGACGGCACAGGCCTCGCTGTCCGGGGCGCTGGCGCCGTGGCGCGAGGCGGTCAGCGGCTGGTGGGTGGTGGAGGGCGGCCCGTCGCGCGACCTGCTGGCGCTGGTGGGCGGCGGCCCCAAGGTCGGCCTGCTGTTCGGGCTGGTGTGGATGGCTGCGGCGCTGTGGTTCGCGGTGCGCAGTGGCTGGAGCTTCTGGAAGTGGGTCGGCGGCGCCGCCACCGGGCTGATGGTGGCACTGGCCTGGTGGTTCAGCTACCAGGTGATGGCGCACTCGTTCGAGCCGGTCCAGATCCAGGGCATGACCTTCAGCGGCCCGTCGGCCGAGTGGCTGATGCGCGTGCTGGCCGAGTCGGACAAGCCGTGGACCTTCGGCCTGGGGCTGATGCCGGGGGTGTTCCTCGGTTCGCTGGCCGGCGCGCTGGTCGGGCGCGAGTGGAAGCTGGAGGGCTTCGGCGGCGCCTACACCATGCCGCGCTACATCGTCGGCGCGGTGCTGATGGGCTTTGGCTCGATGCTGGCCGGTGGCTGTGCGGTCGGCGCCGGCATGACCGGGGGGGCCATCTTCGCGCTGACGGCGTGGCTGACGCTGGTCGGCATGTGGATCGGCGGCGGCATCGCCGACCGGCTGATCGACCGGCCGCACCCCCGGGCCGAGCCGGTGCCGTTGGCTGGCGCGGTCGCCGACATGGCCCGGGCGCCCTGAGATGCCCCGCTGCGCCCTGAGTCGTCCGCCAAGCCGCGGCAACGGGCTTCACAGCCGGTGGCCGGCCCGCGCCCGTGCCAGCAGCACCAGACACGCCACGGCCACCGCCAGCAGGAGCGCCGGAAAGCCCACGCGCGGGGCCCACTGCAGGGCGGCACCGGCCAGCGACGGGGCCAGCACCCCGCCCAAGGTATAGGCCATCACCAGCACGGCCGTGCTGTTGACCAACGTGACCCCCCGCTCGCGCGCCCCGATGTCGATCATGGCCAAGGTATAGAGACACCCCCCGGCCCCGCCCCACAAAAAGGCCACCGGCCACGCCAGCCATGGCGTGCCAGCTACCCACGGGATGACCAGCGTGGCCAGCAGGGTGATCGCCGCGCATCCCCGCATCAGCTGCAGACGGGCCCCACCCGCACCGCCCCGGCGGCCACCCTGGCGGCCCAGCCGGTCGGCCAGTGCCCCGGCCGGCAGCATCAACACCGAACTGCCCAGCCCGCTGGCCGACACCAGCAGGGCAGCCGCAGCGGCGCCCAAACCCAGCGCCAACCCGTACAGCGGCAGGATGGCGGTCAGGCCGCTTTCGAAAAAGCCGCCGCAAAAGCCCGCCGCCATGATGACGGGGTGGGCGCGCAGCGCCGTCCAGACGCCGCGCCAGCCGACGTGGGCCTCGTGCGCATCCGCCTCCGGCGGCAGCGGGGGTACGAAGAACGCCCACACCAACCCCGCCGCCAGCAGCGCCACCGACAGCCACAGGGCGGCCGCGCTGGACGGCCCGACGGCGGCCAGCAGCATCGGCCCGATCACGAAGGTGGCGCCCACCATTGTTTCGAACAGCCCGACGGCGCGTCCCCGCAGATGGGCCGGGGCGAATTCGGCGACCAGCGCCTCGGCGAGTACCCAGCGCAGGCCCGAGGCCATGCCCGCCAGCACCTTCAGGCCAAACCACAGCGCCAGCGCCGCCGAGCCCTCCAGCGGCAGGCCATAGCCGATGCCCGCGAGCACCGGCACGGCCCCCGACAGCCACAGCGCCGGGCGCCGCCCCAAGGCGCGCGTCAGCGCCGAGGCAAACGGCGTGACCAGCAGAATGCCCACCCAGGCGCTGGCGGCGAACACCCCGATCAGCGCCGTCGGGGCCCCCTGCTCGGTCAGGCGTAGGATCAGCCAGGGCGTGAGCATGAAGTAGCCCGCCAGCTCAAAGAAGGTCGAGCCAAAAATCACGAACAGCCCCCGACGGGAGGGGGCGGCAGCGGCAAGGGTCATGGTGAGCGATGACGGCCGGAAGGCCAGGGTTAGGGCAGGGCGCGGGCGCCGTGGGCTTGGCACACGGCCGCGCTTGTCTGTACAATTATGGGTTCGGCGGAACCACGCTGCCGAGTGTTTTGCCGGCCGCAAAAGCCGGTACATCCAGCAAAGAGGACTCCTATGTACGCGGTCATAAAAACCGGTGGCAAGCAGTATCGCGTCGCTGCCGGCGAAAAAATCAAAGTAGAACAGATCGCTGCGGACGTAGGCCAAGAGATCGTGATCGACCAGGTGTTGGCCGTCGGCAACGGCGCGGACATCCGGGTGGGCACCCCCTTGGTCAGCGGCGCAACGGTCACGGCCACGGTCGTGTCGCATGGTCGGGGTGAGAAGGTGCGCATCTTCAAGCTGCGCCGCCGCAAGCACTACCAAAAGCGCCAGGGCCATCGCCAAAACTTCACCGAGCTGCAGATCGGCTCGATCAACGTCTGACGAGGTGACACACCATGGCACAGAAAAAAGGCGGCGGCTCCACGCGTAACGGCCGCGACTCCAAGCCCAAGATGCTGGGTGTGAAGGTGTTCGGCGGCCAGGACGTCAGCGCCGGCGCGATCATCGTGCGTCAGCGCGGCACCCAGTTCCACCCCGGCATCGGCACCGGTATCGGCAAGGACCACACCATCTACGCCACCGTGGCGGGCAAGGTCGAGTTCGCCGTCAAGGGCGCGCTCAACCGCAAGGTGATCAACGTCATCCCGGCCTGACGCAGGCGTGGCGGGGGCATCGTCCCCCGGGGCCACGGCCGGCTGCAGGCCATCCCGGCACGGGCCCGCGCTGCGGGCCCTTGTCGTTTTGCGATCGGCGCAGGAGCCGTCATGAAGTTCGTCGATGAAGCCTATGTCGACGTCGCCGCAGGCGACGGGGGCAACGGCTGCGCCTCGTTCCGGCACGAGAAGTTCAAGGAATTCGGCGGGCCCGACGGCGGCGACGGCGGCCGCGGCGGCCACGTCTGGGCCTTGGCCGACGAGAACCTCAACACCCTGGTCGATTACCGCTACACGCGCCGCTTCGAAGCGCAGCGCGGCGAGCACGGCAAGGGCTCCGACATGTTCGGCGCCAAGGGCGAGGACATCGTGTTGCGCATGCCGGTTGGCACGGTCATCAGCGATGCCGAGACCGGCCAGGTGCTGTTCGAGCTGCTGCAGCCCGGACAAAAGGAACTGATCGCCAAGGGCGGCGACGGCGGTTTTGGCAACCTGCACTTCAAAAGCTCCACCAACCGCGCGCCGCGCCAAAAGACGCTCGGGCGCCCGGGCGAGCGCCGCAGCCTCAAGCTCGAACTCAAGGTGTTGGCCGACGTGGGGCTGCTCGGCATGCCCAACGCCGGCAAGTCCACGCTGATCGCGGCCGTCTCCAACGCGCGGCCCAAGATTGCCGACTATCCCTTCACCACGCTGCACCCCAACCTGGGCGTGGTGCGTGTCGGGCCGGAAAAGAGCTTCGTCATCGCCGATGTGCCGGGCCTGATCGAGGGCGCGGCCGAGGGGGCCGGTCTGGGCCACCAGTTCCTGCGCCACCTGCAGCGCACGCGGCTGCTGCTGCACATCGTGGACATGGCGCCCTTCGACGAGTCGGTCGATCCGGTCGCCCAGGCGCGCGCCATCGTCGCGGAGCTGAAAAAGTACGATCCCCAACTGGCGGCCAAGCCGCGCTGGCTGGTGCTCAACAAGCTGGACATGGTGCCGGCCGAGGAGCGCGAGCAGCGCGTGCGGGACTTCGTGCGCCGCCTGCGCTTCAAGGGCCCGGTGTTCGAGATCTCGGCCCTGACGCGCGCAGGCTGCGAGCGGCTGATGCAAAAGGTCTATGAGCATCTGGTGGCGCAGCGCGAGGCCGAGGCGCCCCCGGTGGAGGTGGACCCGCGCTTCGACGCGGCGCGGCAGGATGCCGACACCCCCGCCGCCGACGATCCGCGTTTTCGCGCCTGACCCCTTTCTTTCCCCCTTGCCCGACGACGATGACGACCGACCTGACCAGCGCCGATGTCCGCCCCGTGGACGGGGCCGCCCCCGCCAGCGCACTGGCCACCCCGAGCCGTGCGCCGGCCGAGGTGCTGCGCGGCGCGCGGCGCATCGTGGTCAAGGTCGGCTCCAGCCTCGTCACCAACGAAGGGCGGGGCCTGGACGAAGGCGCCATCGGCCAGTGGAGCCGTCAGCTCGCCGCCCTGGTGCGCGACGGCCGCGAGGTCATCATGGTCAGCAGCGGCGCCATCGCCGAGGGCATGAAGCGCCTGGGTTGGACCACCCGCCCCAAAGAGGTGCATGAGCTGCAGGCCGCCGCTGCCGTCGGTCAGATGGGCCTGGCCCAGATGTACGAGACCAAGCTGCGCGAGCAGGGCGTGGGCAGCGCCCAGGTGCTGCTCACGCACGCCGACCTGGCCGACCGCGAGCGCTACCTGAACGCCCGCTCGACCCTGTTGACGCTGCTGGCGCTGGGCGTCGTGCCCGTCATCAACGAAAACGACACCGTCGTCAACGACGAAATCAAGTTCGGCGACAACGACACCCTGGGCGCGCTGGTGGCCAATCTGGTCGAGGCGGATCTGCTGGTCATCCTGACCGACCAGCGCGGCCTGTACACGGCCGATCCGCGCAAGGACCCGGCGGCGGCATTCGTGCACGTCGCCCGCGCCGGTGATCCGCTGCTCGAAGCCATGGCTGGCGGCGCGGGCAGCCGCGTGGGCACCGGCGGCATGATCACCAAGATCCTGGCGGCCAAGCGCGCGGCCGGCTCCGGCGCATCCACCGTGATTGCGTGGGGACGCGAGCCGGACGTGCTGCTGCGCCTGATCGGCGGCGAGCCGATCGGCACCTGTCTGGTGGCCGATGCCCCCAAGCAGCAGGCCCGCAAGCGCTGGATGACCAGCCATTTGCAGTTGCGCGGCTCGGTCACGGTGGACGCTGGCGCCGTGGACAAGCTGGTCAAAGAGGGCAAGAGCCTGTTGCCCATCGGCATGACCGCGGTGGAAGGCGACTTTCACCGCGGCGATGTGATCGCGGTGCGTGCGCCCGACGGGCGCGAGATCGCCCGCGGGCTGGCCAACTACGCCGCGGCCGAGGCGCGGCTGATCTGCCGCCGCTCCTCCGCCGAATTCGACAAGCTGCTCGGCTATGCGGCCGAGCCCGAGATGATCCACCGCGACAACCTGGTGGTCACCCTGCGCTGATCCGGCGCCGGCGGTCGCCCCACGGGCGTGCCGTCAGCGCTCGGGCTTGCCGACGCGCAGGGCGCGCAGCATGTCGGCCGGCCGCCCGTTGGGGGTGGGGCCGTCGCAAAAGCCGTTGCGCGCCAGCGCCACCGCCGGGCGGGAGGCAAACTCCCCGCCCAGGTTGCGCCACTCGGCGCCGGGGTTGGGGCGCCATTCCCCGGGCGGGCCGGGGTTCCAGTGGGCGTAGGTCTTGACCTGGGCGGTGGTGCAGCGCAGCCCCTCGTACCAGGCGTTGAGCGCACCGCTGGCGCTTTGCGCCACGATCACATACCGGATCACCCCATCCGGGCCCAGCGTCACCGAGGCCGGGTCCACGCCAAAGCGCAACTGGCTGTTGACCGACACCACGAACGGCACCAAGCCGTCCTGCCGCAGCGGCGGGGGCGGCGGCGCATCGGCCTCTCGCCACTCGCGGTTGGGGTCGGTCAGCAGTTGTGCCTGGGCCCCGGCGGCCGCAACCCCTAGCAGCAGCGCAGCCAGCAGTAGCCGGCCGGCCGGGCGCGCCCGGTATCCGGTGGGGGCGAGGGCGGAGGAGGGGGGTGGGGCGGGGCGGGACACGCGCGCAGGGCTCCGGGTCAGGGGGATGGGGGACGGAGCGGCATGGCCCCTTCGGCCAGCGGGCCCGCATCGGGCGGGGCCGGCTGGGGGTCGAAGCTGCCCCCCGGGCGCAGCTCCAGGTGGGCGGGCATGGCCAGGTGCGCCGGCCGCGCTCGGGGGCGCCGGCCCGCTGCGGGCTCTGTCGGTGGGGCGGGCCAGCGGCCCCGGCCGTTGCCGCGCTGTTAGCGGTCGCGGCTGTCTCTGTCGCGTCCTGCC
>NZ_LZDH01000011.1:0-27998 GCF_001675355.1 Tepidimonas fonticaldi | reverse complement strand
CTCCGGCCGCGAGCCCGCGGTGACGGGCCGTAGCGGGCGCGGCATCATCCAGGTCGGTGGCGAGGTCGAAATCGTCGGCATCCGCCCCACCGCCAAGACCACCTGCACCGGCGTGGAAATGTTCCGCAAGCTGCTCGACCAGGGCCAGGCGGGCGACAACGTCGGCATTCTGCTGCGCGGCACCAAGCGCGAGGAAGTCGAGCGCGGCCAAGTGCTGGCCAAGCCCGGCTCCATCACGCCGCACACCCACTTCACCGGTGAGGTGTACGTGCTGTCCAAGGAAGAAGGCGGCCGCCACACCCCGTTCTTCAACAACTACCGTCCGCAGTTCTACTTCCGCACCACCGACGTCACGGGCTCCATCGAACTGCCCAAGGACAAAGAGATGGTGATGCCGGGCGACAACGTCTCGATCACGGTCAAGCTGATTGCGCCGATCGCGATGGAAGAAGGCCTGCGCTTTGCGATCCGCGAAGGCGGCCGCACCGTCGGCGCCGGCGTCGTCGCCAAGATCATCGAGTGAGGCTGCGGTCATGAACAAGCAAAAGATCCGCATCCGCCTCAAGGCGTTCGACTACAAGCTGATCGATGCCTCTGCGGCCGAGATCGTCGATACCGCCAAGCGCACCGGCGCCATCGTCAAGGGCCCCGTGCCCCTGCCGACGCGCATGAAGCGCTTCGACATCCTGCGCTCGCCGCACGTCAACAAGACCAGCCGCGACCAGTTCGAAATCCGCACCCACCAGCGTCTGATGGACATCGTCGATCCGACCGACAAGACGGTGGACGCGCTGATGAAGCTGGATCTGCCGGCCGGCGTGGACGTCGAGATCAAACTGCAGTAATCCGCAGCGCTTGACGCCGCGAAGCCCGCAAGGTAAACTTGCGGGCTTCGCTCTTTTTGCGGGCGAAGCAAACCTGTAACCTGCCCGTGCCTTCGGAAGATTTTTCTGGGGGCGGGCCATCAGCCCCGGCCAATTGCAGTCGGGAACGGAGAAAACAATGAGTCTGAGCAACTCTCTCGGGTTGTTGGGCCGCAAGGTGGGCATGATGCGTCTGTTCACCGAGGACGGGGACGCAGTGCCCGTCACGGTGGTCGATGTGTCCAACAACCGGGTGGCGCAAGTCAAGACCCAGGCCGCCGACGGCTACGACGCCCTGCAGGTGGCGTTCGGCAAGCGGCGCGCCACGCGGGTGACCAAGCCCATGGCCGGTCACTTTGCCAAGGCTGGCGTCGAAGCCGGCGAAATCCTCCAGGAGTTCCGCGTCAGCGCCGAGGTGGCGGCCAAGTACGCCCCGGGCGCGGTCATCCCCGTTGCCGAGCTGTTCCAGCCCGGCCAGAAGGTGGATGTGCAGGGCACGACCATCGGTAAGGGCTACGCCGGCACCATCAAGCGCCACAACTTCGGCTCGCAGCGCGCCTCGCACGGCAACAGCCGTTCGCACAACGTGCCGGGCTCGATCTCCATGGCGCAGGACCCGGGCCGCGTGTTCCCGGGCAAGCGCATGACCGGTCACATGGGCGACGAGACCGTCACCACCCAGAACCTGGACGTGGTGCGTGTCGACGCCGAGCGTCAACTGCTCCTGATCAAGGGGGCCGTTCCGGGTGCCAAGGGCGGCTTCGTGACCGTCCGTCCGGCCGTCAAGGCTGCCAAGTAAGGAGCGAACGGATGCAAGTCGAACTCCTCAACGACCAGGGTCAGGCCGCGTCCACCGTGGACGTGCCCGAGACCGTGTTCGGTCGCGAATTCAACGAAGCGCTGGTGCACCAGCTGGTCGTGGCCTATCAGGCCAACGCCCGCCAGGGCACGCGCGCCCAAAAGGATCGTGGTGCCGTCAAGCACACGACCAAGAAGCCGTTCCGTCAGAAGGGCACCGGCAACGCCCGTGCCGGTATGGCCTCGTCGCCACTGTGGCGCGGGGGCGGCAAGATCTTCCCGAGCAGCCCCAACGAAAACTTCAGCCAGAAGCTCAACAAGAAGATGTACCGCGCCGGCATGGCCGCCATCTTCTCGCAGCTCGTGCGTGAAGGCCGTCTGTCGGTGGTCGAGGGCCTGAAGGTCGATGCGCCCAAGACCAAGCTGCTGGCGAGCAAGCTCAAGGCCATGAACCTGAACTCGGTGCTGGTGATCGCCGACGAGGTCGACGAGAACCTGTACCTGGCGTCGCGCAACCTGCCCAACGTGCTGGTCGTCGAGCCGCGCTACGCCGACCCCGTGTCGCTGGTGCACTACAAGAAGGTGCTGGTCACCAAGGGTGCGCTCGACCAACTCAAGGAGATGTTCGCATGAGCCAGCCGAAGTTCGACGAAGGTCGCCTGATGCAAGTGCTGGTGGCGCCGATCATCTCGGAGAAGGCCACCCGCGTCGGCGAAAAGGCCAACACCGTCCTGTTCAAGGTGCTGCGCGATGCCAGCAAGCCCGAGATCAAGGCTGCGGTGGAGCTGCTGTTCAACGTGAAGGTGCAGGACGTCAACGTCCTGAACCAAAAGGGCAAGGTCAAGCGCTTCGGCAAGACCATCGGTCGCCGTGACCACGTGCGCAAGGCCTATGTGACCCTGGCCGAAGGTCAGGAGATCCAGTTCGGCGGAGAGGGTGTCTGATCATGGCAGTCATCAAGATGAAGCCGACCTCGCCGGGCCGTCGTGGCATGGTGAAGGTCTCGCGCGATAACCTGTACAAGGGCCCCGGTTACGCCCCGCTGCTGGAGCCGCTGGCCAAGACCGCCGGTCGCAACAACAACGGGCACATCACCGTGCGCCACAAGGGCGGCGGTGCCAAGCACCACTACCGCGTCGTGGACTTCCGTCGCAACAAGGACGGCATCCCGGCCAAGGTGGAGCGCCTGGAGTACGACCCCAATCGCACCGCGCACATCGCGCTGCTGTGCTACGCCGATGGCGAGCGCCGCTACATCATCGCGCCGCGCGGTATCGAAGTCGGGCAGACCGTGGTGAGCGGGGCGGAGTCGCCGATCCGCGTCGGCAACACGCTGCCGATCCGCAACATCCCCGTCGGCTCGACCATCCACTGCATCGAGCTCAAGCCGGGCAAGGGCGCCCAGATGGCGCGCTCGGCCGGTGCCTCCGCCGTGCTGCTGGCGCGCGAGGGCGTCTATGCCCAGGTCCGCCTGCGCTCCGGCGAAGTGCGCAAGGTGCACGTGGACTGCCGCGCCACCATCGGCGAGGCGTCCAACAGCGAGCACAGCCTGCGCCAGCTCGGCAAGGCCGGCGTCAAGCGCCACATGGGCATCCGCCCGACGGTGCGAGGCGTGGCGATGAACCCGATCGATCACCCGCACGGTGGTGGTGAGGGCCGCACCGGTACCGGCAAGCCGCCGGTCGATCCGTGGGGCAACCTGACCAAGGGTTACCGCACCCGCAGCAACCGCCGCACGCAGAACATGATCGTGTCGCGCCGCAAGAAGTAAAGGGTTGAGCCATGTCTCGTTCTCTGAAAAAAGGTCCCTTCGTTGACCATCACCTGATGGCCAAGGTCGAGAAGGCGCAGGCCGCCAAGGACAAGAAGCCGATCAAGACCTGGTCGCGGCGCTCGACGATCCTGCCCGAGTTCATCGGCCTGACCATTGCCGTGCACAACGGCAAGCAGCATGTGCCGGTGTACGTGACCGAGCAGATGGTCGGCCACAAGCTGGGCGAGTTCTCGCTGACGCGCTCGTTCAAGGGCCACCCCGGCGACAAGAAAGCCAAGAAGTAAGGATTGATCATGGAAACCCGCTGTATCGTTCGCGGCGTGCGCCTGTCGGCCGACAAGGGCCGGCTGGTGGCCGACCTGATTCGCGGCAAGAAGGTGGACCAGGCCCTCCAGATCCTGACCTTCACGCCCAAGAAGGCTGCCGGCATCATCAAGAAGGCGCTGCTGTCCGCCATCGCCAACGCCGAGCACAACGACGGTGCCGACATCGACGAGCTGAAGGTCAAGACCATCCACGTCGAGCAGGGCACCACGCTCAAGCGTTTCACGGCGCGTGCCAAGGGCCGGGGCAACCGCATCAGCAAGCCGACCTGCCACATCTACGTGACCGTCGGCAACTGACCAGGAAAGGAAGACCATGGGGCAGAAAATCCATCCTACCGGCTTCCGTCTGTCGGTCAGCCGCAACTGGGCCAGCCGCTGGTACGCCAGCAACCGCGAGTTCGCCGGCATGCTCGCCGACGACATCAAGGTGCGTGAGTACCTGCGCGAAAAGCTCAAGAACGCCGCCGTCTCGCGCGTCGTGATCGAGCGTCCCGCCAAGAACGCGCGCATCACCATCTACTCGGCTCGCCCGGGCGTGGTGATCGGCAAGAAGGGCGAGGACATCGAGCGCCTGAAGAAGGACCTCGCCACGATGCTGGGCGTGCCGGTGGCCGTCAACATCGAAGAGATCCGCAAGCCCGAAGTCGACGCGCAACTGATCGCCGACTCGATCACCCAGCAGCTCGAAAAGCGCATCATGTTCCGCCGCGCCATGAAGCGCGCGATGCAGAACGCCATGCGCCTGGGTGCGCAGGGCGTCAAGATCATGTCGTCGGGCCGTCTGAACGGCATCGAAATCGCGCGCACCGAGTGGTACCGCGAAGGCCGCGTGCCGCTGCACACCCTGCGCGCCGACATCGACTATGGCACCTCGGTGGCCAAGACCACCTACGGCACCATCGGTGTCAAGGTCTGGGTCTACAAGGGCGACAACCTGGGCCGCAACGACGTGCCGTCGTTGGACAGCACGCCGCGTCCCGACGATGAGCGCCGTCCTCGCGGTCCGCGCCGCGAAGGGGCCCGTCCCCCGCGCGGTGGCGCCCGCCGGGGTGGCAGCAATGCGGCGCCGGCCGACGGCAGCGACAAGCCGGCCGAGGCCACCGCACAACCCGCCGTTAAGCGCGTTCGTTCCGACGCACCCGCATCTGCAGCAGCGGACGGCAAAGGAGAATAACCATGTTGCAACCTGCTCGTCGCAAATACCGCAAAGAGCACAAGGGCCGCAACACCGGGGTTGCCACCAGCGGCACCACGGTGGTGTTTGGCGACTTTGGCCTGAAGGCCACCGACCGCGGCCGTCTGACGGCGCGCCAGATCGAGGCCGCTCGCCGTGCCATCAGCCGCCACGTCAAGCGCGGCGGCCGTATCTGGATTCGCGTCTTCCCGGACAAGCCCATCACCAAGAAGCCGGCCGAGGTCCGCATGGGCAACGGCAAGGGCGGTGTGGAGTTCTACGTGGCCGAGATCCAGCCCGGCAAGGTGCTGTACGAAATCGTCGGCGTGCCCGAGCAGCTGGCGCGTGAGGCGTTCCAGCTCGCGGCGGCCAAGTTGCCGCTGCGCACCACGTTCGTGACGCGCATGCTGGGCCAGTGAGGAAGGAGCACACCATGAAATCCGCTGAACTGCGCCAAAAGGACGTCGCCGGTCTGCAGGCCGAGATCAAGTCGCTGCAGAAGGCCCACTTCAACCTGCGCATGCAAAAGGCCACGCAACAGCTGGGCAACACGGCTGCGCTGCGTCAGACCCGCCGGGCCATCGCTCGCGCCAAGACCATCCTGGCCGAGAAGCAGGCCGCCGGCCAGTGAGGAGCACACCCATGACGCAAGGCAAACTCAAGCGCACGCTGATCGGCAAGGTCGTCAGTGACAAGCGCGCCAAGACCATCACCGTGCTGGTCGAGCGCCGTGTCAAGCACGAGCTCTACGACAAGATCGTGATCAAGTCGAGCAAGTACCACGCCCACGACGAAAAGGGCGAGTACAAGCTGGGCGACATCGTCGAGATCACCGAGAGCCGTCCGCTGTCCAAGACCAAGAACTGGGTGGCCACGCGCCTGGTGCAAAAGGCCGCCGAGGTCTGATGCACCGTCGCGGCGGCGGCCCGGGTGGCCGCCGCTCGCTGGCCTCCATGCCAATGACCGGCCTCGTTGCCAGGTCAATCCGGGCGACCGACAATGCGGTCGCCCGTTTTTATTTGCGAGGAGACCCGAGATGATCCAGGTTGGCGACACCCTGCCCGACGTGACTCTGCTGGAGTACTGCGAGACGGAGGGCAATGGCTGCAGCATCGGCCCAAACCCCGTGCCCGTGCGCGCCGCCGCGGCCGGCAAGACGATTGCGCTGTTCGCCGTGCCCGGCGCCTTCACGCCGACCTGCTCGGCCAAGCATGTGCCGGGCTATATCGAACGCTACGACGAGCTGCGCGCCGCCGGGGTGGACGAAATCTGGTGCGTAAGCGTCAACGACGCCTTTGTGATGGGCGCGTGGGCCCGCGACCAGGGCACGGCGGGGAAGGTGCGCATGCTGGCCGACGGCAGCGCCCAGTTCGCCCAGGCCACGGGGTTGACGCTGGATCTGACGGCGCGCGGCCTGGGCCTGCGCAGCAACCGCTACTCCATGCTGGTGCAGGATGGGGTGGTCAAGGCGCTCAACATCGAGGGGCCGGGCCAGTTCGAGGTCAGCGACGCCGACACGCTGCTGGCGCAGGCGCGGCAACTGCGCTGACGCCATCGCGCCCGTGCGCGGTCAAAAACTTAGCTTGAGGTAGTGCGCGCCCGGCAGCGGGTTGTGGTAATAGGGGGGGATTTCCTCGAACCCGATCTCGTGGTACAGGGTGCGCGCGGCCTCCATGTCGCGCAGCGTGTCCAGCAGCACGCAATCGTAGCCGGCCTGCTGCGCCAGCAGCAGGATCTGCTCGACCAGTTGGCGGCCCAGGCCGAATCCCCGAAACGCCCGCCGCACGAACAGGCGCTTCATCTCGCAGGCGTTGCCGTGGTCGCTGTCCAACAAGGGGCGCAGGGCGCAGCAGCCGGCCGCTTCGCCGTCCACCGTGGCCAGCACCAGCGCACCCAGCGGGGGCGCGTAGGCGCCCGGCAAGCCCGCAAGCTCGTCTGCAAACCCCTGAAAACACAGGTCGATGCCAATGTCGTCCTGGTATTCCAGGAACAGGGTGCGAATGTGTTCCAGCGGCGCCCCGTCGACGACGGTCTGCAGGCGGATGTCCGGTGCAGCGCCGGAGGGGGCGACCAAGGCGGGATCGTCGACCATGCGCCAATGATAGGGGCATCCGCCGCGCCGGGCGAGGGGGCCGTCCTCAGGGGTTGCCCAGGTTTACCACGGCCACCGTCGCCGCGACACTGGCCGCCGCCACCGCCAATGCCAGCAGGCGTTGCCGCCAGCCGTCGGCACTGGCCGGGGTGTCGGGCGGCAGCGGTTTGTCGCCGTGCAGCATGGCCGGCAGCAGCGATTTGCCGCGCCGCAGCCGGTAGTAGGCGATGGCCGCGATGTGCAAGGCGATCAGCCCCAGCACCAACAGCTTGCCCCAGCTTTTGTGAAAGGCCGTCGCGGCATACGCGGTGTCGGAGGCGACGAAGCGCGCCAGCGGCCCCACGAAGGCGATCTCGTCGTCGCTGATGAGGCCGGTGCCCACCTGCACCGCCAGCACCGCGAGCATGGCCAGCACCGACAGCGCCCCCAGGGGCGAGTGCCCGACCTCGTCGTGCGGGCGGCGGCGCCCGCGCAGGTAGTCCAGCACCGCGCCGGGCCCGCGCACGAAATGCCGAAAGCGCGACCAGCGACCGCCGACCAGCCCCCACAGCAGGCGGAACACCAGCAGCGCCAGCACCGCATAGCCCAGCCGCTGGTGCCAGGTCATCCAGTTGCCCCCCAGGTTGCCGGTGATGACCAGGCCCACCACGGCCGCGACCAGCAGCCAGTGAAACAACCGGGTCGGCAAATCCCAGACCCGCACGGGGATGTGGTCGGTATTGGGGTGGGGGGCAGAGGTCATGGCGAAATCCCTTGGCGTGGCAATGTCACAGCAAATGCTTGAACATCAGCATACACTGGAGTTCCCGCTGATCCGTTGGAGGTTTTTTTCATGAAGATTCGCATCCTCGCCGCTGCGGCGGCCGTACTCCTCAGTGGTGCTGCCCATGCGCAGTTCCAAAAGCCGGAGGACGCCGTCAAATACCGCCAGTCGGCGTTCACTGTGCTGGGCGCGCATTTCAGCCGCATCGGCGCGATGGCGCAAGGGCGCGTGCCCTTCGATGCCAAGGTGGCGCAAGAAAATGCGGCTATCGCCGCGACGATGTCCAAGCTGCCGTGGGCCGGCTTCACCCCCGACACCGAGAAGATCAAGAGCCGCACCAAGCCCGAGGCTTGGAGGGAGATGGACAAGGTGCGCGCGGGCGCCGACAAGATGGTCAAGGCGATCGCCGATCTGGAGGCCGCCACCCGCACAGGCAGCCTGGATGCGGTGAAAAAGTCGTTTGGCGATGCGGCGGCCACCTGCAAGGCCTGTCACGACGCCTACCGCGAATAATGATCTGGCCGCGGGGTGGTATGCGCCGCCCCGCGGCATCCGGGGGGCGGCTGCTCGGCCCTCAACCCTCGGCGAGCAGCTTGTCCAGCAGCTGGGCCAGCGCCGCAAAATCCGGCTCGCCGACGTAGCGCTTGACGATGCGGCCCTGCCGGTCCACGATGTAGGTGGTGGGGGTCAGTTTGACCTCGCCCCAGTGGCGCGCCAGCGTGCCGTCGCTGTCGAGCGCCACCTTGAACGGCAACTGCCGTGTCCGGACAAAGTTGGCCACCCATTCGGGCGGGTCGTAGCTCATCGCCACCGCGACCGTCTCGAAGCCGCGCGCGGCAAAGCGCCGGTGCGTCTCGATGAGTTGTGGCATTTCCTTGACGCAGCTGACGCAGGTGGTGGCCCAGAAGTTGACCAGCAACACTTTGCCGCGCAGATCGGCACTGGTCAAGGTGCTGCCGTCCAACAGGCGGAAGGTGGACTCGGGCGCGCGTTCGGCGGGCGCGCAGCCGGCCAGGCCCAGCCCTCCCACCGCAGCGAGCAGGGGCGTAGCCAGCAGCCAGGGACGGATACGGGGGGTCATGCGCAAAAATCCTTGGGGCGGTATCAAGCGGGATTGGACCACAGTCCGCAGGCGCACGCCGCGCCCGGGACTGTGGTGTTTGTGAAACCGATACCCCGAAAAAGTTCGAATTTGCTCCGGCCAGGGGCATGACGGGCTTGCCGCCCGGGGGAATGCGGGCACAATCGTTCGCTATGACCGCAACCGCTTCCCCCTTGCGGCCGCTGCGTGTGCTGGTGGCCGACGACAATCCGCTCAATCTGCGCTTGGCCACGCGCATTCTGCGCGAGATGGGGCACAGCGGGGTGCTGGTCCCGGACGGACGCAAGGCGCTGGAAGCGCTGCGGGCGCAGTCCTTCGACGTGGCGCTGTTCGACGTCACGATGCCCGACATGGGCGGCCTGGAGGCGCTGGCCGAGCTGCGGGCATGGGAGCGCGCGGGCCGCCGCCGCACGCCCGTCATCATGGTGACCGCCTACGACCTGCCCGAAGACCGCCGCCGCATGCTGGATGCGGGTGCCGATGGTTACGTGGCCAAGCCGCTGGACGCCGAGCGGCTGCGGGACGAGCTGCAGCGCGTGCTGGGCTGAAGGGGTAAGGGGATGGCCGCGCCGCATGCCACGGACGGGCGCCACGGGTCGCCGCTGGCCAGCGCAGGGGCAGGTTGGGCTGCGCTGCTCGTGGCGCTGGCCGTGCTGGCCTTGGGGCTGGGGGTGGCGGCCTGGCTGGAGCAGCGCGCGCACCGCGATTTGCAGGCGCATCTGGAGCGCCAATTGGACAATGCGCAGCGCCAGTTGAGCAGCGCATTCGACCGCTACGAAGGCCTGCTGCTGGGGGTGCGAGGATGGTTGCATGCGCACCCGGGCGCCGATTGGCGCGAGGCGCGCGCCTACGTGGGGCCGTTGGAGCTGCCCGAGCGTTACGCCGCCACCACCGGGCTGGCCTTCGTGCGCCGCGTCCCAGCCGACCGGGTGGCCGACTGGCTGGAGCAGTCGCGCCGTCGCGGTTTGCCGGTGGACGTGCGCTACCGCCCCCTGCGCCCGCTGTCTCAGGCCGAGGGCGACCGCTACATCATCGACTGGATCGAGCCGTCTGGCCAGGAGCACTTGATCGGGCTGGAGCTGGGGTCCGACCCCGCGCGCTGGCACGCGATGCAGCAGGCGGCGTCTACCGGCAACCTGACCGTCAGCGCGCCGCTGCGCTTGGCCAACACCGATCGGAACGAATACGGACTGCTGTTCGTGCTGCCGGTGTACCGGGGCGGCTGGACGCCGGCCGGCGCGGCGCAGCGCGCGGCCGACCTGGTGGGCTTTGTCGCTATGGGCGTGCCGGCGGCGGAACTGGCACGTGAGGCGGGCCTGAGCGGTCCGCTCTACGACTGGCACTGGATCGATGCGGCCGCTTCGCGCACCGCCGCCCGGACCCCGCCCGGGCAGGCGATTCCGTCCGATACCGGCCCGGGCGATGAGGGCGTCTCGCTGATCGACGGCGACCAGCATGGTGGGGGTGCCTTGCTGGCTGCGGGGCGGGATTGGCGCGGCAGCGCCTGGGCGGGCGCTCACCGCCAGGTCGAACTGGGCCAGCGCCGCTACGACCTGTTCGTGCGCAGCACGCCGGCGCTGCAGCGCCA
This sequence comes from Tepidimonas fonticaldi, assembly GCF_001675355.1. Classification (NCBI taxonomy): domain Bacteria; kingdom Pseudomonadati; phylum Pseudomonadota; class Betaproteobacteria; order Burkholderiales; genus Tepidimonas; species Tepidimonas fonticaldi. The sequence continues at coordinate 17,518 of NZ_LZDH01000011.1, read as the reverse complement.
GTGGGAGCCGGTGGCCGCCCTGATCATCGCCGTGGGGGCGCTGCCGGTCGCGCTGCTGGCGGGCTGGGCCACGACGGCGGTATTCCGGCTGCGCCGCGCCGAGCGCGAGCGGCTGCGGGCGCTGGAGTCGGACGTCGATCGCCTGTCGCTGGTGGCGCGTCACACGCACAACGCCATCATCTTCACCGACCGCGCGGGGCGCATCACCTGGGTCAACGCGGCCTGCGAGGAGCTGACCGGCTACACGCGCGACGAGCTGATCGGCCAGATCCCCGGGCGGCTGCTGCAGACGCCGGCCACCGACCCGCAGGCGGTGGCCGTGCTGCGCGAGGCGGTGCGCCAGGGGCGGGGCTGCCAGGTCGACATCCTCAACCGCAGCAAGGACGGGCGCGATTACTGGGTGTCGATCGAACTCGTGCCGCTGCACGACGAGGCCGGGGCGTGCACCGGCTTCATGGCGGTGGAGATCGACATCACCGAGCGGGTGCGCACGCAGGATCGTCTGCAGATCGCCTTGGCCGAAGCCGAGACGCTGATGGCCACCGTGCGCCAGCACGCCATCGTCAGCCAGGCCGCGCCGGACGGCACCATCGTCGATGTCAACGAGGCCTTCTGCGCCATCAGCGGCTACGCGCGCGACGAGCTGATCGGTGCGCCCCACAGCATCATCCGGTCCGGGGAGCACGATGCGGCGTTCTGGGCCGAATTCTGGGGCACCATCAGCGCTGGCCATGCGTGGCGCGGCGAGATCTGCAACCGCGCCAAGGACGGTCGGCATTACTGGGTGGACAGCATCGTGGCGCCCTTGTTCGACCGCAACGGCTGCATCGAGCGGTATCTGTCCATCCGCTTCGACATCACGCCACGCAAGCAGGCCGAAGCAGCGCTGCAGGCGTCGCAGCAGCGGCTGGACAACAGCCTGCGCGCCACCGGCGCCGGCACCTGGGTGTTGGATCCGGTCAACGGCGAGGCCGAGGTGGACGAGCGCTGGCTGCGCATGCTGGGCCGCGCCGAGCCGGCGCCGTTGCGCATCGGCATGGCGACCTGGGCCGAGCATGTGCACCCGGAGGACTTGCCCGGCGTGATGCTCGGGCTGCACGCGCACGTCGAGGGCCTGAGCGACGCCTTCGAATACACGCTGCGCATGCGCCACACTGACGGGCACTGGCTGTGGATACGCACCCGCGGTCAGGTCTTCGAGCGCGACGCCGAGGGGCGCGCCACGCGCATTTATTGCACCAACCTGGCCATCACCGACGTCAAGGCCGCCGAGGAAAACGCCGCGCGCGCCGAGCAGCTGCTGCGCAGCGCCATCGAGACCATTGGCGAGGGCTTTGCGCTGTTCGACCCGCAAGACCGGCTGGTGTTTTGCAACGAGCGCTACCGCGAGATCTACCCCGTTGCCGCGCCGCTGATGGAGCCCGGCCGCACCTTCGAGGAGATCATCCGCTACGGTGCCGAGCGCGGCGAGTACGCCGAGGCCGTCGGTCGCGTCGACGCCTGGGTGGCCGAGCGCATGGCGCGCCACCGCGCCGCCAACGAGGACTTCATCCAGCACCTGGGCAACGGTCGCGTGCTGCGCGTCATCGAGCGGCGCACGCCCGATGGCTACGTGGTGGGTTTTCGCATCGACATCACCGAGCTGGAGCGCGCGCGCGCCGAGGCCGAAGCCAACCGCGAGCTGCTGGTCAGCGCGCTGGACGCGGTGGGGGCGGCGCTGTCGGTGTTCGACGCGCAGGAGCGGCTGGTCTGGGCCAACGACCGCTTCTACCGCCTGCACGAGGCGTTGGCCGATGTGCTGCAGCCCGGCGTGGATTTCGAGACCTTCATCCGGGCCGGTGTCGCGCGCCGCAGCATCGACCTGCGTGGCGAGGACCCCGAGGCGTGGCTCGAAAAGCGGCTGGCGGATTTCCGCGCGGGCACCACCGATCGCGTCGTTCATCGCCCCGACGGGCAGGCGCTGCGCATCGTCGAGCGGTTGACGTCCGGCGGGTTGCACGTCGGCCTGCGCTACGACGTCACCGAGATCGAAAACGCCCGCCGCGCCGCCGAGGAGGCCAGCCACGCCAAGAGCCAGTTCGTGGCCAACATGAGCCACGAGATCCGCACGCCGATGAACGCGGTGCTGGGCATGCTGCAGCTGTTGCTGGGCACGGCGCTGGATGCGCGCCAGCGCGACTACGCGGAAAAAGCCGAGTCGGCGGCCAAGTCGCTGCTGGGCATCATCAACGACATCCTGGACTTTTCCAAGATCGAGGCAGGCAAGCTCGAACTGGACCCCGAGCCGTTCGTCGTGGACCGGCTCTGGCGGGATCTGGCCACCATCATGGCCGCCAGTCTCAAGGGCAAGCGGCTGGAGCTGCTGTTCGACCTGGACCCCGCCATCCCGCGCGTGCTGGTGGGCGACGCCATGCGGCTGCAGCAGGTGCTCATCAACCTGGCAGGCAACGCCATCAAGTTCACCGCCGCCGGCAGCGTCACGCTGCAGGCGCGGCTGCTCGAGCGCCACGTCGAGCCCGACGGGGCCGAGCGCGTGCGGTTGCGACTGGCGGTCATCGACACCGGCATCGGCATTGCACCCGAGGCGCAGGCGCGGCTGTTCAGCGCCTTCACGCAGGCCGAGAGCTCCACCACGCGGCGCTTTGGCGGCACGGGGCTGGGGCTGGCCATCAGCCAGCGGCTGGTGCAGCTGATGGGCGGCACCATCACCGTGGACAGCACCCCGGGGCAGGGCAGCACCTTTGCCTTCGAGATCGAGCTGCCGGTGGCGCGCGACGTGCCGGCGGCGCTGGCCGCCGAGGCCATCCCGCGGGAACTGGCGGCGCTGCGCTGCCTGGTGGTGGACGACCATCCGCTGGCGCGCGAGCTGCTGTGCGGGGCGGTGCGCCAGCTCGGCTGGAGCTGCACCGCGGTGGCCGACGCCGAGGCCGCGCTGCAGCAGGTGCGCACGGCCGAGCGCCCATTCGATGCGGTGTTCGTCGACTGGTCGCTGCCCGGCATGGACGGGCTGGCGCTGTCGTTGGCGTTGCGCCAGGACGTGCCGGCCGACCGCCGTGCTGCGATCGTCATGGTCACGGCCAGCGGCCGCGAGGTGCTGGCGCAGGTGCCGCAGGAGCGGCAGGCGGCACTGGACGGCTTTCTGGTCAAGCCGGTCAGCGCGTCGATGCTGCTGGAGGCGGTGCGCGCAGCGCGCGCCGCCGCGTACGGGCAGACCCCGGTGGCTGCCCCGGCGCCCAGCGGACGCCGGCTGGACGGCATGCGCATCCTGGTGGTGGAGGACAACCCCATCAACCAGCAGGTGGCGCGCGACCTGCTCAAGCGCGAAGGCGCCGAAGTGACGCTGGCCGAGCACGGCCAGCAGGCGCTGGACCTGCTGCGTCAGCACCCCGACGGTTGGGACGTGGTGTTGATGGACATGCAGATGCCGGTGATGGATGGGCTGCAGGCCACGCAGGCCATCCGCCACCAGCTGGGTCTGCAGTCGTTGCCGATCGTGGCGATGACCGCCAACGCCATGGCCAGCGACCGCGAGGCGTGTCTGGCCGCGGGCATGAACGACCACGTCGGCAAGCCGTTTGCGATCGACCAGTTGGTGCGCGTGCTGCTGCATTGGGCGCCGAACGCGGTGCGCCCCGAGACAGCGGCGGCCGCGGCTGCTGCCGAGCCGCCGTCAGCGCGGCCGCCTTCCGTGCAGGCGGCGTTGACGGCGCCGTGGCCCGAGGCCGAGCGCGTGGACGTGCCGGCGGCGCTGGCGCGCCTGGGCGACGACCCGGCGCTGTATGCGCGCATCGTGCGCGGCTTCGTGCAGGGGCTGGTGCACACGCAGGCGCAGCTGCAGGCGCAGCTGGACGCCGGCGCCGATGAGCGGCTGGCTGCGCTGTTGCACACGCTCAAGGGCACCGCCGGCACGGTGGGCGCGGTGCGGCTGGCCGAGCGCGCCGCCGAGGCCGAGCGCGCCGTCAAGGCGCAATTGGGCGATCCCGCCGCAGCGCGGGCACCGCTGCCGCCGTGGTGGCCGGCGCTGGCCGAGGAACTGGAGTGCAGCGAACAGGCCCTGCGCCGCGTGCTGGCCGAACTGCAGGCGCGCGGTCTGGTGGAGGCCCCGCCCGAAGAGGCCGGCCCGCAGGCTGCGGCCGACGCCGACCCGGCGCGCTGGCGCGAGACGCTGCAGCGCCTGCAGGACCTGCTGGCCGCCAGCGACATGGAGGCGCTGGAGGTGCACGATGCGCTGCTGGCCGAGCCGGCCGTGGCGCAGGACGAGCGCTGGGCCGCGCTGCACCGCGCGATGGAGGCGATGGACTTCGAGGCGGCGCAGGCGGCGGTGCAGGCCCTGCTGCGGGCCGCGCAGGCGGGGGTGGCCGATGCTGCCGCTTGATGCCGCCGCCCCGGCGTGGCCGGCGCGCAAGCCGCGCCTGCTGCTGGTGGACGACCAGCCGGTGCACCTGCAGGTGCTGTACCGCACGCTGTCGGCCGAGCACCAGCTGTTCATGGCCACCGGCGGCGAGCAGGCGCTCAGGGTCGCCCACGAGCAGTTGCCGGACCTGATCCTGCTGGACGTGGTGATGCCGGGGCTCGACGGCTTTGCGGTGCTGCGCGCGCTGCGCGCCGAGCGCGACACCGCCGACATCCCGGTGATCTTCGTCACCGCGCACAGCGGCGAGGACATCGAGACGCGCTGCCTGGAAGCCGGCGCGGTGGACTTCATCCCCAAGCCCATCAATCCAAGCGTGGTCCGGGCGCGCGTCCACACCCACCTGACGCTGAAGTTCCAGTCCGATCTGCTGCGAACCTTGGCCTTCGTCGATGGCCTGACCGGTGTGGCCAACCGGCGCCAGTTCGACGAGCGCCTGAACATCGAATGGGCGCGCGCGCAGCGCCACGCCAGCGCGTTGAGCCTGATCCTCGTGGACGTGGACCATTTCAAGGCCTACAACGACCACTACGGCCACCAGGCCGGCGACGACGCGCTGCGGCGCGTGGCGGCGTGCCTGCGCGAGCAGGTGCGCCGCGGCACCGATCTGGTGGCGCGCTACGGGGGCGAGGAGTTCGCTTGCCTGCTGCCCGACACCGGGCTGGAAGACGCGCAGCGGTTGGCCGTGCAACTGCTCGAGGCCGTGCGCGCCATGGCCATTCCGCACCGTCACGGGGGCTCGGGCGGGGTGCTGACGGTCAGCCTGGGGGTGGCCACGCGTGCCGGCCCGGCGCGGCCCGGCTGGCAGCCGGCGTTGCTGCTCGGGCTGGCCGACGCGCAGTTGTACGAAGCCAAACATCGGGGGCGGGCGCGGATGTGTGCGGCCGCTCTGGGCGATGACGGGGACGATTCCGCCTGAGTGCCGGTTGCCCCGAGCGCGCGTTCGGGCGCGGGCGGCTCACGCCGCGCCCGCATGGGCTTGTCGCAGCCGCGTGCTGGCCATGCGGTAGGCTCCCACCCCGACCAGGCGCCGGTCATCGACCGGCAGTACATACGAGGTCTTGGCCCGGACATCGCCCGTGACCGGGTTGACGATGGTGTAGTCCACCCAGCCGCCGCCGCGGTCGATGCGGTACCAGGCATCCTGCAGCAGCCGCTCGGCATCCAGCCCTGGGGCGGCCGACAGCGGCGTGCCGGCCTTGGCCGGGTCGGCCGAGTGCACGCGGTAGAAGCCCTCGCGGTCGAAGACGAACACATACAGGTCCCGATCCACCCATTGCGCCGGGTTGGCGTGGAAGTCCTGCACCGCGCGTTCATAGCCGACCTGGCGGATGTGCGCCAGCGCGCGCTCGGCCATCGCCTTGGCCTCGTCGGCGGTGCCCAGCCGTAGGCGGATGTTGCCCACCGCTTCGGCCATGTCGTGCGCGCGTTCGATCAGCCGGCGCGAGCGGTGCTGCGTGCGCTCCACCAGCGCGGAGTTTTCGGCCGTGACCGCATCCAGATCGCCCACGGCGGTGACCACTTCGCCGAGTGCGCCACTTTGCCGTTCGCTGGCGTGGGCGATCTGGTCCATGCGCTGGGATACCTCGCGGATGCGGGCGAGCAGCTCGTGCATGACCGCGTTGACCGCGCCGATCGCCTGTGCCGACGAGCCCACCCGCTGGCGCGATGCCTCGATCAGGCCGCGCACCTCGTTGGCGGCGGTCTGGCTGCGCTGCGCGAGCGACCGCACTTCGGCGGCGACGACGGCGAAGCCGCGCCCCGCCTCGCCCGCGCGGGCCGCCTCGACCGCGGCATTGAGCGCCAGGATGTTGGTCTGGAAGGCGATGGCATCGATGGTGCCGATGATCTCGCTCATGCGCGCCGAGGTGGTCTGCAGCGTGTCCATCTCGGCCACGGTGCGATCCATCACCTCGCCCGCGCTGTCCGTCTGCTGTTGCAGCGCACGCGTGGCGTGGCTGACCTCCTTGGCCGTATCGGCGTTGAGCCGCACCATGTCGTCCCCCACGCTGCGCACGGCGCTGGTGGTTTGCTCCAGGCTGGCGGCCTGGGCCTGGGTGCGGTGGGCCAGGTGGTTGCTGTCGTCCACCAGGGACGAGCCGACATCGGTGACCATGGCCGAGGCGCTGCGCACCTCGGCCACCAGATCCGACAGCTTGCCGAGCATCGTTTCGAAGGTGCGGCCGATGCGCGCCATCTCGTCGCGGCCTTCGACGCTGACCTGCGTCGTCAAATCGCCGTCGGCCGCGCGCTCCATGGTCCGCGACAACGTTTGCAGGCTGTGGAGGGTCGCCCAGGCGAATGCCCAAATGCCATAGACGAGCAGCCCCAGGCCCACGAGGCTGGTGCCCAGGACCAGCAGACCCTGTCGCACCAGTCCGTCCTGCCGCTCGGCCAGCAGGGCGTCCAGGCGCTCGATCGCCGCCCGCTGCGCCTGGCGCACGGCCTGCAGGGCCTGCGTTCCGGCGGCATACACCTCATCCGGGTTGCCTTCGGGGGGCCGTGGCCCCGTAGATCACGGCAATCGCGGTGGCGAAGGTGAGGGTCGCGCCTTCGGCCTCAGCCCACTCCGCTGGGGGCTCCTCGTCGTGGAGCTGCAGCGATCGCATCCGCTGTTGCACCCCGCGCAGATGAGTGTCGATGGCCTGCGTCAAGCCCAGAATGCGCGCATCGTCCACCGAGGTGCCGTCGTCGCGGGCCAGCAGGCCGCTGGCATCGCCGCGCAGCACGCTGATGCTCTCGGCCAGCTTGGGCAGCCGGGTGACGGTCAAATCCATCAAAAAATAGGTCTCCGCCTGCGGGTCGAGCAACAGGCCCGAGACCTCACCGATGCGGTCCATCACATCCAGCACGGCCTGTACCGCCCTGCCGTTGCGCTCGAAGGTGGTGGCATGCGCCGCCGGGGGATCGGCGGTCAGCGCGCGCTCGACGGCGGGCAGCGCCCGTTCCCAACCCCAGCCGGGGTTGGCCTCGGCCAGCGGTGCCACGGCCGCCAGCGCACCCCTCAGGGCCATGGCCGCGGCATCGCGCGCCTGGCCGGCCGCAGCATTTCCATCGGCCGTGTGGCGGTGGGTGGCGTCGCGCAGATCCTGCAGATGATCGGTTACCGTGCTGAGGGCGCGGATCCCCTGCAGGCCCAAGCGCTCGCCGGCCGTGTAGCGCCAGTCCGACGCAATGCCGTACAGCAGCATCGTGCCGATGATGGCCGACGGCACCATCAGCACCAGCGCCAGGCCGATGAGTTTGAGGCGCATGTCCAGGTGCCGCATCAGCGCGACCCCAGGCCGCAGCAGCCGGGGTGGGCGAGGGGGAGACGGTGTGGCGGTCGAGCTGGACATGGCGCGTTCGTGGGGATGGGAATCGGGCGAAGGCGGCAAACCGTTCCAGTCCCATTGTGCCGCAGGGACCGTGTCCCTCAGCGGCGCGCGCCCAATTGGGTGCGCGCGGTTCGCAGCCGCTCGTCCAGGTAGGGGCCGTAAAAGTCGGCGACGCCGATGCCTTCCAGCCGCTCGGCCAGCTCGCGCCCGCGCTCGTCCAGAAACAGCACGGTCGGGGCCACGCGCACGCGCCAGGCCCGCGCCTGGTCATAGCCCGTGGTGGATCGCCCCTGCAGGTCCAGCAACGGCGTGCGGCGATCCAGCATGTCGATCTGCACGGCGTGGATTTCGCCGCGCTGCAGCATGGGCCCCAAATAGTGGTTGCGCACCACCTCGCAAAAGGCACAGCCCGCCAGCGTCACCATCACCACGAGCGGCTCTTTCTGCGCGACGGCCGCCTGGGCCGCCGTCTGCAGCGACGCTGGCACCGGCAGCGCGGCGGGGGGGCGGGCTGGGGCGGCGGCGGGCGTGCTCATGGAGGCGTCGGGGGCTGCGGTACGATGGTCGGTATGGCATTGTGCCCCGCTTTCCCGCACCCCGCCATCGCCCGCCTGCCGTGGGCCGCGGTGGCGTTGCTCACGGCCCTGCTGGCGTCGGCGTGCAGCCCGGCGCTCGACTGGCGCACCGTGCGGCAGGAGGCGACACCGCTGACGGCGGTGCTGCCCTGCAAGCCCGAGCGCGCCACGCGCGACGTGCTCTTGCGCGGCCCGCAACAGCCGCTGGTGACGCTGCACATGCTGAGTTGCGAAGCGGCGGGCCACACCTTTGCCGTGGCGGCGGTGCGCCTGCCCGACGCCTGGCCCGCGGGCGAGGAGCCCGCCGGCTGGATCGACGACTGGCAGCGCGCCAGTTGGGCCACCCTGCAACTGCAGCCGGGGCCGGATGGCGTGCCGCCTGGCTGGGCGGCCGTGCCCTGTGTCACGCGCGGGGCCACCGTGCAGCGCTGCTGGCGCGGCCCCGGGCGCACCCCCACCGGTGCAGCGGTGCAGGCGGAGTTGCACTGGGCCAGCGACGGCCGTTGGCTGGCCCAGGTGGCGCTCTACGGCCCCGGGCTGTCGCCCGATGCCCACGAAACCTACTTCGGCGGGCTCGCCCTGCGCTGATCGGGCGGATAATTTTGTCGTGAACGCCATCCTCGTCATCGCCCACGCACCCCTGGCCTCCGCGTTGCGGCAGTGCGTGCTGCACGTCTTTCCGGATGCGCATCAGGCCGTCGATGCACTGGATGTGCCCCCGCACCAGGCCCCCGAGGAGACGCTGGCCCAGGCCCGCCAGATGATGGCCCTGCACGGCGCGGACGACACCCTGGTGCTGACCGACATCTTTGGCGCGACGCCCTGCAACATCGCCACGCAATTGCTCGATGGCGTCCACACCCGCCTGGTTACGGGGGTCAACCTGCCTATGCTGCTGCGCGCCGTCACCTACCGCCACGAGCCCATCGACACCCTGGTGTCGCGCGCCACGCTGGGGGGCACCCAGGGTGTGATGCCGCTGGCCCCCACCGCGCCGCAGAACCAATTCCGCAGGCCCACCCATGATCCAACGCACCGTGACCATCAGCAATAAGCTCGGGCTGCACGCCCGCGCATCGGCCAAGCTCACCAAGCTGGCGGGGGGATTTGCGTCCGAGGTGTGGCTCAGCCGCAACGGCCGGCGTGTCAACGCCAAGAGCATCATGGGGGTGATGATGCTGGCCGCCGGGTTGGGCGCCACCGTGGACATCGAGACCGATGGCCCCGACGAGCAGGCGGCCATGGACGCCATCGTCGCGCTGATCGACGACAAGTTCGGGGAGGGCGAATGACCTTCACGCTGCACGGGCAGGCCGTCTCGCGCGGCGTCGCCATCGGCCGGGCGGTGCTGGTCGCCTCCAGCCGTCTGGATGTGGCGCATTACTTCATCGCGCCGGAGCAGGCCGAGGCGGAGCTGGCCCGCCTGCGACAAGCCCGCGACGCCGTCGCGGAGGAAATCGACCGCTTGCGCCAGGGCTTGGTGCACGACGGGGTGGAGGCCCACACCGAGCTCGCCGCCCTGCTGGAGGTGCACCTGATGCTGCTGCAGGACGAGCATCTGCAGGAGGGTGTCAAGCACTGGGTGATCGAGCGCCACTACAACGCCGAATGGGCGCTGACGGCGCAGCTGGAGCTGGTGGCCAAGCAGTTCGACGAGATGGAAGACCCCTACCTGCGCGAGCGCAAGGCGGACCTAGAGCAGGTGGTCGAGCGCATGCTGCGCGTCATGCGCGGGGTGGCCTCGCCCGTCACCGCTGCACCGGCCCCCGAGGTGGAGACGCAGCCGCTCGTGCTGGTGGCGCACGACCTCGCCCCGGCGGACATGCTGCAGTTCAAGCAGAGCGTCTTTGCCGGCTTCGTCACCGACGTGGGTGGCAAGACCAGCCACACCGCCATCGTCGCTCGCAGTCTGGACATCCCGGCGGTGGTGGGGGCGCGCAATGCCAGCCAGCTCGTGCAGCAGGACGACTGGGTCATCGTCGATGGCGACGCGGGCGTGCTCATCGTCAATCCCACGCCCATGGTGCTGGCCGAATACGGCTACAAGCAGCGCCAGGGGGTCATCGAGCGCGAGCGGCTGGCGCGCATTAAGAACACGCCGGCCGTCACGCTGGATGGCGAGCGCATCGAGCTGCTGGCCAACATCGAGCAGCCCGAGGACACCTTGCCGGCCCTGTCCGTGGGGGCGGTCGGCGTCGGGCTGTTCCGCACCGAATTCCTGTTCATGGGGCGCGGCGGCAAGCTGCCGGACGAGGAGGAGCAGTACGACGCCTACCGCCGCGCCGTCGAGGGCATGCACGGCTTGCCGGTGACCATCCGAACGGTCGATGTGGGCGCCGACAAGCCGCTGGACCACCATCGGCGCGACGAACACCTCAACCCCGCGCTGGGGCTGCGGGCGATCCGCTGGAGTCTGGCCGAGCCGGCCATGTTCCTGACCCAGTTGCGCGCCATCCTGCGGGCGGCGGCGCACGGCAAGGTCAACGTCCTGATCCCGATGCTGGCCCACTTGGGCGAGATCCGCCAGGTGCAGGCCATGCTGGCCAAGGCGCGCGAGCAGCTCGACCGGCGCGGGGCGGTCTATGGCCCCGTGCGCCTGGGGGCCATGATCGAAGTGCCGGCCGCCGCGCTGGCGGTGCGGCTGTTCGTGCGCCACTTCGATTACCTGTCCATCGGCACCAACGACCTGATCCAGTACGCCCTGGCCATCGACCGGGTGGACGAATCGGTGGCCCATCTGTACGACCCCCTGCACCCGGCGGTGCTGCGCATGGTGGCCGACACGATTGCCGCCTGCCGCGAGGCGGGCAAGCCCGTCAGCGTTTGCGGCGAAATGGCCGGCGACGTCACCATGACCCGTCTGTTGCTGGGGCTGGGCTTGCGCAGCTTTTCCATGCATCCGACGCAAATCCTGGCCGTCAAGCAACAGGTGCTGCGCAGCGACACCCGCAAGCTGCGCGCCTGGGCGCAAAATGTCATCGCCAGCGACGAGCCGACCCTGCTGCTGGCCGACTGACGGGCGCTATACTCATTTTTAGCAATGCGCGGCCTCGGGGGTGATCGGCTTTCCCTGTCAGACGGCCTGTGGGCGGCTGGGGAGCAGGGGATCCATCACCAGAGAAGGGGCGTTCGATGTCGATTGGAGCGTGTGCATGAGCGCGGCACCCAGCGAGCCGGCTGCGCCGCCCACCGCAGCGCCGGTGGCGGGGGACGATCCCCTGCTGGCCTGCCTGCTCATCGTGGCCCGGGCGCATGGCCTGGCCGCCAACCCGGAAGGCGCCGTGGCGGGCCTGCCCACCGTCAATGGGCATTTGACCCCCAGCCTGTTCGACCGCGCCGCCCATCGCCTGGGCCTGAGCAGCAAGGTCGTGCGCCAGCCCATCACCCGCCTGCGCACCGAGTTGCTGCCCGCCGTCCTGCTGCTGCAGGAGCGCGACGCCTGCGTGTTGCTCGAGCGCTCGGAGGACGGCAGCCGCTGCCGGGTCGTGTTCCCGGAACTGGGCGATGCCCCGGTCGACATGCCGCTGGCCGAGCTGGAAGCGCGCTACAGCGGCCGCGCGTTCTATGTGCGGCCGCGCCAGCATTTCGACGCGCGCTCGCCCATCGTGCGCGGGGTGCGCCGGGGCCACTGGTTCTGGGGCGTGATTGCCGAAAACGCCGCCCTCTACCGCGACGTGCTGCTGGCCGCCTTTCTGACCAACCTGTTCGCGGTGGCCATGCCCCTGTTCACCATGAACGTCTACGACCGCGTGGTGCCCAACCAGGCGTTCGACACGCTGTGGGTGCTCGCGGCGGGGGTGGTGGTCGTGCTGCTGGGCGATATGGTGCTGCGCACCTTGCGTGGGCGCTTCGTCGATCTGGCCAGCAGCCGCGCCGATGTCAAGCTCTCCGCTTTCATCATGGAGCGAGTGCTGGGCATGCGCATGGAGCAGCGCCCCGCCTCGGCGGGCTCGTTCGCGGCCAATCTGCGGGCGTTCGAGTCGGTGCGCGACTTCATCGGATCGGCCACGGTCATCGCCTTCATCGACCTGCCGTATGCGCTGATCTTCTTTGCCGTGATCGCCTGGATCGCGCCGCCCATGCTCATCCCCCTGGTGCTGGGGGCGGTGCTGATGCTGCTCTATGCCCTGGGCGTGCAGCAGCGCATGCACGAGCTGGCCGAAACCACCTACCGCGCTGGCGCCCAGCGCAACGCCACGCTGGTGGAGGCGCTGGTGGGGTTCGAGACGGTCAAGGCGCTGGCGGCCGAGTCCCCCCTGCAGCGCAAGTGGGAAAAGAGCGCCGCCCTGCTGGCGCGTGTCGGCGCCCAGTTGCGCCTGCTGTCCAACAGTGCCACCAACACCTCGTCCATGATCCAGCAGACGGTCAACGTGGCGATGGTCATGCTGGGCGTCTACCTGATCGGCGAGCGCCAACTGTCCATGGGCGGCCTGATCGCCTGCACCATGCTGGCCTCGCGCGCGATGGCGCCGATCGGGCAGGTCGCGGGCCTGCTCGTGCAGTACCACACGGCGCGCACGTCGCTCGACTCGCTCGACCAGCTGATGCAGCGCGAAGTCGAGCGTCCCGACGATGCGCACTTCGTCACCCGCGGGCATTTCGAGGGCGAGATCGAGTTCCGCGACGTCTCGTTCGCCTACCCGGGTCAGCAAAACGGCGCCCTGCGCAACGTCAGCTTTCGCATCCAGCCGGGCGAGCGGGTGGCCATCCTGGGCCGCGTCGGCTCGGGCAAGACCACGGTGCAAAAGCTCATCCTCGGCCTGTACCGGCCCACCGGCGGGGCCGTGCTCATCGATGGCGTGGACGCGCGCCAGCTCGACCCGGCCGAGCTGCGCCGCCACATCGGCTATGTGCAGCAGGACGTGATGCTGTTCTACGGTTCGCTGCGCGAGAACATCACGCTGGGCGCGCCGCTGGCCGACGACGAGGACCTGCTCAAGGCCGCCACCATCGCCGGCATCACCGAATTCGTCAACGCCCACCCGCAGGGCTTCGAGATGGTCATCGGCGAGCGGGGCGACTCCCTCTCCGGCGGGCAGCGCCAGGGTGTGGCGATCGCCCGCGCGGTCATCCACGACCCGTCCATCCTGCTGCTCGACGAGCCCACGGCCTCCATGGACCACTCCAGCGAGGAAACGGTCAAGGCTCGCCTGCGCCGTTTCGTTCCGGGCAAGACGGTCGTGCTGGTCAGCCACCGCACCTCGCTGCTCGACCTGGTCGATCGCATCATCGTCATGGATGCGGGCCGCATCGTCGCGGACGGCCCCAAGGAGCAGGTCATTCTGGCGCTGCGCCAGGGCCGCATCGGAAAGGCTGCGCCATGAGCGAGATGGGCGCCAAGGGATTCGAGCGCTTCGGCCGCCTGACGGCGGGCGGCAGCCGGCTGGGGCGCACCCTGTTTGGCGGCGTGGTCGAGCGCCTGGGCGGGGACTTGCCCGCGGACATCGACCGCGAGTCGCTGGACTGGGCCACGGACGCGGACTGGGCGCAGCTCCAGCAGGAGCCGCTGCGCGCGCGTTACCTGGTGCGCATCGCCGCCGTGGTCGTCGTGCTGATGATCGTCTGGGCCGCCTTTGCCGAGATCGACGAAGTCACCCGCGGCGAAGCCCGGGTCGTGCCCACCAGCCAGGTGCAGATCGTGCAAAGCGTCGATGGGGGCGTGGTCGACGAGATTCTGGTGCGTGAGGGGCAGCTCGTGCAGGCGGGGCAGTTGTTGTTGCGCGTGGACCCGACGCGCTTCGTCTCCAACCTGGGCGAGAGCCGCACCATGCAGCTGGCGCTGCAGGCCAAGGCCGAGCGGCTGCAGGCCCTCATCCAGGGGCGGCCGTTCACGCCCTCGCCCGAATTGCAGCGCAACGCGCCGCAGTTCGTGGCGCAGGAACGCGCCGCCTACGACGCCAAACGGGCCGAGATGTCCGCCCAGATCGGCATCACCCAAAGCCAACTGGGCCAGCGCCAGCAGGAGCTCAACGAAGCCCGCGCCCGCAAGGAGCAGGCCGAACGCAGCCTCGAGCTCACCCAGCGCGAGCTGGAAGCCACCCGCCCCATGGTGCGCAGCGGCGCCGTCTCCGAGGTCGAAGTCCTGCGCCTGGAGCGCGACGTGGCCCGCCTCCGCGGCGAGCGCGATCAAACGACCGCGCAGATTTCCCGCATCCAGGCGGCCATCGCCGAGGCCCAGCGCCGCATCGAAGAGGTGCAGCTCAATGCCCGCAGCCAGATGAGCGCGGAGTTGTCCGACACCCTCAGCCGCCTGTCCGCCATGGCCGAGGGCGGCCGTGCGCTGGAGGACAAGGTGCTCAAGGCCGACCTCAAGTCGCCGGTGCGCGGTACCGTCAAGCGGCTGCATGTCAACACCGTCGGCGCCGTCGTGCAGCCCGGACGCGAAGTGGTGGAAATCGTCCCCCTGGACGACGCGCTGATCCTGGAGGCGCGCATCGCGCCCAAGGACATCGCCTTTCTGCGGCCGGGGCTGGAGGCCATGGTCAAGTTCACCGCCTACGACTTCGCCATCTACGGCGGGTTGCGGGCAGACGTCGAGAGCATCGGCGCCGACTCGGTCGTCGATGACAAGGGCAACGCCTACTACCTGGTCCGGCTGCGCACGCGGCAGGCCAGCCTGGGCGAGGGCTTGCCCATCATCCCGGGCATGGTGGCGCAGGTCGACATCCTGACCGGCAAGAAGACGGTGCTGGCCTATCTGCTCAAGCCGGTGCTGCGCGCCAAAGCCAATGCCCTGTCGGAGCGCTGAACCCGGAGGACCACGGACGTGAGCAAGCGACATTTTCTCGTCACCGCCGGTGCCCCAGGGGCCGCGCCCGTGATGCCCCCCGAACGCTGGCTGCAGGCCTTCCCCGACGGGCAGTGGTCCACCTGGTCCACGCTGCAGGGCACCGTGCGGGCGGCCGATACCGTGTGGTTGCCGGTCACCCACCCGGATTGGCTGGATTGCGTGCGCCGTTTGCAGCACACCCAGGGGGCGGCGCCCGTCGTCGTGCTCAGCCCCGTGCCCAACGACGCCGAGGGCCTGCGCGCGCTGGACGCGGGCGCGCGCGGCTATGTCCACCTGTTTGCGGTCCCCGCCGTTCTGCGCGAGGTGGAGCACGTCGTCCGCCACGGCGGCTTGTGGGTGGGGCCGGAGCTGGTTCAGCGGCTGCTGTCCGCGACGCGTCAGGTCCTCGACCAAACGCCGGCGGCACCGCGCACCGTGGCCGACTTGTCCGTCCTCTCCGAGCGCGAAGCCCAGGTCGCGCGGGCCGTCGCGGCCGGCAAGTCCAACCGCGAGGTGGCCGACCAGCTTTGCATCAGCGAGCGCACCGTCAAGGCCCACCTGGGCAGCGTGTTCGACAAGCTCGGCGTGCGCGATCGGTTGCAACTGGCGCTGCGTCTGTCCGGCGGCGACGCCGCGACCGCCCCCGACGGCACCCCCGCTCCGACCGAGGCCCGCCCATGAGCCATCCCGACACCCCCGACACCGCAGACGGAGTGGGCGCGCCCTCGCCGGAACGCGCCCGGCATCTGCTCGCGAGCACCGACCCGGCACTGGCGCGCATCACCGAAGACCTGATCGACATCCTCATCGCCCGCGGGGTCATCCAGTTCACGGATTTTCCGGCCGAAGCCCAGGCCAAGCTGCTGCAGCGCCGCCAGACGCGCGCCGCGCTCAGCCGGCGCCTGCAGCTGCTGGACGACGGAGATTCCGGGCTGATTTGATCCCGGCGATCACCGTCCGCGCCACGCCGCCCCATCAAAACTGGACTTAAGTCCAATGGCCGCAGGCCGCCGCTGGGCGTAAGCTGCGGCCAACGTTTTTCTACGCTCAGGAGTGCACCATGGCCAAAGCCACCATCCTTTCGGTCAACGGCAACGCCATCATCGTCGGGCCCGACGGCAACGTTCGTGCCGCCAAGGTCGGCGACGTCGTCCAGAAGGGCGAAACCCTGCGCACCGCCGCCGGTGCGCGCGTCGAACTGCTGATGGAGGACGGCCAGATCCTGGCGATGGGGCCCGCGCAGGCCGTTCGCGTCGACGAAACCCTGGTCCAGACCGACACCACGCCCACCCCGGCCGATGCCGCCGTGCAGACCGGCACCGTCGAGCAGATCACCCAGATCCTGGAGCAGGGCGGTGACCTGACGCAGGAACTCGAAGCCGCGGCGGCA
This sequence comes from Tepidimonas fonticaldi, assembly GCF_001675355.1. NCBI lineage: Bacteria > Pseudomonadati > Pseudomonadota > Betaproteobacteria > Burkholderiales > Tepidimonas > Tepidimonas fonticaldi. The sequence continues at coordinate 1,056 of NZ_LZDH01000011.1, read as the reverse complement.
GGTGCTGGGGGTGGCGCGGGCGGCGACGGCAGCAGCTTCGTGCGGCTGCTGCGCATCACCGAAGGCGTGGATCCGCTCGCCTACAACTACCAGTTCAACCCGGAAGGTCCCATCGACGCTCCGCTGCTGGCCGCCGAGGCGCCGGAGCCCACCGAACCTCCGGCGCCCACCGAGCCGCCGGCCACGGAACCCCCTGCCACCCAACCGCCCGCCACCGAGCCGCCGGTGACACAGCCGCCCGTCACCGAGCCCCCGGTCACGGAACCGCCGGAAACCGAACCCCCGGTCGTGCTCCCCACCATCACGGGTGGCGAAGGCACCGTACGGGAGAGCTCCATTGACGAGGTGAACAACACCAACAGCGGCTCGCCCGGCACCCGGTCCAGCGAGACCGAGGAAACCGTCACGGGCTCGTTCACCTACACCCCGGGCACCATCCCCAACACCATTTGGCTCGTCAACGACAACGGCGATGAGGTCCAACTGACCGGGGCCAGCCCGTGGACGCTGGACGGCAAGTACGGGACCATCACGGTCACGCTCACAGGCCCTGGGGTGTACGAGTACACCTACGTCCTGACCGGCAACGCCGATCACCCCAAGCCCGAGCAAAGTGGCGATGATGGCGATGGGCCGTTCGATGTGCTCGATGGCGATGACACTTACGAAGACGACACCGTTCCCGATCCCTTCGTGATCGAGGTCCGCGATCCATCCAATGCCGTGCTCGCCTCGTCGGGTATCGACATCACGATCACCGACGACGGTCCCGTCGTCGAACAGGCCGAGCAAGCCGAGCTGCCGGTGCTGCAGCAGACGGACGCGGGCACGGCCGACGGCAACGGGCCGGATGAGGCGCCGGACAGCGGTGCATTCACGGCGGCGTTTCAGGTGGTCTTTGGGGCCGATGGTCCGAAGATGGTGCTGGTGGGGGCGGGCGAAGAAGCCATGCGTGGGCCCGATGGCATGCGCTACGGGCTGCGCTTTACGGAGGGTGCGGGCACGGGCCTGACGGCGACGCTGACGGACAGCGCGATCACGCTGCACGCGGGAGCG
>NZ_LZDH01000010.1:0-849 GCF_001675355.1 Tepidimonas fonticaldi | reverse complement strand
GGTGGTGCGGAAGTAGAACTGCGGACGGTAGTTGTTGAAGAACGGGGTGTGGCGGCCGCCTTCTTCCTTGGACAGCACGTACACCTCGCCGGTGAAGTGGGTGTGCGGCGTGATGGAGCCGGGCTTGGCCAGCACTTGGCCGCGCTCGACTTCCTCGCGCTTGGTGCCGCGCAGCAGAATGCCGACGTTGTCGCCCGCCTGGCCCTGGTCGAGCAGCTTGCGGAACATTTCCACGCCGGTGCAGGTGGTCTTGGCGGTGGGGCGGATGCCGACGATTTCGACTTCGTCACCGACTTTGATGATGCCGCGCTCGATACGGCCGGTCACGACGGTGCCGCGGCCGGAGATGGAGAAGACGTCTTCCACGGGCATCAGGAAGGCGCCGTCGATGGCGCGCTCGGGCGTGGGGATGTAGCTGTCCAGCGCTTCGGCCAGCTTCATGATGGCGCCTTCGCCCAGCTCGCCCTTGTCGCCTTCGAGCGCCTTGAGCGCGGAGCCCTTGATGATGGGGATGTCATCACCAGGGAAGTCGTACTTGGAGAGCAGCTCGCGCACTTCCATCTCGACGAGTTCGAGCAGCTCGGCATCGTCCACCATGTCGCACTTGTTCATGAAGACGATGATGTAGGGCACGCCCACCTGGCGCGCCAGCAGGATGTGCTCGCGGGTCTGGGGCATGGGGCCGTCGGCAGCGGAGACCACCAGGATCGCGCCATCCATCTGGGCCGCACCGGTGATCATGTTCTTGACGTAGTCGGCGTGGCCCGGGCAGTCGACGTGCGCGTAGTGGCGGTTGGCCGTCTCGTACTCGACGTGCGCGGTGTTGATCGTGATGCCGCGCGCCTTTTT
>NZ_LZDH01000009.1:0-1317 GCF_001675355.1 Tepidimonas fonticaldi | reverse complement strand
TGAACCGCCCCGGGAATCTGAGAGGCGATTGGGTTTGAGTATCAGGCGGTCTCCGGCTTGTGCTGGAGCTGCCGCCAGTAGTTTGCCTCAGCCTCGGCGGGCGGAATGTGGCCGATGGGTTCCAGCAATCGCTCGTGGTTAAACCAGTGCACCCACTGCAGCGTTTTGATCTCCACGGCCTCGCGACTCTTCCAGGGTGCCAGGTGCTCGATGATCTCGGTCTTGTACAGCCCGATGATCGATTCGGCCATGGCATTGTCGTAGCTGTCGCCGGTTGTGCCGACCGAGGGCTGGATGCCGGCGTCGAGGAGCCGCTCGCCGTAGCGAATGGCCAGGTATTGCGCGCCGCGGTCGCTGTGATGAATCAACGCATCGCCGGGCTCGGGGCGGCGTGCATAGAGCGCCTGCTCCAGCGCATCAAGCACCAAGTCCACCGTCATGCGCGACAAACAGCGCCAGCCCACGATGCGCCGGGCGTACACGTCGATGACGAAGGCCACGTAGACAAATCCCTGCCAGGTCGAGACGTAGGTAAAGTCCGACACCCACAACTGGTTGGGACGCTCGGCACAGAAGCGCCGCTGCACATGATCGAGCGGACACGGCGCCCCAGGCTGCGCCACGGTGGTGCGGGGCTTGATACCGCCACGCACCGCGCCTCGCAGCCCCATGCGGCGCATGAGTCGCTCAACGGTACAGCGTGCCACCTGCCAGCCTTCGCGCAGCAGGGCGCGCCACATCTTGCGGCTGCCGTAGACGCAGAAGTTGGCGCTCCACAAGCGCTCGATCGCCGCCATCAGTTCCTCATCGTGCTGGGCGCGCGCACTGCGCCGCGAAGCATCACAGACACGCTGCGCATGCCGCCAGTACGTTGCCGGGGCGACCTGCAGTTCGCGGCAGATCGGCTCGACCCCGAAACGATCGCGATGGCGATCAACGAAGGCGATCACGCCTTGGATTTGCTCTTGACGCGGTCGAGCTCCGCTTGGGCAAAAAAAGCACTGGCCAGGCGCAGGATCTCGTTGGCGCGACGCAATTCTTTGACCTCGCGCTCCAGTTCGCGGATGCGCTGCTGCTCGGCGCTGCTGACGCCGGGCCGCTGGCCCGCGTCGATCTGGTGCTGGCTGACCCAGCCATGCAGGGTGGTGGGGGTACAGCCAATCTTGGGGGCGATCGCCACCACCGTTTGCCACAGCGAGGGGTACTCGTCACGCTGCTCAAGGACCATGCGCACGGCACGCTCGCGCACTTCCGGAGAGAACTTCACAGGTTTCATTTGGGCTCCATCTTCTCAAAGGTTGGAGCCTCTCGAAAACC
>NZ_LZDH01000008.1:0-9630 GCF_001675355.1 Tepidimonas fonticaldi | reverse complement strand
CTGGGCGATGGTGCCGCCGCGGTTTGCCACAGCGAGGGGTACTCGTCACGCTGCTCAAGGACCATGCGCACGGCACGCTCGCGCACTTCCGGAGAGAACTTCACAGGTTTCATTTGGGCTCCATCTTCTCAAAGGTTGGAGCCTCTCGAAAACCCGGGACGGTTCAGGCATCGATGCCGCGCACCGCCAGGTTCATCTTGCACAGCCGCCAGGTGGTGTAGTTGCTCTCCTGTCCGTAGATGGCGATGTCGCCGATGCGGCCGCCGCGCTCCTGCACGAACTTGTCCGACTGCACGAACATGCCGCCGGAGCCGCAGCAGGGGTCGTAGACGCGGCCGGTGTAGGGTTCCAGCATTTCCACCAGCACCCGCACCACCGAGCGCGGGGTGTAGAACTCGCCACCGCGCTTGCCTTCGGCACCGGCAAACTGGCCGAGGAAGTATTCGTACACGCGGCCGAGGACGTCCTTCGAACGGCTGCCCTCCTCGCCGAGCGCGATGCCGGAGATCAGGTCGATCAGCTCGCCGAGCATGACCTTGTTGAGCGCGGGGCGGGCGTAGTCCTTGGGCAGCACGCCCTTGAGGGATTCGTTCTCCTTCTCGATGGCGCGCATGGCGTCGTCGATCAGGGTGCCGATGGTGGGCTTCTTCGCGTTGGCCTGCAGATGCGACCAGCGCGCCTCCTTCGGCACCCAGAACACGTTTTCAGCCAGGTATTCGTCGCGGTCCTCGGCGGCGGCCGGGTCTTCGGTGAGCAGTGCCTGGTGCCTGGCCTCGAAGGCGTCGGAGATGTACTTGAGGAAGATGAGCCCCAGCGCAACGTGCTTGTAGTCGGAGGGCTCCATGTTGCCGCGCAGCTTGTCGGCGGCCTTGAAAAGCTCGGCCTCGAAGCCGAGGTGGCCTCCGTTGCCGTTCTTGGCGGTGTCCTTCTTTGCCATCGTGTTCTTATCCTTTGCGTGATGTCTTTGCTGCCGGGGCTTGATACCCCGGCGCAAGCTTGGCGTTCTCAACGCCGTACAGCGCCGCCGGATCGCTGAGCCATAGGCGGTACTGTTCTTCTTTGAGGCGGTGGTCGGGCGAGCAGTCCACACTCCAGCGCAGCAGCATGTAGCCCGCGACAGCGGCGCGAACGCGCATCCGGACCGAGCCTTCGATCATCCCGTAATCCATCTTGATGATCTCGGGGCGCTCAAGGCGCGGGTGCGGCACGAAGTCCAGCTCGACGATGCGCGTCCACTGGATGTCGTTGTCCGGCCGTTCGTTGGCCTGTGGCTCCTCGTCGAGCAGCGTCGGCGCTTCGATACGGGTGACGACGAAGTCCCGAAACTCGCCGCGCCTTCGGTCAAAGGCCCGGACGTGCCAGCGCAAGCCGGTATCCACCAAGGCAAAGGGCACGATGACCCGCTCGGTCTCGCCGCTCGTCATCGAGTGGTAGCGGATGGCGAGGGGGCGCATGGCGTGGATTGCCCGGCAGACCGGGGCCAGCACCTCCATCCTGGGGATGGATAGGGCGGCAAGCGATTCGCACGGCAGCAGCGGCTGCAAGGGCCTGGCCGGGCCGTTCAGGCCATCGCCAAACCCATGCGCCAGCGCCGACAGCACGCGCTGCGGGGCGTGCTCAAACAGTGGGGAGAACGCCTGGCCGATCCGGTAGACCTTGTGGCTGCCGTCAAAGAGGATGTTTTGCGGTGCGATTTCGCGGTACAGCGCCAAGTCGCGCGTGGCCCCGGCCGGCGCCACCCCGAAGCGCTCGATGAGGTCGGGGCGGCCGATCTCACCGAAAAAGTAGAGCCGAAAGTCGATGTAGGCCAGCCGCTCGCGCTGGGCGTGGCTCAAGGTCTCGACGCGCTGGGGCTGAGTCACCGAAGGCTCCTCATCCAAGACCGACGACCGAAAGACTGCGATTGGTTTTATGCTTGTCCATTGCCAGGCGGTTCATATCATCAAACTGATGACAGTATGCGCCACAACTTGGACTACAACAACACGGACGCATCTGAGCCCTGGGGGGTGAGTTCGATTCAGTGTTTGGGGATTGAACCGGCGTCCGAAAAATGGGGCGGTCGTGACAAGTGATGTGTCAAAAGAAGGCGGCAGCGTATATGATCAGCGCCCACTGGTGATGATTGGAACCCATTGCAGCCGTGATAGGCCGCGTGGCGTCGCCTCAGCACCACCAGAATCACGAAAGCCAGGCGGCCAGCTGCCTGGCTTTTTTGTTGGCTGCTGGCCGTGTTGGCGGCCGGTGCCCGCGGTCCCCGGCCAGGCGCCTGGGGCTGCCCTACCCCTTCTCCGGCCCGCGCGCGCGCTCGTAGAGCGGCGGCGGCAGGGGGTCGCCGGCCTGGCGGCGGCGGAACAGCGCGGCGCGCGCCAGCACCACGGTGGTCACCGGCGCCGAGATCGACAGCACGATGATGATCAACCACACGTGCAGCTTCAGGCCCTGGCCGGTGGAGCTGAAGTGGGTGATCGACGCGAAGGTGACCAGCCAGGCGCCCAGCGTCGAGGTCAGCGCCGGCGCGTGCATGCGCAGGAAGAAGTCGCGCAGCCGCGCCAGGCCCAGCCCCGACAGCAGCACCATCGCCCCGCTGGCCAGCAGCAGGGCCGCGACGACGAATTCGGTCCAGGGCGGCATCACTCGATCACCTCGCCTCGCAGCAGGAACTTCGCCAGCGCCATCGAGCTGACGAAGCCGAACAGCACCATCAGCAGCGCCCCTTCGAAATACATCTCGCTGTTGTAGCGGATCGCCAGCACCAGCATCACCAGCATGCCGGCGACGTACAGGTAGTCCAGCGCCAGCACGCGGTCCTGCGCGGTGGGGCCGTGGAACAGCCGCAGCATGCCGATGGCCATGCCGGCGACGTACATCACCAGCGTGATCGTGATGACGATGGACAGCATCTCGCTCATTCGAAGATCTCCTTCAGGGGATGCTCGAAGCGCGCCTTGAAGGTGCGCACGAACTCCACCTCGTCGTCCAGGTCGAACACGTGCATCAGCAAGGCGCTGCGGTCGGGCGCCAGCTCGGACCACACGGTGCCCGGGATGACCGCCGAGATCATCGCCAGCGCCGCCAGCGCGTGCTCGTCGCGCAGCTCCAGCGGGATCACGACGAAGCGGCCGCGCGGCGGTTGCCGGCGCAACTGGAGCACGCCCTGCCCGACGTCGATCGCCGAGCGCACCACCTCGCCGCCGACGCGCAGGATCAGACGCACCAGCACCCCGAGGTGGCGCATCGAGCCCGGCGTGGGCCGCAGCGGCGACATCAGCAACGGCATCACGACCGCCAGCAGCGCGGCCAGCACGATGTGGCCGGCACTCTGGCTGCGCGCCAGCAGCAGCCAGCCGCAGAAGATACCGAACGACAGGCCCGGCGAGGGCAGCAGCTTCTTTCTCACGGCGTGCCTTTCGTCATGGGTTCGACGGGTTTCGTGCCCGTCACGGCCTCGATGTACAGCGTCGGCTCATGCAGGCCGCGGGCCGTGGTGCGGCCGTAGCCGAGCACCGCCTCGGCCTGGAACACCATCACCGCAGCCGCCACCAGCAGGCCGGCGATGGGCAGGCATTCGACGACCCGCAGCCGCGGCGCCGGCCGGTCCTGCGAGGTCCAGAAATGGCGGATGCCCACGCGCACCAGCCCGGTGGCGGCGAGCAGCCCGGAGACGATCAGCACCACGAACATGCTCCACGCGGCCGTGCCTTCCAGCTCCAGCAGCGCCGACAGCATCGCGACCTTGCCGACGAAGCCGGACATCGGCGGCAGCCCCGCGATGATCATCGCGCACATCGCGAAGGACACGCCCAGGAAGGCCACCGCGGCGGGGATCGCGCGGCCGATCAGCGCCTCCTCGTCGTCGTCCAAGTTGGTGCCGGGCAGCGGCTCGCCGTCGATGAACGCGGGCAGCGCATCCTTGCCGTCGTCGATCTCCTCGGGGCCCATCTCGACGTCGCGGGCGCGCTCCATCAGCTCGACCAGCAGGAAGATCGCCCCGCCGGCCAGCGTCGAGCTGGCCAGGTAGAACAACGCGCCGGCGCTGAGCGCCTCGGCATCGAAGCCGATCGCCGCGATCAGCGTGCCCGACGAGGTGATCACGCTGAAGCCGGCCAGCCGGGCCACCTGCTGCGAGGCCATCATCCCGAAGGCGCCAAACATCATCGTCGCCATGCCGCCCCACACGAGCACGTCGCTGCCGAAGTGTGCCGAGGCACCAGCGGTGGCCGGGAAGCACAGCGTCCACAGCCGCAGGATCGCGTAGACGCCGACCTTGGTGAGAATGGCGAACAAGGCGGCCGCCGGCGCGCTGGCCGAGGCGTAGGCCGGTGGCAGCCAGAAGTTGAGCGGCCACACCGCCGCCTTGGCGAGGAAGGCAATCGCGAGGATCGCCGCCCCGGCATGCAGCAGGCCGCGGTCACTGACCGGCACGTCGGGCAGCTTCTGGGCGATGTCGGCCATGTTGAGCGTGCCGGTCACGCCGTAGAGGATGGCCACGCCGATCAGGAACAGCACCGAGGCGAACAGGTTGACCGAGATGTAGTGCAGCCCCGCGCGCACGCGTGCCAGCCCGCCGCCGTGCAGCAGCAGGCCGTAGCTGGCCGCCAGCAGCACCTCGAAGAACACGAACAGGTTGAACAGGTCGGCGGTCAGGAAGGCCCCGTACAGGCCCATCAGCTGCAGCTGGAACAGCAGATGGAAGTACACCCCGGCGTGCTGCCAGCGCGCCAGCGCGTACAGCAGCGAGGCCAACCCCAGGCTGGCGGCCAGCACCAGCATCATGGCCGAGAGCCGGTCGGCCAGCAGCACGATGCCGAACGGCACCGGCCAGTTGCCGGGCAGGTAGACGCTGAACGCGGCCGGCACGTCGCTGGCGTCGACCGCGCGCAGCAGCGCGATCGCCAGCCCAAGGCCGGTGGCCGTGGAGACGACGTTGAGCACCGACATGAATTCCCGGCGACCTTCGCCGAGCAGCAGCATCAGCGCCGCGGTGCCGAGCGCGAGCAGGATGGGGGCGACGACCAGGTGGTCCGGCGTCATGCACGCTCGTCCCGGCCGTCGACATGGTCGCTGCCCGACAGGCCGCGCAGCGCCAGCAGCACCACGAGGAACAGCGCGGTGGTCGCAAAGCCGATCACGATGGCCGTGAGCACCAGCGACTGCGGCAGCGGGTCGGCATAGTGGGCCAGGTCGGTCGGCAGGCCGGGCTTGTAGATCGGCTCCTTGCCGATCGAGAGGCTGCCGACGCTGAAGATGAACAGGTTCACCGCGTAGGACAGCAGCGACAGCCCGATCAGCACCTGGAACGTCCGCGGACGCAGCACCAGGTAGATCCCGGCTCCGGCCATCACGCCGATGGCGATGGACACCACCACTTCCATTCAATGCTCTCCATGTTGATGCTCGTCCGCCGGACGGCGGCGCGCGCGCAGCGACTGGTGCGCGATGGCGGTCAGCAGCAGCAGGGTCGACCCGACCACCACCGAGAACACCCCGAGGTCGAACAGCGCGGCGCTGGGCAGGTGCAACTCGCCGACCAGCGGCAGCTCGACGTGCGCGGTGTGCGTGGTCAGGAAGGGATGGCCCACCGCCATGGCCCCCGCACCGGTGAGCAGCGCGATCATCAGGCCCACGCCGATCCACTTCGGCGGCAGGAGGTGCATGCGCGTCTCGACCCAGCGCGTGCCGCTGACCATGTACTGCGCGATGAACGCGATCGCGACCACCAGCCCGGCGACGAAGCCGCCGCCCGGCTCGTTGTGGCCGCGCATGAACAGGTGGAAGGCGAACACTCCGGCCAGCGGCAGCAGCAGGCGCACCAGCACCGCCGGCACCTCCAGGAAGCGCTGCACCTGGTTCTCGCCCTCGCGGCTCATCAGGTCGCTCCACACACCCTCCGGCACCACGTGCTGCTGGGCCGGGCGGTCGATCACCTCGCGCGGCGGCCGGAAACGCCGCAGCAGCGCGTAGACGGTGACGCCGACCACGCCGAGCACGGTGATCTCGCCCAGCGTATCGAAGGCCCGGAAGTCGACCAGCATCACGTTGACGATGTTGGTGCCACCGCCCTGCGGCAGGGCGTGCTCGATGAAGAACGGCGAGATCGACTGCGGGGCGTTGCGCGTCAGCAGCGCGTACGACAGCGCTGCCAGCCCCACGCCGATCGCCACGGCCAGCAGCAGGTCGCGCCGGCGGCGCCACCAGGCGCGCAGCGCGACCGCCGGCGCGTCCTGCTCGACGCGCTTGGGCAGCCAGCGCAGGCCGAGCAGGAACAGCACCATGGTCACCACCTCGACGGCCAGCTGGGTCAGCGCCAGGTCCGGCGCCGAGAACCACGCGAAGGTGATGCACAGCACCAGGCCGACCACGCTCAGCATGGTCAGCGCGGCCAGCCGGTGGAACTTGGCCTGCCACGCCGCACCGATCGCGCAGACGCCGCCCAGCACCCACAGCACGACGAACTCGGGCGTGACCGGCACTCGGGCCCGGTCGCCCCAGGCCAGCGGCACGATCAGCGCGGAGGCCAGCCCCGCCAGCCCGGCGATCACCACCAGGCACAGCATCTGCGCCTGCAGGCGCCGCGTGCCGAACCAGCGCAGCATCAGGCGGGCGAACGCGGTGCAGAGCGTCAGCACGGCCTCGAAGATGCGGCGCCCGTCGAACAGGCAGATCACCGGCGTGCCGCGGCGCGCGCGGTATTTCAGCCGGTGGCCGAACCGCATGTAGACGGCGATGCCGCCCAGCATCGCAACCAGGCTCATCACCAGCGGCGTGTTGAAGCCGTGCCAGATCGCCAGGCTGTACTCGGGCAGTTCGCCGCCGACCACCGGGCCCGCGGCCGCGGCCAGCATCGGGCCGATGGACAACTCGGGGAAGATGCCCACCACCAGGCAGGCCAGCACCAGCAGCTCGATCGGCACGCGCATCCAGTGCACCGGCTCGTGCGGCTTGCGCGGCGTCTCCAGCGGCGCCTCGTCGAAGAACACGTCGTGGCCGAAGCGCAGCGAGTAGACCACCGCGAACAGGCCGGCGATGGTCGCGATGACCGGCAGCCCGTACTCGACCGCGGGGCTGGCGCTCACGAACACGGTCTCGGCGAAGAACATCTCCTTCGAGAGGAACCCGTTGAGCAGCGGCACCCCCGCCATCGCGGCGCAGGCGACGATGGCCAGGTTGGCGGTCATCGGCATGTGGCGGTACAGCCCGTTGAGCCGCCGCATGTCGCGCGTGCCGGTCTCGTGGTCGATGATGCCCACCGACATGAACAGCGAGGCCTTGAAAGTCGCGTGGTTCATCATGTGGAACACCGCCGCCACCGCCGCCAGCGGGCTGTTCATGCCCAGCAGCAGCGTAACCAGGCCCAGGTGGCTGATCGTCGAGTAGGCCAGCAGGCCCTTGAGGTCATGCTGGAACATCGCCGCGTAGGCGCCCAGCAGCAGCGTGATCGCCCCGGCCCCGCCGACGATCCAGAACCACAGGTCGGTGTCGGCCAGCACCGGCCACAGCCGGGCCATCAGGAACACGCCGGCCTTCACCATGGTGGCCGAGTGCAGGTAGGCCGACGCCGGGGTCGGCGCGGTCATCGCGTGCGGCAGCCAGAACTGGAACGGGAACTGCGCGCTCTTGGTCAGCGCCCCCAGCAGCACCAGCACCAGCATCACCGGGTACAGCGCGTGGCCGACGATGCGCTCGCGCGACTGCAGCACGGCCTCCAGCTCGAAGCTGCCGACCATGTGCCCGAGCAGCAGCATGCCGGCCAGCAGCGCCAGCCCGCCGGTGGCCGTGACCGTGAAGGCCATGCGCGCCCCGCGCCGGGCGTCCTTGCGGTGCGTCCAGTAGCCGATCAGCAGGAAGGAGAACACGCTGGTCAGCTCCCAGAACACCACCAGCTGGATCAGGTTGCCGGCGGTCACGACGCCGAACATCGCGCCCATGAAGCCGAGCAGCAGCGAGTAGAAGCGCGCCGCCGGGTCGTCGGGCGAAAGGTAATAGCGCGCGTAGATGATGACCAGCAGCCCCATGCCGCTGACCAGCATCGCGAACATCCACGCGAACCCGTCCAGCCGCAGCACCAGGTCGATGCCGAGGCTGGGCATCCACGCGAGCCGCTCGGTCAGGACGACGCCGTCACGCACCTCCGGGAACGCCAGGGCGACCGGGATCGCGATCGCGGCGGCGATGCCCGCCGCCCACAGCGACTCGAGGTTGCGCGCGGTGGTCGGCAGGAGCGCAGCGACGAAGCTGCCGAGAAATGGCAGGGCCAGAAGGACGAACAGGGACATGACGGGCGATTCTAGAGCCCGCCCCGCCGCAACCCGTTCGTAACTTCCGCAAGTTTACTGATGCAGCGCAGGCGCCGGCCGGTGGCCGCGGCCAGCGCGTTGGCCACCGCCGGGGCCAGCGGTGGCACGGCCGGCTCGCCGATGCCGGTCGGGTTGGCGGCCGAGGGCACGATGTGCACTTCCACCTGCGGCATGTCGGTGATGCGCGCGACCAGGTAGTCGTGGAAGTTCGACTGCTGCACCTCGCCATCGCGCAGCGTGATCTCGCCGTGGAGCACGGTCGACAGCGCGAAGCCGATGGAACCCTCGACCTGGGCGCGGATCACGTCGCGGGTTGACCGCGATGCCGCAGTCGACCGTGCAGACCACCCGGTCGACCCGGTAGCTGCCATCCTCGCGCACCGTGACCTCGGCCACCTGCGCAACGTAGCTGTGGAACGACTCGTGCACCGCCACGCCGCGGCCACGCCGCTCGCCCCCCGCCCCGGGTGCCAGCAGCCGCCCCCAGCCGGCGCGCTCGGCCGCCAGCCGCAACACGCCGGCATGGCGCGGGTGCTGCGCCAGCAGCGCCAGCCGCCTGGGCGCCCCCTTAGGGGGCCGTTTGCCCATTTTGGGCGCACTGCCCCCGCGATCACACATGGTGCGCATCCCACCAGCCCCCGACGGAGCCCATGCGCACCAGGTTGTACGCGGCAAAGCACATCAGCGCCTGCCCCGCCAACTTGGCATGCCCAATCAGCTTGGTCTTGGCCAGGCCGCCCACGGTCTTGATCCAGCCGAAGGCCTCTCCAATGGCCGAGTGCTTGGCCTTGGCCTCCACCAGCAGCCGCTCGCTGCGGATGGAAAACAGAATTTGCAGCAGCAGCGCCTTGAGCAGCATCTCTGGCGGCACCGAAGGGCGGCCGCGGCGGGCATAGACCGCTTCGAACTCTGCGCTCATGTTGGCCAGCAAGGCATCCACCAAGCCCCGCAGCTCGCGCAGCGGGTGTCTGGCCGGTACCCGCTCTTCGAGGCTGATGTAGCTGAACATCGCCCCCTGGATGTTCTGTGTGCCTCTCATCTTCGGTGTCTGCTGTCTCGTCGTCGCCGCCGCTCACATGGTACCGGCCGCACGGGCAGCTGCGGGGGAGTTTTTCAACGGGTAATCCCCCCGCAAAACCAGTGCGCTGAGAAGTAGAGAGTCTCGAAGGAGAATCTCTACCATGAAGAAATCGCGTTTCACTGACAGCCAGATCATCGACGCGCTCAAGCGGGCGGAGGCTGGTCTGAGCGTGCCCGATCTGTGCCGCGAACTGGGCATCAGCTCGGCGACCTTCTACAAGTGGCGGGCCAAGTAGGGCTGCTTGGACGCCTC
>NZ_LZDH01000007.1:0-36629 GCF_001675355.1 Tepidimonas fonticaldi | reverse complement strand
CCGCCCGGTGGCCCTGCCGCGCTCGCAGCTGTCGGGCCTGATCGACGCCGAGCGCGTGCTGCGGCGCGTGCCGGGCATCGCATTCGCGCGGCTGACCAGCGCCGACGTGGTGCGCCACCCGCTGGTGGCGCGCATCGTCGACGCCTACGAGGCGCGCCCCGCCCCCACCCACCCCTGAAAGCCCCGCCGATGCCCAAGCCCCTGCCCGCGCTGGCCCTGTCGCTGCAGTTCGCCCGCTTCGACGGCGTCGAGGCGCACCGCGCCGCGCTGCCGCGCCACGCGGTAGCGCGCTGGCTGCGCCATGCGCTGGAGCGCCCGGCCGAACTGACCGTGCGCATCGTCGATGCCGAGGAGGGCCGCAGCCTCAACCGCACCTGGCGGCAAAAGGATTACGCCACCAACGTGCTGACCTTCGACTACCAGGCCGAGCCGGTGGTGCTGGCCGACCTGGTGCTGTGCGCGCCGGTGGTGGCGCGCGAGGCCGCCGAGCAGGGCAAGACGCTGCAGGCGCACTACGCGCACCTGCTGGTGCACGGCGCGCTGCACGCGCAGGGCTGGGACCACGAGCGCGGCGAGGCCGAGGCCGAGGCGATGGAGGCGCGCGAGATCGCCATCCTGGCGCGGCTGGGCTTTGCCAACCCGTACACGGTGCGCTGAGGGCTGGCCGGGTTCGTTTCTTCAGCCTGGCTTAATGGTGGTCCGCGACACTGGCGACACCGACGTCCCGTCGGTGGTCATCCCCATCAGTAGTCTTCATGAAAACGCTGATCGCCACCGCGCTGGTCTCCCTCGGTCTGCTGGCTTCGGCCCCCACGTTTGCGGGCCCGTTGACCGCGACCGATGGGGTTTCCGTCTCCGCCCAGGCCAATGCCCCGGCCAAGAAGAAGAAAAAGGCCAAACCCGCGAAAAAGAAGTCGCACAAAGCCCGCAAGGCCGCCGCGCAGTAACCCGACGGGCACGGCACAGGGCGGCGCATGCCGCCCTTTTTTCGTTGCGGCCATGAAACTGCTCCTCGTCGAAGACGACCTGGCCATCGGAGAAGGCCTGCGACTCGGGCTGCAAGGGGCGGGCTGCCGGGCGCAATGGGTGCGCCGTGGCGCCGATACCCTCGAGGCCCTGGCCGCCGGGCCGTTCGATGCCGTCGTGCTGGACCCGCTCGGCCGCCTGGGCACCGAGGCGCGCCCGCGCCCGCCGGTGCTGATCCTGTCCGCGCGCAGTCTGACGCAGGACACGATCACGGCGCTGCACCGGGGCGCCGACGACTATCTGACCAAACCGTTCGACTTCGACGAACTGCTGGCTCGGCTGGTCGCCTTGCACCGGCGCGCGCGTGGTCAGCAGCCCGCCTCGCTGCAGTTCGGGCCGCTGGCAATCGACCCCCTGCGCCGGGGCCGCGCTGACCGTGGCCCTGGGGCTGGCCGCGCTGCTGCTGGCCATGCTGCGCGGGGCGACCCGGCGCTCGCTGGAGCCCCTCGAGCGGCTGGTGTCGCGCGCCGCGCACGAATTCCGCACCCCCTTGGCGGCCGTGCGGCTGCACGCGCAACTGATGGCGCGCGCCCCCGCGCCCGACGTGCGGCTGGAGGTGTCGCTGCCCGACGACGCCACCCTGCACGGCGGACGGCTGGGAGTGGTGCTGCATCGACCACGTCCCGGGCATGGATGCGGCACAGAAAGCGACCGCCGGCACGGGCTTCGCCCAATCCCCCCACGGCAGCGGGCTGGGACTGACCATCGCGCGGCGCGTCACCGAGCGGCACGGCGGCCAAATCCACTTCGAGGACACGCCCGGCGGTGGCCTGACGGTGCGGATCGTGCTGCCAGACGCCTGAGGTGCCTGAGACCGAGCCCCTGGCACCGGGTGCCGGACGGCTCACGCCCGCAGCTCGAGGGGAATGGTCACCGGCCCGTCGTTGATCAGATGCACCTGCATGTCCGCCCCGAAGCGGCCCGTCGCCACCTGCGGGTGGCAGGCGCGCGCCGCGGCGACGAAGTGTTCGTAGAGCCGCTCGCCCTCGGCGGGGGGCGCGGCGCCGGCAAAGCTGGGCCGGTTGCCGCCGCGCGTGTCGGCCGCCAGGGTGAACTGGCTGACCACCAACAGCCCGCCGCCCACGTCCTGCAGGCTGCGGTTCATCTTGCCCGCGGCGTCGGCAAAGATGCGCAGCTTCAGGATCTTGGCGAGCAGCCGTTCGGCCACGGCGGGGGTGTCGCCCGGCTCGGCGCACAGCAGCACCAGCAGACCGGGGCCGATGGCCCCCACCGTCTCGCCACCCACCTCCACGTGCGCCTGGCGCACCCGTTGCAGCAAGGCCTTCATCGCCGGTCGCCGCTCACGTGGCTCATTTGAGGTCGCGCGGATCGTCGAAGTGCGCCTCGACGTCGCTGGGCAGGAGCTGGATCGTGGCCCGCAAGCCCGGCACGGCGCTCATCAGGGCCTGCTCCACACTGGCGCGCAACGCGGCCGCCCGCCCCAGCGTCCAACTGGCGGGCATGTGCATGTGCAGGTCCACATAGCGGCGCTGGCCCGCCTTGCGCGTGTACACATGGTCGAAGCGGATGATGTCGCTGCCGTTGCGCTGGTGCGCAAAGCTGGCCAGCACGTCGTCGATGGCGGTGCGGACATCCGGCTCGACCGCCTCGTCCATCAGCCCCTGGCTGGAGCGCCACAGCAGATGCGCCCCCTCGCGGCCGATGTTCAGGGCCACGCCGATGGCCACCAC
The DNA here is from genome assembly GCF_001675355.1 of Tepidimonas fonticaldi. Lineage (NCBI taxonomy): Bacteria > Pseudomonadati > Pseudomonadota > Betaproteobacteria > Burkholderiales > Tepidimonas > Tepidimonas fonticaldi. Next base: position 33,912 of record NZ_LZDH01000007.1, on the reverse strand, counting down.
CGCATCCAGCCAGAGCCAGCCCGTCGCCCAGGCCAGCGCCAAGCCGACCACCACGCCGGCCGAGGTCCAGACGTCGGTGAACAGGTGCCGGGCATCCGCCTCCAAGGCCAGCGAGCGGTGCACGCGCGAGGCGCGCAACATCACCCACGCCAGCCCGCCGTTGAGCGCCGAGCTCAACACCGACAGCCCCAGGCCCCAATCCAGGCGCTGCAGCGGCTGCGGATCCCACAAGCGCCCCAGCGACGCCCAAATGATGCCCAGCGCGGCGACGATGATCAGGATGCCCTCGAACCCCGAGGAAAAGTACTCCGCCTTGTGGTGGCCGTAGGGGTGCTCGTCGTCGGCCGGCCGCGCCGCCACCGTCACCATCCACAGGCCGAACATGGCGCTGGCCAGATTGACCACCGACTCCATCGCATCGGACAGCAGCCCGACCGAATCGGTGATCCACCACGCCAGCGTCTTGAGCAGGATGGTCGCCAGCGCCACCCCCACCGAGGCCGCGAGCAGCCGCTGGGGCGTCAGGCGATGCCAAACCGCGTTCATGGCCGTGAGGGCGACCGCCGGCGCGTCAACCCAGGGTCACGCGGGCAAACTTGCGCTTGCCCACCTGGACCACATAGGTGCCCGCCCCGAGCTTGAGGCCTTTGTCGCTGACCACGCTGCCATCGACCCGCACGCCGGCGCCGTCGATCAGGCGGTTGGCCTCGCTGCTGGACGGCGCCAGCCCGGCCTGCTTGAGCACCACCGCGATGCCCAGGGGCGCGCCGCCTTCGCCCAGCGAAAGACGGACCTCCGGAATCTCGTCCGGCACACCGCCCTTGCTGCGGTGGATGAAATCCTGCTCGGCCGCCTCGGCCGCCGCCGCGCTGTGGAAGCGGGCCGTGATCTCCTTGGCCAGCATCACCTTGGCCTCTTTGGGGTTGCGCCCCTGCGCCACTTCGCGCCGCAGCGCGTCGATCTCGGCCTCGGACTTGAAGGACAGCAGCGTGTACCAGCGCCACATCAGCTCGTCGCTGATCGACAGCACCTTGGCGAACATGGTGTTGGCGTCCTCGGTGATGCCGATGTAGTTGCCCTTGGACTTGGACATCTTCTCGACGCCGTCCAGCCCCTCCAGCAGCGGCATGGTCAGGATGCACTGCGGCTCCTGCCCGTACTCGGCCTGCAGGTGGCGGCCCATGAGCAGGTTGAACTTCTGGTCGGTGCCGCCCAGCTCCAGGTCGCTCTTCAGCGCCACCGAGTCATAGCCCTGCATCAGGGGGTACAGAAATTCGTGCACGCTGATGGGGGTACCCGCCGTGAAGCGCTGGTGGAAGTCGTTGCGCTCCATCATGCGGGCCACGGTGTACTTGGCCGCCAGCTGGATCATCCCGCGCGCGCCCAGCGCATCGCTCCATTCGCTGTTGTAGCGGATCTCGGTCTTGGCCGGGTCGAGCACCAGGCTGGCCTGTTTGTAATAGGTCTCGGCGTTGGCCTTGATCTGCTCCGGCGTCAGCGGCGGGCGCGTGGTGTTGCGACCGGACGGGTCGCCGATCAGGCTGGTGAAGTCCCCAATCAAAAAGATCACCGTGTGCCCCAGATCCTGCAACTGGCGCATCTTGTTGAGCACCACGGTGTGGCCCAGGTGGATGTCCGGCGCAGTGGGGTCCAGCCCCAGCTTGATGCGCAGCGGCTGGCCCGTGGCCTCGCTGCGGCGCAGCTTGCGCACCCAGTCGGCCACCGGCAACAGCTCCTCGCAGCCGCGCCGGGTGACGGCCAGCGCGGCGCGCACGGCGTCGGAGGCGCCCTGCAGCGCCTCCTCGGTCGCCTCCGCGGCGGGTACTGTGGAAATGTTCATGAGGGTTTGCACAGGTGACGGCGGCCGCGCGGCGGGTATACTCCAGTCCACTCGACCGCCGGGATGGGCGCAGCATTGCGCACTGCAATGCGATCGCCTGGATTGTAGTCGGCGGACGTCCCTCTTCCATGCACGCCCCGCGGGCCTGCCCGGCAGGTACCGCGGTATGGGCGGCGTTGTCGTGTACAACCCGCCCGCCCACCGGATACGGCATGATTGAACGGCTACACACATGGCAGCGCTGGCTGCAGCGCCATCCCCGCCGGGTCATGGCGGCACTGGGCGCGCTGCTGCTGGGCACGGGGGTCACGGCCTTCGGCACCGGTCCGCTCGACGCCGCCATCGACGACCTGCCGCGGCGCCAGCTCACCGAAACGGTGGAGGTCGCCTTCGCCGACCCTGCGGCGAGCGCGCCGGTCGCCCCCTTCATCCTCTACCGCACGGACGTCACCCGCCGCGACGACACCCTGGCCACGCTGCTGCAGCGCCTGGGCGTCGATGACCGCGCGGCGGCCGACTTTCTGCGCCGCGACCGGCAGGCCGCCGACGTCTGGCGCGGCCGGCCCGGCAAGCTGGTGAGCGCCGAGGTCGACGACGACGGACGCCTGCAACGGCTGACGGTGCGCTGGCTGCCGCGCGACGACAGCCCGACTTTCCAGCGGCTGACCGTGCAACGCGACGGCGATACCTGGCGCTCCCGCCTGGAAAGCCCGGCGCTGACGCCGACGGTGCGCTTGGCCAGCGGGACCATCCGCACGTCGCTCTTCGCCGCCACGGACGCAGCGCGCCTGCCCGACGACATCGCCTCGCAGCTCGCCGACCTGTTCTCCGGCGAAATCGATTTCCGGCGCGACCTGCGCGCCGGCGACGCCTTCCAGGTGGCGTACGAGGCGCTGGAGGCCGACGGCGAAGTCCTGCGCTACGGCCGTTTGCTGGGGGCCGAATTCGTCAACGCCGGGCGGCGCCACCAGCTCGTGTGGTTCCAGGCACCCGGCAACAAGGGGGCCTACTACAACTTCAAGGGCGAAAGCCTGCAGCGGGCCTTTCTGGCATCGCCCCTGGCCTTCTCGCGGGTAAGCAGCGGCTACGGCATGCGCTTTCACCCGGTGCACGGCGACCAGCGCGCCCACCTGGGGGTGGACTATGCCGCCCCCACCGGCACACCGGTGCGCAGCGTGGCCGATGCGGTGGTGGAGTTTGCCGGCTGGCAGCGCGGCTACGGCAACGTGGTCATCCTGCAGCACAAGCAAAACCGCAAGACGCTCTACGCCCACCTGAGCCGCGTGGATGTGCGCAAGGGCCAGCGCATCGAGCAAGGGCAGACGCTGGGGGCCGTCGGCGCCACCGGCACCGCCACGGGGCCGCACCTGCATTTCGAATACATCGTCGGCGGCGCGCACCGCGATCCGCTGATCCTGGCGCGCGACAACGCCAGCGGCGAGCCCATCGAGGCGCGCTGGCGGCCCGCGTTCGAGCGGGTGGCCGTCGCGATGCGCGAGCAACTGGCCGCCGCTGCCACCCTGGTGCAGGCCAGCGCCGAGTAACTCCCCGCCGGCGGCCTGCCCGTGCGCTGCATCGGCCTGATGTCCGGCACGTCGCTCGACGGCGTCGACGGGGTGTTGGTCGAGTTTGGCGGCGGCACCGAGGCCGGGCGGGTGTTTGCCGATGCCAGCGCACCGCTGCCCGAGCCCCTGCGCGCGCTGCTGCTGGACCTACAGCAACCGGGCCCCGACGAGCTGCACCGCGCCGCCCAAGCCGGCGCCGCGCTGGCCGACGTCTATGCCGCGGTCGTAGAGCAACTGCTCGAGCGCAGCGGCACCGCTCCCAGTCAGGTGGCGGCCATCGGTGCACACGGGCAAACCGTGCGCCACATGCCGCCGGGTCACCCCCGTCTGGGGCCCCACGAGGCCCCCTACACCCTGCAACTTCTGGCGCCGGCCCGGCTGGCCGAGGCCACCGGCATCGCGGTCGTGGCGGACTTCCGCAGCCGCGACATCGCCGCGGGCGGCCAGGGGGCGCCGCTGGTACCGGCATTCCACCGCGCGGCCTTCGGCCTGCCGGGCATGGCGGTGGGCGTGGTCAACATCGGCGGCATCGCCAATCTGACGGCGCTGTGCGCGGACGGGGCCCTGCGCGGCTTCGACACCGGGCCGGGCAATGTGCTGCTGGACGGCTGGTGCGCCCGCCACACCGGGGCGCGCTACGACGCGGGCGGCGCCTGGGGCCGACAAGGCCGCGTCGTGCCCGCACTGCTGGCCGAACTGCTGGCCGACCCCTACTTTGGCCGCACCGGCGCGCGCAGCACGGGGCGGGATCACTTCAACCTGGCGTGGCTGGACGAGCGCTTGGCGCGACACCCCGGCTTGCGCCCGGTGGATGTGCAGGCGACGCTGGCGGCCCTGACGGTGGACAGCATCGCGCGCGCCGTGGAAGGGGTGCCCTGGGGCACCCCGGCGGGGACGGGCCCGCAGCGGCTGTGGGTGTGCGGCGGCGGTGCGCACAACCGTGCCCTGCTGGATGGACTGGCGCAGCGCCTGCCTGCCACGACCGTGGGCACGACCGCCGAGCTGGGCTGGCCCGTGCAGTGGGTGGAGGCGGCGGCGTTTGCGTGGCTGGCGCACCAAACTCTGCTGGGCCAGCCGGGCAACGCCACCGAAGTCACCGGGGCGCGCGGGCCGCGTATTCTGGGCGCGATCTACCTCGCCTGAGGACCGCGCCCCGCGGGCGCGTCAGCCGACGCTGAAGCTGGAGCCGCAGCCGCAGGTCGTGGTCGCGTTGGGGTTGCGAATCACGAACTGCGCGCCCTGCAGGTCTTCCTTGTAGTCGATCTCGGCGCCGACCAGATACTGGTAGCTCATGGCGTCGATCAGCAGCGTGACCCCGTTCTTGGTCATCTGCGTGTCGTCGTCGTTGATCACCTCGTCGAAGGTGAAGCCATACTGGAAGCCCGAGCACCCCCCGCCCTGCACGAAGACGCGCAGCTTGAGGTCGGGGTTGCCCTCTTCGGCGATCAGCTCGGCCACCTTGGCAGCGGCGGCGTCGGTGAAGACGAGCGGCGCCGGCATCTCGGTCTCGGGGGTAGCGACGGTTTCGGCAAGGGCGGACATGACTCGGTTCCTGACTGTGATGGACGAAAAGGATAGCAAAACACTCGGGTTTTTCCCAAACGACGGGGGGTCAATACCCCTGCCGCGGTCAGGGATACCCGGGCAACCGGCCCCACGGCCATAAAAAAAACCGCCCCCCACGAGGCGTGGTGGGCGGTTGGACCGGACCCGGGGCCGCGGATCAGCGCTTGCTGAACTGCTTGGCGCGACGGGCCTTGCGCAGACCGACTTTCTTGCGCTCGACTTCGCGGGCGTCGCGGGTGACGAAGCCGGCGGCGCTCAGCGCGGGCTTGAGGCTCGCGTCGTAATCGATCAGCGCGCGGGTGATGCCGTGGCGCACCGCGCCGGCCTGGCCGGATTCACCGCCGCCGTGGACGTTGACCTGGATGTCGAACGTCTCGAGGTGGTTGGTCAGCACCAAGGGCTGCTTGGCGATCATGATCGACGTCTCGCGGCCGAAGTAGGCCTGGATGTCGCGACCGTTGATCGTGATCTTGCCGGAGCCCTTCTTGAGGAACACGCGCGCGACGCTGGACTTGCGACGGCCCGTGCCATTGTTCCATTCACCAATCATGGCCGCTCCTTAGATTTCCAACGCCTTGGGTTGCTGGGCGCCGTGCGGATGCTCGGGGCCGGCGTAGACCTTGAGCTTCTTGATCATGGCGTAGCCCAGCGGGCCCTTGGGCAGCATGCCCTTGACGGCCTTCTCCAGCGCGCGGCCGGGGTGCTTGGCCTGCATGTCGCGGAAGTTGATCGAGCGGATGCCGCCCGGGTAGCCGGTGTGGCGGTAGTAGATCTTGTCGAGGGCCTTGTTGCCGGTGACTTTGATCTTGTCGGCGTTGACGACGATGATGAAGTCGCCCGTGTCGACGTGAGGGGTGTAGATGGCTTTGTGCTTGCCGCGCAACCGGAGTGCCACTTCGCTGGCGACACGTCCGAGCACCTTGTCGGTGGCGTCAATCACAAACCACTCATGCACCACCTCAGCGGGCTTGGCGCTGAAGGTTTTGGTCATGTCAGTTTCCTGTGGTTTGGGCGGGCCCTTTTCCACGGTCGGCGCTGCTCTGCCGGCAGCCTCTTAGGTGGGGGGAGATTTCGCCGCGGGGCCCAGGCTTTCGCTGCGAAACACGAGATTCTAGCCGGATCTCGGCAAACATGCGCATCCGGGCGTCACTCGGCTACCATCGGGCCATGTTCAGCTACCGACACGCCTTTCACGCCGGCAACCATGCCGATGTGCTCAAACACATCGCGCTGCTGGCCACGCTGCGGCATCTGCAGGCCAAGGATGGCGGACTGCTGCTGGTGGACACCCATGCGGGCGCCGGCCTGTACCGGCTGGACCAGGAGCAGGCCCGCACCTCCGGCGAGGCGGCCCAGGGCGTGGGCGCGCTGTGGCAGGCTGCGGCAACGGCCACTGCGGCGGGAGCCGCCCTGCCCGCGGCCGTGCAGGACTACATCGACTGCCTGCGCGCGCTCAATCCGGATGGGGTGCTGCAGCACTACCCCGGCTCGCCAGCGCTGCTGCAAGCGGCGCTGCGGCCGCAGGACGCGCTCAAATTGTTCGAACTGCACCCTACCGACGGGCGGCTGCTCGACCGCACCGTGCGCGAGTGGCGCGCGCGCACGCCACGCCCGGCCATCGATCTGCGGCGCGACAACGGCTTCGACGGCCTGAAGGCGCTGCTGCCTCCGCCATCGCGGCGCGCGCTGGTGTTGATCGACCCCAGCTACGAGCTCAAATCCGACTATGGCCTGGTCGCGGCCGTCGTGGCCGACGCCCTACGGCGCTTGGCGGTCGGCTGCTACGTCGTCTGGTACCCGGTGATCGCGCGCGAGCAGGCGCACGCGCTGCCCAGGCGGCTGCGGGCGCTGGCGCAGCACCACGGCCGCGCGTGGCTGCAGGCCGAGCTCAACATCGGCACGCCGGCCGACCCGGCGGCCAAGGCCGCCGCCGCGCGCGGCCGCCCGGCCGGCAGCCTGCGCGCCAGCGGCGTGTTCGTCGTCAACCCGCCCTACACCCTGGCCGGCCAGCTGCGCGAGGCGCTGCCGTGGCTGCTGGCGGCGCTGCGCCAGGGGCCGGCGGCGGCGTGGAAGGTGGATGCCGGCGAACCCAAGGCCTGACGTCCAGACCGGCCCCTGAACCCCGCGCGGCCGGGATCAGGCCGCCGCCAGCGCCTGCGCCAGGTCGGCCTGCAGGTCCTCGATGTGCTCGATGCCGACGCACAGGCGCACCGTGTCCTCGGTGACGCCGGCCTTGGCCAGTTCCTCGGGCGAGAGCTGCCGGTGCGTGGTGCTGGCCGGGTGCGTGGCCAGCGAGCGCACGTCGCCGATATTGACCAGCCGCGTGAACAGCTGCAGCGCATCCAGGAAGCGCTCGCCGGCGGCGCGCCCGCCCTCGATGCCGAACGTCAGCAGGCCCGAGGCGCGCCCGCCCAGGTAGCGCTGGGCCAGCGCATGGTAGGGGTCGTCCGGCAGCCCGGCGTAGCGCACCCAGCGCACCTTCGGGTGCTGGCGCAGGAACTGCGCCACCGCCAGCGTGTTGTCGCAGATGCGGTCCATGCGCAGCGGCAGCGTCTCGATGCCCTGCAGGATCAGGAAGGCGTTGAACGGCGAGATCGCCGCGCCCATGTTGCGCAGCGGCACCACGCGCGCCCGCGCGATGTAGGCCGCGGGCCCCAGCGCCTCGGTGTAGACGACGCCGTGGTAGCTGACGTCCGGCTCGTTCAGGCGGCGAAAGCGCGCCTTGTGCTCGGCCCACGGGAACTTGCCCGAGTCGACGATCGCGCCGCCGACGCTGGTGCCGTGGCCGCCCAGGTACTTGGTCAGCGAGTGCACGACGATGTCGGCGCCATGCTCGAACGGGCGGCACAGGTAGGGGCTCGGCACCGTGTTGTCCACGATCAGCGGCACGCCGTGGCGGTGCGCGATGGCCGCCAGCGCCGCGATGTCGGTGACGTTGCCGCGCGGGTTGCCCATCGATTCGCAGTAGATCGCCTTGGTGCGCGCGTCGATCAGCGGCTCGAAGGTCTCGGGCCGGTCGCTGTCGGCGAAGCGCACCTCGATGCCGTACTGCGGCAGCGTGTGCGCGAACAGATTGTAGGTGCCGCCGTAGAGCGCGCTGGCCGAGACGATGTTGTCGCCGGCCTCGGCGATGGTCTGGATGGCGTAGGTGATGGCCGCCTGCCCGGAGGCCAGCGCCAGCGCGCCGATGCCGCCTTCCAGCGCCGCCAGCCGCTCCTCCAGCACCGCCTGCGTCGGGTTCATGATGCGCGTGTAGATGTTGCCCGGCACCTTCAGGTCGAACAGGTCGGCGCCGTGCTGCGCGCTGTCGAACGCGTACGCCACGGTCTGGTAGATCGGCGGCACGACGGCCTTGGTCGTCGGATCGGGGCGGTAGCCGGCGTGCACGGCCTGGGTCTCGAATCGCATCGGCAAGCTCTCCTCAAAAAACGCAACGGCGGCAACGATAGCGTACCGGCCGCGGCAGCGTCCACGACATTTGCGTCATGACGACATGACCGTGCGCTATAACGTCGCGCCATGCCAAGCCACCTGTCCGAAACCCTGCACTCCGCCAACCGCCGCCAAACGCTGGCATGGCTGGGCGCCAGCGCCGCCGCGGCGCTGGCCGGCTGCGCCGGGCGGCCGCGGCCCGCGGGTGACGCCGACGGCGGCGAGGCCGCGCTGGCCGACTCCGCCTGGGCGCAGACCAGCCAGCTCGCCCCCGGCGCGCGCTGGGAGCACCACGTCTTTCCGCAGCGGCGCATCACGCACTACCGCGCCGGCCAGCACGGCGGCCGGCCGGCCCTGCGCGCCGACAGCGACGCCGGCACCTCCGCGGTGCGCATGCGCCTGCGCGTGCCGGCCGCCGAGATCGCGGCGCTGCGCTGGTCGTGGTGGGTGGACGATCTCAACCCGGCCTTTGACCTATCCGACCGCGACACCGACGACGCGGTGGCGCGCGTGATCCTGGCCTTCGAGGGCGGGCGCGAGCACTGGACGCCGCGCGACCACAACCTGTCGGAGCTGGCGCGCCTGGTCACCGGCGAGCCGCTGCCGGATGCCACGCTGATGTATGTGTGGGATGCGCGGCTGCCGGTCGGCACCGTCGTGCGCCACCCCGGCACCGGCCGCATCCGCAAGCTGGTCGCCGCCAGCGGCGCGCAGGATCTGGGCCGCTGGCTGGAGCTGGAGCGCGACCCGTTGGCCGACATGCGGCTTGCGTTTGGCGAGACGCCGACGGCGCTCGTCGCCGTCGGCCTGATGACCGACGCCAACAACACCCGCTCCCGCGCGGCGGCCTGGTACGGGCCGCTGGCGCTGATCCGCCGCGGCGGGTGACGGCGCTACGGCCCGCCTCCCTCGACGAACCAGTGCGCCCAAGAGGGCGTCGTAGCGCAGCGCCACGCCATATGGCACCCAGCGCAGCCAGCGCCTCCGGTGGCTGCGGCAACGGCAGCCCGGCATCCTCCAGCGACTGCGCCAGCAGCTGCCGTGCGTGGGCCAGCGCATCGCTCACAGTGCCCGCCCCTCGCGCTGGACCCTCCACGCCAGCGTGTTGACGACGCCCGCCTGCCGCTCGAAGGCCGCCGCGCTCATCACCACCACGTCAGCCGGGATGCGCGCTCGCCCCAGCAGGGCCGCCAGCCGCGCCATCTCGGCGTGACGGTCGGCCACCTCGGGCTCGACGACCAGCAGATCGAGGTCGCTGTCAGGCCGGGCATGACCACGCGCGTGCGAACCGAACCAGATCACGCGGCTGCCCGCCGGCAGCGCGCCGTCCAGTTGCCGGCGGGCTTCTTCGATCCAGTCCATCGCGCCCTTTCCACGAGGCGTCGGCCTGTTCGCCGTGGTGTGCGGCGCCGACCCTCGTCACTCGCCGATCATACCCAGCCGCTGCAGGATCGCCAGCGTCGGCTCGGCCTGGTTCATCGTGTAGAAGTGCAGGCCCGGCACGCCGGCGGTGCGCAGCTGGTCGCACAGGTCGGTGACGACGTCCAGCCCGAAGGCGCGGATCGAGGCCACGTCGTCACCGTAGCCCTGCAGCCGCAGGCGGATCCAGCGCGGGATCTCGGCGCCGCAGGCGTCCGAGAAGCGCATCAGCTGCGTGGCGTTGGTGATCGGCATGATGCCGGGCACGATCGGCACCTCCACGCCCAGCGCATACGCGTCATCGACGAAGCGGAAGTAGGCGTCGGTGTTGAAGAAGTACTGCGTGATGGCGCCGTCGGCCCCGGCGCGCACCTTGTCGGCGAACGCCTGCAGGTCGGCCTGCGGCGAGCGCGCCTGCGGGTGCATCTCGGGGTAGGCGGCGACCTCGATGTGGAAGGCGGCGCCGAACTCGGCGCGGATGAAGGCCACGAGGTCGCGCGCGTAGGTGAACTCGCCGCCCAGCCCGTAGCCGCTCGGCAGGTCGCCGCGCAGCGCCACCAGGCGCTTCACACCCATGCGCTGCAGCTCGGCCAGCTGCGCGCGCACGCGCTCGCGCGTGGCGCCGATGCACGAGAAGTGCGCCGCCGCGTCCATGCCCTCGGCCAGGATCTCCGCCACCGTGGCCAACGTCCCTTCCTGCGTGGAGCCGCCGGCGCCATAGGTGACGGAGCAGAACTGCGGCCGCGCCGCGTACAGCCGCTGCCGCGCCGCGCGCAGCTTGGCCGCGCCCTCCGGCGTCTTCGGCGGAAAGAATTCGAAACTCAACGGCAAAGCCATGCCAGAAACTCCCGGTTGCCGTCGCCCCCGGCGATCGGACTGTCGAAGTAGTCGCGCAGCACAAGACCCTGCGCCGCCGCGGCGCGCTCGATGCGCTGGCGCACGCGGGCGAGCGCCCCTTCGTCGCGCACCACGCCGCCCTTGCCGATGTCGCCCGGTTGCAGCTCGAACTGCGGCTTGACCAGCATCAGCATCGAGCCGCCCGGCGCCAGCAGCGGCACCAGCGCCGGCCACACCAGCGTCTGCGAGATGAACGAGAGGTCGCCCACGATCAGGTCGAACGGCGGCGCGGCCGCGGGGCCGCCGGCGGCCAAGAGCCGCTCGGCACTCAGCTCGCGCGCGTTGCAGCCTTCGATGGCCACCACGCGCGCGTCCGCGCGCAGCCGCGGGTGCAGCTGGCCGTGGCCGACGTCCACCCCGACCACCTGGGCGGCGCCGGCCTGCAGCAGGCAGTCGGTGAAGCCGCCGGTGCTCTGCCCGACGTCCAGGCAGCGCCGCCCGGCCACCGGCACCCCGGTGCGCTGCAGCGCCGCCGCGAGCTTGAGCCCGCCGCGCGAGACGTAGCGCACCTCGGCGTCGTCCGCCAGCTGCCACTGCGCCTGCGGCGGCACCGCCTCGCCCGCCTTGCGCAGCGGCTGCCACGGCGCGCCGTCGCCCGCGCGCCAGCGCACCGCGCCGGCGGCGATCAGCCGCTGCGCCGCCGAGCGCGACGCCGCAAGGCCCGCCTGCACCAGCGCCTGGTCGGCCCGCATGCCCCGCGCGCGCCGTCAGTAGCGGTAGGTGTCGGGCTTGTAGGGCCCCTCCTTCGGCACGCCGATGTAGGCGGCCTGCTCGTCGGTCAGCTCGGTCAGCATCGCGCCCAGCTTCTTCAGCTGCAGCCGCGCCACCTTCTCGTCCAGGTGCTTGGGCAGCACGTAGACCTTGCCCTTTTCGTAGAAGTCGCGGTGCGTGAACAGCTCGATCTGCGCGATCGTCTGGTTGGCAAACGAGCTGCTCATCACGTAGCTCGGGTGGCCGGTGGCGCAGCCCAGGTTGACCAGCCGCCCCTTGGCCAGCAGGATGATGCGCTTGCCGTCCTCGAAGATCACGTGGTCGACCTGCGGCTTGATCTCCTCCCAGCGGCAGCGCGCCTCCAGCGCCGCCACGTCGATCTCGTTGTCGAAGTGGCCGATGTTGCAGACGATGGCCTGGTCCTTCATGCGGGCCATGTGCTCGTAGGTGATGACGTGCTTGTTGCCGGTGGCGGTCACGAAGATGTCGGCCTTGTCGCACGCCCAGTCCATCGTGACGACCTTGTAGCCCTCCATCGCCGCCTGCAGCGCGCAGATCGGGTCGATCTCGGTCACCCAGACCTGGGCCGACAGCGCCCGCAGCGCCTGCGCGCTACCCTTGCCGACGTCGCCGTAGCCGCAGACGACGGCGATCTTGCCGGCGATCATCACGTCGGTGGCGCGCTTGATGCCATCCACCAGCGACTCGCGGCAGCCGTAGAGGTTGTCGAACTTGCTCTTGGTGACGCTGTCGTTGACGTTGATGGCGCGAAACATCAGCTCGCCACGCGCGGCCATCTGCTTCAGGCGATTGACGCCGGTGGTGGTCTCCTCGGTCACGCCGATGATCTGCGCCGCCTTGCGGCTGTACCACGTCGGATCCTGCGCCAGCCGCGCGCGGATCGCGGCGAACAGCACGCGCTCTTCCTCGCTGGCCGGATGATCCAGCACCGACGGATCGCGCTCGGCCTGCTTGCCCAGGTGCATCAGCAGCGTGGCGTCGCCGCCATCGTCCAGGATCATGTTCGGGCCCTCGTCGGGGCTGCCGGCCGGGCCGAACTCGAAGATGCGGTGCGTGTAGTCCCAGTACTGCTCCAGCGTCTCGCCCTTGAAGGCGAACACCGGCGTGCCGGCCGCGGCGATCGCCGCCGCGGCGTGGTCCTGCGTCGAGAAGATGTTGCACGAGGCCCAGCGCACCTGCGCGCCCAGCGCCTGCAGCGTCTCGATCAGCACGGCGGTCTGGATCGTCATGTGCAGGCTGCCGGCGATGCGCGCGCCCTTGAGCGGCTGGCTCGGCGCGTATTCCTCGCGGATCGCCATCAGACCGGGCATCTCGGTCTCGGCGATGCGGATTTCCTTGCGGCCCCAGTCGGCCAGGCCGAGGTCGGCCACGACGCAGTCGGTCGGCAGGGGGTGGTGCAGCGGTGCGTTCATGCGGTGACTCCTACGCTTTGAGGGGGCCACCGGCGGGGACTTGCAAGCTCACGCCACGCGCCGGTGGGTGAGCGTCGTTGCCAGCATCGCCGCGGCGCGCCGGGGTGCGCGCGGGCGGCGGTTCCGTCGAGCCTCGCGCCGGGGGAACCGATCCCCGCCCGGGCGCTGCAACGCTCCTCGCGAAACCGCCGCCATTATAGGGGGCCAGGGCGCGATCGGTTTCTATAATCCAGGGACAATCCGGCGGACCCGTGCCCCGCCTGCGGTCACACCGCCCCAGCCGACATCCACCATCTTGGACACTTCTGCCACCGCTTCCCCCCCATCCGCCACCCAGGCGCTGCAGCTGGTGGCCGCCGACATGCCGGCGGTCGATGGCGTGATTCGCGCCCGGCTGGGCAGCGACGTGCCGTTGGTGGGCCAGGTGGCGCACTACATCATCGGCTCGGGCGGCAAGCGCGTGCGGCCGGCGCTGCTGCTGCTGGCCTGCGGCGCGCTGGGCTGCGCCGATGCGCGCCGGCACACGCTGGCGGCGGTGGTGGAGTTCATCCACACCGCCACGCTGCTGCACGACGACGTGGTGGACGAGTCCACCCTGCGCCGCGGGCGCGACACCGCCAACCAGGTGTTCGGCAATGCCGCCAGCGTCCTGGTCGGCGACTTTCTCTACTCGCGTGCGTTCCAGATGATGGTGGACTGCGGCGACATGCGCATCATGCGCGTGCTGGCCGATGCCACCAACGTCATCGCCGAGGGCGAGGTGCTGCAGCTGATGAACATGCACGACGCCGCGCTGGACGAGGCTGCGTACCTGCGGGTCATCCGCGCCAAGACGGCCAAGCTGTTCGAGGCCAGCGCCCGGCTGGCGGCGCTGCTGGCCGGCGCGGACGAGGCCACCGAGGCGCTGTGCGCCACCTACGGGCAGGCGCTGGGCGCGGCGTTCCAGATCGTCGACGACGTGCTCGACTACGAGGGCGACGCGACGGAGCTGGGCAAAAACCTGGGTGACGACCTGCGCGAGGGCAAGGTGACGCTGCCGGTCATCTGCGCACTGCGCCGCTGCGCGCCGCACGAGGCGGCGCTGATCCGCGACGCCATCGAACAAGGCGGCGGCGATCGCCTGGACGAGATCGTCGCCATCGTACGCACGAGCGGCGGCCTGGCCGAGGCGCGCGCCCACGCGGCCGCCGAAGCCCAGCGCGCCATCGACGCCGCGCAGGCCCTGCCCACCGACGGCGATGCGCAGCGCGAGCGGTACCGCGAAGCTCTGCTACAATTAGCGGCTCAGCTGCTGTCGCGACGATCCTGACGCGATTCGTCGCAAGCAGTTGCAGACCTCGGGGTGTAGCTTAGCCTGGTAGAGCGCTACGTTCGGGACGTAGAGGCCGGAGGTTCGAATCCTCTCACCCCGACCAAGAATTACCTTGTAAATCAAGGACTCAGAGCCCCTCAAGCAGGGGCTCTTTCATTTCTGGCGCAGCCTGGTAACAATTACTGCCCTCTCGCCCCACTTCTGCGCAGGAAGGCCAAGACGCTCTCCACAGACCTTGCTGGCCTTGGGTCTGGGTTGGCTGACCATTGCGTCGAGCGCGCTTCGGTTTCTGATTAACCGAAATTTTGTTGATAAGATCCCCAGAACCACCTATGATTTCGGAATAGCAGAAATCGTCTGCTCGAAGCACGCTTCAGAAGCCCTTCAACTGAAATTCCGAAATGACCGACGCTGCCAGCCACCGACCGATCCTGCTCCAGTCAGCCCCTGACCTGGGTCCGGTCGTGCGCGAGCGCCGCAAGTCGCAGTCGCTGCGCATCGACGATGCGGCAGGTCTGCTCGGCGTGTCGGTGGACCTCATGTCCCGGCTCGAGAACGGCCAAGGCTCGGTGCGGCTGGACAAGGCCTTGGCCGTGCTCGATGGCCTGGGCCTCTCGCTCATGGTGCTGCCCAAGGAGCATCCGTGGGTCCGCGAAGCGGCCTCATCCCACGACTCGGGCGGTTTAGACAGCCCGTCGGCACCCACCGGCGCCCCCGAAACCATGAGGCGCTTGCCGTGAGGCACACATTGCACGTCTGGGCGGACGAGGCTCATGTCGGCACCATCGAACACGAAGGCCGCGACGACCGCTGGGGCCTGAGCTATGCTGAGCCCTGGGTTAACGACACCAGGTCCTACCCACTGTCGCCAGCACTACCCCTGGCACGCCCGGCGGCCGACTATGCGTCCGCCTCCATCAAGCGCTTCATCGAGCACCTGCTGCCCGAGGGGCGTGCGCTGGACGTGGCCGTGACCTACAACGGTCTGGCCAGGACCAACGTCTTCGGCCTGATATGGGCGCTTGGTGCCGAAACCGCGGGCGCCCTGCGCTTCACTGGGAATGCCAACCCGGCACCACCCACCGCCGAATCCATCCTGCGAGAAATCCCCCTCCAAGAGCTGGACCGGCGTATTGCCGAGCGCGAGCACGTGCCGCTGACGGTGTGGGATGGCAAGGTACGCATGTCGGTGGCCGGCCTGCAGGACAAACTGCTGGTCTACCTTGACCGCCCCCTGCAGGAGGGCGGACGGTTGTTTCTGGCGGACGGGCCACGACTGGCCTCCACCCACATCCTCAAGCCCGACACCGGCAACCCGCAGACGCCGCATCTGGCGGTCAACGAGCACTTCTGCATGACGCTGGCCCGCCGCATGCAGCTCCCGGCCGCTGAGGTGAGCCTGTTGCGCACGCCCCGCCCGGTGCTGGTCGTGCGCCGCTTCGACCGCGAAGTCCAGAACGATGGCGGCCAGCCGCGGGTTCACCGCCGGCACATCATCGACGCTTGTCAGGCGTGCGACCTGCCCGTGGCCTACAAGTACGAGCGCAACCTGGGCAGCGCCGAGGCGGTGCGCCACATCCGAGACGGCATGAGCTTCGAACGTCTGTTCGGCTGCGCCGACCTCACGGCCAACAAAGCGGTTTCCAGACTGGCCATGCTGCGCTGGGCGCTTTTCCAATTCTTGATAGGCAACAGCGACGCCCACGGCAAGAACTTCTCGTTCTTTGTGCGTCCAGGCGGGCTGCTGGAGCCCGCCCCCTGGTACGACCTGGTCAGCGTACTGCAGTACGACGGCTTCGAGACCGAGCTGGCCATGGCCTACGGCGACGTGTTCCGCCATGCCGAGGTCTCGGCGTTTGCGCTGGCCGACTTCGCTGCCCGCTGCGGCATCGACCGCAAGCTGATGCGCCGCGAGGGCCAGCGCCTGGCGAAGCTGGCCACGACAGAAGCCGCGGCACAAGCCCAGGCGGCCGACTATGAGAGCGAAGCCGAGCGGGTCTTCGTGCAGGGCATTGCGGACTTCGTGGCCCGCCAGGCCGACCGGCTGACGCAGTTGGTCGCCGACGCGGCGCTCTGGAAAGACGAGTACCTCTGACCGCTCTGGGCCGTGTCCGCCCAAGGGCTACGATCCGCCGCTGCCGGAGCCCCTGGCCAACCGTATCAGCCGGTAGGCCCCAGAGGGCCCCCACGCAACCTCGCTACAACCGCGCCAACAAACGGGCCGGCTGCAGGCGCACTTTCACTTCATCCGGCACCACGGCGCGGCGGATCTCGTAAGCGGGCTCGCTGGTATCGCGCAACGGCGGCTCGCCCCGGGGCAGGCCGTCGCGCGTGACGATGGCCAACACCAGCGGGGTATTCGCGCGCCGGCCGCGGCGGGCGACGACGCCCACCTCGCCGTTGACCAGTTCGACGAAGGTGCCCGGCAGGTACAGGCCCAGCGCCTTGATGAAGGCGGTCCCGAGCGGCGTCGGCGCCCCGCTCGCATCCAGGTAGACATCGCGCGCGGCGCGCGGGGACGGCAGACCCGAGCGGGCGTGGCGCGGGCTGATGCGGGCCACGTACACGTCGATCA
The DNA here is from genome assembly GCF_001675355.1 of Tepidimonas fonticaldi. NCBI lineage: Bacteria > Pseudomonadati > Pseudomonadota > Betaproteobacteria > Burkholderiales > Tepidimonas > Tepidimonas fonticaldi. The sequence continues at coordinate 17,162 of NZ_LZDH01000007.1, read as the reverse complement.
TGCGCAGCAGTTGCGCAGCCGCACCCACCTCGGCACGCCCTTGCGGGTAGCCCGTGCCGCCCGCCTGTTCGTGGTGGTCGCGCACCAGTTCCAGCCAGACCGCATCGACCACCCCCAGCCGGCGCAGGATCGCCTCGCTGCGCAGGGGATGCTCCCACACCGCCCGGCGCTGCTCGGGGTGGAGTGCGGCGTCCTGCCGGGCCAGATCGTCGTGCAACCGGGCCATGCCCAGGTTCATGGTCAGCGCGGCGCGCTGCAGGCTTTGCTGCCGCGCCTCGTCCCAGCCCAGGGTCTGGGCCACCAGCCGGCCGATCACCGCGCACAGCAAAGCGTGGCTGGCGCTGTAGCCCATTGCGCGGTCGAACAGCATTTGCACCAGCACGAACAGGCTGTCGTCGATGCGCGAGCGCAGCAGGGCCTGCATGCGCTGCTCCAGCCGCAAAAACCGGCCCACGAAGTCCTGCGCCTGCTCGCCCTGGTGCAGCAGCAGCGTGAGCACGGCATGCAGATCGGCCCAGATTTCGTCGATGGGCCGGGCGTCGGGCTCGACCTCGACCGCGTCGTCGAACCCCATCGGACGGGTCACGCCCGCGATGGCTTCCAGACTTTGGTTGCCGCGCAGGGCGCGGTCGATGGCGGTGGTGTAGCGGTAGGTCCAGGCGCGGTACTCGTCTTCCTTGACCTGGGGGTTGTGCATCAGCAGCCACTGGCGGTGGCGCTCGTCGCGGATGGTGTGCCCCTTGCGCAGCAGCAACTGGCCCTGCGGGTCCCACACGTTGACGGGCAGCGGCTCGCCCAAGGTGATGTCGTCGATCGGAAGCGGTACGTACATGGTGCTGTGCCCAGACCGTACTGTAGTACGGCCGACACCCCCTGTGGCGCGGGACTTGCCTGCGGTGCCGCGTTCGTTGCGATAATGGTCCGATGCACAGCCATTCCCAGGGTTTTCCATCATGCCTGATCCGTTGCTGCCCCTGATCCCGGTGTCGGATCTGCGGGTGGGGCATTTCGTGCTCCTGGACCTGGGCTGGATGGAGCATCCGTTTCCGCGCAACAGTTTTCGCATCGGGTCCGAGCGGCAGATCGAGACCATCCGCGCGCTGGGCCTGACGCGGGTGCGCATCGACCCCGCGCGCAGCGACGCGCTGACCCCCGAAGGCGCCGCCAACACCTCCAGCGCCCCGGGCGAGGCCGCCACCACCGCCGCGACCCCCGCCACCGCGACGGCCACCCAGGCACCGGCGGACACGGCGGCCCAGCAACGCGCCCAGGCGCTGGCCGAGCAGCGGCGCGCGCTGCAGCGCTGCGAGCGCCAGTACCACGAGGGTGCGCGGCGCTACCGCGCCCTGCTCGACGACATGGAACACGCCCCGGAAGCCGCCGGCCAGCAGGCCCGGGCGCTGGTGGGCGCGATGCTGACCGACATCCAAGGCCACGGCGAATCGGCCATTCGCCTGCTCAGCGACGTGCAGGGCGACCGCGCCGCGCAGCACGCGATGAACGTGACGGTGCTGGCGGTGCTGCTCGGCCGGGCGCTGGGGATGGACGGCGAGGAGCTGGAGACGCTGGGGGTTGCCGCCTTTTTGCACGACATCGGCAAGACCCGGCTGCCGGACCTGGTGCGGCACAAGGACGATGCCTTCACGGCGGCGCAGCTCAAGGTCTATCAGGAGCACGTGGCCCACGGGGTGGGTCTGGCGCGGGCCATGGGCATGGGGCCCGCCGTGCTGCAGGCCATCGCCCAGCACCACGAGGCGGCGGATGGCAGCGGCTTTCCGCGCGGTTGCCGGGGCGAGGACATGAGCCGCTGCGCCCATGTGCTGGCGCTGATCAACCGCTACGACGGCCTGTGCAATCCGCTCAACCCGGCGCGCGCGCTCACCCCGCACGAGTCGCTGTCGCTGCTGTTCGCCACGCAAAAGGCGCGCTTCGACCCGGTGACGCTCAACGCCTTCATCCGTATGGTGGGGGTCTATCCCCCGGGCTCCATCGTGCAACTGAGCGACGGCCGCTTTGCGCTGGTGCAGGCGGTCAACTCGGCGCGGCCGCTCAAGCCCCGCGTGCTGGTGCACGACCCGCGCACGCCGCGCAGCGAGGCGCTGCTGCTGGACCTGCAGGCCGAGCCGTCGCTGTCGATTCAGCGCAGCCTGCGCGCCGACCAACTGCCGCGCGCCGCGCTCGACTACCTGGAGCCGCGCCCGCGGTACTGCTACTTTTTCGAGCGCGCCGTCCGCCCCGACAGCGGACCTGCGGGGACGCCGACATGAGCTATGTGCACTGGGCCCCGATCACCGAGGGGTTGATCGAAGCGGTGTGGGTGGTGGACCCGCGCACCCGGCGCATCCTGACGGTCAACACCGCGGCCGCCCGGCTGCTGGGGGTGGAGCGCGGCGCGCTGGTGGGCAGCGCGGTGCAGGACTGGATTGCCGACCCGCAGGACCATGTGTACTGGCAGGAGTGGCAGGCCGGCATCGAGCAGACGCTGGAATCCGAGGCCACGGTGCGCCGCGCCGACGGCGAACTGGTGCGTGTGCAGCGGCGCGTCAGCCCGGTCACGCCGGAAGGCGGCGAGACCGTGGTGCTGGTGGCGATGCAGGATCTCAGCGAATGGCAACAGACGCGCCAGCGGCTGGAGACCCTGCTGGCGGAGCTGCGCGCCGCGCTGGAATCGTCGTCCGACGGCATTCTGGTTTGCGACCTGGACGGGCGCATCCGCGCCTTCAACCGCACCTTCGCCACCCTGTGGGACCTTCCCGAAGCCCTGCTGACGCACCAGGACGACACCGCCATCTGGAGCCACCTGGCCGCCTGCGTGCCCGACCCGGGCGGCTTTCACAGCCGGCTGGGCGAGCTGCAGCGCGCCCCGCTGCTGGAGGCGAACGACGTCGTGCTGCTGCGCAACGGCCGCATCCTGGAGCGGGCCTCGCGGCCCCAGCTCGCGCGCGGCCGGCCCATCGGGCGCATTCACGTCTACCGCGACGTAACGGAGCGCACCGCCACCGAGGCCAAACTGCGGCTGGCCGCCAAGGTGTTCGAATCCAGCCTCGATGCCATCGTGGTGACGGACCCCGAGCGCCGCATCGTGGCCTGCAACCCGGCCGCCCTCAAGCTCGCGGCCATGGAGCGGGACCCGCAGGGCGAGCGGCTGGACGACCTGCTGTATGCCCCGTCGCAGCCGCAGTGGCCCCACCACGTCGCCCAGGCCTTGGCCGACAAGGGCTACTGGGAGGGCGAGCTGTGGCTGCGCCGCCCCGAGGGCCCGGGGGTGGCGCTGCTGGCCTCGTGGGTGCTGCTGCGCGACGGGGACGGGCGCCCGCTGAACACGGTGCTGTTTGCCAAGGACCTGTCCGAAAAGCTGGAAGCCCAGCGCCGCATCGAACAGCTCGCCTACAGCGACCCGCTGACCGGCCTGCCCAACCGCCTCATGCTGGGCGAGCGCGTCGGACACGCCATCCGCCTGGCGCAGCGCAGCGGCCGCGGGTTTGCGCTGCTGTTTCTGGACCTGGACCGCTTCAAGAGCATCAACGACTCGCTCGGCCACATGTTCGGCGACCAGGTGCTGGTGGAGGTGGCCGCCCGCCTGCAGCGCTGCCTGCGGCAGACCGACACCCTGTCGCGGCTGGGCGGTGACGAGTTCGTCATCCACCTGCACGAGGCCGACCGCCACGCCGCCGAAGTCACCGCGCAGCGCATCATCGAGGCGATCACCCGCCCTGTCACGATCGACGAGATGCAGTTCACGCTGTCGTGCAGCATCGGCATCGCCATGTATCCGCAGGACGGCGCCACGCTGGACGAGCTGATCCAATGCGCCGACACGGCCATGTACCAGGTCAAGGAGCGGGGCAAGGGGCACTACCGCTTCTACCAGCCGGAGATGAACGCCGACCTGCTCGGACGCATCCAGATGGACCATGCGATGCGCCAGGGCCTGCAGCGCGGCGAGTTCGAGCTGCACTACCAGCCCCGGGTGGACCTGCGCTCGGGCACCGTGCCGGCCTGCGAGGCGCTGGTGCGCTGGCACCGCCCCGGCCAGGGCCTGGTGATGCCGGGCACGTTCATCGGCGTGGCCGAGGAAACCGGCCTGATCGCGCTGCTCGGGCATTGGGTGCTGCAAAACGCCATCGCGCAGGCGGCCCGCTGGGCGGCGGAGGGCCGTCCGCTGCAGGTCGCGGTCAATGTGTCGGCGCTGCAGTTCCAGCAGGCCCGCTTCGTGCAGGATGTGGCGGACGCCCTGCAGCAGCACCGGCTGCCCCCGCACCTGCTGGAGCTGGAGCTGACCGAATCCATCCTGATCCGCGATGCGGAGGAGGCGCTGGGCAAGCTGCAGGCGCTGGCCGACCTCGGGGTCGAGCTGTCGCTGGACGATTTCGGCACGGGCTACTCCAGCCTCACCTACCTCAAGCGCTTTCCGCTGCATCGGCTCAAGATCGACCGCAGCTTCCTCGTGTCCATGCCCGAGGACGGCGCCGATGCGGCGATCGTGGCGGCCATCGTGCAGATGGGCCACGCGCTGTCCATGGAAGTCGTGGCCGAGGGGGTGGAGCGCCCCGAGCAACTGCAGCGGCTGCACGCCCTGGGCTGCGACCATTACCAGGGCTTTTTGTTCGCCCGGCCAATGCCGGCCGATGCGCTGCGCACGCGGCTGGCGTCGCCCGATGGCAAACCGGCGCAGACGCCGCCGCCGTGATCAGACGCCCTGCGCCCAGGCCTGCAGGTCCTGCGGCTTGACCTGGCCGAGCTTGCGGTGCGCGATGCGGCCGGCCCGGTCGAACACCACGGTAAACGGCAGCGCCCCGTTGTCGTTGCCGAGCTGGCGCCCCAGATCGGTCCCGCCAAAGCCCGCCAGCCCCACCGGGAAGGACAGAGGCTGCCGCTGCAGAAATTGCCGCACGGCACTGGGCTGGTCGATGGCCAGCGCCAGCACCTGCCAGCCGTCGGCCTGCCGTTCGCGGTAGAAGCGATCGAGCAGCGGCAGCTCTTCCACGCACGGCGGGCACCACGTGGCCCAGAAGTTGAGCAGCAACGGCCGGCCGCGAAACGCCGCGGCGGCCACGGTGCCCCCCTCCGGCCGGTCCCACTGCTGGCTCCACAGGGCCTGCTCCGCCCCCGCCGCGGGCGCACCGGGGGTCAAGCGCCAGCCGGCGACGCCCGCCCCCAGGGCCGCCGCGGCGGCGGCTATGCCGATCGTCATTGCCCGTCGTTGCATCGGTAGCGCTCCTCGTTGCAGGGGTCGGAGTCGGGTGCGGCCAACAAAGTTCGCACCTCGGCCGCGGTGCCGCGCGGCACGCGGCCCAGATCGTCGGGCAGGCGGGCGCCCCGCCCCGCCCCGGTGTCGTTGACCCACAGGTGCAGGCCCACCGCCTCGCCCAGTCCCTCGCAGGGCACGGCCAGACTCAGCACCTCGGCCTCGCGGCCGCGCATGCCGCGCGCCGTCTGCGCGTCGTAATCGAGCCCGGCATTGATGAGGGCGATCTCCACCGCCTTGGGGTCGTCGGCAAAGAGTTGCAGGTGGATGTCCGACAGCCGGGTCGCAGTGCCGTGCCAGACGGCCCCGCCGAGCAGCGGGGCAAACTCGGCCAGCCGCTCCATCCAGACCAGCGCGGTCTCGCGCAGGGCGCGCAGCTCGGCGGGCTGCGTCCCGGCATGAAAGATCGCCAGATGCTCGCGCACGGCGGCATCGATGAGCGCCGGACCGGGCAGCGGGGTGCGCGACGGCAGGCGCAATTGCTCGAGCGCGCGCTGCAGGGCGCGTCGCACCTCCAGCCCCTCGTCCACCATCAGCCCGGCGGCGACGGCGGCCAGCTCGCGTTGCGTGTCATCGTCCATGGGCAGGATTGTCCGCGATGGGCGGTAGCCCGCCGGCCGGCCGCGATAATGCGCCCCATGCACATCCACATTCTGGGCATCTGCGGTACCTTCATGGGCGGGCTGGCGGCGCTGGCACGCGAGGCCGGCCACCGCGTCACCGGCTGCGACGCCGGCGTCTACCCGCCGATGAGCGATCAGCTGCGCGCGCTGGGCATCGATTTGATCGAGGGCTATGGGGCCGACCAGCTCGCCCTGCGGCCGGACGTGTTCGTCATCGGCAATGTGGTCAGCCGCGCGCGCGGCCCGGACGGGGCGCCCAAGTTTCCCCTGATGGAGGCGATCCTGGACGCCGGGGCGCGCTACACGAGCGGCCCGCAGTGGCTGGGCGAGCAGGTGCTGCACAGCCGCCACGTGTTGGCCGTCGCCGGCACCCACGGCAAAACGACGACCACGGCCATGCTGGCCTGGATACTGGAGCATGCCGGGCTGGCCCCCGGGTTTCTGGTCGGGGGGGTGCCGCTCAATTTTGGCGTCTCGGCCCGGCTGGGGCGGCTGCCGACGGATGGCACGCGCGCGCCGTTCGTGATCGAGGCCGACGAGTACGACACCGCGTTCTTCGACAAGCGCAGCAAGTTCGTGCACTACCGCCCGCGCACCGCGGTGCTGAACAATCTGGAGTTCGACCACGCGGACATCTTCGACGACCTGGCGGCGATCGAGCGGCAGTTCCACCACCTGCTGCGCACCGTCCCGGCCAGCGGCCGGGTGATCGCCAACGGGCTGGAGGAGTCGATCGCGCGCGTGCTGCACATGGGGCTCTACAGCGAGCTGCGCACCTTCGGCGCCGCCGACAGCGACTACACCGCCGAAGGCGATCCGCAGGACTTTGCCGTGCTGCGCCGGGGCGAAGCGGTGGCCCGCGTGCGCTGGTCGCTCAGCGGCACGCACAACCAGCTCAATGCGCTGGCCGCCCTGGCGGCGGCCGAACACCTGGGGGTGGCGCCGGACGTGGCGGCCGAGGCGCTGGCCGGCTTTGCCCATGTGCGCCGGCGGCTGGAGGTGCGCGGGACGGTGGCGTTGCCCGGCGGCGCGGTCACGGTCTACGACGATTTCGCCCACCATCCGACGGCGATTCGCACCACCGTGGACGGCCTGCGCCGCCGCCTCGACCGCGAGGGCCGGGGCAGCGAGCGCATTCTGGCGATCTTCGAGCCGCGCTCCAACACCATGAAGCTGGGCACGATGAAGGCACAACTGCCTTGGGCGCTGGAGAGCGCGGCGCTGGCCTTTTGCCACGCGGGCGGGCTGGACTGGGATGCGGCCGCGGCGCTGGCGCCGCTGGGCGAGCGCGCGCAGGTGGCGCCGGACATCGACACCCTGGTGGCGCAGGTGGCGGCAGCGGTGCGCCCCGGCGACCACCTGCTGTGCATGAGCAACGGGGCGTTTGGTGGCGTGCATGGGCGGCTGCTCGCCGCCCTGCGCCCTCAGTAACCGACCGACAGGCCGGGCACGTCCACCTTGATGACCGGCTTGGCCAGCAGGCTGCTGGCCGCCCGGGCATAGACCATCGCCCAGGGGCGGTGCGCCGGATCGGCAAAGCGCGTCTCGCCCACGGCCTGGGCGATGGCCAGCACCTTGTCCGCCGTCAGCACCTTGCCGCTGAGGCGCAGCGGCTCGCACCCCAGTTCGGTGAACTGCTGGTCCAGCCACTGGCGCGCCATGTCGTGCGGCATGGGCTGCACCTCGTCGAGGTCGAAGGTGTACTCGCGGTCAGGGCCAAATTGGACGATCACGTGGCTGCGCATGGCGACTTCCGGTGGATCTGAACAGGACGGCCCTATCGTACACCCGCGGCTGCTCAGCCGCGGCGGGCGCGCCGCGCCGCCACCGCATCGGCCAGCGTCTGCAGCACCTGCACCGAGGCATCCCAGTCGATGCACGCATCGGTGATGCTGCGGCCGTACTCCAGCGCGGACGGATCGTCCTTGCCCGGAGTGAATTTCTGCGCGCCGGCCTGCAGGTGGCTCTCGATCATCACGCCGAACACCCGGTCCGACCCGCCGGACAACTGGTCGGCGATGTTGCGCGCGACGTCGATCTGGCGCTCGTGCTGCTTCTGGCTGTTGCCGTGGCTGCAATCCACCATCACGCGCGCCGGCAGCTTGGCGTCGGCGAGCTGCTGGCAGGCGATCGCCACGCTGTCGGCGTCGTAATTGGGCAGCTTGCCGCCGCGCAGGATGACGTGGCAGTCCGGGTTGCCCTTGGTGCGCACGATGGCCACCTGCCCGTTCTTGTGCACCGACAGGAAGTGGTGCGGGCGGCTGGCGGCCAGGATGGCGTCGGTGGCGATGCGGATGTTGCCGTCGGTGCCGTTCTTGAAGCCGATCGGCGCCGACAGGCCCGAGGCCAGCTCGCGGTGCACCTGGCTTTCGGTGGTGCGCGCGCCGATCGCCCCCCACGAGATCAGGTCGGCGATGTACTGCGGGCTGATGACGTCGAGGAACTCGCTGGCCGCCGGCAGCCCCAGGCGGTTGATCTCGATCAGCAGCTGGCGCGCGATGCGCAGGCCCTCGTCGATGCGGAAGCTCTCGTCCAGGTACGGGTCGTTGATCAGGCCCTTCCAGCCCACCGTCGTGCGCGGTTTTTCGAAATAGACGCGCATGACGATCTCCAGCCGGTCGGCGAAGCGGTCGCGCTGCTCCTTCAGGCGGCGTGCGTACTCCATCGCGGCGGCAGGGTCGTGGATCGAGCACGGCCCGATGATGACCAGCAGCCGGTCGTCCTTGCCATGCAAGATCTGGTGGATGGCGCGGCGGGTGTGGGTGATGAGCTTTTCGGTCCCTGTCCCCCGGATCGGGAAGAAGCGGATCAGGTGCTCGGGCGGCGGCAGCACGGTGATGTCCTCGATGCGTTGGTCGTCGGTCTGGCTGGTGCGGTCGGCCGGATGGGGATACCAGGCATCGGTGCTGCTGGCCTTGGCGGGGCTCGGGCTCATGGGGGGACTCCTTCGATGGGGGTAAACGGGGGCGAAACGGGCGAAAAAAAACCGCCGGTGGGGACCGACGGTTTTGAGTTCAGGGGCTTTTCCTGGGCGCTTTCAGACCTCTCTGCCGTCGGTGACGCGTGAGAACCAAAAGTAGCCAAAGTAAAAGCCGCGCATTTGCATAAGGCTCAATGTAGCACAGCTTGCATGACGGCAGGCTGACAATCGCAAACGACGCATCGGGCGGGAGTGCGGGGGCGTCGCGCGAATGCAACGCACGAACGCAACGCGCACACCATTCAGGCCGTGCCCCCCACCGTCAGGCCGTCCAGCCGCAGCGTCGGCTGGCCCACGCCCACCGGCACGCTCTGGCCCTCCTTGCCGCAGGTGCCCACCCCGCTGTCCAGCGCCAGGTCGTTGCCGATCATCACCACGCGCTTGAGCGCCTCCGGTCCGCTTCCGATGATCGTCGCGCCCTTGACCGGGTAGACCGGCCGGCCGTTTTCCACCCACCACGCGCTGCTGGCCGAAAACACGAACTTGCCGCTGGTGATGTCCACCTGCCCGCCGCCGAAGTTGGTGGCGTACAGGCCGCGGCGCACGCTGGCCAGGATCTCCTGCGGATCGCGGTCGCCAGCCAGCATGTAGGTGTTGGTCATGCGCGGCATCGGCAGGTGCGCGTAGCTCTCGCGCCGGCCGTTGCCGGTGGGCGTCACCCCCATCAGCCGGGCGTTGAGCCGGTCCTGGATATAGCCGCGCAGAATGCCGTCTTCGATCAGCACATTGCGCTGGCTGACACAGCCCTCGTCGTCCACATTGAGCGATCCGCGCCGGCCCTCGATCGTGCCGTCGTCCAGCACCGTCACGCCCTTGGCCGCCACGCGCTCGCCGATGCGGCCGGCAAACGCGCTGGAGCCCTTGCGGTTGAAGTCGCCCTCCAGCCCGTGGCCCACGGCCTCGTGCAGCAGCACGCCGGGCCAGCCGGGGCCCAGCACGACCGTCATCTCGCCCGCCGGGGCGGGGCGCGATTCCAGATTGGTCAGCGCGGCCTGCACGGCCTCGTCCACGTAGCGCGTCAGCACGCCGTCGTCGAAGTGGTCGAGTCCAAACCGCCCGCCCCCGCCGGAGGAGCCGACCTCGCGCCGGTCGCCCTGCTGCGCGATCACCGTCAGCGACAACCGCACCAGCGGGCGCACGTCGGCGGCCAGCACACCGTCGGCGCGCGCCACCAGCACCACGTCGTATTCGGCCGCCAGCCCGGCCATCACCTGCACGATGCGCGGGTCGCGCGCGCGCGCCATGCGCTCGACGCGTTCCAGCAGCGCGACCTTGGCCGCGCTGTCCAGCGTGCCGATGGGGTCGTGCGCGTCATACAACTGGCGCGAGGGCGCCACCGCTGCGCGCGGGCGGCGGCGGCCGACGTGGTGGGCGGTCTGGCTGCCCCCCTGGCGGCCAATGGCGCGCACGCTCTCCGCCGCCTCGCGCAGCGCGGCCCAGGACAGATCGTCGGAGTAGGCAAACGCCGTCTTGTCGCCGCTGACCGCACGCACGCCCACGCCTTGGTCGATGCTGAAGCTGCCGGTCTTGACGATGCCCTCTTCCAGGCTCCAGCCTTCGCTGCGGGTGTACTGGAAGTACAAATCGGCATCGTCGACGCCGGGGGCCAGGATGGCCGACAACGCGCGGCGCAGATGGCCCTCGTCCAGACCATAGGGCTCAAGCAGCAGGGAGCGCGCCGTGGCCAGGCGCTGCAGGGTGGGTTCGACGGCAATCATGCGGGGATTGTAGGCAGCCCGGCCAAACCCACAATGGCGCCTCAGGCCGGCACCAGCCGCTTGTAACGCCCGACCGACAGGATCATGCCCAGGCTGGCGCCGAGCGACACCATCGCCGTGCCGCCGTAGCTCAGGAACGGCAGCGGCACCCCCACCACCGGCAGGATGCCGCTGACCATGCCCATGTTGACGAAGGCATAGACGAACTGCACCAGAATCAGCGCCCCGGCCAGCAGGCGGCCAAACAGGGTGGAGGCCTCGGCTGCCAGCATCAGGCCGCGCGCCACAAAATAGGTGTAGGCCGCCAGCAAACCCAGCACGCCCAGAAAGCCGAACTCCTCGGAAAACGCAGCAAAGATGAAGTCCGTGCTGCGCTCGGGCACGAAGTCCAGGTGCGTCTGGGTGCCCTCCATGAAGCCCTTGCCCCACAGCCCCCCCGAGCCGATGGCGATCATGCCCTGCAGGATGTGAAAGCCCTTGCCCAGCGGATCCTTGGCCGGGTCGAGCAAAGTGCACACGCGCTGGCGCTGGTACTCGTGCAGCACCACCCAGTCCACGCCCGGCGCGCACCACTGCGGCTCCATCACGATCAGCGTGACCACGCCCACCGCCCCCAGCACCAGCGGCGGCACGATCAGCTTCCAGCTCAGGCCGGCAAAAAAGATCACGAACAGGCCCGAGGCCAGCACCAGCAGGGCGGTGCCCAGATCGGGCTGCTTCAGGATCAGCCCCACGGGCACGGCCAACAGGGCCCCCGCGGCCAGAAAGTCCCGTTTGCCCAGCCGCCCCTCGCGGCGCTGAAACCACCACGCCAGCATCAGCGGCATGGCGATCTTCATCAGCTCGCTGGGCTGGATGGTGATGACGCCCAGATCCAGCCACCGCTGCGCGCCTTTGCGCGTCAAGCCGAACAGCTCCACGGCGATCAGCAGAACGACCCCCGCCACATAGGCCGGCACGGCCAGCGCCTGCAGCCGCTGGGGCGGAATCTGCGACACCACCAACATGGCGCCCGCGGCGATCAGCAGGTTGCGCAGATGGTCCAGGTAGCGCCCCGGAATGTCATACGCCACGGAGTACATGACCACCTGCCCGATCGCAGCCAGCAACGCCACCGCGAGCAGAAACTGCCCGTCGAAGCCGCGCACCAGCGGGGCGATGCGGCTGAGCACAGGGGGTTTTTCGATGACGACGGCCATGGAGGCTGGATTATCCTGCGCGCCATGGACGCTGCCTGCTCGCCCCCGGCCCCACCGGCCCTGCCGCCCGCCACGCACCTGCTGTACCTGCACGGCTTTCGCTCCAGCCCGCGCTCGTTCAAGGCGCAGCGGCTGGCGGCGCACCTGGCCGTGCACCACCCGCAGGTGCACTGGGCCTGCCCGCAACTGCCCGCCAGCCCCGCCGCCGCCTGGGCGCTGATCGAGACGACCGTGGCCGGCTGGCCGGCGGACACCGCCGCGGTCGTCGGCTCCTCGCTCGGGGGCTTTTACGCCACGCGGCTGGCAGCGCAGCGCGGCTTTCGCGCCGTGCTGATCAACCCCGCCGTCGATCCGGCGCGGGATCTGGCGCGCCACATCGGCGAGCACCCGGCGTGGCACGACCCGGCGCAGCGCATCTTCTTCCGCCCCGAGTATGTCGAGGAGCTGCGCGCGCTTGCCACCGGCGCGCTGCCGCACCCCGGGCGCGTGCTGCTGATCGCCGCCACCGGCGACGAGGTGCTCGACTGGCGCGAGATGGTGGCGCGCTACCCCGGCAGCCGCCACCACGTCGTGCCCGGCAGCGACCACGGGCTGAGCGACTTCGACGCCCACCTGCCGGCGCTGCTGGCGCATCTGGGGCTGGCGTGCGGCGACCTTGCCAAAGTTTGCCAAGCCGGCTAGCCTTGCGGCCATGGGCACGATGAACGTCTCCCTGCCGGGCAGCCTGCGCGACTTCGTCGAGCAGCAGGTGCGCACGCGCGGCTACGGCTCCGCCAGCGAATACGTGCGCGCGCTGATCCGCGCCGACCTCGAGCGCCAGCGGCTGCGCGAGCGGCTGCTGGAGGGCGCCGCCTCGCCCCCCGGCGCGCGCGCCGACGCGGACGACTTCGCCCGGCTGCGCGCGCGTGCCGCGGCCACGTCGGCCGCCGACGCGTGAGCGGCAAGCCCGCCATCCTGCGCCAGCGCGCCGAACAGGACATCGACGAGGCGCTGGCGCACCTGTCGGCGCATCCCGGCAGCGCCTCGCCGCGCTGGGGCCACGAACTCGGGCTGCCGGGCCTGCACGCCTGGCCGCTGACGCGCTTTCCGTACCTGATCTTCTTCGTCGAACGCCCCGGACATCTGGACGTCTGGCGCGTGCTGCACCAGCGGCGCGACCTGCCCCACGGCCTGCTGAACGACGAGCCCACCCTGCCCGACACCGACTGAATGGCCAAGGACCGCACGCTCTACCTCTGCCGCGCCTGCGGCGGCAGCACCCCGCGCTGGCATGGGCGCTGCCCGCACTGCGGGGCCTGGAACGCGCTGGAAGAGACCGTCCCGGCGCCGGAGCCGGCTGCCGGCGCGCGCGGGCGCTTCAGCGCCCTGCGGCAGGGGCTGGCGGCGGAAGGGACGCTGGCGCGGCTGGCCGACATCGAGGCCGCCGACGTCGCGCGCACGCCGACCGGCCTGGCGGAACTCGACCGCGTGCTCGGCGGCGGCGTGGTGCCGGGCGCGGTGGTGCTGATCGGCGGCGACCCGGGCATCGGCAAGTCCACCCTGCTGCTGCAGGCGTTGGACGCGCTGCAGCGCGCCGGGCTGCCGACGCTGTACGTCACCGGCGAGGAAAGCGGCGCGCAGGTGGCGCTGCGCGCGCGCCGGCTGGGCTTGGGCGACAGCCAGGTGCCGGTGCTGGCCGAGATCCGGCTGGAGGCGATCCTGGCCACGCTGCAGCAGCAGCGCCCGGCGGTGGCGGTGATCGACTCGATCCAGACCGTCTACACCGAGCAGCTGACCTCCGCCCCCGGCTCGGTGGCGCAGGTGCGCGAGTGCGCCGCGCTGCTGACGCGCGCCGCCAAGGACAGCGGCGCGACGCTCGTGCTGGTGGGCCACGTCACCAAGGACGGGGCGCTGGCCGGCCCGCGCGTGCTGGAGCACATGGTCGACACGGTGCTGTATTTCGAGGGCGACGCGCACAGCAGCTTTCGCCTCGTGCGCGCGATCAAGAACCGCTTCGGCGCCGTCAGCGAGCTGGGCGTGTTCGCGATGACCGAGCGGGGCCTGAAGGGGGTCGGCAACCCCAGCGCCCTGTTCCTGAGCCAGCACCGCGAGCCGGTGCCAGGCAGCTGCGTGCTGGCGACGCTGGAGGGCACGCGACCGCTGCTGGTGGAGGTGCAGGCGCTGGTGGACGCCGGCGGCCCGGCGCCGCGGCGCTTAAGCGTCGGGCTGGAGCGCGATCGGCTTGCGATGCTGCTGGCGGTGCTGCACCGCCACGCCGGCATCGCCACCGGCGACCAGGACGTGTTCGTCAACGCCGTCGGCGGCGTGCGGATTGCTGAGCCGGCGGCGGACCTGGCGGTGCTGCTGGCGGTCACCAGCAGCCTGCGCGGGCGCGCGCTGCCGCGCGGCTTCGTCGCCTTCGGCGAGGTGGGCCTGGCCGGCGAGGTGCGCCCGGCGCAGCGCGGGCAGGAGCGACTGAAGGAAGCCGCCAAGCTCGGCATGGCGGTGGCGGTGGTGCCGAAGGCCAACCTGCCGCGCAAGCCCGACGCGGCGTTCCTGCGTGCCACCGAGGGGCTGACCTTGCACGGCGTCGAACGCGTCGAGGAGGCGCTGGAGGTGGTGCGGGGGTTGGGGTGACCCTGTCAATCTCAATCTGACACCCTCGAGCCGGGGCGTTACTCGGGCTTAGTTCGTCCGACCTTCGCAAAGAGATCAGAAACGATCGACGCTCACGCTTTCTGTTCGCGCAACGTCGCGTGACCGGTAAGAGAGAAGGGTGAAACCCCCCACATTGATCGACAAGATTGCAAGCCCTGTCGATACGGCTGCCGCATATGGCTCAAATTTGAGTATCTCAGCCACTACTGCCGCCACAACAGAGACGATGACAGTTGCCACAGCGCAGTAGGACCCAGAAGCATTGACCCCGGCCTGGAACCATGCAGCATTTCTGCGTACTTCTTCGCTGTCATGCAGTGGATTGGTCATAGTCGCATCCTCTCGCGGTTACCTGTGCCAGGTTATGGCTGCTGCATGACCGTCTGGTCAGCTCATGGGGTTCTGCCACTCGGGCTTGATCTTGCCGTCCTCGTCCCAAAAGCCACCGGTCTCACGCCGGCGATGGTCGCGCTCGTGCATGGCGATCTGGGCGCGCAGGCCCTGCACCATGGGGTTGTCCGATGGCGCGCCCTCGGCCTCGAGCCTTGCTAGGGATGCGCGCAGGAATTCAAGTTGGCTTGGCATCGTTGGCTGTCGTTTATTCATCACCAAGGCACGGCGCTGCTCGGCCTCGTCGTTGATCTTCGCTGCAAGGCGGTCTTTCTCGTCCGACGGCAGGTTTGAATCAATGCTGCGAAGCCGGGCGACTCTGGCGTCATGGATGACCTTGAGCTGGCGTAGTTGATCAGCCCGAAAGCCGTCCTCCTCGGTCTCAGGCCGGTTCGGGTCGCTGTCGCGCAGATCCGGCGTAGCGGTGTCTGAGGCCTGGGAGGGCCGCACAGACCTGCGTGCACCGAAGATGATCAGGCCGGGCTTGAGCGGGTGATTGTCCGGCAGCGGAGTGCCCGGTGGATTCATTTTGAACACCATGATCAGGACTCCAGCGCCTGGTTGATGGCGTCACGCAGCCGGCGCAGTTCATCGGTGCTGAACGTGCCGCTGAACTTGACCTGGCGCTCAGGGCGGCGGGCGCTGGGCACGAACGAGCTGATGACCAGGTGGTGGCCATAGGGTGTCTGACCGATGCGGACATCGAGTTGCCAGCCCTGAGACTGTTGGAAGATGGTTGTGGACATTGCTGCTCCTGTGTACCCCGCAGACCTTGGACGTCTGCTGCTTGCGGGGGAGGAGCGGCTGGACGTTTTAGCGGTTGGTAACGCCCCCGCAATAGTCATAACTCGGGCGGTCGGCGGTGAGGCCGACAGGTGAAATTCTAGCAGCGTGCGAAGTAGGGTGGAGGTTTCTCCCCTGACGGTATCGACGGGCTCCATGTCGTTTCGTGTGGAAAGCAACACCGTCACTGGGGCATCGCCGGCGCGAACGGGCTGGCCGGCAGGTGCTTGAGCTTGGACATGCGCAGGTAGGCGATGGCGATGAAGTTCTGGCTCGTCCTGAAGCCGCGCGCGGCGCGCTTGGCCTGCTGCAGCAGCCCGTTCATCGCCTCGACGAAGGCGTTGCTGCGGTGATCGACCATGCCGCGCACCACCGCGTCGAACCGCTCCTTGAGCGTGGCGGCCAGCTTCTTGAACGGCTCGAGCCGGCAGCGCCGCGCCCAGCTCAGCCAGGCCCCGAGATCGGAAGCGGCCTGTTCGATGCTGTTGTGCGCTGTGGCCCGCGCGTACACCTCGCGCAGCGCCATCTTCAGCCGCCACGCCCGCGCGCTCTTGAGCGTCGAGCGCTGCAGCCAGTGCATCGCCTGGAGCTGGCGGGCGCTCCAGGTGCTGGGGTTGCGCCGCATGCCCCACAGCAGCTGCCTGAGCGTCTTGCGGCCGCCAGCGCCCAGCGCGGCTCGCACCGCCTGCGCGTCGGTGGCCATCTCCGCGCGGCGCACCTGGTCCATCGCCTCGATGGCCATCGAGACGACGTGAAAGCGGTCGTAGCTGATCTGCGCCTCGGGCAGCGCCAGCGCCACGCCCTTGGCGTAGGCTGCGCTCATGTCCATGCACACGTGCCGCACCTGGGCGGGATCGCCGCCATGGGCCTTCAGATCCTCGGCGAACTCCACCACCGTGCGGTGCTCGCGCCCCTCGGTGGCGAACAGCAGCCGCTTGCGATCCAGGTCGTGCACGACGGTGATGTAGTGCTGCCCCCGCCGCAGGCTGGTCTCGTCGATGCCCACCGTGCGCACGCCGGCGAAGTCTTCCAGCGCACGCGCCTGCGCGACGTAGAACTCGATGCGCCGCCACAGCCGCTTGTCCTTGCAGCGCAGCAACTCGGCGGCCTGGCGCACCGGCAGGTCCAGGCACAAGGTCAGCGCCAGCGCTTCGAACGCCGCGGTGAAGCCCGAGCCCGGACGCGCCCAGGGCACGGCCACCTGCGTGGTCTTGCCGCAGGCACCGCAGGCCACGCGCGGCACGTCGCAGTGCAGCCAGGCCTCGAACTGGAAGAAGTCCAGGTGCCGCCAGGATCGGCGCAACCGGTCGTGCACCGGTTGCGTGGCCGCACCGCATGCCGGGCAGGCGAGCCTGCTGGTGTGGCAGCCGATCTCGAAGTCGATACGCCGCTTGGCGGTGTCGAGCCTGACGTCATCGACGACCCACGGCGGCTGCAAGCCCAGCGCGCTGGTGAACAGAGCTTCTACGGCAATGCCCATGGACTCATCCTCCTGATCAAACCCGCCCGGTGGACATGTGCACAGGCCGACCAGCGGCCTGCACACATGCCCACCGGGCTCGACGACCAGGAGTCATTGTGACT
>NZ_LZDH01000006.1:0-82177 GCF_001675355.1 Tepidimonas fonticaldi | reverse complement strand
GAGGTCCGCGAGTTTGCCACGCAATGGATGTGGCGCTACAACCACGAGCGCCCGAACATGGCCTTGGGCGGCATCACCCCAAAACAGCGGCTGGCCATGGCCGCATAGCTCTACTTCTCGGAGCGCTGGATTTCGGGGGGATTACCCCCTGACCTACGACCGCGGCAAGGAAATGGCGCGCCACCCGGAACTGTCTGAGGCCACCGGCATCCGGGTCTACTTCTGCGACCCGCGCAGTCCGTGGCAGCGGGGCAGTTGCGAAAACCGCTTGCGGTTTCATCAGAACATCAACGGCCTGCTGCGCCAGTACCTGCCCAAGGGCACGAACCTGTCGGTCTACAGCCAGGAAGAGCTCGATGCGATCGCCGACCGGCTCGGGCATCGACCGCGCGCCATCCACGGCTTCTACCCTCCGATCGCCGTCTACCAGGCCATGCTGCAGAAGCTCACCCAAGCCAGACACTCCCTTCAGTGATTCCACTGTTGCACTTGGTGCTTGACACCGCCCATCACCCGGCGTTTGAGCCGGGTGTGGATTGAAACCGCCGGTGGGCCGCGCAGCAGGACTGGAAGATGCCGCGCCACCGCCTGGAGACCGTCTACCGCAACGCGGTGCAGACGGCCTACATGGCCGGGCACTGGCGGCGCTTCGAGGAGGTCAAGGACGATCTGCCCTATCTGATGTACGACGCCATCAACGACAGCCGCACGCGCCCATCGCACCTGGCCATGGATGGCGTCATCCGTCCGGTGGACGATCCGATCTGGAAGCGGTGGAGCCCGCCATGCGGCTTTCGCTGCCGCTGCTCGCTGCGTCAGGTCTCAGCCCGCGAGGCCCAGCGCCGCGGCGGCGTGACGCAAAGCATCCCCGCCGAGGCCGTGCCGGATGAGGGCTGGGGGGGAGACCCGAGGCGGTGGGGGGAAAGGCTCAACAAGCTGCGCGATGAGAGGCTATCCGTCTGCAAGCGGCAGAGCCTGGCCGGCAAGCGTCAAGCCCCGTCCGTCGGATGCGTGCCGCCGGCCTACGGCTGGCTGTCCGGCCTGAATGCGCAAGTCCCCAAGCCAAGGCTGGCATCGCTGGATTTCTGGGGCGAGCGGCCAGGCTTGGCGCAAATCGGCGTGGTCCCGGTGGTCGAGATCACGGGCAACGAGTTCGGGGCCAATCTCGCCTACATGCAACTGGCGCGCGCGGCCAATGCACACTTGCGCGCGCTGCAGGCCGAAAGCGGCCTGCCCAACGAGGATACGGGTTGGCTGCTCAGGATCAACAAGCGCTCGCGCAAGAAAATGGGCGACAACGCCGACCAGAGCGCCGATGAGCTGCGCGCGTTGGCCGCTTTGGAGCAGCTGGCGCTGACGGCGGTCGTCGGCGAGCGGCACGAAGACGAGCGGCACCGCAACCCAGATGTTGTAGCCGTGCTCAGGATGTGGGCGGCGCTGATGATCGGCGACCGCCTGTTCCGTGTGCAGCTGACGGTCAAAGACTATGGAGACCCGCGCCTGCTGCACGCCTTGGCTGCCGTGCAAATAGAAAGCGCCCCGCCGGGGATCTTACCGTCCTACTCCGCCCCACAAGGGGTTCAGACAGCCCAGCCGACCACGGGGCGCTTCGTCAGTATACGGGAATTGCTGCGCGGCGCCAAGCTGCAGGACGGGCGCGACTACGCATTGCGCTGAGCTGCGGCAGCAAGCCAGATGCGCCGCGACGCGATCGCTGCCGACGAACCCGTTCACCCAGACGCGCCGCGACCCGCTCGCCACCATCGGCGAGCATGGAGTCACACAAGCGCCTGCACACCCTGACCTTTGCCGTCCGGCCCGCCGACCGTGACGGCGGCGCGCTGCGCTTCGAGGGCATCGCCTACTCCGGCGGCGTGGTGCCGGCCTACGGCTGGCACGGCGACGTGGTGATCGACCTCTCTGGCCTGCAGAACGCCGACGGCGAGGAGCTGCCGGTGCTGGTGGACCACCAGGCCAGCGTCGAGGCCATTGCCGGCAAGGGGCGCCTCTTTCGCTTTACCCAGCCGGATGGTACGACTGGCCTGCGCGCATCACCCGGCGTTTGAGCCGGGTGTGGATTGAAACCGCCCATATAGTCCGAGACGCGGCAACTGAAGGAAGGTCTCAAAGCGCGCGATAACGGCCTCGGTTTGGTCGGGCTGAAGCAAAAAGGCCGCCATTTCGGGGCGGCCTTTTTCATCGTCTCACAGGGCCTTACCCCATCGCATCCCATCACTTCGGGAAAGGCGGGTTTTTAGGCGGGTTTGCCGTCAAAACCCTGCGGAAAGCCCAGTAAAACTGTCAAAATTGGCGGAGAGAGAGGGATTCGAACCCTCGATACGGGGAAGACCCGTATACCGGATTTCGAGTCCGGCGCATTCGACCACTCTGCCATCTCTCCGCGGTCGACAAGCCTGCTATTGTAGCAGGCCCACAAGGGGTGGCTTTGGGACTCGGCCGGCCCGCGTTCAGGCCTCGCGCAGCAGGGCCAGGGCAGCATCGATGCGTTCGGCCGGCGCGTACGCCTCGAGCAGTGCGTGCAGATCCGGGGAGCCGCTCCAGCCTTCGGCCTTGAGGCGGGCGACGGCCTGTCCCGCGGCCTTGGGCGAGTCGAACCCCGTGCTTTGCAGCAGCACATGGCCCTTGGCGTCGGTCAGCTTGAAATAGAAGCGGCCGTCGCTTTCGCGGTACTGCTTGAAAACCGGCGGTGCGACCTTGGTGCCGGTTGCCTCGGCGGCGGGGGGCGGGGCCAGGTCGTCCAGGGGCCGCAGACCGACGGCGGCGCGCAGCCGTGCGGTGAACGGCGTGGCCTGCACGCGCGCCTTGGCCGCGCCCGCGCGCAGCAGGGCCTCCACCCGCTGCGGGTGCGCCATCAGGTCGTCGTAGGTCGCGCGCATGGGGGCGATTTCGCGGTCGATGCGCTCGAACAGCCGCTCTTTGGCCTCGGCCCAGGCGATGCCGGCGGCAAAGTCGCGCGCCAGGGCGGCGGTTTCCTCGGCCGTGGCGAAGGCCTGGTAGATCTGGAACAGCGCCGAGCCCTCGGTGTCTTTGGGTTCGCCCGGCGCGCGGGAGTCGGTGACGATGCCCATGATGAGCCGCCGCAGCTGCTCGCGCGGGGCGAACAGCGGGATGACGTTGTCGTAGCTCTTGCTCATCTTGCGGCCGTCCAGGCCGGGCAGGGTGGCCACCTGTTCGTCGATCACGGCCTCCGGCAGCGTGAAATGCTCGCCGTAGTGGTGGTTGAAGCTGGAGGCCAGATCGCGCGCCATTTCGATGTGCTGGATCTGGTCGCGGCCCACGGGCACGCGGTGCGCATTGAACATGAGGATGTCGGCCGCCATCAGCACGGGGTACATGAACAGGCCCATGGTGACGCCGTCGTCGGCGTCGCGCCCGTCGGCGGTGTTTTTGTCCACCGCCGCCTTGTAGGCGTGGGCGCGGTTGAGCAGCCCCTTGCCGCAGACGCAGGCCAGCAGCCAGGTCAGCTCCGGGATTTCGGGGATGTCGGACTGGCGGTAGAAGGTGACGCGCTCGGGGTCCAGTCCGCAGGCGATCCAGGTGGCGGCGATCTCCAGTGTCGAGCGCTGCACGCGCGCCGGGTCGTGGGTGGAGATGAGGGCGTGGTAGTCGGCGAGGAACAGGTAGCTGTCGATGCCCGGCTCGCGGCTGGCGCGCACCGTCGGGCGGATGGCGCCGACGTAGTTGCCCAGGTGCGGAGTGCCGGAGGGTTTGATGCCGGTGAGGACGCGGACGGTGGTCATGGAGGAACGATGGGCGTGGAGCGGGCCGGGGCCCGCACTCAGAACAGCAGCCAGCGCAGCGGCGTGAGCAGCCACTCGATGGCTTGGGCGGTGATCTGCATGAGCGGGCGCAGCCACAGGGTGCTGACCACGCCGGTCACGACCAGCGCCAGAACGATGAAAAAGCCATACGGCTCGACGCGCGACAGCGTCATGGCCGGGCGCATGGGCAGCAGCCCGACCAGGATACGCCCGCCGTCCAGCGGCGGCAGCGGGAACAGGTTGAAGGCGAACATGACCAGATTGACCAGGACGCCTGCGCGGGCCATGCCGTTGAAGAACGGCTCCTGCACGTCCAGCGCGACGAGCAGATAGCCCGCGGCGGCCCAGGCGATGGCCTGCGCCAGATTGGCCGCCGGGCCGGCCAGGGCCACCCAGACCATGTCGCGCTTGGGGTGGCGCAGCCGACCGAAGTTGACCGGCACCGGCTTGGCGTACCCGAACAGAAAGGCCCCGGCCGTGGCGAAGTACAGCAGCAGCGGCATGGCGATGGTGCCGATCGGATCGATGTGCCGCATGGGGTTGAGCGTGATGCGGCCCAGCCGCTCGGCCGTCGGGTCGCCAAAGTGGCGCGCGGCGTAGCCATGCGCGGCTTCGTGCACGGTGATGGCAAACAGCACCGGCAGCGCGTAGATCGCGACGGTCTGGATGATCTGGGCCAGGTCCATGGCGGGATTGTCGCAGGTGGCGCGGGGGCGGGCCTTACAGGCCCAGCGGTGCGAGCGGTCCGCGCCCGATGCGCAGCACCTCGGGGTCGCCGCCGGTGCCCATCGGCGTCAGATCGACGACGGTGGTGGGCTCCAGCGGGCAGGCGCCGGCGTCGATGACGGCGGCCACGGCGTGTTCCAGCCGTTCGCGGATGGTGTGCGCATCGTTCAACGGCCCCTCGTCGCCCGGCAGGATCAGCGTGGCGCCGAGCAGGGGGGCGCCGTGCAGGGCCAGCAGCTCGCGCAGGGCGCGGTGTTCGGGCACGCGCAGGCCGATGGTCTTGCGCGAGGGGTGGCTGACGCGGCGCGGGACTTCCTTGCTCGCCTCCAGGATGAAGGTGTACGGCCCCGGGGTGGCGGCCTTGAGCAGGCGGTACTGGCGGTTGTCTACCCGTGCATAGGCGGCCAGCTCGGACAGGTCGCGGCACAGCAGCGTCAGGTGGTGGCGCTCGTCCACGCCGCGGATGCGCCGCAGCCGCTCCACGGCCGCCTTGTCGTCCAGGTGGCACACCAGGGCATAGCTGGAGTCCGTGGGCACGGCCAGCACGGCGCCGCCCTGCAGGGCCTGGGCGGCCTGGCGCAGCAGGCGGGGTTGCGGGTTGTCCGGGTGGACCTCGAAAAACTGGGCCATGCGCGCCGTCCCCGGCGTCAGTGCTGGATGCGGTGGGCCAGCAGCTCCCACACGGGGGTCAGTCGACCGTCCAGGTAGGGCAGGGCGCCCAGGTCGATGTGCGACTCGTCGGGGCTGTGGAAGTCGCTGCCGCGCGAGGCGGCCAGCCCAAACTCCAGCGCCATGTCGGCATAGCGCACGGCCTCGGCGCTGCTGTGGCTGCCGGTGACCACCTCCACCGCCCGGCCGCCGTGCGCCGCGAATTCGGCGAACAGCGCGTATTCCTGCGTGGGGTTGGGGTGGGCATAGCGCGCCGGATGGGCGATGACGGCGATGCCGCCGGCCTGGGTGATCCAGCGCACGGCGTCGCCCAGGGTGGCCCAGTGGTGCTCCACGTAGCCAGGTTTGCCCTCGGTCAGAAAGCGCCGAAACACCTCGTGCGTGTCGTGGCAGACGCCCGCCTCGACCAGAAACCGCGCAAAGTGCGTGCGCGAGATGAGCTCTGGGTTGCCCACGTATTTGAGCGCGCCTTCGAACGCGCCCCGGATGCCGACGGCGGCGAGCTGGTCCGCCATCTCGCGCGCGCGCCGCTCGCGCCCGCCGCGCGTGTGTGCGAGGCCCTGCATGAGTTGGGGATCGTCCGGGTCCACCCCCAGGCCGACGATGTGCACCGTCAGGCCGGCGAAGGTGACCGAAATTTCCACGCCGCTCAGGTAGGGCAGGCCGAGTGCGTGGGCCGCCGCTGCCGCCCGGTGCTGGCCGCCGACCTCGTCGTGGTCGGTCAGCGACCACAGCTCCACCCCGTTGGCTTTGGCGCGCTCGGCCAGCGCCTCGGGCGCAAGCGTGCCGTCGGAAACCGTGGAGTGGCAGTGCAGATCGGCGTTCAGGATGGTCATGTCGGGCCATTGTAGGCGCGCGGCTACACTCGCGCCGTGTCGCTGTTCAAATCCGCTTCGATCGTCTCGCTGCTGACGCTGGCGTCGCGCATCACCGGCCTGGTGCGGGAGCTGCTGATCGCCGCTACCTTCGGGGCCAGTGCGCTGACCGACGCCTTCAATGTCGCGTTTCGCATCCCCAATCTGCTGCGCCGCTTGTTTGCCGAGGGGGCGTTTTCGCAGGCGTTCGTGCCGGTGCTGGCCGCCACGCGCGAGACGGATGGCGACGCCGCCACGCGCGAGCTGATCGACCGCGTGGCGACGCTGCTGGTCGCGGCGTTGCTGCTGACCTGCGTGATCGGGGTGGCTGGCGCCCCGCTGCTGGTGTGGGCGATGGCGGCGGGCCTGCAGCAAAACCCGCACGGCTTCGACGTGGCCGTGGTGCTGACGCGCTGGATGTTCCCCTACATTGGCTTCATGTCGCTGGTGGCGCTGAGTGCCGGCATCCTCAACACCTGGCGGCGCTTTGCGGTGCCGGCTGCGACCCCGGTGCTGCTCAACGTGGCCATGATCGGCGCGGCGTGGTGGGGGGCGCCGGTGCTGGGGCGCTGGGGCCTGGAGCCCATCTATGCCCTGGCCGGTGGCGTCATGCTGGGGGGGGTGCTGCAGCTGGGCGTGCAGATCCCCGCGCTGGCGCGGCTGGGGCTGCTGCCCCGTGTGCGGTTGACCCGCGCGGGGCTGCGCGCCGGCTGGCAGCACCCGGGCACGCGCCGCATCCTGACGCTGATGGGGCCGGCCCTGCTGGGGGTGAGCGTGGCCCAGGTGTCCCTGTTGATCAACACCCAGATCGCGTCGCATCTGGCCACGGGCAGCGTGTCGTGGCTGACCTACGCCGACCGGTTGATGGAGTTTCCCACGGCGCTGCTGGGGGTGGCGCTGGGGGTGGTGCTGTTGCCGCAGTTGGCGGCGGCGCAGGCGGCGGGCGACGGTGACCGGTACAGCCGCCTGCTGGACTGGGGGTTGCGCTGGGTGGTGCTGCTGGCCGTGCCCAGCGCCGTCGGGTTGCTGGTGTTTGCCCAGCCGCTCGTGGCGGTGCTGTACCACTACGGTGCTTTCACGGCGGCCGATGTGCGGCAGACCGCGCAGGCGTTAATGGGGTACGGCGTGGGGCTGCTCGGGCTGATCGCCATCAAGGTGCTGGCGCCGGGCTTCTATGCCCGGCAGGACATCCGCACGCCGGTGCGCATTGCCGTGGTGGTGTTGATCTTCACCCAGGTGATGAATGCGGTGCTGGTGCCGCATCTGGCCCATGCGGGACTGGCGCTGGCGATTGGCCTGGGGGCGCTGCTCAACGCCGGGTGGCTGCTGACCGGGCTGGTGCGGCGGCGGGCCTATGTGCCGCAGCCGGGCTGGGGCCGTTTTGCGTTGCAGGTGCTGGCCGCCGCCGTGGTGCTGGCGGTGTACCTGCTGTGGCTGGCGCAGGCGTATGACTGGACCCACTCCGACGGTCGCGCGTTGCGCGCGGCGGTGCTGACCGCCGGTGTGCTGGGGGCCGGCGCGGCCTACTTTGGGGTGTTGGCCCTGGCCGGTTTGCCGTTGCGCCAGTTTGTGCGAAAGTAGCGGCATGAACTGGGCCGCGCGGGCACCTTCTTCGCTCGACTACTTCGCCTCGCTGGTGGCGCAGGACGAGGGGTTTCCGTTGCTGGAGGCCACGGCCGCCGTCGCTTTGGATGAGTATCCCGACCTCGACGTCCAGGCGGTGCTCGACGGGGTGGACCGGCTGCTCGAGCGGCTGCGCCGGCGCCTGCCGGCAGACGCGGGGCACCTGCACCGGCTGCGCGTGCTCAACCAATTTTTCTTTCACGATCTGGGGTTTGGCGGCAACGTCAACGACTACTACGACCCGGAAAACAGCTATCTGCACACGGTGCTGCGCACCCGCCGCGGCATCCCGATCAGCCTGGCGGTGATCTGGCTGGAACTGGCGCAGGGCATCCGTTTGCGCGCGGCCGGGGTCAACTTCCCCGGGCACTTTTTGGTCAAGGTCAATCTGCCGCAGGGGCAGGTGATTCTGGATCCGTTCACCGGCCACTCCCTCAGCCGCGAGGATCTGGCCGAGCGGCTGGAGCCCTACAAGCGCCGCAACGGGCTGGTGGACGACTTCGATGTGCCGGTGGGCCTGTATCTGCAGGCCGCGGCGCCGCGCGACATCGTGGCGCGGGTGCTGCGCAACCTGAAGGAGATCCACCGCACGCAGGAGGACTGGCAGCGCCTCATTCCGGTGCTCGACCGCCTGATCGTGCTGCTGCCCGAGGCCTGGACCGAGGTGCGCGATCGCGGACTGGCCTGGGCCGAACTGGGGCAGCCCAGCCGGGCGCTGCCGGATCTGGAGGCGTACCTGGCCCACGCCGACGATCCGCTGGAAGCGGATGCGATTGCCCAGCGCGTGCGCGAGCTGCGCGGCGGGGCGGCCTGACGGCGAGGGGTTGGAGGATGGATGGGGGCGGCCGCCCCCGTGGACGATAGGCCCGTCAGCGCACGATGACGGCGGCCCCGTCGCCGCGCGGCGCGATGGTGCCGATGGGATAGACCGTCTCGCCCTGCGCGCGCAGGGTCGCCGCCGTGGCGTCGGCGTGGTCGGCTGCGACCACCACCACCATGCCGATGCCGTTGTTGAAGGTGCGGTTCATCTCGTGGTCGTCGATGCCGGCGGTGCGCTGCAGCCAGCCGAACAGTTCGCTCTGCGGCCAGCTGCCCTTGACCAGGTGCGCCGCCAGCCCCTCGGGCAGCACACGCGGGATGTTTTCCAGCAGGCCGCCGCCGGTGATGTGCGCCAGCGCCTTGATCGGGTGTTGCTGCAGCGCGGCCAGCACCGGCTTGACGTACAGCCGCGTCGGGGCCATGACGGCCTCGCGCAGCGGCCGGCCGTCCAGCGTGGCCGGCAGGTTGGCGCCGGCGCGCTCCAGGCACTTGCGCACCAGGCTGAAGCCGTTGGAGTGCACGCCGTTGGAGGCCAGGCCCAGCACCACGTCGCCGGCGCGCACGTCGGCGCCGGTGAGGATGCGCGACTTTTCCACCACGCCGACGCAGAACCCCGCCAGGTCGTACTCGCCGGGCGGGTACATGCCGGGCATCTCGGCGGTCTCGCCGCCGATCAGCGCGCAGCCGGATTCCTCGCAGCCGCGGGCGATGCCGGCCACCACGCGCGCGGCGGTGTCGACGTCGAGCTTGCCGCAGGCGAAGTAGTCGAGGAAGAACAGCGGCTCGGCCCCCTGCACCAGCACGTCGTTGACGCTCATCGCCACGAGGTCGATGCCGACGCCGTCGTGCATGTCCCACTCGAAGGCGAGCTTGAGCTTGGTGCCGACGCCGTCGGTGCCGCTGACCAGCACCGGCTCGCGGTAGCGCTTGGGGACCTCGAACAGCGCGCCGAAGCCGCCGATGCCGGCCAGCACCCCCTCGCGCATCGTGCGGCGGGCCAGCGGCTTGATGCGCTCGACGAGCGCGTCGCCGGCGTCGATGTCCACGCCGGCGTCTTTGTAGGAGAGGGGTGTCGTGTTCATGGGGTCGGTAGAATCCCCGCGATTGTACGGGTGCCCCGGTCGGCCGCGATGGGGGCGTTTGCCCGCCGCTGTGACCGCCCCGATGCTGCTGACCGATTCCCAACGACAGGTTCTGCTGTGGCTGGCCCTGGCCGTCGCCGGCTGGTGGGGGGTGTCGCTGCTCGCGCCGGTGTTGTTGCCGTTCGTGGTGGCGGCGGTGTTGGCCTACGCGCTGCGGCCGGTGGTGGCGTGGTTGGCCGCGCGCCGGGTGCCCCAATGGCTGGGCGCCGGGCTGGCCATCGCCCTGCTGATGCTGGTGCTGTTGGCGGTGGTGCTGATCATCGTGCCGGTCGTCACCCAGCAGTGGCCCTTGCTGCGCGAGCAGATTCCGCCGCTGCTGGAGCGGCTCAACGCCTGGCTGGTGCCGCTGGCGCAGCGCCACGGCTTTGACATCGCCATCGACGTGGAGGGCGTGCGCGCGCTGCTGCGGCGCCTGATCAGCGGCCACGAAGGGCAGTTGCTGGACCATGTGCTGGCTTCGCTGCGCATCGGCGGGAGTGCGATGCTGGCGGTGCTGGGCAATCTGGTGTTGATGCCAGTGGTGGCCTACTACCTGCTGCTCGACTGGGATGCGGCGGTGACGCGCTGCCGCGCGCTGGTGCCGCCGCCGTGGCGCCCGGCCGTCGGGCGGTTTCTGGCCGAGGCCGATGCGGTCCTGGGGCAGTACCTGCGCGGTCAGTTGCTGGTCATGGGGGCGCTGGCGGTGTTCTACGCCGTCGCTTTGGCGCTGGTGGGCCTCAAGCTCGCGGTGCCCATCGGGGTCTTCACGGGGCTGGCGGTGTTCGTGCCGTATCTGGGCTTTGGGTTGGGGTTGGTGTTGGCCCTGCTCGCGGCGCTGTTGCAGTTTCAGAGCCTGCTGGGCGTGCTGCTGGTCGCGGCGGTGTACGGGGCGGGGCAGGTGATCGAGAGCTTTTTTCTCACCCCCCGGCTGGTTGGCGAGCGCATCGGGCTGCACCCCATCGGCGTTATCTTTGCTCTCATGGCGTTTGGGCACCTGTTCGGCTTCGTGGGCGTGTTGATCGCGCTGCCCGCATCGGCAGTGCTGCTGGTGGCCGTGCGGCGCGTGCAGGGCTTGTACGTCAGCAGCCCGTTGTACCGCCCGCGCGACGCGGCGCGCTCGCCGGAGGAGGACTGAGTGGAGCAGCTCATCCTCGACCTGGGGCTGGCGCCCATGCCGACCTTGGCCAACTTCGTGCCCGACGGCAACGAGCCGGCCTGGGAACACCTGCGGCTGTGGGTTCAGGCGCAGCCGCGCGCGCCGCTGCCCATTTATCTATGGGGGCCGCCCGGCAGCGGCAAGACGCACCTGCTGCGCGCCGTGGCCCAGTCGCTGCTGGGGCGGGGCGAGTCGGTGGGCTGGCTGGGGGCCGAGGTGACCCGCCCCGCGCCTTTCGACGAACGGTGGTCGGCCGTGCTGCTGGACGATGTGCAGCTCTACACGGCCGCTCAGCAGGCCGCGGCCTTCAATTGGTTCGTCAACGCCCAGTCCCCGGCGGTTGGGCCGCAGCGTGCGGTGCTGGCGTGCGGCGACCGCCCCCCGGCCGATCTGCCGTTGCGCGAGGATTTGCGCAGTCGCCTGGGCTGGGGCCATGTGTTCCAATTGCAACCGCTGGACGAGCCGGCGCGCCGCGCCGTGCTGCGCCGCGCGGCCGATGCCCGGGGCATCGCGCTGTCCGACGAGGTCATGGACTTCATGCTCAACCGCTTTGCGCGCGATCTGTCCAGCCTGATGGCGCTGCTGGACCGGCTGGATGGCTATGCGCTGCGCACCCAGCGCGCCATCACCATCCCGCTGGTGCGGGCGATGCTGGCGGCCGAGTGAGCGCGCATCGACCGTGCATGGACCGCCGAATGACGCCGATGGATTGCCTCGCTACGATGACCCCGACCGCCGTACCCGTTCCGTCACCTGCCGCCACCTCGCCACAAAGCACGGGGGGCCGAGTGGGTATCGCCCTGTTCGACCTGGACCACACGCTGCTGCCGCTCGATTCGGACTACGCCTGGGGTGAGTTCACCACCCGCATCGGGTGGACCGATCCGGTGGACTTTGCGCGGCGCAACGACGCCTTTTTTGCCGATTACCAGGCGGGCCGGCTGGATGTGCATGCCTATGTGCGTTTTGCCACCGACGCGGTGCGCGTGCGCGGCCCGCAGGCGGCCGCCGAGGCGCATGCGCGCTTCATGGCCGAGGTGATCGAGCCGGCGATTCGGCCCGCTGCCCGCGCCTTGCTGGCCGCGCACCGCGAGTGCGGCGACCGGGTGGCCATCGTCACCGCCACCAACGAGTTCGTCACCCGGCCGATCGCCCACGCGCTGGGGGTCGAGACGCTGATCGCCGTGGAGCTGGAGCGCGGCCCCGACGGCTGGATCACCGGGGCCATCCGTGGCGTGCCCTCGTTTCGCGAGGGCAAGGTCACGCGCGTGGCGCAGTGGCTGGCGGCCCAGGGGCTGGACTGGGACGGCGTGCATGTGACCTTTTATTCCGACTCCACCAACGACCTGCCCCTGCTGGAGCGCGCCGACGTGCCCGTCGCCACCAATCCGGGGGCGGGTTTGCGTCAACTGGCGCGCGAGCGCGGCTGGCGCATCCTGGACCTGTTCGACCCTCTCCCATGATCAAGACGCTGATCGACAAACTGCTGGACAAAACGGTGCGCCCCACCTTGCGCCGGTCCCGCTTTGGCAAGCGCGAGGACGTGCCGGTGTCCGTGCACGGCATCGACCCCTCGCTGGTCGATGGCCGGGCGCTGGACGTGGTGCACACCCTCAAACGCGCGGGCTACGAGGCCTACATCGTGGGCGGCGCGGTGCGCGACCTGCTGCTGGGCCTGCGGCCCAAGGACTTCGACGTTGCCACCAACGCCACGCCGGAGCAGGTCAAGGCGCTGTTTCGGCGCGCCTTCATCATCGGGCGGCGTTTTCGCATCGTGCATGTGGTGTTCGGCCGCGGGCGCGAGCACGAGGTCATCGAGGTTTCGACCTTCCGGGCTTACCTGGATTCGGCGGCGGCCGAGCCCGTGGTGGGGGATGAGCGCTCCAAACGCGCCCTGGCCGGGGTGTCGCTGGCGGTGGACGCCAGCGGCCGCGTGCTGCGCGACAACGTCTGGGGGCCGATCGAGCAGGACGCGGCGCGGCGCGACTTCACCATCAACGCCATGTACTACGACCCGGAGACCGAAACCGTGGTCGATTTCCACCAGGGCATTCGCGACGCCCGCAAGCGTGTGCTGCGCATGATCGGGGACCCGCCCACCCGCTACCGCGAGGATCCGGTGCGCATCATTCGCGCCGTGCGTTTTGCGGCCAAGCTCAGCGGCTTGGGCTTCAAGCTCGACGACAAAACCCGCGCGCCCATGGCGGCGCACCTGCCGCTGCTGGCCGACGTGCCGCCCAGCCGGCTGTTCGACGAGATGCTCAAGCTCCTGCAGACCGGGCACGCCATCGCCAGTGTGGAGGCGCTGCGCGCCAACGGGCTGGCACGCGGCATCTACCCGCTGCTGGATGTGGTGGTCGAGCGGGGGGAGGATCCCTTCGTGCGCGCGGCGCTGCAGGACACCGACCGCCGCGTGGCCGAGGGCAAGCCGGTGGCACCGAGCTTTTTGCTCGCCTGCGTGCTGTGGCAGGACGTGCGCACGGCGTGGCAGCGTCGCCTGGGCGAGGGGGTGCCGCCGTTTCCGGCCCTGGCCGAGGCGGTGGACGAGGTGTTCGAGTCGCGCATCGGCGATGTCTCCGGCCGCGGCAAGCTGGGCGCCGACATGCGCGAGATCTGGATGATGCAGCCGCGCTTCGACAAGCGCACGGGGCAGAGCCCCTTCACGCTGGTGGAACAGCCGCGTTTTCGGGCCGGCTTCGATTTTCTGCGCCTGCGTGCGCAGGTGGGCGAGGTGGAGGAAGAACTCTCGCACTGGTGGGAGACCTTCAGCCTGGCGGGCGAAGCCGTGCGGCGCGACATGGTGGAGGCCGTCCGGCTGGAGCAGCAGCGCGCCAAGGCGCCCGGCAAAACCCCGCGCAGCCGCCGCCGGCGCGCCGACGACCCCACCGGGGACGAGGCCACGGCCCCTGCCACAACCGCCGCACCGGATGCAGTGGTGCCGTCCCCGGAGGGTCCGGATGGCGAGGCGCCAAGCCCGGCCGCGCCGCGCAAGCGCCGCCGGCGCCGGCGCAAGCCCTCTGGCGGCGGGGAGGGTGGGGGCGCCCCGGCCGATGGCGGGGCACCCGATGCGTGACGCCGTCACGGCCTACATCGGCATCGGCGCCAACCTGGGTGACGCCCCGGCGCAGGTGCGGGCCGCGCTGCAGTGGCTGGATGAGCTGCCGCAGACACGGCGCATCGCCGCTTCGGGCCTGTGGCGCACCGCGCCGGTGGATGCCGACGGGCCGGACTACTGCAATGCGGTCGCTGCGGTGTCCACCCACCTGAGCGCCCCGGCGCTGTTGCAGGCGCTGCACGCGCTGGAGGCCCGCGCCGGCCGCGAGCGTCCGTATCGCAATGCCCCGCGCACGCTGGATCTGGACCTGCTGCTCTACGGCAGCGCGCGCATCCAGTCCCCGCACCTCACCGTGCCCCACCCGCGCATGGGACAGCGCGCGTTCGTGCTGATGCCGCTGGCACAGATTGCGCCGGACCGGGTGCCGGCCGATGCGCTGAAGGCGGTGGCGAGTCAGGCCATCGAGCCGATGGCGTCCCCGGCCTGATCGACCTCCGTCGGGGTGGCAACCGGCGGGATCTCAGCCCAGGTAGTGATACCGCAGCTGTGCAATCAGCAGCGCGTCCGCCTCTGTCCTATACACCATCCGGTGTTCGTCGGTGATGCGCCGTGACCAGTAGCCTGTCAGGGCGTGTTTCAAGGGTTCGGGCTTGCCGATGCCGCTGAAGGGCTCGCGCTGGACTTCCTTGATCAGTTTGTTGATGCGCTCGACCATCCGCCTGTCTTGCTGCTGCCAGTGGAGATAGTCCTCCCAGGCGGCATCGGCAAAGATCAGCTTCATTCCGCCAGCGCCCGTTCGCTGCCACCCCCTGCGTTGAGCTGCTCGATGGCCCCGAGCAGCCGTTGTGCGTTGGCGGGGCTGCGCAACAGGTAGGCGGTCTCTTCGAGGGCGTTGTAGTCTTCGAGGGACAGCATCACCACCGACCGCTCACCCTTGCGGGTGATGATCAGCGGTGCGTGGTCGTTGCACACACGGTCCATGGTGCTGGCCAAGTTGGCCCGGGCGGCGGAGTAGGTGATGGCGTCCATGGGAGTGCGTCGGTCAATTTGTACGTGTAATTGTACGTTTGCAGGCTCCTAATGTCGAGACCGCTCACGAGGGCGCGGGTGGCCGATCGGGCCACCCGGTTGGATTCGATGGTGTAGAAGCAGGGCGACGCCGCGGGTTGGGCTCAGGGGGCCAGCCGCTCCCGGATCCAACGCCCGTCCTCCCGCCGGTAGCGCAGCCGGTCGTGCAGGCGGCTCTTGCGGCCCTGCCAGAACTCCCAGGCGTCGGGTTTGAGGCGGAAACCACCCCAGTGGGGCGGCCGCGGCGGGTTCATCAAAAATTGCGCGGCATATTTGGCGGCGTTGGCCACCAGCACGCCGCGGCCGTCGATCACCTGACTCTGGGGGCTGGCCCAGGCGCCGATGCGGCTGTCCAGGGGGCGGCTGGCGTAGTAGGCGTCGCTTTCCTCGGGGCTGACTTTCTCGACCACGCCCTCGATGCGCACCACGCGCTCCAGCTCCACCCAGTGGAACTGCAGCGCCGCATACGGGTTGCCGGCCAGCTCACGGCCCTTGCGGCTGTCGTAATTGGTGTACCAGACGATGCCGCGCTCGTCGTAGCCCTTGATGAGCACCACGCGGGTGCTGGGCCGCAGGTCGCTGCCGACGGTGGCCAGCGTCATGGCGTTGGGCTCGGGCAGCTCGGCGCGGATGGCCTCGTGCAGCCATTGGTCGAACTGGCGCAGCGGATCGGCGTGCGAGGCGTCCTCGCTCAGCTCGGCCTTCTCGTAGCTCTTGCGCAGGTCGGCGATGTTCATGGCGGCAGTATGGCACGGCTGACCCGGCGGGGGATAATCCGCCGTATGCGTGTCCCCAACCCCCATGCCGCCGAGCCCCACGACTGGATCGACGTCGATGCGCTGACGCGCCGCGGCGACGGCCTGTCGGGGGCGTTTGCCCTGACCCGCCTGCCCCGCGTGCTGGCCGACGCCCCCGATCTGCCGGGGCAGGCGCAAGAGGCCGTCCGCTGGCGCGTGCATGCCGAATGGCGCGATCCGCCGCCGGCGGTGGCGGCGGCCGTGCGTGCGCTGGCCGGTGGGCGGCGTGCCGCGGTGCCGCGGCAGTTGTGGTTGCATCTGCAGGCCGAGGGCCGGGTGCCGCTGGTTTGTCAGCGCTGTCTGGAGCCGTACTGGCAGCCGGTGACGGTGGATCGCTGGTTCCGCTTCGTCGCCAACGAGGCCGCGGCCGAGGCGGAAGACGAATCCTGCGAGGAAGATTTGCTGGTGCTCGACGGTCCGCGCTACCCCTTGCTGGAGCTGGTGGAGGAGGAGCTGCTGCTGGCTGCGCCGCTGGTGCCGCTGCACGAGGTGTGCCCGCGCCCCCTGCCGCTGGCGGTGGGCGATGCTCTCGGGGCGGGTCTTGGGGCGGGAGGGGAGGCCGCGGCCCCCGTATCGCCCGCATCGCGTCCGAATCCCTTCGAGGCGCTGGCGGCCCTGAAGGCTGGGCGCCGCTCCTGACCGAAGGGATCCGCCCGCCCATGGAATTTGTGCTCGCAAGAACGGTCCGGGTATAATGCAGGGTTTTCTTAGCCAGCACCCGTATTCCAGGAACCGATCATGGCCGTTCAGCAAAACAAGAAGTCGCCGTCCAAGCGCGGCATGCACCGCTCGCACAATGCGCTGTCGGCGCCGGGCATCGCCGTCGAGCCCACCACCGGCGAGACGCACCTGCGCCACCACATCAGCCCCAACGGCTTCTACCGCGGCCGTCAGGTCCTCAAGAACAAGTCCGAGGCTTGATCTCCACGGCGGACATGGGCGGCGCGGCGTCGAGCGTGCGGTCGCCTGAAACTGCCGTGATCCGGATCGCCGTCGATTGCATGGGGGGGGATCACGGCCCCTCCGTGACTCTGCCGGCCTGCGCCGCCTTTTTGGCGGCGCACCCTCAGGCGCGCCTGCTGCTGGTGGGTCGCCCCGAAGTGCTGTCCGCGCTGCCGCCGGGGCTGGACGCCAGCCGTTGCACCGTCGTGCCCGCGGCGGAGGTCGTCGAGATGGACGATCCCGTCGAGGTTGCCCTGCGCCGCAAGAAAGATTCGTCCATGCGCGTGGCCATCGCGCAGGTCAAGGACGGGGCGGCGGATGTGGCGGTGTCGGCCGGCAACACCGGGGCGCTGATGGCCATCGCGCGCTATGTGCTCAAGACGCTGGACGGCATCGACCGCCCGGCGATCGCCACCCAAATGCCCAACGCGGCCGGCGGCGCGACCACCGTGCTGGATCTGGGGGCCAACGTCGATTGCTCCGCGGAGCATCTGCTGCAGTTTGCCGTCATGGGCTCGGCCCTGGTCGCCGCCAATGGCCGCGAAAACCCGAGTGTGGGCCTGCTCAACATCGGGGAAGAGGTCATCAAGGGCAACGACGTCATCAAGCGCGCCGGCCAGTTGCTGCGCGAGGCGGCCGCCCGCGGCGACCTCAATTTCCACGGCAACGTCGAGGGCAACGACATCTTCAAGGGCACCACGGACATCGTCGTCTGCGACGGCTTCGTGGGCAATGTCGCGCTCAAGGCGAGCGAGGGCCTGGCCAGCATGATCGGGGCCTTCCTGCGCGAGGAGTTCGGGCGCGGCTGGCATTCGCGGCTGGCGGCGCTGGTGGCGTGGCCGGTGCTCGCGCGCTTCAAGCGCCGCGTGGATCACCGCCGCTACAACGGGGCAGCGTTGCTTGGTCTGCGCGGACTGGTTTTCAAGAGCCACGGCTCGGCCGATGCGTTTGCCTTCGAGCAGGCGCTGCGGCGCGCGTATGATGCGGCCGAGGCCCGGTTGCTCGAGCGCGTGCAGCGCCGCATCGCCCGGGCGGCGCCCCTGATGGCGACGCCGTCGGGCGAGTCGCCGGCTGCCACCCCCCTCTGAGCGGGCGCTCCGTCGTCCATTGCCAGGAATCTGATCGCCGATGAGTCTGTACGCCCGCATCACCGGGACGGGCAGCCACCTGCCCGACAAGCGCCTGACCAACCACGACATGACGGCCCTGCTCGCCGCGCGTGGGCTCGAGACCAGCGACGACTGGATCGTCGAGCGCACCGGCATCCGCGCGCGCCACTTCGCCGCCGATGGCGAGATGGCCAGCGACCTGGCGCTGCAGGCCAGCCTCAAGGCGCTGGCTGCCGCCGGCCGCCAGCCGCACGAGGTGGACCTGATCGTCGTGGCGACCTCCACGCCGGACATGGTCTTTCCGTCCACCGCCACGATCCTGCAGCGCAAGCTGCACGAGGCGGCGCAGGCCGCCGGCGCTCACGGGCCGATCGGCGCCGCGGCGTTCGACGTGCAGGCGGTGTGCACCGGCTTCATCTACGCGCTGACGGTGGCCGACGCGCTGATCCGCACCGGCGGCGCGCGCCGCGCGCTGGTGGTGGGCGCGGAGGTGTTCTCGCGCATCCTCGACTTCGACGACCGCACCACCTGCGTGCTGTTCGGCGACGGCGCCGGTGCGGTGGTGCTGGAGGCCGTCGAGCACGACGGCGACGGCCCCGGGGTGCTGGCCACCGACCTCCATGCCGATGGCCGCCACACCGGCATCCTGTGCGTGCCGGGCACGGTGGCCGGAGGCCACGTGCTGGGCGAGCCGCTGCTGCGCATGGACGGGCAGGCGGTGTTCAAGCTGGCGGTCGGTGTGCTGGAGGAGACGGCTCGCACCACGCTGGGCAAGGCCGGCAAGACCGAGGCCGATGTCGACTGGCTGATTCCACACCAGGCCAACATCCGCATCATGCAAAGCACGGCGCGCAAACTCAAACTGCCGCTGGAGCGGGTCGTCGTCACCGTCGATCAGCACGGCAACACGTCGGCGGCGTCGATTCCGCTGGCGCTGGACCACGCGGTGCGCGCCGGGCAGGTGCGACCGGGCCAGTTGCTGTTGCTGGAAGGGGTGGGCGGCGGCTTCACCTGGGGCTCGGCGCTGGTGCGCTACTGACGACACAACACGCGGGAGCATTCGCAAGATGACGACGTTCGCATTCGTGTTTCCGGGCCAAGGTTCGCAATCGGTGGGCATGCTCGACGCCTGGGGCGACCACCCGGTGGTGCGCGCCACGCTGCAAGAGGCCTCCGACGCGCTCGGTGAGGACCTGGGCCGCCTGATCCACGAGGGGCCGAAGGAGGCGCTGGCGCTGACCACCAACACGCAGCCGGTGATGCTGGTGGCGGGCGTGGCGGCCTGGCGCGTCTGGAAGGCCGAGGGCGGGGCGGACCCCATCGCCGTGGCCGGCCACTCGCTGGGTGAGTACTCGGCCCTGGTGGCGGCCGGGGCGCTGACGCTGGCGCAGGCCGCGCCGCTGGTGCGGCTGCGCGCGCAGGCCATGCAGCAGGCCGTGCCGGTGGGCGCCGGGGCGATGGCTGCCATCCTGGGGCTGGACGCCGAGGCGGTGCGCGCCGGCTGCGCCGAGGCACAGGCTGCGTTTGCGCCCGACAGCGGCGAGGTCGTCGAGGCGGTCAACTTCAACGACCCGGCGCAGACCGTGATCGCCGGCTCCAAGGCCGCGGTGGACAAGGCCTGTGAGGTGCTCAAGGCGCGCGGCGCCAAGCGCGCGCTGCCGCTGCCGGTGTCGGCGCCGTTCCACTCCAGCCTGATGCGCCCGGCCGCTGAGGCGCTGCGCGCGGCGCTGGCCGAGGTGACCATCCAGACCCCGGCGATTCCGGTCGTCAACAACATCGACGTCGCGGTGGAGACCGACCCGGCGCGCATCCGCGACGCCCTGGTGCGCCAGGCCGCCGGCCCGGTGCGCTGGGTGGAGTGCGTGCAGGCGCTGCGCGCGCGCGGCGCGCAAGCCATCGTCGAGTGCGGCCCCGGCAAGGTGCTGGCCGGGCTGACCAAGCGCATCGCGCCGGAGCTGCAGGCCGCCGCCCTCTACGACCCCGCGACGCTGGCCGAGGTGCGCGCCCTGCTGGCGGGCTGATCCGCGCGCCGCTGGCACCCCATCGAATTCGCAGGAGGATATCGTTCCATGTCTGAACCGGTTTTCGCGGGCCAGGTGGCCTTGGTCACGGGCGCGTCGCGCGGCATTGGCGCGGCCATTGCGCGCGAGCTGGCCGGCCGTGGCGTGCGCGTCGTCGGCACCGCCACCAGCGAGGAAGGCGCCCAGCGCATCACGCAGGCGCTCGCCGGCTTCGAGAGCTGCCGCGGCGCGTGCCTGGACGTCAACGATGCCCCCGCCGCCGAGGCGCTGGTGGACGCGCTGGTCAAAGAGCACGGGGCGTTGCACATTCTGGTCAACAACGCCGGCATCACGCGCGACATGCTGGCCATGCGGCTCAAGGATGAAGACTGGGACGCGGTGCTCGACACCAACCTGAAGGCGGTGTTCCGTCTGTGTCGCGCCGCCATCCGCCCGATGATGAAGCAGCGCTACGGCCGCATCGTCAACATCACCAGTGTCGTCGGCGCCTCGGGCAACCCCGGGCAGGCCAACTATGCGGCGGCCAAGGCCGGGGTGGCGGGCATGACGCGCGCCCTGGCGCGCGAGCTGGGCAGCCGGCGCATCACCGTCAACTGCGTGGCGCCGGGCTTCATCGAAACCGACATGACCGCCAGCCTGCCGCCACAGCAACAGCAGGCACTGCTGGCGCAGATTCCGCTGGGCCATCTGGGCAAACCGGCCGACGTGGCGCATGCCGTGGCCTTTTTGGCCAGCCCGCAGGCCGGCTACATCACCGGGCAGGAGCTGCACGTCAACGGCGGCATGTTCATGGCCTGATCCCCGTCCGATCGCCGGCTGGCGGGCCCGCAGCGGCGGGGCCGCTACAATGCCGGGGCTGTTTTCAACCACCCGCAGAGGGAACTATGAGCGACATCGAAGCACGTGTGAAGAAGATCATTGCCGAGCAACTCGGCGTGGAGGAGAGCCAGGTCACCCCCGAGAAGGCGTTCGTCGCCGACCTGGGTGCCGACTCCCTCGACACCGTGGAGCTGGTGATGGCCCTCGAAGACGAGTTCGGCATCGAGATCCCTGACGAGGACGCCGAGAAGATCACCACCGTGCAGCAGGCGATCGACTACGCCAAGGCGCACCAGAAGGCCTGATCCCCCATGAGCCGCCGCCGTGTCGTCGTGACCGGCTTGGGCTGCGTCAGTCCCGTGGGCAACACGGTGGAGGCGGCCTGGGCCAATTTGCTCGCGGGCCGCTCGGGTATCGACCGCATCACCAAGTTCGATGCCAGCGCCTTTGCCTGCCAGATCGCCGGTGAGGTCAAGAACTTCGACCTCGAGTCCTACATCCCGCCCAAAGAGGCGCGGACGATGGACACCTTCATCCACTACGGCATCGCCGCCGCGGCCCAGGCCGTGGCCGACGCGGGCCTGCCGGTGGGCGAGGCGCTGTCCGAGGACGAAGCCTGTCGCATCGGCTGCGTGATCGGCTCGGGCATCGGCGGCCTGCCGCTCATCGAGGCGACGCACACGGAACTCACCAACCGCGGGCCGCGCCGCATTTCGCCGTTCTTCGTGCCCGCCTCCATCATCAACATGGTGGCCGGCCACGTGTCCATGCGCTACGGCTTCAAAGGCCCCAACCTGGCGGTCGTCACGGCCTGCACCACCGGCCTGCACTGCATCGGCGAGGCGGGGCGCATGATCGAGTATGGCGACGCGGACGTGGTCATCGCCGGCGGGACGGAATCCACGGTATCCCCGCTGGGCATCGGCGGCTTTGCCGCGATGCGGGCCTTGTCCACGCGCAACGACGATCCGCAGGCCGCCTCGCGCCCGTTCGACAAGGACCGCGACGGCTTCGTGCTGGGCGAGGGGGCCGGTGTGTTGGTGCTGGAGGAGTACGAACACGCCAAGGCGCGCGGCGCCAAGATCTACGCCGAGCTGGCCGGCTACGGCATGAGCGCCGATGCGGGGCACATGACCGCCCCCAACATGGACGGCCCCCGCCGCGCCATGCTCAACGCCCTGCGCAACGCCGGCGTGAATGCGGACCAGGTGGACTACCTCAACGCGCACGGCACCTCCACCCCGCTGGGCGACGTCAACGAGACCAACGCCATCAAGGCCGCGCTGGGCGATCACGCCCGTCGCATGGTCGTCAGTTCCACCAAGTCGATGACCGGCCACCTGCTGGGCGGCGCAGGCGGGCTGGAGAGCGTCTTTACCGTCCTCGCCGTGCATCACCAGAAGATTCCGCCGACCATCAACCTGGTCGAGGCGGACGCCGAGTGCGATCTGGACTACTGCGCCAACACGGCGCGGGATGCCCGCATCGACGTGGCGCTGAAGAACAACTTCGGCTTCGGCGGCACCAACGGCACGCTGGTCTTCAAGCGCGTCTGACGCCCATGGCCCGCACCGGGGCAGCCGGCATCCGCTACCCGGCCGGCTCCGCCCGGCTGGACACCTGGGCCGCCGCCCTCGGCGTGTCGAGTGGTGTGGCCATACTGGGCCTGTGGGCCTGGGCGCGGCCCGATCTGCCCGCGGCATGGTGGGGGCTGGGGGCCGGGGTGCTCGCCAGCACGCTGTGGGCGGTCTGGAGCCTGCGCCATACCCGGTACGGCGAGTTGGCGTGGCAGCCGGCGCCCGGCCCCGACGGTGCGCGCGGCGGCACCTGGCGCTGGTTCGGCGCGGCGCGGCCGTCCGGGGTGCCCTTGCTCGATGTGCGCATCGCATGGGACATCACGGATGTGCTGCTGCTGGAGGGCCGAACGCCCGACGGGCAGCGCCTGTGGTTGTGGTGCCAGCGGGCCGCCGCCGGCGACGATCCCGCGGACTGGTTGACCTTGCGCCGGGCCCTGGCGGCCGCGGCCGACCCCGAAAGGCGATCGGGTATATTCGGGCGCCCCGCGCCGACGCCATGATGGACGAAACCCGCCGCTCCCCCGACGCCGACGCCGCGCTCGTGCAGCGCGCGATCGCTGGCGACCAACGGGCGTTCGAGCTGCTGGTCATCAAATACCAGCGCCGGGTCGAGCGCCTGATCGGGCGTCTCGTGCGCGACACCGACCTCGTCCCCGACTTGGCGCAGGAAACCTTCATTCGCGCCTACCGGGCGCTGGGGCAGTTTCGGGGCGATGCGCAGTTCTACACTTGGCTGTACCGCATCGCCGTCAACACCGCCAAGAAGGCGCTGCAGGAGCTCAAGCGCGATCCGCTGGTGCTCATGAGCGCCCTGCACAACGGCGACGATGGCGATGAAACTTCCGCCCTGGAGCAGGAACTAACCGCGCAGGTGGCCGATACCGAAACCCCGGACGCGGTGCTGGCGAGCAAGGAGATCGCCCAGGCGGTGCAGGCGGCGGTGGATGCCCTGCCGACCGAGCTGGCCCAGGCGATCACGCTGCGCGAAATCGATGGTCTCAGTTACGAGGAGATCGCGCAGGCGCTCGACTGCCCGATCGGAACGGTGCGCTCGCGCATCTTCCGCGCCCGGGAGGCGATCTCGGCGCGCATCAAGCCCATGCTGGAGCGCCAGTCCGGCAAGCGTTGGTAGCGTGCCTGTGCAGGGTCACCAGATTGGATGTCCGACCATGAAGCCTGTAGCCCTATCGAACGATCCGTCCGCCGCCGACGCCGCGCGGCGGGAATGGCTGTCGGCGCTGTTCGACGGCGAATGCGGGCCGTCGCAGGCGCAGACCGCGCTCGACGGGGCCGACGCCGGCGCCGACCGGGCGGCGTGGGATGCGTACCGTTGCATCGGCGATGCCCTGCGCGCCCGCGCGGGCAGCGCCGAGGGCGGGGCGGACCCCGCCTTCGTGCGCGCCGTGATGGCGCGCGTGGCGGCCGAGCCTGCGCCGCCGCGCAGCGAGGCGCCGCCGGTCGTGGCCGACCCGCTGCCGGTCGCGGCCAACGATGCCGTTTTCCGCTGGAAGATGGTGGCGGGTGTGGCCGCACTGGCCGCCGTGGTGGCCGTCGCGTGGCAGGTGGGGGCGGTGCCGGGGGCGGTCGAGACCGCGCCGCGCATGGCCCAGGCCGAGCCGCCCCAGACCGTGACCGTCAGCCTGCCGAGTGCCCCCGCCCCGGTGGCGGGTGTGGTGGTGCGCGATCCCCAGCTCGAGGAGCTGATGGCCGCGCATCGCCAGTGGGGCGGGGCGTCGGCGCTGCAGACCAGCGCCGGTTTTCTGCGGGCGGCCAGCTACGACGTGCCGGCGCGCTGAGGCGGGGTGAAACGGTCCATGACGATGCGACACGCGTACCCCACCCGCTGGGGCCAACGCTGGGCGGGTCGGGTGGCGGCGGCCGCTTTGGGCTTGTCCGTGCTCACGGTCGGGATGCAGACCGCCCAGGCTGAGGCCCCCGAGCCCGCGGGCGACATCCAGGCCTGGATCGAGCGGCTGCACGACGCCACGCGCAACCGCGCCTACAGTGGGACGTTCGTCGTCACGCGCGGCAGCGAAATCGCGGCGGCGCGCATCGCGCACGTCTGTGACGGGCGGCAGCAGATCGAGCGCATCGAGGCGCTCAACGGGCCGGCGCGCATCATCTGGCGCCGGGACGACGAGGTCATGACCCTGCTGCCGGACAAGCAGTGGGCGGTGCGCGATCGGCGCGAGCTGCTGCGTCTGTTCCCGGGGCCCGTGCGGGTGCCGGGCATCGAAGTTGCCGGCTTTTACCGCGCGGAAGTGCGCGGCAGCGAACGGCTGGCCGGCTTCGATGCCTGGGTGGTGGAGTTTCAGCCCCGCGATGCGCTGCGCTACGGCTACCGCATCTGGTCCGAGAAGCGCACCGGCCTCGTGCTCAAACTGCAGACGCTGAAGGCCGACGGCGAGGTGCTGGAGCAGGTCGCGTTCACGGAGCTGCAGCTCGATGCGCCGTTGCGGATGGAGGTGATGGCGCGGCAGATGGACGACACGCGCGGCTACCGCATCGAGCGCCCGACACTGCGCAAAACCACACCGGAGGCCGAGGGCTGGCGCCTGAAGACCGAGGTGCCCGGGTTCCGCCCCGTCACCTGCTGGGCCCGGGCCGAGGAGCCGGCGCGGGCGCGTCCGCCGCTGCAGTGCGTTTATTCGGACGGATTGGCGTCGGTGTCGCTGTTTTTCTCGGCGGCTGACGGGCCCCCGGTGCACCGCACCCAGGCGGGGGCCACGCATGTGCTGTCGCAGCGGGTCGGCGGCTATGCGGTCACCGCGCTGGGCGAAGTGCCGCTGGCCACGCTGGAACGTTTTTTGGGCGCGCTCGAGCGCACGCGATGAGCCGTCCGCGGAACCGGCCCCGCCCAGCGGCCGGGACCCTTGTATCCGACGAGGATTCCACATGATGAACCGATCTGAACCTTCCGTGGCGGCCGGGATGCCGCAGCGGCGCCGTTCCGTGGCGCTGGCGGGTGTGTCGCTGGTGGCGGCCGTGGCCCTGCTGTGGGGCGCGGCGCAGCATGTCGTCGGCGCCCAGCCGGCGGCGGGGGCGGCCGCACCGCCCAGCACGTCGGCGGCCGCGCCACGCCTGACCGGGTTGCCGGATTTCACCGTGCTGGTCGACGAGGTCGGCCCGTCGGTCGTCAACATCCGCACGGTCGAGCGCGTGCAGCCCCGCGAGTCGGACCCGGCTGCGCCGGACGAGGACATGCGCGAGTTTTTCCGCCGCTTTGGCATTCCGCTGCCCCCCGGCGCGTTGCCGCGCGGGCCCCAGCGCCCCGACCGGGGGCCGGAGCAGCGCCAGCGCGGGGTCGGCTCCGGCTTCGTCTACAGCGCCGACGGCTTCGTCATGACCAATGCGCACGTCGTCGACGGGGCGGACGAGGTGATCGTCACGCTGCCGGACAAGCGCGAGTTCAAGGCACGCGTGGTCGGCGCCGACAAGCGCACCGACGTGGCGCTGGTCAAGATCGACGCCACGGGCCTGAAGCCCGTGCGCATCGGCGATGTCGAGCGGCTCAAGGTCGGCGAGTGGGTGATGGCGATCGGCTCGCCGTTCGGGCTGGACAACACCGTCACCGCCGGCATCGTCAGCGCCAAGCAGCGCGAGACCGGCGACTTCCTGCCGTTCATCCAGACCGATGTGGCGATCAATCCCGGCAACTCCGGCGGCCCGCTGATCAACATGCGCGGCGAGGTGGTCGGCATCAACAGCCAAATCTACTCGCGCTCGGGCGGTTTCATGGGCATCAGCTTCGCCATCCCGATCGACGAGGCGGTGCGCGTGGCCGAGCAGCTCAAGGCCAGCGGCAAGGTCACGCGCGGGCGCATCGGTGTGGCCATCGAGCCGGTGGACAAGGACGTGGCCGAGTCGCTGGGCCTGCCGCGGCCGGGCGGGGCGCTGGTGCGCGGGGTGGAGGACGGCTCGCCCGCGGCCAAGGCCGGCATCGAGCCGGGCGACATCATCCTGCGCTTCGACGGCAAGGCGATCGAGAAGTCGGCGGATCTGCCGCGCATCGTCGGCAACACCAAGCCGGGCACCCGTGCCGCGGTCGAGGTGTGGCGGCGCGGGGCGACCAAGTCCCTCACCCTCACCGTGGGCACGTTCGAGGACGAGTCGGCCGCCGCCCCGGCGACGGAGGAGCCCAAGACCGCCAAGGCCGGCCCGCTGGGCTTGACCGTGCGCGAGCTGACCGCCGCCGAGCGGCGCGAGCTGAAGGTGGCCGGCGGCGTGCGCGTCGCCGAGGTGGCGGGCCCGGCCGCGACGGCGGGCCTGCGGCCGGGCGATGTCATCGTCGGGCTGGGCAACCAGACCATCGCCAGCGTGCGCGAATTCGAGCGCGCGGTGGCCGAGTGGCCCAAGGGCCGGCCGGTGAGCCTGCTCATCCGCCGCGGCGACTGGGCGCAGTGGGTGC
The DNA here is from genome assembly GCF_001675355.1 of Tepidimonas fonticaldi. Taxonomy (NCBI): domain Bacteria; kingdom Pseudomonadati; phylum Pseudomonadota; class Betaproteobacteria; order Burkholderiales; genus Tepidimonas; species Tepidimonas fonticaldi. Next base: position 55,631 of record NZ_LZDH01000006.1, on the reverse strand, counting down.
TGGTGCGGCCCTGAGCGGTGCCGTCCGCGGCCACGGCCGCACTGAACGCCTACAATCGCGGCTTTGAACCGATCGGGCGCGCTGCTTGGGGAGCGCGCCCTTTTTCTGTGGCCATGAAGCACATCCGCAACTTTTCCATCATCGCGCACATCGACCACGGCAAGAGCACGCTGGCCGACCGCCTGATCGCGCGCTGCGGGGGCTTGAGCGAGCGCGAGATGACCGAGCAGGTGCTCGACTCCATGGATCTGGAGAAGGAGCGCGGCATCACGATCAAGGCGCAGACCGCGGCGCTGCAGTACACCGCGCGCGACGGGCAGGTCTACAACCTGAATCTGATCGACACGCCCGGCCACGTGGACTTCTCGTACGAGGTCAGCCGCTCGCTGTCGGCGTGCGAGGGCGCGTTGCTGGTGGTGGATGCGAGCCAGGGCGTCGAGGCGCAGACGGTGGCCAACTGCTACACCGCGCTGGACCTGGGGGTCGAGGTGCTGCCGGTCCTCAACAAGATGGACCTGCCGCAGGCCGACCCCGAGCGCGCCCAGCAGGAGATCGAGGACGTCATCGGCATCGATGCCTCCGAGGCCATCCCCTGCTCGGCCAAGACCGGCATGGGCATCGACGACATTCTGGAGGCGGTGGTGGCCAAGATCCCGCCGCCGCATGGCAATCCGGATGGCCCGCTGCGGGCGATGATCATCGACTCGTGGTTCGACAACTATGTCGGCGTGGTGATGCTGGTGCGGGTGGTGGATGGCTGCCTGAACCGGGGCGACCGCATCCGGCTGATGGCCACGGGCGCACAGTACCCGTGCGAGAAGGTGGGCGTCTTCACCCCCGCCAACCAGCCGCGCGAGCGCCTGCAGGCGGGCGAGGTGGGCTATGTCATCGCCGGCATCAAAGAACTGAAGTCGGCCAAGGTGGGCGACACCATCACCTCGTTCAAGACCGCCAGCGGCGCCAACCTGGCCGCGGCCACCGAGCCGCTGCCCGGCTTCAAGGAGGTGCAGCCGCAGGTGTTTGCCGGGCTGTACCCCACCGAGGCGAGCGAATACGACCAGTTGCGCGACGCGCTGGAAAAGCTCCAGCTCAACGACGCGTCGCTGCACTTCGAGCCGGAGGTGTCGCAGGCGCTGGGCTTTGGCTTTCGCTGCGGCTTCCTTGGCCTGCTGCACATGGAGATCGTGCAGGAGCGGCTGGAGCGCGAGTTCGACCAGGACCTGATCACGACCGCGCCGAGCGTGGTGTACCAGGTGGTCAAGGGCGACGGCGAGGTGCTGATGGTGGAAAACCCCTCTCGCATGCCCGAGCCGAGCAAGATCCAGGAGATCCGCGAGCCCATCGTCACCGTGCACATCTACCTGCCGCAGGACTATGTGGGCCCGGTGATGACGCTGTGCAACGGCAAGCGCGGTGTGCAGCTCAACATGGCCTACCACGGCAAGCAGGTCATGCTGACCTACGATCTGCCGCTGGCCGAGATCGTGCTGGACTTCTTCGACAAGCTCAAATCCGTCAGCCGCGGCTACGCGTCGATGGACTACGAGTTCAAGGAGTACCGCCCCTCGGACGTGGTGAAGGTGGACATCCTGCTCAATGGCGAGAAGGTGGACGCGCTGTCGATGATCGTGCACCGCAGCCAGTCGCAGTCGCGCGCGCGGGCGGTGGTCAGCAAGATGCGCGAGATCATCAGCCGCCAGCAGTTCGACGTCGCCATCCAGGCCGCCATCGGCGCCAACATCATCGCGCGCGAGACCGTCAAGGCGCTGCGCAAGAACGTGCTGGCCAAGTGCTACGGCGGCGACATCACCCGCAAGCGCAAGCTGCTGGAAAAACAAAAGGCCGGCAAGAAGCGCATGAAGCAGATCGGCACCGTCGAGGTGCCGCAGGAGGCGTTCCTCGCCATCCTGCAGGTGGAGGAGTCATGAACGACCAGACCATGGGCGCCCTGACGGGCGTCGTCCTGGCGGCATTCGCCGGCTACGGCATCGCGTGGTATGTGGGGGCCATCGATGGCAACTTCGCGCTGCTGCTGCTGTTGGCCGTGGTGGTGACGGGCGCCTACTGGGTGGCCGAGCGCTGGGTGTTCCTGCCGCGCCGGCGGGCCGCCGCCGAGCGCGCCGTGGCCGAGGCCCGCCGCCGCCGCGAAGAGTTGGCCCGCCAGGGCATCACCGCCGATCACGGCGACCCGGAGGAGGCCCTGCGGCGCCGGTTCCTGGCCCAGCCGTGGTGGCTGGACTGGACGGCGGGGCTGTTCCCCGTCATCCTGGCGGTGTTTTTGCTGCGCTCGTTTTTGTTCGAGCCGTTCAAGATCCCCTCCGGCTCCATGATCCCGACGCTGCGCGTGGGCGACCTGATCCTGGTCAACAAATACCACTACGGCATCCGCCTGCCGGTGGTCAACACCAAGGTCGTGGACAACCACAGCCCGCAGCGCGGCGATGTCATCGTCTTTCGCTACCCGCCCCAGCCCAGCCTGGACTACATCAAACGCGTCGTCGGCGTGCCGGGTGACGAGGTGGCGTATCTGAACAAGCGGCTGTTCATCAACGGGCAGCCGGTGCCGCGCACCGCCGAGGCGGACTTTTACGATGCCGAGGCGATGCGCTACCGCAAGCAGTTCGTCGAGGAGATCGGCGGGCGGCGGGTGCACACCCTGCTGGACGACGAGCGGCCGGCCTTCATCCCGGCGGCGGCCGATTTTCCGGGGCGCGAGCACTGCCGCTACACCGTCGAGGGTGTGACCTGCCGTGTGCCCGAGGGGCACTACTTCGTCATGGGCGACAACCGCGACAACTCGCTCGACTCGCGCTACTGGGGCTTCGTGCCGGAGCGCAACATCGTCGGCAAGGCGGTGTTCGTGTGGATGAACTTCGGCGATCTGGGGCGCATCGGCGCGTTCGAATGAACGAACCCGGTTCGATTGGCGCTATCATGGCTCCGACCGTCGCCAAGGGCGGCGTTTGACGTCTGCACGGGGGTGAGCATGAAGCGGGGTCAGCTCGGGGTGACCGTCATCGGGATGGTGTTTTTCGGGATCGTGGCGGCACTGCTGATCGTGCTGGCGGCCAAGGTCGTGCCCACGGTGACCGAGTACCTGGCGATCCAAAAGGCCGTCAACCGCGCTGCGCAAAGCGGCACCACCGTTGCCGAGATCCGCAACGCCTTCGAGCGGGCCAAGACCGCCGATTACTTCGAGGCCGTCAGCGGCAAGGATCTGGAGATCAGCAAGGACGGCGACCGCATCGTCGTCGAATTCGCTTACGACAAGGAAATCCACCTCTTCGGCCCGGCGTACCTGCTGCTCAAGTACCGGGGCCGCAATTCGTGATCCATGACTGATTCTTTGGCGCCGGGGCTGGAGGCGCTGCAGCGCCGTTTGGGGCACCGCTTCCGCCAACCCGATTTGCTCGTGCGGGCGTTGACGCACCGCAGTTATTCGGCCGACCACTACGAGCGGCTGGAGTTTTTGGGCGATGCCGTGCTCGGCTTGGCGGTGTCCACGCTGCTCGTCGAGCGCCTGCCGCAGCAGGCGGAGGGCGAGCTGTCGCGCGCGCGCGCCAGCCTCGTGCGGCAAGATGCCCTGCACCGCATCGCGCTGGACCTTGGCCTGCCGGCTCTGCTGCGCCTGGGCGAGGGGGAGCAGCGCTCGGGCGGGCGCGAGCGGGCCTCCATCCTGGCCGATGCGGCCGAGGCGGTGCTGGGCGCCCTGTATCTGGATGCGGGTTTCGAGGCGGCGCAGGCCGTGGCCCGCCGCTGGTACGAGGGCGTCGAGCTGCGGCCGGGCCTGGGCAAGGACGCCAAGACGGCGTTGCAGGAGTGGCTGCAGGCCCACCGTCGGCCGCTGCCCGTCTACGAGGTGGTCGCCATTCACGGGGAGGCGCATGCCCAGACCTTCGAGGTGGCGTGCCGCGTCGAGGGCGCGGCGCCCACCACCGGGCGGGGGGCCTCGCGCCGCGCGGCCGAGCAGGCCGCCGCTGCCGTGATGTTGGACCATCTGCACACCCACGGCCTGTCCAGCCGAGTCCTCCAGCCATGACACCACCGCCCCCCGGCGCGCCATCTGCGCCATCCGCGCCCCCCGACGACGACCTCGAGGCCATGCTGGCGCGCGCCTTGGGCCGAGCTGCCGACGTCCCCACCACGTCCGAAACGGCCGAGTCGGCGTCGGCCCCAGCCGCCGCGCCGACCGGCCCGCAGCGCTGCGGCTTCATCGCCATCGTCGGCAAGCCCAATGTGGGCAAGTCCACGCTGCTCAATGCCCTGGTGGGCCACAAGGTCAGCATCACCTCGCGCAAGGCGCAGACCACCCGCCACCGCATCACCGGCATCCGCACCGAGGGGGCGACGCAGTTCGTCTTCGTGGACACGCCGGGTTTTCAGACCCGGCACGGCAACGCGCTCAATCGCGCGCTCAACAAGACCGTGCTCGGCGCGGTGGCCGATGTGGACCTGCTGCTGTTCGTGGTCGAGGCGGGGCGCTTCGACCTGGCGGACGCCAAAGTGCTGGCGCTGCTGCCCCCCGGCGTGCCGGTGATCCTGGTGGCCAACAAGCTGGACCGCGTGCACCGCCGCGTGGAGATCGCGCCCTGGCTGCGCAGCATGCAGGACCGCCACCCGTTTGCCGAGTTCTTCCCCATGTGCGCCAAGCAGCCGCGCGATGTGCAGCGCCTGCTGGCGTTGTGCGAGCGCTACCTGCCCGAGCAGCCGTGGCTGTACGACGCGGACGACCTCACCGACCGCAGCGAGCGGTTTCTGGCCGGCGAGCTGGTGCGCGAAAAGCTCTTTCGTCTGACGGGGGACGAGCTGCCCTACACCTCGACGGTCGTCGTGGACCGCTTCGAGCAGGAGGGCGAGCTGCGCCGCATCGCCGCCACCATCATCGTCGAGCGCGAGGGCCACAAGGGCATGGTCATTGGGGAGGGGGGCGAGCGCCTCAAGCGCATCGGCACCGAGGCGCGCCAGGAGCTGGAGCGCCTGTGGGGCGGCAAGGTGTTCCTGGAGCTGTGGGTCAAGGTGCGCTCCGGCTGGTCCGACGACGAGGCCCGGGTGCGCGCCTACGGTTACGAGTGACGTGGCCACACGCCAGCGGGTGCGGGTGCACGACGAGCCCGCCTTCGTGCTCCACCGCCACGACTGGAGCGAGTCCAGCCTGATCCTGGAGCTGTTCACCCGCCACCACGGCCGCGTGGTGCTGGTGGGCAAGGGGGTCAAGCGGCCCACGTCGCAGTTTCGCGCCGTGCTGCTGCCCCTGGTGCCGTTACGTGTGGATTGGTCGGGCGAGGCGGAGGTGCGCACCCTCAAGGCCGCGCAGTATGCCGGCGGCCATGTGATGCCGGCGGGCGATGCGCTGCTGGCGGGCTACTACCTGAACGAGCTGATGCTGCGCCTGATGGCGCGCGACGATCCCCACCCCGCGCTGTTCGACCCGTATGCCGCGGCGGTGCAGGCCCTGGCCCGCGGGGCCGACGTGGCGGTGACGCTGCGCGCCTTCGAGCTGCTGCTGTTGTGCCAGTTGGGCTGGTTGCCCCATCTGGCGCAGGAGGGGCTGCGCCTGCTGCCGCTGGCGGCGGCGCAGTCCTACCGGCTGCTGCCGGAGGCCGGCCTGCAGCCCAGCGGGCCGGACGATGCCGGCAGCTTACCCGGTACGCACTGGCAGGCGGTGCAGGCCGCGCTGGACGCGCCCGACCCCTGGTCCGCCCTGTGGGCGCAAGCGCCGACCCTGAGTACGGCGGCGATGCGCGTCGGCCTCGCCGGCCTGCTGCACTACCATAGTGGGGTGCGGTCCTTCCGGACCCGCGAGCTCATGCGGGCGCTGCGCCGCATCGGGCCGCGTCCCGCCCCGCCGCTGAACGACCCCTCGCCATGAGCCACCCCTCCGCCCTCGGTGCATCCCGCACGGCACTGTCCGTCAACGTCAACAAGGTGGCGCTGCTGCGCAACAGCCGCCACCTGGGCATCCCCAGCGTGACGCGGGCGGCGACGCTGTGTTTGCAGGCAGGGGCCGATGGCATCACCGTGCACCCCCGCCCGGACGAGCGGCACATCCGCTGGCACGACGTGTTCGATCTCGCGCGCCTGCTGCGCGACTGGCCCGACCGCGAGTTCAACATCGAGGGCAACCCGTTCCACAACCTGCTCGACGTCGCGCGCGAGGTGGTGCAGCAGGGTCTGCCGCTGCACCAGCTCACCTTCGTGCCGGATGCGGTGGACCAGTTCACCAGCGACCACGGTTGGCGCTTTCCCGAGGACGCGCAGCGGCTGCGGCCCGTGATCGAGCAGGCGCAGGCGCTGGGCGCGCGGGTGAGCCTGTTCATGGACCCCGATCCGGCCCAGATGGCCGGCGCCCGGGCCGTGGGCGCCGACCGCGTGGAGCTCTACACCGAGCCCTACGCCGCTGCCTGGCCCGACGCCGCCGCGCGCGCCGCCCAGTTGCAGCGCTACCGCGACGCCGCCGTGGCCGCCCAGGCGGCCGGGCTGGGCGTCAACGCGGGGCACGACCTCAACCGCGACAACCTGACCGACTTTCTGCGCGCCGTGCCGGGCGTGGCCGAGGTCTCCATCGGCCACGCCCTGATCGCCGATGCGCTGGAGCTGGGCTACGCCGCCACCGTGCAGGACTACCGGCGCTGCATCGCGGCTGCTGCGGGCTGAGCCCATGATCTACGGCGTGGGCACCGATCTGTGCGATGTGCGCCGCATCGCCGCCGCCCTGGAGCGGCACGGCGATCGCTTTGCGCAGCGTGTGCTGGCCGAGGGCGAGCTGGCCCTGTGGCACGAGCGGCGCGCGCGCTGGCCCGAGCGGGGCGTGCGTTTCGTGGCGACGCGCTTTTCGGCCAAGGAGGCGTTCAGCAAGGCCATCGGCCTGGGCCTGCGCGCGCCCATGACCTGGCGCGACTGCGAGGTGATCCGGCGGCCGAGCGGTCAGCCCGCCTTCCGCCTGCACGGGGCGCTGCTGGCGTGGTGCACCGAGCGGCGATTGCGCGCCCACCTGAGCGTGACCGACGAATCCGACTATGCCGCCAGCTTCGTGGTGGTGGAGCAAGACCCATGACCCTGCATGCCCCCCTCGTCATCGACGTCGCCGGCACCCGCCTGACCGACGCCGACCGCGCCCGCCTGAGCCACCCGCTGGTCGGCGGGGCGATCCTGTTCGCGCGCAACTGGCGCGATCGGGCGCAGTTGCAGCGTCTGTGCGCCCAGATCAAGCGGGTGCGCCGCGACCTGCTCATCGCCGTGGACCACGAGGGCGGGCGCGTGCAGCGTTTTCGCACCGATGGCTTCACCCACCTGCCGCCGATGCGCGACTTCGGCCGCCTGTGGCGCGAGGCGCCCGAGACGCGCCCCGGCGAGGCCGCGCTGGCCGCCTGCAATGCGGCGACGGCCGCGGGCTATGTGCTCGGGGCCGAGCTGCGTGCCTGTGGCGTGGACTTGAGCTTTGCGCCGGTGCTGGACCTGGATTACGGGCGCAGCGAGGTGATCGGCGACCGCGCCTTCGACGGCGATGCCCGCGTCGTGACGGCGCTGGCGCAGGCCCTGATGCACGGGCTGCGCCTGGCCGGCATGGCCAACTGCGGCAAGCATTTTCCCGGTCACGGCTGGGCCGAGGCCGACTCGCACGTGGACCTGCCGGTGGACGATCGGCCGCAGGAGGCGATTCTGACCGACGACGCCGCGCCCTACGGGTGGCTGAGTGCGTCGCTGGCGGCCGTGATGCCCGCACACGTCGTGTACCCGCAGGTGGACGCGCGGCCGGCGGGATTCTCGCGCCGCTGGTTGCGCGACATCCTGCGCGAGGGGCTGGGCTTTACCGGCGCCGTGTTCAGCGACGACCTCAGCATGGCCGGTGCGCGCGTGCTGGACGGCCGCGACGTCACCCCCACCGAGGCGGCGCTGGCCGCGCTGGAGGCCGGCTGCGACTTGGTGCTGCTGTGCAACCAGAGCACCGTGGACGGCGGCGAGCCGATCGACGACCTGATCGAGGGCCTGAGCCGTGCCCTCATCGAGGGCCGCTGGGTGCCGGACGAAACCGCCGACGCCCGCCGGCGCGCGCTGCTGCCCACGGCCCCCGCGCCGGACTGGGACGCCCTGATGGCCGATCCCCGCTACCAGCACGCGCTGGAACTGCTGCCCTGACGGGGGCCGTGCTCGCCGGGGCGGCCGCCGCCTCAGGCCGGGACCGGATCGGCCCGGAACCCGCCGGCAGGATCGAGGCACACGACGCGGTTGCGCCCGCCGGCCTTGGCCTCGTACATGGCCGCATCGGCCCGGCGCAGCAGGTCCGACAGGGTGGTGTCGTCGTCCGTCGCCATGGCCAGGCCGACGCTGATGGTCGGGCGGATGGTTACGCCCGGCAGCGGGATGGCCAGTGCGGCGGTGGCCGAGCGCAGCCGCTCGGCCAGATCGCGCGCCTGGGCGAGCTGGGTGTCGGGCAGCACGAGCGCGAACTCCTCCCCGCCCAGGCGGCCAAAGCAATCGCCGGCGCGCACATGCTGCGCACAGGTCCCGACCACCGCCACCAGCACCTCGTCGCCGCCCAGGTGCCCGTGCTGGTCGTTGATGCGTTTGAAGTGGTCCAGGTCGATGATCAGCAGCGCCAGCGGCTCGCCGCTGCGGTGGCGCTGCTGGAGCAGCCGCGCGCCGGTCTCCAGCAGATAGCGGCGGTTGATGAGCCCGGTCAGCGCGTCGCGCGTGGCCTGCGAGTGCAGCTCCTGGATGAGCTGCTCGTTGCGCTGGCGCAGCTCGATCGCCTCGGTGATGCGGTTGGCCCAGCGGCGCTCCTCGCTCGGCGGCGGGTCGGCCCGTTTGAAGCGCCGGTACACCCACAGATAGTGCGCGATGATGAGCAGCTCGAGCACCAGCCAGCCCAGCGCCCACGGCGTGGGCACCCAGTGCGACAACAGCAGCGCCGTGATGATCGCCAGCACCGGCGCCACATACCGGTCGTGGCGATGCACATCCACGTACAGGTGCAACTGGGCCAGCCGCACACGGGCACGCGGATCGGCGACCATCCGGGGGGCTCGGCGCAAGGGGGCGAGGGGCCGACGCCGCGGCGTCAGGCCACCGCGTCGGCGCTCTGGCGCTGCAGCATCGCCAGGACGTTGGCCACGGTGCCGCGCAGCTCGCGCCGGTCGCAGATGAAGTCCACCGCGCCTTTGCTCTGCAGAAACTCCGCGCGCTGGAAGCCCTCCGGCAGCTTGACGCGCACGGTGTTTTCGATCACGCGCGGGCCGGCAAAGCCGATGAGCGCCTTGGGCTCGGCGATGACCACGTCGCCCATGAAGGCGAAGCCCGCCGACACGCCGCCCATGGTGGGGTCGGTGAGCACGCTGATGTAGGGCAGGCGCTTCTTGGCCAGCCGGGTCAGCGCCGCGTTGGTCTTGGCCATTTGCATCAGGGACAGCAGCCCTTCCTGCATGCGCGCGCCGCCCGTGGCGGTGAAGCAGATGAAGGGCACCTTCTGTTCGATGGCGTTTTCGACACCACGCACGAAGCGCTCGCCGACCACCGAGCCCATCGAGCCGCCCATGAAGTCGAACTCGAAGCAGGCCGCCACCACCGGCAGGGTGTGCACCGCGCCGCCCATGACGATCAGCGCGTCGGTCTCGCCGGTGGCCTCCAGCGCCTCTTTCAGGCGCTCGGGGTACTTGCGGCTGTCCTTGAACTTCAGCGCATCGACCGGCAGCACCTCCTGCCCGATCTCGTAGCGGCCCTCGGGGTCGAGGAAGGCGTCCAGCCGCGCGCGCGCGCCGATGCGGTGGTGGTGTGCGCAGTGCGGGCAGACGTTGAGGTTTTTCTCGAGGTCGGTCTTGTAGAGCACGGCCTCGCAGCTCGGGCACTTGATCCACAGACCCTCGGGGATGCTGCGCCGCTGGGCGCCCGCCGGGGCGATCTTGGGCGGCAGCAGTTTTTCCAGCCAGGACATGGCAACTCCTTGCAATGGCGGCACGGCAGGCCCGCAGGGCCCGCCACGCCGGGGCGAGGGCGATTATGCGACAGCCGCGGCGGACCGGGCGGGCAGGGCGTCCAGCGCCGTGCGGATCTCGCGCAGGAAGGCCGCGGCAACCTCGGGCGCACGCTCGGGCGGTTCGTTCTCGATCAACTGAATGAGGCGGGTGCCGATCACCACCGCATCGGCGCTGCGGCCCACGGCCTGGGCGCTGGCCGCATCGCGGATGCCGAAGCCGACCCCCACCGGGATGGACACATGCGCGCGAATGCGCGGCAGCATCGCCTCCACCGCCGCGGTGTCCAGGTGGCCGGCCCCCGTGACGCCCTTGAGCGAGACGTAGTACACATAGCCGCTGGCCAGCCGGCCGACTTGCGCCATGCGCGCGTCGGTACTGGTCGGCGCGAGCAGAAAGATCAGGTCCAGCCCGTGCGCGCGCAGCGTGGCGGCAAAGGCCTCGCATTCCTCGGGCGGGTAGTCCACCACCAGCACGCCGTCCACGCCCGCGGCGGCCGCCTCGCGCGCAAAGCTGCCAGCGCCGTGCCGGTGTTCCCAGGCCTCGATGGGGTTGGCGTAGCCCATCAGCACCACCGGCGTGGTGATGTCGCGGGTGCGGAAGTCGCGCACCATCTGCAGCACCTGCGCCAGGCCCACGCCCGCGGCCAGCGCGCGCTCGCCGGCGCGCTGGATCACGGGGCCGTCGGCCATCGGGTCCGAAAATGGCACGCCCAGCTCGATCACATCGGCCCCGGCGGCCACCAGGGCGTGCATCAGCCCGGGCGTCGCATCGGGTTGCGGAAAACCCGCGGTGACGAAGGGGATCAACGCCCGGCGCCCCTGGGCGCGCAGGCGGTCGAAGGTGGCGGCAAGGCAGTGCGGGCTCATCGGGCGGCTCCCGGCGTCAGGGTGAGGGGCTGCTCGGCGGTCTTGACGGTCTGTCCCCGGCAGCTCGGGCGGCAGTAGAAATCCGCCTGCGACAAATCGGCCACGGTGCCAATGTCCTTGTCGCCGCGTCCGGAGAGGTTGACCAGCAGCGACTGGTCGGGGCGCATCGCCGGCGCCAGCTTCATGGCGTAGGCCACGGCATGGCTGGACTCCAGCGCGGGGATGATGCCTTCGGTGCGGCACAGGCGATGGAAGGCCTCCAGCGCCTCGCCGTCAGTGACGCCCACGTATTCGGCGCGGCCGCTGTCCTTCAGCCAGGCGTGCTCGGGGCCGACGCCGGGGTAGTCCAGGCCGGCGCTGACGGAGTGCGTCTCGGTGATCTGGCCGTCGGCGTTTTGCAGCACGTAGGTGCGGTTGCCGTGCAGCACGCCAGGCACGCCGCGCTGCAGCGACGCAGCGTGGCGGCCGCTGTCCAGGCCGCTGCCGGCCGCTTCCACGCCGATCAGGCGCACCCGCTCGTGGGGGATGTAGGGGTAGAAGATGCCCATGGCGTTGCTGCCGCCGCCGACGCAGGCGATCACCGCGTCCGGCTGCGCCTGCGCGCCGTTGCCGGGCAGGCCCAGGTCGGCCAGCATCTCGGGCATCTGGCGCAGGCATTCCTCGCCGATCACGCTCTGGAAGTCGCGCACCATCATGGGGTAGGGGTGCGGCCCGGCGACGGTGCCGATGATGTAGAAGGTGTTTTCGACGTTCGTGACCCAGTCGCGCAGCGCCTCGTTGAGCGCGTCCTTCAGCGTCTTGCTGCCGGACTCCACCGGCACCACGGTGGCGCCGAGCAGCTTCATGCGGTAGACGTTGGGGCTTTGGCGCTTGACGTCCTCGCTGCCCATGTAGACCACGCATTCCAGCCCGTAGCGCGCGCAGATGGTCGCGGTGGCCACGCCGTGCTGGCCGGCACCGGTCTCGGCGATCACGCGCGGCTTGCCCATGCGCCGCGCCAGCATCGCCTGGCCGACGACGTTGTTGATCTTGTGCGCGCCGGTGTGGTTGAGGTCCTCGCGCTTGAGGAAGATTTGCGCCCCGCCCAGCTCGCGGCTCAGGCGCTGGGCGTGGTAGATGGGCGAGGGGCGGCCGACGAAGTGCGCCAGCTCGTAGCGGAATTCGCGCTGGAAGTCGGGATCCTGGCGGTAGCGGTCGTAGGCGGTGCGCAGCTCGGCGATGGCATGCGTCAGCGTCTCGCTGACGAAGCTGCCGCCGTACGGGCCGAAGTGGCCCTGGGCGTCGGGATAGGCGTAAGCGGACATGGGGCTCCAATCCTGGGGGCGGACGGTAACCCGCGCGCGGCGGGGCCCGTCAGGGGTGGGGAGGGTCGGTCGGCGTCAGATCGGCGCGGCGCACCGCGGCGATGAACGCCTCGACGCGGGCCGGATCCTTGATGCCCTTGGCGGCTTCGACGCCGGAGGAGACGTCAACCGCCCACGGGCGCACCAAACGGACGCCATCGGTCACATTTGCGGGTGTGAGTCCACCAGACAAAACGACCCGATCGGCGGCGTTGAGTCGAGGGTGTGACCACGGGAAGGCTGTCCAGTCGAAGGGTTGTCCGCCACCGCCATAGCCGGGGACGTGCGCATCGATCAGCACGGCCCGCGCGGCGGCAAAACGCTGCGCGTATTCTAGGAGATCGAAGCCGGCGGCGCCAGCGCCGACCGGGACGCGCGCGGCCCGCATCCAGGGCCGGGGGCCGGCCAGGGCCGCGCATTGGTCCGGCGTTTCGTCGCCGTGGAACTGCAGCAGCGCGTTCGGTACCGCCTCCAGACCGGCGGCCACCTCGTCCGCCGTGGCGTTGACGAACAGCAGCACCGGCGTGACGAAGGCGGGCAGGCGGCGCGCCAGTTCGGCGGCGCGCCGGACGCTGACGTGGCGAGGGCTGGCCGAATAGAGCACGAAGCCGATCGCGTCCGCGCCGGCAGCGGCGGCGTGGTCCACATCGGCTTCGCGCGTCAGGCCGCAGATTTTGATGCGGGTGCGTCGCATGGCGGGGCGGGATGGGGCGCGCAGGTGCGGCCCGGGTGGGGGGCGTTCACAGGGGCAGCCAGTCGAAGGCCGGGGTGTGCCGCGGCAGCCCGAGGTCGGCATCGTACACGGGGCCCAGAAAGTACAGCCCGTCCGGTGCGAAGGTCGGCGCGGCGATCTCGCGGTTGCGCGCATCGCGCACGGTCGCCATCCAATCGGGTGGGCGCAACCCCTGGCCGACGGCGATCAGGCACCCCATGATGTTGCGGATCATGTGGTGCAAAAAGGCGTTGGCCTCGAAATCGAAGCGCCAGTAGGGACCGCGGCGGCCGATGTCGATGCGGTACAGGTGCTTGACGGGCGACAGCGCCTGGCACTGCGCGGCGCGAAACGAGCTGAAGTCGTGCTCGCCGAGCAGGTGGTGCGCGGCGCGTTGCATGGGCTCGAGCGCCAGCGGGCGAAACACCCAGCCCACGCGCCCGGCTTCGACGCTGGGGCGCACGGGCGACTCCAGCAGCACATAGGCATAGCGGCGCGAGCGGGCGCTGTTGCGGGCGTGGAAGGTGGCGGCCACGGGCAGTGCCCACTGCACCGCGATGTCGTCGGGCAGATAGCGGTTGGTGCCCCGCACCCACGAGTTCATGGCCCGCTCGACCGGGGCATCGAAATGCACTACCTGGTTCAGGCCGTGCACCCCCGCATCGGTGCGGCCGGCGCACAGGGTGGCGATGGTGGGCACGTCGGCAAAGGTGGCCAGCGCCCGCTCCAGCCGGTCCTGCACGGTTTGCCCTCCGGGCTGGCTTTGCCAGCCCTGGTAGGCAGTGCCCAGATAGCTCACCCCCAGCGCTATGCGCATCGCTCGATCGCTGCCGTGCTCGCGTGGCGGGCGGCGTCAGGCCAGCTGCGCCAGGAAGGCGCGGGCGCGTTCCTGCAGCTCGCCGCTGGCCTCGGCGACGACTTCCTCGGCCAGGGTGCGCGCACCGTCCACGTCGCCGATGGCCTCGAACTCGCGCGCCAGCGACAGCTTGGTTTCCAGCGGGTCGTTTTCCCCGAGTCCCTCGGTGATCTCCAGGCTCGACAGGTCGTCGGCCGGCGCCTCGTCGGCGGGCGCGGCCGCGCTGGCTGGCTCCGCGCGGGGTGGTTCGTCCGTGGGCAGATCGAGCGACAGGCCATCCAGCTCTGGCGGCAGTCCCGGCGCGGCGGCCCCGGTTGGCGGGGGCGATGCGTCGTCGGGTTCCGGTGTCGGGGCTTCTGCGGTCAGGTCGAGGTCGAAGTCCAGGTCGTCCGCGGGCGGGGCGGCGGCGGTGGCCGGCGCGCTGGCGGGTTCGGCCGCCGAGGTGTCGAAGGTCAGGTCCAGCTCGGGCACGATGTCGGCGTCCGGCGTGGCTGTGCCCGCCAAGCCAGCGGCCCCGGCTGCCATCGTTCCCGCCGCGGCCGCTGCGCCGCCGGCACCCGCGGGGCGGTAGAGCGGATTGTCGGGGTCGAGGGTCATGCCCAGCTCGCAGGCGCGCTGCCACTCGGGGCCCTGGCCCTGGGTCAGGGCGTGCAGCTCGCGCGCGGCGGCCTCGAAGCGGGCCGCATCCGGCCGCTGCGCATAAATCTCCAGCAGCTTGAGCCGCACCGGCAGCCGGTCGGGGTGCAGTCGCAGCGCCTCGAGCAGGATTTCTTCGGCCTGCTGGTCGCGGCCGTAGGCCAGGTACACATCGGCCTCGGCCACGGGGTCGACATCGCCACCGGCGTCGAGCTGGCTGGGCGAGTACATCATCGACGACACCGGGGCCTCGTCGTCGGTGTCCACGGTTTGGCCCACCGCATCGACATGCGGTTCGGCCGGCTGATCGTTGCCCGCCTGCCGCTGGCGTTGCCGCACGCGCCACCACGCCAGCACGGCCAACAGCACGGCCACACCACCGGCCGCCGGAAGGGTCAGCGGATGGGCCAGCAGGGTGCCCACCACGCCGGCTTCGGGCGGGGTGGGGGCCGGTGCCGGCACAGGTGCGGGGGGGGGCGGGGCCGCCGGCGCAGGGGGGGCGGGGGGTTCCGCCGGCGGGGCGGGCGGTGCCGGTGGCGACGCGGGCACCTGGGGGCCGGCTCCGTCGCCCGCGGTGGCCGCCGTGGCCGCGCCGGTCGCAGGGGCCGTGGTGGGTGCGCTGGCTGGGGCCGACGCCGCCTGGCGCAGTTGCTCCAGCTCTTGCAGGTTGCGGTTCAGCTCGGCGACGCGCTGCTCGGTCTCGCCGCGCTGGCGTGCTTCGGCGATCTGGGCCTCGGCCGGTGCCGGGGCACCGGGCTTGGTCAGGGTGAGCTTGTCCTGGGCGCTGGCTTGCGGTTTGTCTTCGGCCACGGCCGCCTGCACGGCGCCGGTCGCCGTGCGCGAGGCCGGGGGCGCCTCCTGCGCCGGGGCGGCGGCAGCCAGACGCCGGCGGTATTCGTTGAAGTCCCGCGTCTGCGCGGCGACGATGCGGCGCGCTTCTTGCGGATCGACGGCGGCCGCCCCCGCAGTGTCCGGCAGATCGATGACCGCGCCCGCGCGCACCAGGTTGATGTTGTTGCGGATGAAGGCCTGGGGATTGGCACGCAGCAGCGCGACGAGCATCTGCTCCAGCGTGACGTCGGCCGGCTTGTGCTCCGCGGCGATGCGACCGGCCGTTTCCCCCGGTTTGACGGTGATTTGCTTGGGCGCGGTGGCGGTCTGGGCGGCGGGCCGGTCGGTCGGCGCAGCGCGCGGGGGCGTGCCGGGGGCCGCCGCCGACGGCTGGGCAGGGGGCACCGGTTGCGCCGGCCGCACGTCTGTCACGATGGGGGCGGCCGGGGTAGGGGGCGCGGCCGTGACGGCCGGTGCCACCGGGGTGGGCGGGCGCAGGTTGGGCGGATCGAACAGCAGGGTGTAGCTGCGCAGCAGTTCGCCGCCCGCCCAGCGGGCCTGCACCACCAGATCGAGGAAAGGCTCGGACACCGGACGGGCGCTGCGCACCACGATGACCGTGCGCCCGTCCGTGCGCCGCTGCACCTCCAGCGACACGTCCTGCAGCAGGGCGTTGAATTCCAGATTGGCGGCGCGAAAACGCTCCGCCGGTGCAATGCCGACCTGCAGGCTGACGGCCTCGGCGTCGGTGATGGCGGGCACCTCGATTTCGGCGCGCAGCGGCTCGCCCAGTTGCGACTGGACCGCCACGCGACCCAGCGCCAGGGCCCACGCATTGCCCGCCAGGGTCGAGGCCAGTGCCGCCGCCAAGGCGATGCCCCGCCAAGCACCGCCCGCACACCACCCCCCGCCGCCAGCCGGGCGGCCGACGGTCGGCAGGGATGGCGGGCGCGGGGAGGAGCGGGGTTTCGGCACAGGGATCCTTTGTGGGCGCATCACGGAAGCGGCGTCAAAACACCTTAGCATCAATGTGTTACGGCGACAAGCTGACGGCGTGCCGCAACCGCCGCGCGCCACCCGTCGCCCTCCCGCCGATCCGCAGGGCGTTGCAGTCGAGCAACGCCCTGTGGGCCAGGCGCACCGGGATGCCCCGACTATACCGCCGTCAGGCCCCGAGCAGGATGCGCAGCATGCGGCGCAGCGGCTCGGCCGCGCCCCACAGCAGCTGGTCGCCGATCACGAAGGCCGAGACGTACTCCGGCCCCATGTTGAGCTTGCGCACGCGGCCCACGCCCACCTGCAGTCCGCCGGTGATGGCCGCCGGGGTCAGCTCCTTGACGGTGAGGGCGCGGTCGTTCGGCACCCACTTGACCCAGGGGTTGCCGCTCTTGATGATGGCCTCGATCTCCTCCAGCGGCAGGTCGCGCTTGAGCTTGAGCGTCAGCGCCAGGCTGTGGCAGCGCATGGCGCCGATGCGCACGCACAGGCCATCGACGGGGATGGTCTGCTCGGTGCCCAGGATCTTGTTGACCTCCGCCTGGCCCTTCCACTCCTCCTTGGACTGGCCGTTGGGCAGCTGCACGTCGATCCAGGGGATGAGGCTGCCGGCCAGCGGCGCGCCGAAGAACTCGGTCGGCACGTCCTCGCGGATCGCCTGCGCGACTTTGCGATCGATCTCCAGGATCGCCGAGGCGGGGTCGGCCAGCAGGTCAGCCACCGCGCCGTGGATCACGCCCATGCCCTTGAGCAGCTCGCGCATGTTGTTGGCGCCGGCGCCGCTGGCGGCCTGGTAGGTCATGGAGCTGACCCACTCCACCAGGTTCTCGCGGAACAGGCCGCCCAGCCCCATCAGCAGGATGGAGTTGGTGCAGTTGCCGCCGATCCAGTTGCGGCCACCGGCGGCCAGCGCCTTGCGGATGACGTGCGCGTTGACCGGGTCGAGGACGATGACCGCGTCCGGCTCCATGCGCAGCGCGCTGGCCGCGTCGATCCAGTGCCCCTGCCAGCCGGCGGCGCGCAGCTTGGGGAACACTTCCTTGGTGTAGTCGCCGCCCTGGCAGGTGATGACGATGTCGCACTCGGCCAGCGCGGCCAGGTCGTGCGCGTCGCGCAGCGTCTTGTGCGCCTTGGCCTGCGCCGGGGCGGGGCCGCCGGCGTTGGAGGTCGAGAAGAAGATCGGCTCGATCAGGTCGAAGTCGCCTTCGGCGATCATGCGGTCCATCAGGACCGAGCCGACCATGCCGCGCCAGCCGACCAGGCCGACCTTGTTGCCAACGTTGCTCATCGCGTGTGCCCTTTCAGTAGAGGAAGTGGGGGAAACCCTTCTGCTGCCCGGCTCGTCTGGCCGGTATGGGCGCACGACGAACCAGGCTGGAATCAGCCGGTAATGGTGGTCGTGGTTTTGGTGGTGGCGCGCGCGCCCACCGCGGCCGGGGCGGCAGCGGGGTTCAGCTGGAACGGGCAGGGCGCGGGCATGATGGACCGATTCTACCGGATGCGACCTGATGCCACGCTGACAACCCGCGCCGGCCGGTCAGCGGGCCGCGCGGGCGGCCGCCCAATCGGCAAATGCCGGCAGCAGCGCGGCGGCGTGGGGGGTGGGTTGCAGGGCGTCGCGCACGCTGGCCGGATCCATGCCGTGTTGGCGCAGCGTCTCGGCCAGGTGGTCCACATAGGCTTGCACGGCGGGCAGCGAAAACTCGGGGTGGAACTGCACGCCCCAGGCACACGGGCCGACCCGAAACGCCGCGTGCGGCTCCTGCGCATGGTGGGCCAGAGCCACGGCCGTCGAGGGCAGCCGCACCACGCTTTGCAGATGCACCATGGGGGCGGCAAAACGCGCAGGCAGTGCCCCGAACAGCGGGTCCGTCTGCGCGGCCGGATACCGTTCGACGTTCACCGTCCCCACGTCCGGCCCTTGCGGGCGGTAGCCGACCTCGCCCCCCAGGGCGTGCGCCAACAGTTGGTGGCCGTAGCAGATGCCCAGCACGGGACATTCGGCGGCCACGGCGTCGCGCAGCCACGCGGCCAGGGCCTCGCTCCACGCCGCACGCTCCGACACCATGGCGTGCGAGCCGGTGACGATTGCGCCCGCCATGGCATCGGGCGCGGGCGGCAGGCCCGCACGGGCATCATGGACCTGCACGGGAAGCGGACCGCCCGCCAGCCCGGCGGCGATCCAGTCCTCGAAATCGCCGTGCGTGCGGGCCAGATCCGCCAAGGTCTCGCCCGCCTTGATGATCCAGATCGGCTTCATGTCACCCCCGGCGGTCACCCCAGCGCCCGCACCACCGCGTCGCCCATCGCCGCGGTGCCGACGACGGCGCAGCCGTCGCTGGCGATGTCGGCGGTGCGCAGGCCGTCGGCCAGCACCTTCTGCACCGCGGCCTCGATGCGGTCGGCCGCTTCGGGCTGCTTGAGCGAGTAGCGCAGCATCATCGCCGCCGACAGGATGGTGGCCAGCGGGTTGGCCACGCCCTTGCCGGCGATGTCGGGCGCGCTGCCGTGGCTGGGCTCGTACAGCCCCTGGCCGCGCTCGTTGAGACTGGCCGACGGCAGCATACCGATCGAGCCGGTCAGCATCGCCGCCTCGTCCGACAGGATGTCGCCAAACATGTTGCCGGTGACGATGACGTCGAACTTCTTGGGCGCCTTGACCAGCTGCATCGCGGCGTTGTCCACGTACATGTGGTCGAGCTCGACGTCGGGGTAGTCGCGGTGCACCTCGGTGACGACGTCTTTCCAGAACTGGAAGGTCTCCAGCACGTTGGCCTTGTCGACGCTGGTGACCTTGCGGCGGCGCTGGCGCGCGGCCTCGAACGCCACGCGCGCGATGCGCTCAATCTCCGGGCGGCTGTAGCGCATGGTGTCGAACGCCTCCTCCGCGCTAGCGAACGGCCCGTCCGGCGCGCTGCGGCGGCCGCGCGGCTGGCCGAAGTAGATGTCGCCGGTCAGCTCGCGGATGATCAGGATGTCCAAGCCCGCCACCAGCTCGGGCTTGAGGCTGGAGGCGTGCGTCAGCTGCGGGTAGCAGATCGCCGGGCGGAAGTTGGCGAACAGCCCGAGCGCCTTGCGCAGGCCCAGGATGGCCTGCTCCGGCCGCAGCGCGCGCGGCAGCGTGTCGTACTTCCAGTCGCCCACGGCGCCGAACAGCACCGCGTCCGCCTGCTGCGCGAGCTTGAGCGTCGCCTCCGGCAGCGGATGGCCGGCGGCCTCGTAGGCGGCGCCGCCCACCGGGGCGGTCTCCATCTCCAGCGGCGGGGCCAGCGCCTTGAGCACCTTGACGGCCTCGGCGACGATCTCGGGCCCGATGCCGTCACCGGGCAGGATGGCGATCTTCATGGATGTCCTGATGTCATGGGGAAGGCGCGGCCGGGGGCAGGCCCTGCCGCGCGGGGGAGCATGGGGCGCCCGGTCAGCCAGCGAAGGTGCGCGCCAGCCACGGGAAGCGGGCCAGCCGCTCGGCCTCGAAGGCGCGGATCTTGTCGGCGTGGCGCAGCGTCAGGCCGATGTCGTCCAGCCCGTTGAGCAGGCAGTAGCGGCGGAACGGCTGCACCTCGAACGGGATCTCGGCGCCGTCGGGCTGTACGATGACCTGGCGCTCCAGGTCGATCGTCAGCTCGTAGCCGGGGAAGGCGTGCACCTCGTGGAACAGGCGGTCGACCGTGGCCTCTGGCAGCACGATCGGCAGCAGGCCGTTCTTGAAGCAGTTGTTGAAGAAGATGTCGGCGAAGCTCGGCGCGATCAGCGCACGGAAGCCATACTGCTGGATCGCCCACGGCGCGTGCTCGCGGCTGGAGCCGCAGCCGAAGTTCTTGCGCGCCAGCAGGATGCTGGCCCCCTGGTAGCGCGGCTGGTTGAGCACGAAGTCCGGGTTGGGCTTGCGCTGGCTTTCCGGTACGCCGGGCTGGCCCGGCTGGTCCAGATAGCGCCACTCGTCGAACAGGTTGGGGCCGAAGCCGGTCTTGCGAATCGACTTCAGAAACTGCTTCGGGATGATGGCGTCGGTGTCGACGTTTTCCCGGTCGATGGGCGCGACGAGCCCTTTGTGGATGGTGAAGCGCTCCATTTACTTCTTGCCAGCGTCCTGGATGACCTGGCCACCTTTCTGGATGTCCTTGCCGAGCCCCTGAACCGTGTTGCAGCCCGCAAGCAGCAGGCCCAGACAGGCGAGGGTGCAGCACAGCGCGCGTTTCATGGTGAGCTCCTGGGGGTTAGACGATCTGGCGTACGTCGACGAAGTGGCCGTGGATGGCGGCTGCCGCCGCCATGGCCGGGCTGACCAGGTGCGTGCGCCCGCCCGCGCCCTGGCGGCCTTCGAAGTTGCGGTTGCTGGTCGAGGCGCAGCGCTCGCCGGGCTCCAGCCGGTCGGCGTTCATGGCCAGGCACATCGAGCAGCCGGGCTCGCGCCACTCGAAGCCCGCGGCGCGGAAAATCTCGTGCAGTCCCTCGCGCTCGGCCTGCTCCTTGACCTGACCCGATCCGGGCACGACCATCGCGAGCTTGACGTTGCGCGCCACCTTCTGGCCGAGTTTGCGTACCACGGCCGCCGCTTCGCGCATGTCCTCGATGCGGCTGTTGGTACACGAGCCGATGAACACCTTGTCCACGGCGATGTCGGTCAGGGGTTTGCCCGGTTGCAGGCCCATGTACTGCAGGGCGCGCTCCATGGCGCTGCGCTTGACGGGGTCCTTCTCCTTGTCGGGATCGGGCACGCGCTCGGTCACGGGCAGCACCATCTCGGGCGAGGTGCCCCAGGTGACCTGAGGCAGGATCTGGGCGGCATCCAGCTCGACCACGGCGTCCCAATGGGCATCGGGGTCGGAGTGCAGGGTGCGCCAATGGGCGACGGCCTGATCCCACTCCACCCCGCTGGGGGCCATGGGCCGACCGCGCACGTACTCGAGGGTCTTGTCGTCCACCGCCACCAGGCCGGCGCGCGCGCCCGCCTCGATGGCCATGTTGCAGACCGTCATGCGGCCTTCCATGCTCAGCGCGCGGATGGCGCTGCCACCAAACTCGATGGTGTAGCCGGTGCCGCCGGCGGTACCGATGCGGCCGATGATGGCCAGCACGATGTCCTTGGCCGTGCAGCCGCGCGGCAGCGTCCCCTCCACGCGGATCAGCATGTTGCGGGCCTTTTTGGCCAGCAGCGTCTGCGTGGCCAGCACATGCTCGACCTCGCTGGTGCCAATGCCATGCGCCAGCGCACCGAACGCGCCGTGGGTGCTGGTGTGGCTGTCGCCGCACACCACCGTCATGCCGGGCAGGGTGGCGCCGTTTTCCGGCCCGATGACGTGCACGATGCCCTGCCGCTTGCTCAGGAACGGAAAATACGCCGCCGCCCCGAACTCGCGGATGTTGGCATCCAGCGTGACGATCTGCTCCTTGCTGATCGGGTCAGCGATGCCGTCGTAGCCGTGCTCCCAGCCGGTGGTGGGGGTGTTGTGGTCGGCGGTGGCGACCACCGACGACACGCGCCACGGCTTGCGGCCGGCCACGCGCAGTCCCTCGAAGGCCTGCGGGCTGGTCACCTCGTGCACCAGATGGCGGTCGATGTAGAGGATGGCGGTGCCGTCCTCCTCGGTGTGGACGACGTGCTCGTCCCAGATCTTGTCGTAAAGGGTGCGTCCCATGGCGGAGGGGATAGGCGTGGGCGGCCTGCCATTGTAGGCCTAGACCGCGACGAACGGGGCGCGTCGACGGCGGTGCCGGGGACCATCCCGCGGGCACCGCCGCCCGGGTCGATCAGCGCTGGGCGATCGGCACGACGTCGCGCTTGGCCGCACCGGTGAAGAGCTGGCGCGGACGGCCGATCTTGTACTCGGGGTCCGAGATCATCTCGTTGAGCTGGGCGATCCAGCCCACCGTGCGCGCCAGCGCGAAGATGCCGGTGAACAGATTGACCGGGATGCCGATGGCACGCTGCACGATGCCCGAGTAGAAGTCCACGTTCGGGTACAACTTGCGCTGCACGAAGTAGTCGTCTTCCAGCGCGATCTTCTCCAGCGTCTTGGCCAGCTTGAACAGCGGGTCGTTCTCCAGGCCCAGCTCGCCCAGCACCTCGTTGCAGGTCTCCTGCATCAGCTTGGCGCGCGGGTCGTAGTTTTTGTAGACGCGGTGGCCGAAGCCCATCAGGCGCACGCCCGAGTTCTTGTCCTTGACCTTGGCGATGAATTCACCGATCTTGTCCACGCCGCCCATGGCCTGGATTTCTTCCAGCATGTTCAGGCAGGCCTCGTTGGCGCCGCCGTGGGCCGGGCCCCACAGGCAGGCCACGCCCGCGGCGATGGCCGCAAACGGGTTGGTGCCGGAGCTGCCGCACAGGCGCACGGTGGAGGTGGAGGCGTTTTGCTCGTGGTCCGCGTGCAGGATGAAGATGCGGTCCATCGCGCGCTCGAGCACCGGGTTGACTTTGTACTCCTCGCACGGCGTGCCGAACATCATGCGCAGGAAGTTGCCCGCGTAGCTCAGGTCGTTGCGCGGATACATGTACGGCTGGCCGATGCCGTACTTGTAGGCCATGGCGACCAGGGTGGGCAGCTTGGCGATCAGGCGGATGGCCGCGATCTCGCGGTGCTGCGGGTTGTTGATGTCGGTGCTGTCGTGGTAGAAGGCCGACATGGCGCCGACCAGGCCCGTGAGCACCGCCATCGGGTGCGCATCGCGCCGGAAGCCACGCAGGAAGAACTGCATCTGCTCGTTGACCATGGTGTGCATGGTCACGCGCTTGCTGAAGTCGGCTTTTTGGTGTTCGTTGGGCAGCTCACCGTACAGCAGCAGGTAGCAGGTCTCGAGGTAGTCGCACTGCGTGGCGAGCTGCTCGATGGGGTAGCCGCGGTAGAGCAGCTCGCCCTTGTCGCCGTCGATGTAGGTGATGGACGATTGGCACGACGCCGTGGACAGGAACCCGGGGTCGTAGGTGAACATGCCGGTCTGGGCGTAGAGCTTGCGGATGTCGATCACGTCCGGACCCACGGTGCCGGAGTAGATCGGCAGCTCGACGCTGGGCGCGCCGTTGGAAAACGACAGCGTGGCTTTGTGGTCTTGCAGTTTCATGCGGATTCCTTGGGTCTAGCGGGGGAGCTACGGGGATGACGGCGCGTCGGCCCGCGGCGGGGTGCGCAGCAGGGCCAGCACGTCGACGACCTCGGGGGTCGCCAGCGCGCCGTCGGGCTCGCGGCGGCGCAGCAACAGGTCGAGCAGATCGTTGTCGCTCAGGTCCATCAGCGCTTCCAGGCCGCGGGCCTGCCGCACCGTGAGGGCCTCGCCGTGCCGATCGAAGAAGCGCTCGATGAACAGATCGTTTTCGAGCAGACCGCGGCGGCAACGCCAGCGCAGCTTGCTGAGCTGGCGTTCGTCGAGCCGTGCGCGGTCGTCCATGGCCGGGTTCGTGAGCGCGGGGCGGTCAGACGGCGCGGCGCACCATCAGTTCCTTGATCTTGCCGATGGCCTTGGTGGGGTTGAGGCCCTTGGGGCACACATCGACGCAGTTCATGATGGTGTGGCAGCGGAACAGCCGGTACGGGTCTTCCAGGTTGTCCAGGCGCTCGCTGGTGGCCTGGTCGCGGCTGTCGGCGATGAAGCGGTAGGCCTGCAGCAGGCCCGCCGGGCCGACGAACTTGTCCGGGTTCCACCAGAAGCTCGGACAGCTGGTGGAGCAGCTGGCGCACAGGATGCACTCGTACAGGCCGTTGAGCTCTTCGCGCTCTTCGGGCGACTGCAGGCGCTCCTTTTCGGGCGGCTGGGTCTCGTTGATCAGGTACGGCTTGATCGAGTGGTACTGCTTGAAGAACAGCGTCATGTCCACGATCAGGTCGCGCACCACGGGCAGGCCCGGCAGGGGCTTCAGCACGATCGTGTCCGGCAGCGTGCGTAGGTTGGTCAGGCACGCTAGCCCGTTCTTGCCGTTGATGTTCATCGCATCCGAGCCGCAGACACCCTCGCGGCACGAGCGGCGAAACGCCAGCGTCGGGTCGATTTCCTTGAGCTTGATCAGCGCGTCCAGCAGCATGCGCTCGGTGGTCAGTTCCACCTCCAGCGTTTGCATGTAGGGCTTGGCGTCCTTGTCCGGGTCGTAGCGGTAGATCTTGAAGATGCGTTTGGCCATGGAAAAACCTCCGGCGTGGGGACGTCAGAACGTGCGGACCTTGGGCGGAATCGACTCGACCGTCAGCGGCTTGAGGTTGACCGGCTTGTAGGTCAGGGAGTTGTCGGCGCTGTGCCACAGGGTGTGTTTCATCCACACCTTGTCGTTGCGGCCCAGCGGGCACTCGGCGTCGTCCGGGCCGCGCTCGTAGTCCTTGACGGTGTGCGCGCCGCGGCATTCCTGGCGGGCGGCGGCGGACGTCATCGTGGCCTGGGCGGCTTCGATGAGGTTTTCGACCTCCAGCGCCTCCACGCGCGCCGTGTTGAACACCTTGGACTTGTCCTTGAGCACGATGGCGCCGACGCGCTCGCGCAGCGCGTTGATCTTGCGCACCCCCTCGTCCATGCTGGCCTGGGTGCGGAAGACGCCCGCGTGCTGCTGCATGGTGGCACGGATGTCGTTGGCCACGGCCTGCGCATACTCGCCGTCGGTGCGCGATTCCAGGCGGCTGAGCCGCTCCAGCGTGCGATCGGCGGCGTCCTTGGGCAGGTCCTTGTGCTCGCGGCCGCGGTCGAGGTGGGCCACGATGTGGTTGCCGGCCGCGCGGCCGAACACCAGCAGGTCCAGCAGCGAGTTGGTGCCGAGGCGGTTGGCGCCGTGCACCGACACGCACGAGCACTCGCCGACCGCGTACAGGCCGTTCACCACCTTCTGGCCGCCCTGGCCGTCCGGCACGACGACCTGGCCGTTGATGTTGGTCGGGATGCCGCCCATCTGGTAGTGGATGGTTGGCACCACGGGGATCGGCTCCTTGGTGATGTCGACGTTGGCGAAGTTGATGCCGATCTCGTACACCGACGGCAGGCGCTTGTGGATCGTCTCCGGGCCCAGGTGGTCGAGCTTGAGCAGGATGTAGTCCTTGTTCGGCCCGCAGCCGCGGCCTTCCTTGATCTCCTGGTCCATGCAGCGGCTGACGAAGTCGCGCGGCGCCAGGTCCTTCAGCGTCGGCGCGTAGCGTTCCATGAAGCGCTCGCCATTGCTGTTGAGCAGGATCGCGCCTTCGCCGCGGCAGCCCTCGGTCAGCAGCACGCCGGCGCCGGCCACGCCGGTCGGGTGGAACTGCCAGAACTCCATGTCCTGCAGCGGGATGCCGGCGCGCGCGGCCATGCCCAGCCCGTCGCCGGTGTTGATGAAGGCGTTGGTGCTGGCGGCGTAGATGCGCCCGGCGCCACCGGTGGCCAGCAGCGTGGCCTTGGCCTCCAGGATGTAGACGTCGCCGGTCTCCATCTCGAGTGCCGTCACGCCCACCACGTCGCCGTCGGCGTCGCGGATCAGGTCCAGCGCCATCCACTCGACGAAGAACGTGGTGCGCGCGGCGACGTTCTGCTGATACAGCGTGTGCAGCATCGCGTGGCCGGTGCGGTCGGCGGCGGCGCAGGCGCGCTGCACGGGCTTCTCGCCGTAGTTGGCGGTGTGGCCGCCGAACGGGCGCTGGTAGATGGTGCCGTCCGGGTTGCGGTCGAACGGCATGCCCATGTGCTCCAGCTCGTAGACGACCTTGGGCGCCTCGCGGCACATGAACTCGATGGCGTCCTGGTCACCGAGCCAGTCCGAGCCCTTGACGGTATCGTAGAAGTGGTAGTGCCAGTTGTCCTCGGACATGTTGCCCAGCGACGCGCCGATGCCGCCCTGCGCGGCGACCGTGTGCGAGCGCGTCGGGAACACCTTGGACAGCACCGCGACGTTGAGGCCGGCGCGCGCCAGTTGCAGCGACGCGCGCATGCCGGAGCCACCGGCGCCGACGATCACCACGTCGAAGCGCCGGCGGGGAAGGTTCGCAGTCAGGGTCATGGCTTACAGCCTCCAAAGCACTTGAAACGCCCAGCCCGTGCAACCGACCAGCCAGACGAGGGTGAACACATGCAGGGCCAGGCGCAGGCCCACGGGTTTGACGTAGTCCATCCAGATGTCGCGCACACCCACCCAGGCGTGCCACACCAACGCGATCACCACGGCGAAGGTGAGGAACTTCATCCACTGCGCCGCAAAGATGCCGGCCCAGGTTTCGTACCCGATGGGGCCGGAGGTGAAGATGACCTGCGCCAGCAGGACCACGGTGAAGAGGGCCATGAGCACCGCCGTGACGCGCTGGACCATCCAGTCGCGCAGGCCGTAGTGGGCGCCGGTGACGACGCGCTTGGAGCCGTAGTTGACCGCCATTTGTCGTTACTCCGTCAGGGGGGAATCAGTACAGGCCGAACAGTTTGGCGCCCAGCACGACCGTCAGGCCCAGGCTCAGCGCCAGCGTGACGATGGCCGACGAGCGGCCGTAGGCCTTGTCCACCTTGTGGGTGGCGTCCATGATGAGGTGGCGCACGCCGGCGCAGAAGTGGTGCAGATAGGCCCAGATCAGCGCCAGCGCCACCAGCTTGACGAACCAGCCGGGCACGAACCCGATCCCCGCGGAGAACGCCGCCGTGAAGCTGCCGTAGGACAGCTCCGACGACAGCGAGGTGTCCATCATCCAGACCACGAACGGCAGCAGCAAAAACATCAGGGCGCCGCTGACACGGTGCAGGATCGACACCCAGCCCGCCGGCGGCAGGCGGTACGTCGTCAGGTCCTTGAAGGCGTTGATGTTGCGGAACTCGGGCCGCGCAGGGCGCAAGGGCGTCATGGGGTTTTCTCCTGGGGGTCAGAACGTGCCACCATGGTCGGCAAGGCCGTTGGCGGCCATGACGGCGAACTCGTTATGGTTCATCGGGTCGCTGACGGGGAACTGTTACATTCTATTGCAATGCAGCATGACGAAGGGGTGGCGGGAAGGGGCTAGCTGAGCTCGTTGCGGTAGTGGTGCCGGTCGGTGCGATACAGGCCGCGGCGCAGCTCCATCGGCACACCGTTGTAGGTGTAGGCCAGGCGCTCCACGCTCAGCAGCGGGGTGCCGGCGGGGACCTGCAGGCGCTCGGCAGCCGTCTCGCTGGCGGCGACCGCCTTGATGCGTTCTTCGGCGCGCACCATGCGCACGCCAAATTGCGTCTCGAACAGGGCATACATGGGGCCGGCGTGCTCGGATAGCGTCTCCAGCGTCAGGCCGCGAAAGGCGCTGCCCGGCAGCCAGAGGTCCTCCAGAATCGTCGGGGTGCCCTGGAAGGACAGCACGCGGCTGACTTGCACCACCGCATCCCCCGCGCGCAGTTGCAAGGCGGCGGCCACCTCGGCGCTGGCGCGCATGCGCCGGCAGCCCAGCACCTCGCGCTTCGCGGGGCCTTCGCTGTCCAGCGTGCCCACATCGGGGTGCAGGCGCAGAAAGCGGTACTGGATGTGCTGCTCGGCGTGGGTGGCGACGAAGGTGCCTTTGCCTTGCCGGCGCACCAGCAGGTTGTCGGCGGCCAGCTCGTCGATGGCTTTGCGCACCGTGCCCTGGCTGACCTTGAAGCGCGCGGCCAGCTCGATTTCGCTGGGAATCAGGTCGCCGGGTTTCCACTCGCCGGCCTGCAGGCTGTGCAGGATGAGCGTCTTGATCTGCTGATAGAGCGGGCTGAAGGCGGGCGTGGAGGTGCCGGCGGCAGGCGCGGCCGCGACGGCCGAGCCCTCCGCGCCCAGGGCGGGGGTCGGGGGGCGGGCGGACAGGCCGTCGGGTTTCATGACCGCAATCATATCTTATATAAGACATAAGACAAATTGACGCCCCCGGGTTTACCAGAGTACACTCGCGGGGTTCATCCCCACGTTCCCCATTGGAGATTTCCATGAGCAAAAAGCCCGTCCGGGTGGCCGTCACCGGTGCCGCCGGCCAGATTGGTTATGCGCTGCTGTTTCGCATCGCCTCCGGCGAGATGCTGGGCAAAGACCAGCCGGTGATTCTGCAGTTGCTCGAGATTCCCGACGAGAAGGCGCAAAAGGCCCTCAAGGGCGTGATGATGGAGCTGGAGGACTGCGCCTTCCCGCTGCTGGCGGGCATGGAGGCGCACAGCGACCCGATGGGCGCGTTCAAGGACACCGACTACGCGCTGCTGGTCGGCGCGCGTCCGCGCGGCCCGGGCATGGAGCGCAAGGACCTGCTGGCCGCCAATGCACAAATCTTCACGGTGCAGGGCAAGGCCCTCAACGCCGTGGCGTCGCGCAACGTCAAGGTGCTGGTGGTGGGCAACCCGGCCAACACCAACGCCTACATCGCCATGAAGTCGGCCCCGGACCTGCCGGCGAAGAACTTCACCGCCATGCTGCGCCTGGACCACAACCGGGCGCTGTCGCAGATCGCCGCCAAGACCGGCAAGCCCGTCTCCAGCATCGAAAAGCTGTGCGTGTGGGGCAACCACTCGCCGACGATGTACGCCGACTACCGCTTCGCCACCATCGAGGGCCAGTCGGTCAAGGCGATGATCAACGACGAGGACTGGAACCGCAACGTCTTCCTGCCCACCGTCGGCAAGCGCGGCGCGGCCATCATCGAGGCGCGCGGCCTGTCGTCGGCCGCTTCGGCCGCCAACGCCGCCATCGACCACATGCGCGACTGGGCGCTGGGCACGAACGGCAAGTGGGTGACCATGGGCATCCCGTCGCAGGGCTGGTACGGCATTCCGCAGGACGTGATGTTCGGCTTCCCGGTCACCTGCGCCAATGGCGAGTACACGGTGGTCGAAGGCCTGCCGATCGACGAGTTCAGCCAGCAGTGCCTGAACAAGACGCTGGCCGAGCTGGAAGAAGAGCGCCAGGGCGTCGCGCACCTGATCTGACCGGGACGGACGCGCGCATGCCCACGCCCCCGTCGGCCTCCTCGCGCCATCCGCGCGAGGTCTTGCTCGGGGCCCAGGCCGGGGCCGTCTGGCTGCCCGCCTGCGACCACTATGCGGGCGTCGAGGCGCGCATGCGCAAGAGCCTGGCCCTGCAGGCCGAGTGGTCCGCGCGCCACGGGACGTGTCTGTTCGACGTCACGCTGGATTGCGAGGACGGCGCCCCGGTGGGGGGCGAGGCCGATCACGCCGCGCTGGTGGTCGAACTGGTGCGCGGGCTGGACTGGGCCGCGCCGGTGCCGCCGCGCGTGGGCGTGCGGGTGCATCCGGTGGGCCATCCGGCGTTCGAGGCCGACGTGGCCGCCATCGTCGGCGCCGTCGGCGCGCGCCTGACGCACCTGATGATCCCGAAGGTCGAGTCGGTGGCCGACGTGGCGCGCGCCGTGGCAGCGGTCGATGCGGCCGGCGCGCCCGCGCTGCCGCTGCATGTGCTGATCGAGTCGCCGGCGGCGGTGCATCGGGCGTTCGACATCGCCGCGCAGCCGCGCGTGGCGTCGCTGAGCTTCGGGCTGATGGACTTCGTCTCGGCGCACGGCGGGGCGATCCCCGCCGCGGCGATGACGGTGCAGGGCCAGTTCGAGCACCCGCTGGTCTGTCGCGCCAAGCTGGAGATCGCCAGCGCCGCACACGCGCACGGCAAGGTGCCGTCGCACTGCGTGGTCACCGAGTTCCGCGACCGCGACGCGGTGCGGCGCGCCGCCGAGCGTGCCGCCGGGGCCTTTGGCTACACGCGCATGTGGAGCATCCACCCCGACCAGATCGAGCCCATCGTCGCGGCGTTTCGGCCGCGGCCCGATGAGGTCGAGCAGGCCGCCGAGATCATCGACCGCGCCGCCGCGGCCGATTGGGCGCCGATATCCCACCAGGGTCATTTGCACGACCGCGCGTCTTTCCGCTACTTTTGGCAGGTGCTGGAGCGGGCCCACGCCACCGGCGTGGCGCTGCCCGAGACGGTGCGCGGCCACTTTCGATGAGATTTCCACCGACTGGAGCACACACCATGTTGCAAGCCTATCGTGACCATGTGGCCGAGCGCGCCGCGCTGGGCATCCCGCCGCTGCCGCTGAATGCGCAGCAGACGGCCGACCTGATCGAGCTGATCAAGAACCCGCCCGCGGGCGAGGATCCGCAGTTTCTGCTGGACCTGCTGACGCACCGCGTGCCTCCGGGGGTGGACGACGCGGCCAAGGTCAAGGCGTCGTTCCTGGCGGCCGTGGCCCATGGCGACATCCAGGTCGGGCTGATCAGCAAGGCCAAGGCGACCGAGCTGCTGGGCACGATGGTGGGCGGCTACAACGTCAAGCCGCTGATCGACCTGCTGGACGACGCCGAGGTGGCGCCGATCGCGGCCGAGGGCCTGAAGAAGACGCTGCTGATGTTCGACGCCTTCCACGACGTGGCCGAGAAGGTGCAGGCCGGCAACGCGCACGCGCGCGCCGTCATGCAGAGCTGGGCGGATGCGGAGTGGTTCCTCTCGCGCCCGGAGGTGCCCAAGAAGATCACCGTCACCGCCTTCAAGGTGCCCGGCGAGACCAACACCGACGACCTGTCGCCCGCGCCGGACGCCTGGAGCCGCCCGGACATCCCGCTGCACTACCTGGCGATGCTCAAGAACAAGCGCCCCGATGCGCCGTTCGAGCCGGAGGAGGACGGCAAGCGCGGCCCGATCGGCGTGATCGAGCGCCTGAAGCAGAAGGGGCACCTCGTGGCCTACGTCGGCGATGTGGTGGGCACGGGTTCCAGCCGCAAGTCGGCCACCAACAGCGTCATCTGGGCCACCGGCCACGACATCCCCTATGTGCCGAACAAGCGCTATGGCGGCGTGACGCTGGGCGGCAAGATCGCGCCGATCTTCTTCAACACGCAGGAAGACTCGGGTTCCCTGCCGATCGAGGTGGACGTCAGCAAGATCGAGTTCGGTGACGTCATCGACATCTATCCCTACGACGGCAAGATCGAGAAGAACGGCGAGGTCATCGCCACCTTCCAGCTCAAGAGCGAGGTGCTGCTGGACGAGGTGCGCGCGGGCGGCCGCATCAACCTGATCATCGGCCGCGGCCTGACGGGCAAGGCGCGCGAGTTCCTGGGGCTGCCGGCCTCCACGGTGTTTCGCCTGCCCAAGGCCCCGGTGGACACCGGCAAGGGCTACACGCTGGCGCAGAAGATGGTCGGCCGCGCCTGCGGGCTGCCGGAAGGCAAGGGCATCCGCCCCGGCACCTACTGCGAGCCGAAGATGACCACTGTCGGCAGCCAGGACACCACCGGCCCGATGACGCGCGACGAGCTGAAGGACCTGGCCTGCCTGGGCTTCTCGGCGGATCTCGTGATGCAGTCGTTCTGCCACACCGCGGCGTATCCGAAGCCGGTGGACGTCAAGATGCACCGCGAGCTGCCGGCCTTCATCAGCAGCCGCGGCGGCGTCAGCCTGCGCCCGGGCGACGGCGTCATCCACTCGTGGCTCAACCGCATGCTGTTGCCGGATACGGTGGGCACGGGCGGCGACAGCCACACGCGCTTCCCGATCGGCATCAGCTTCCCGGCCGGCTCCGGGCTGGTGGCGTTCGCCGCCGCCACCGGCGTCATGCCGCTGGACATGCCCGAAAGCGTGCTGGTGCGCTTCAAGGGCCAGATGCAGCCCGGCATCACGCTGCGCGACCTGGTGCACGCGATTCCGCTCTACGCCATCAAGCAGGGCCTGCTGACGGTGGAGAAGAAGGGCAAGAAGAACATCTTCTCCGGCCGCATCCTGGAGATCGAGGGCCTGCCCGATCTGAAGGTGGAGCAGGCGTTCGAGCTGTCCGACGCCTCGGCCGAGCGCTCGGCGGCGGGCTGCACGATCAAGCTCAACAAGGAACCGATCATCGAGTACCTGCAGAGCAACATCGTGCTGCTCAAGAACATGATCGCCGACGGCTACCAGGACGCCCGCACGCTGGCCCGCCGCATCAAGGCGATGGAGGCCTGGCTGGCCAAGCCGGAGCTGCTGGAGGCCGACCCCGACGCCGAATACGCCGCCGTGATCGAGATCGACCTCAACGAGATCAAGGAGCCCATCCTGTGCTGCCCCAACGATCCGGACGACGCCAAGTTCCTGTCCGAGGTGCAGAACACCCCGATCGATGAGGCCTTCATCGGCTCGTGCATGACCAACATCGGCCACTTCCGCGCGGCAGCCAAGCTGCTGCACGGCCAGCGCGACATCCCGGTGCGTCTGTGGGTGGCGCCGCCGACCAAGATGGACCAGAACGAGCTGATCAAGGAAGGCCACTACGCCGCCTTCGGCACGGCCGGTGCGCGCACCGAGATGCCCGGCTGCAGCCTGTGCATGGGCAACCAGGCGCAGGTACGCGAGGGCGCGACGGTGGTCTCCACCAGCACGCGCAACTTCCCCAACCGCCTGGGCAAGAACACCAATGTGTTCCTGGCCTCGGCCGAGCTGGCGGCCATCGCGTCCCGCCTGGGGCGCCTGCCCACCCCGGCCGAGTACCACGCCGAGATGGGCGTGATCAACCAGAAGGCCGGCGAGGTGTACCGCTACATGAACTTCGACCAGATCGAGGAATACGCGGAAACCGCCAAGGCCGTGACGGTCTGACCCCGCGGCGTGTGCCCTGCCGAACGGCCCCCTCGGGGGCCGTTTTTCGTGTGTCCCCCGCTCGGCGGCGTGCCGCTACCATTACGCATGACTTTGCGCATTCCCGAACTGCTGCTGCCCGCCGGCTCGCTGGCGCACCTGCGCGCCGCGTTCGACTTCGGCGCCGATGCCGTTTACGCCGGCCAGCCGCGCTATTCGCTGCGCGCGCGCAACAACGAATTCCGCCTGGAGCAGATCGCCCAGGGCATTGCCGAGGCGCACGCGCGCGGCAAGCGCTTCTTCGTCACCAGCAACCTGATCGCGCACAACGACAAGGTGCGCACCTACCTGCGCGATTTGGCGCCGGTGGTGGCGCTGCGGCCGGATGCGCTGATCATGGCCGACGCGGGCCTGATCATGCTGGTGCGCGAGGAGATGGAGCGCGGCCGCTGGCCCGAGGTGCCGATCCACCTGTCGGTGCAGGCCAACACGACCAACTGGGCAGCGGTGAAGTTCTGGCAGCGCGCCGGGGTGTCGCGCATCATCCTGAGCCGGGAGCTGAGCCTGGAGGAGATCGCGCAGATCCGCGACGCCTGCCCGGACGTGGAGCTGGAGGTGTTCGTGCACGGGGCGCTGTGCATCGCCTACTCCGGGCGCTGCCTGCTGAGCGGCTACTTCAACCGGCGCGACCCCAACCAGGGCACGTGCACCAACGCCTGCCGCTGGGGCTACCGCACGCACGCGGCCGGCGAGACCGACGCCGGCGACGTGCAGCCGCTGGGCGCTGTGGGCTGTGGCGCCGGATGCCGCAGCGCGGCGGGCGCGGACGGCGAGGGCGAGGCCGGCCGCTTGGGCGCCGACTTCGACTTTGCGCGCGAGCAGGCGCAGGCCGAGGCGCAGTGGGAGCCGGCGCCGTCCACCACCGGCGACGGGCGGCGCCACCCGCTCGCGGACCGCGTCTGGCTGTTGGAGGAGGCCTCGCGCCCCGGCGAGCTGATGCCGGTGATGGAGGACGAGCACGGCACCTACATCCTCAACAGCCGCGACCTGCGCGCGGTGGAGTATGTGGAGCGGCTGGTGCGCATCGGTGTCGATTCGCTCAAGATCGAGGGCCGCACCAAGAGCGCCTACTATGTGGCGCGCACGGCGCAGGTGTACCGGCGCGCGATCGACGAAGCGGTGGCGGGTCGGCCGTTCGACCCCAGCCTGTTGGCGGAGTTGGAAGGCTTGTCCAACCGCGGCTACACCAGCGGCCTGCTGGAGCGCCGGCCGGCGCAGGACTATCAAAACTACGCCAGCGGCCACTCCGCGCCCACCCGCAGTCAGTATGTGGGTGACGTCGTCGGCGTGCGTGCCGACGGCTGGGCCGAGGTGGAGACCAAAAACCGCTTTGCCGTGGGCGACCGGTTGGAGGTGATCCACCCGCGCGGCAACCGCGTCGTGACGCTGGCGGCGATGCAGGACGCCGAGGGGCGCGCGATCGAGGTTGCGGCCGGTAATCCGCTGCGCGTGTGGGTGCCGCTGGAGGGGCCGGCCGACGGCGCCCTGCTGGCCCGTTTGCTCTGATGGGGCGCGCGCCTCAGCCTCGGATGGGGCCGGGGCGCACCAGCAGCTCCAGCGCCTGCCGCAGGGCCGGGGGCGGGGCGGGCGTGTCGGGGTCGGTGTCCACCACCTCGTAGCGCGTGCCGGCGGGCAGCAGGTGCACCCGCACGTCCAGCAGCGTCAGCGGCTCCTCGGGGTCCACCTCGCGCACGTTGGAGCGCATTTGCCGGCCGTCCACCAGGGTCACGGCACCGTTGCCCAGGACTTCGATGGACCGTCCGCGCTCGATCACCAACGCCGTGTCCTCGTCGATGCCCACCCCCAGCAGGTCCGGCCGCAGGGCGAGCGCCGACAGCAGCCGCCCGAGGCGGTGCCGTTCGTTGAAATGCTGGTCGATGATGGCGCTGGCGAGCAGCCCCAGGCCGATGTCGAGCGACACCGCGTCGCGGTACGGCCGCAGCGTGGGCTCGCCGATGGCCAGCATTTGCCGCGACAGCGCCGCCGCCCCCGCGCTGGTGCCGCCGATGCAGCAGCCGCGCACATGGAAGGCCAGGTGCAGGGCGCGCGCGGCCTGCGACTCCCAAAGCACGGACATCAGCCGCCGCTGGTCCCCGCCGCTGATGTAGACGCCGTCGGCGTCCAGAATGCGCTGCACCGCCGCGGGGTCGTTGGCTTCTTCCGCCGTGCGGAAGTCGATGGGCTCGACCCGCTGCGCGCCCAGCTCGGCAAAGACGCTGCGGTAGCCCTCCCAGGCGCCGGCCGGATCGCCGCTGGCCGCGGTGAGCAGGAGCAGCCGTGCCTGCGGGCCGCCGCTGAGCTCGATGAAACGGCGCAGGATCAGGCGGTCGCGCTGGCGGTCCTCGGCCCCGCCGACCGCGATCAGATGCCCGTAGCGGCGGCGGGCCGGGGTGGCGTACCCGGCGCCGGGCAGGCCCATCAGCCCGGTCAGTCCCGCAGCCAGACCGCCCGCCAGGCCCAACACACAGTCGCGACGGGTGGGCATGCGTGGCTTACAGGGTGGCCAAAACGGCGCGCGCGGCCTGCAGCGTCGCCTCGATCTCGGCCTCGCCGTGCGCGGCGCTGACGAAGCCGGCCTCGTACAGCGCCGGGGCGAAGTAGACGCCGCGCTCCAGCATCCCGTGGAAGAAGCGGTTGAAGCGCGGCGCGTCGCTGGCCATCACCTGGGCGTAGTTCTGCGGCAGCTGCGGCAGCAGGAAGAAGCCGAACATGCCGCCTTCGCTGTCGACGCTGAACGGCACGCCGGCGCGGTCGGCCTCGGCCTTGAGGCCCTCGACCAGCGCGCGCGTGCGCGCCGCGAGCTGCTCGAAGAAGCCCGGGCGCTGGATGAGGCGCAGCGTGGCCAGCCCGCAGGCGGTGGCCACCGGGTTGCCCGACAGCGTGCCGGCCTGGTAGACCGGCCCGAGCGGGGCCAGCTGCTCCATCACCGCGCGCTTGCCGCCGAAGGCCGCCAGCGGCATGCCGCCGCCGATGACCTTGCCCATCACCGTCATGTCCGGCTCGAAGCCCGGGATCAGGCGCGCGTAGAGGCTTTGCGCGCCGCCCAGCGCGACGCGAAAACCGGTCATCACCTCGTCGAACACCAGCAGCGCGCCGTGCTGCGTGCACAGCTCGCGGCAGCGGCGCATGAACGGCACGCTGGCACGCACGAAGTTCATGTTGCCGGCGATCGGCTCGATCATCAGCGCGGCGATCTGCGGCCCGTGCTCGGCGAACGCCGCCTCCAGCTGCGCGACGTTGTTGTATTCGAGCACCAGCGTGTGCTGCACCACCTCCGGCGGCACACCGGCGCTGGTGGGGTGGCCGAAAGTGGCCAGCCCGGAGCCGGCCTTGACCAGCAGCGCATCCGCATGGCCGTGGTAGCAGCCCTCGAACTTGATGATCTTGGGCCGGCCGGTGGCGCCGCGCGCCAGGCGGATCGCGCTCATGCCGGCCTCGGTGCCGGAGCTGACCAGGCGCACCATCTCCAGGCTCGGCAGCAGGCGGATGATTTCTTCGGCCAACTCGATCTCGCGCTCGGTGGGCGCGCCGAACGAAAAGCCGTCGCGCACGGCGGCCTGCACCGCCTCGAGCACCTCGGGGTGGCCGTGGCCGAGGATCATCGGCCCCCAGGAGCCGATGTAGTCGATGTAGCGCCGCCCGTCGGCGTCCCAGAAGCAGGGGCCCTCGGCGCGGGTGATGAAGCGCGGCGTGCCGCCGACGGCGCGGAAGGCGCGCACCGGCGAATTGACGCCGCCGGGGATGACGGCCTTGGCACGGTCGAACAAGAGTTGATTGCGGTCGGTCATGGTGAGGGAGAGGATTCGTCCGGGGCGTCGGCGCTGTCGTCGTCGGCCCAGAACAGTCGGTCGGGCACGGCGTGGCCCATGCCGGGCTGAAAGCCATTGGCCAGCGCCTGGTCCAGGTAGCCCAGCGCCTCGGCGCCGGCTTGCGAGAGCTCGCTGCCGTGTGCCAGCAGCGCGGTCAGGGCGGCGGAGAGCGTGTCCCCGGCCCCGATGAAGGTGGCGTCGATGCGCTCGAACTCGGCGTGGGCGAGCACGACCTCGGGCGAGGCCAGGTGGTTGTCGATGCGCTCGCCGCGCGCCTGGCCAGTGACCAGGGTGTAGGGCACGCCGTGCACCGCGGCGGCGCGGGCGATGTCGCGCGGGCCGGGCGGGCGCTCGTCGTCCCAATCGGGCAGCAGCCAGCGCGCCAGGGTGTGGTGGTTGCCCACCAGCACATCGGTCTGGGGCAGCACCAGGGCCTCGCAGGCTTCCAGGTAGGCCTCGCGCTCGCCGTCGGTCCACCAGGCCAGCTCGGGCAGGTAGGTGACCACGGGCAGTTCGTCGTAGTCGCTCAGGATGGCGCCGATGGCGGCCAGTCCGGCCGGGCTGCCGGCAAAGCCGACCTTGATCGCCGCCACGGACACGTCTTCCAGCACGGCGCGGGCTTGATCGTCGATCCAGTCGGCCTCCAGCGCATAGTGGCCGTGCAGGTGGCGCGTGTCGCGCAGCCACACGCAGGTGGCCACCGGCAGCACATGGCACGACGCACTGGCGATGGCGGTCTGGTCGGCCGCCAGTCCGCCGGCGCCGCTCGGGTCGCTGGCATTGAAGCACAGCACGCAGGGCGGGCGGGCCGGCGCTTCGCTGGCAGCGGTCGGGGTCTCGGGCATGGGGCGCGGGGGCCGTGGCTACAATGGGCCCATTCTACTTGGACGTGTCTGACCCACCTGCCATGACCACCCCGAACCGTACCTGGATGTGCCTGATCTGCGGCTGGATTTACGACGAGGCGGCGGGCGACCCCGAGCATGGCATCGCGCCTGGCACCCGCTGGGAGGACGTGCCGGTCAACTGGACCTGCCCGGAATGCGGCGCGCGCAAGGAAGATTTCGAGATGGTGCAGATCTGACACCCCGCCCCCGACGCCCGCACCGGCCATGGACCCCCGCCCTGCCGCGACTCGCAAGGTGCTGGTGGTCGATGACAGCCTGACGGTGCGGCGCAGCGCCGAGCGCGCCTTGCGCGGCGGGGGGCACGAGGTGTTGCTGGCGGCCGACGGCTTCGAGGCCTTGGCGCTGATCCACGACTTTGCGCCGGATCTGGTGTTCTGCGACATTCTGATGCCGCGGCTGGACGGCTACCAGACCTGCGCCATCATCAAGCGCCACCCCCGCTTTGCGGCCGTGCCGGTGGTGATGCTGTCCTCGCGCGACGGGGTGTTCGACATCGCGCGCGCGCGCCTGGCCGGCGCCAGCGATCATCTGGCCAAGCCGTTCATGGCCGAGGGGCTGCTGGAGGCGGTGGCGCGCTACGCCCCCTCCGGCGCGGTGGCCGAGGCGCCGTAGCGGGCGGCGGAGCGGCGGCCGTGAAGGACATCCTGGTGGTCGACGACTCGCGCACCGAGCAGGTGTATCTGCGCAACCTGCTCACGCGCCACGGCTACCAGGTGCGCAGCGCCTACGATGCCGAGCAGGCGTGGCGCGCGCTCGAGGCCCAGCGGCCCGACCTGATCCTGATGGATGTGGTCATGCCGGGGACCAACGGCTTTGCGCTTACCCGCACGATTGCCCGCCACCCGGCCTATGCCGATGTGCCCATCGTCATCTGCTCCAGCAAGCGGCAAGAGACCGACCGCGTCTGGGGCCTGCGGCAGGGCGCGCGCGACTATCTCACCAAGCCGCTCGATCCGGCCGTGCTGCTCGGCAAGATCGAGGCGATCCTGGCGGACGGCGGAGACGGCGATGGCGGCGTTGGCTGAGCACCCGGCGCAGGGGCCGCATGGCCTGACGGCGTTTCAGGCCGACCTGGCCCGGCGGCTCGCGGCCGCCGTGCGCGAGCCGGTGCGCCCCGGCTGGATGGCCTTGAGTTGGCGGGGCGTCGAGGTGCTGCTGCCGCTCACCGATGCCAGCGAGATCGTATCCCCCCTGCCGGTGCAGCCGCTGCCCCACGCCCGGCCGTGGGTGCGGGGTGTCGCCGGGGTGCGCGGGGCGGTGGTCGCCCTCATCGACTGGGTGGCGGCGCTCGGTCTGCCGCCAGCCGGTGGCGCAGTCGGGCCGGACCGGCCCGCGCCGACCCATTGGCTGATCCTGGCCCCGGCCACCGGCTTGCCCCTGGCGCTGTGCGTGGACCGGCTGCCGGGGCTGCGCGGCCCCGCACCCCTGACGCCGGCGGCTGCGCCCGCCCCATGGCGCAAGGCCTGGCGGGACGCCGATGGCCGGGTGGTTCCCCAAATGGACGCCGCCCTGATCCGCGACCGCATCGCCCCAGCGGGGCTGCACCAGCCCGCCTGGGCACCGCCACCGAGGACCGACCATGTTTGATGCCCTGCGCCAGCGCGCCGCCCCTTCCCGCGCCCCGGTCGTGGACGATGTGCCGTCCGGGCTCGACTCCACGCTGGGCGAGGCGGGCTCCACCCTGGGGGACTCCACCTACGCCCGTCCCTCCGCCGCCGCGCGCGGGGACCGAGCCGCCCGTCCGCCCGCGGCCCCGGCCGGTGCCGCTCGCCCGCGCGCCACCGCAGCCGCGCCCATCGAGGCCCCTGAAGCCGACGGGGCCGGCGGGCCGGCCTTGTGGCTGGCGGGGCTGGGCACGCTGGCCATGGCCGTGTCCGCCATCGCCCCGGCGTTTGCGGGCGACGCGCTGCCGCTGCCGCTCGCGTGGTGGCCCGCGTTGACCGCGGGGGGTGGCGCGCTCGCCGTTGCGGGTCTCGCAATGGCCTGGCGCGCGCAGCGGATCCGGGTGCGCCAGCGGGAGGCCGAGCTGGAGCGCACGCGGGCCCAGGCGCTGGAGCAGCAGCGCGAGGCCAAGCGGGTCAACGACGCCACCCAGGCCGCCATCCTGCGCCTGATGAACGAACTGCAGGCGGTGGCGGAGGGCGATCTGACCCAGCAGGCATCGGTGACGGAGGACATCACCGGCGCCATCGCCGACTCGGTCAACTACACCGTGGAGGAACTGCGCACCCTCGTGGCCCAGGTGCAGGCCGCTGCGCAGCGCGTCGCCGAGACCACGGCGCGCGTGGAAAACACCTCCATCGAACTGCTGGCCGCGTCCACCGAGCAGTTGCGCGAGATCCGCGAAACCGGCCAGTCCGTGCTCGACATGTCTGGCCGCATCACCGAGGTGGCCGCGCAGGCGCAGGCGTCGGCCGACGCGGCGCGGCAGGCCCGGGCCGCCGCCGAGTCGGGCGCGCGCGCCGTGCAGGAGACCATCGGCGGCATGAGCACGATCCGCGAGCAGATCCAGGACACCGCCCGGCGCATCAAGCGGCTGGGCGAGTCCTCGCAGGAGATCGGGGAAATCACCGACCTGATCGCCGACATCACCGAACAGACCAATGTGCTGGCGCTCAACGCCGCCATCCAGGCCGCCAGCGCGGGCGAGGCGGGGCGGGGCTTTTCGGTCGTGGCCGAGGAGGTGCAGCGGCTGGCCGAGCGCAGCGCCGACGCCACGCGCCAGATCGCCGCGCTGGTGCGCGCCATCCAGGCCGACACGCAGGACGCCGTGCTGGCGATGGAGCGCTCCACGCGCGAGGTCGTCGAAGGTGCGCGGCTGTCCGACAACGCCGGCGCGGCGCTGGCCGAAATCGACCGCCTGTCGCGGCAGGCGGCGGAGCTGGTCGAACAAATCGCCGGCTCCGCCGGTCGCGAGGCGGCGCTGGCCGGGCAGACGGCGACCAGCATCCAGCACATCCTGGGCGTCACCGAGCAGACCGGCGAGGGCACGCGCTCCACGGTGCAGCAGGTGCGCGAGCTGGCCCGCGTGGCGGACGAGCTGCGCCAGTCGGTGGCCCGCTTCAAGATTCGCTGAGACGTGGCCGAGCGCGACGACGCCCCGCCATCACCGCCCATCGCCGTGGGCGGGCCGGGGACCGATCCGGGGCCGCTGGCGTGGCTTCGGGAGGCGCTGGAGCACACGCTGGACGCCACCCTGGCCGCGGTGCGGCAGTATGTGGCGGCGCACGAGCGCTCCCGCGCGGGCGATCTGGCTGCGGTGGACGACAGCGAGCTGCGCTGGCAGGTCCAGGCCCTGCACCAGGCCGCCGGCGTGCTGGACATGGTGGAGTTGCCGGCCGAGGCCCGCACCGTCGCGGCCCTGCAGGCCGTGTTGGAGCGGCTGGTGCAGCGCCCGCTGGCGGCAGAGGCCGCCGTCCTACCGCTGGTCGAGCGCGGCGTGTGGGCGCTGCGCGATCAACTGCAGCGCCACCTGCGCCAGCAGGGGCTGCCGGGGCTGACGCTGTTCCCCACGTACCGGGATTGGCAGCAGTGGGCGCAGGGCCGCCCGCACCCGGCCGACCTGTGGGGGGCATCCCTGCCACCGGCGGTGGAACCGCCCCCGGGCCCGACCGTCGCGCCAGGGCCGCGCGTGCGCACCCACCTGGAGCGGCTGGCCCTGCCGCTGTTGCGCGAGGGGCGCCCCAGCGCGGCCGCGGCCTTGGCCCGGCTGGCCGGTGGTGTGTCGCGGGCGGTGGACGATGGGGCGCAGCGGCGGTTCTGGCTGATCGCCGCTGCGGTGTTCGAGGGGCTGGCCGCCCAGCGGCTGCCGCTGGACGTGTGGGCCAAGCGGGCGCTGGCCGCGCTGCTGCGCCAACTGGCGGCCGAGGGGGGCGACGGGGCACCGAGCGCCGACGAGGCCGCATCGGCCCGCTGGGACGCCGCCGCGCGCGAGTGGTTGTATCTGGCGGCGCGCATCGATCCGGCCCCGGACGACGCGTTGCCGCACGCCGCCGTGCTGTGGCGCGCGATGGGCTGGCAGGCCCCGTTGCGGTGGGACCCCGAGCAGCGGGTGCTCGGTGCCGTGGACCCGCAAACCGTCGCCCGCGTTCAGGCCGCCGCGGCCGATGTGCAGCGCCGCTGGGAGGCGGCCGATGCCCAGGGTGGCACCACGCCGCCGACCGCCGCCGTGGCGGCCCTGGCCGATGCCTTGGCCGACGGGCCCGATCCCTGGCCGGCCCTGGCCGACGCCTGGCGGGCCTGGGCCGCACACCCCGAGGCGGCCGGCGCACCGTCGAGCGAACCCGTGCTCGCGCTGCTGGGTTTGCAGGCGGAGCTGGAGTCCGTCGATCCCCTGGACCCGGCACAGGCCGGCCGGCTGCGCACCCTGGCGGACCGGCTGCGTGCCGCTGCGTCAGGACAGGCGCTGCCCCCACCGCCACCGTGGTTGAGCGAGCGCTACCGCGTCTGGAGCGAGCGCGAGGGCGCCCGGCGCCTGGCGGCCGAGTGGCGCCACGAACTGGCCGCGCTCGAAGCCGCTTTCGAGGCCCTGTGGCGCCAGGGCGATGCCGAGGCATGGACCGGCCTGCGGGCGGTGCCCCAGCGTCTACAGCGGCTGCGCGGCCATGCGGCGCTGATGAACATGCCCGCCGTGGCCGACGCCTTGACCATCATGGACAAGGCTGTGACCGAATGGCTGGCGCAGGGCGCCTTGCCCGCCCCGGCCGAGCGACAGGCGCAGGTCGAGCGCCTGGGGGCCAACCTCGCCGCCCTGGGGGCTTGGATCGACGTGTGGGAGCGCGAGGCGGCGCTGGCGGCGCAGACCTTCCGCTTCGATGCCGAGGCCGGGGTGTTGCGCGCGGTGCAGGCCGCCGCCACGGCCGTGCGCGCCGAACCGGCGGCCGCCGACGCGAGCGCCGAGGCCCCTGCCGTCACCGATGCCGAGTCCGACGCTCCCGACATCGACGAGCGGGCGATCTTTCTGGCCGAGGCGCGCGACCTGCTGGCCGGCATGGCCACGGCGCTCGACGCCCTGCGTGCCGCTCCCGGCGACCAGGCGGCCCTGGCGCGGCTGCGGCGGCTGTTTCACACGCTCAAGGGCAGCGCGCGGCTGGTCGGGCTGACGGCGCTCGGCGAGGCCGCCTGGCAGGCCGAGCGGCGGTTGAACACCTGGCTGGCCGAAGCGCGGCCGCTGGCGCCCGCCGAGCGGGACGCGATCGCCGCAGCACACGCCTGCCTGGTGCCGTGGGTGGACGCCTGGGCGCATGGCGGCCCACCGGCCGACGAGGCGCGGCGCCTTGCCGAGGTCGAAGCTGCGCTGCAGCGCGCCGAACCCGAAGCGGCGCAGCCCCCCGCCACGACCGAGCCGGCGCCTATTCCGGTGCCTATGCCGGCGCCGATCCACATCGGCCCGTTGGTGCTGGATCCGGAGCTGTACCAGGTCTTTTTGCAGGAGGCGGATGCGCATTCCCTGGCGCTGGAGCAAACGCTGGACGATTGGGCCGACGGGGTGGGCGGCGCCGGCGCGGCCGGCGACGTGCAGGCCGCGGCCGAGCGGGCCCATGCGCTGGCCGGGCAGGCCGCCACCATCGGGCATGCCCCGCTGGCCGCGCTCGCGCGTGCGCTGGAGGAGGCGCTGCTGCGCGCCGCCACCCACCCCGCGCCGCTGGCGAACGACCGGGCCGTCGTGGCGCGCGCCGCCCGCGAGCTGCGCGGGCTGCTGCACCAACTGGCCGCGGGCTGCTACCGCGAACCCGCGGCCGACACCTTGAGTGCCTTGGCCGACTGGCCGCC
Source organism: Tepidimonas fonticaldi (assembly GCF_001675355.1). Lineage (NCBI taxonomy): Bacteria > Pseudomonadati > Pseudomonadota > Betaproteobacteria > Burkholderiales > Tepidimonas > Tepidimonas fonticaldi. The sequence goes on along the minus strand of NZ_LZDH01000006.1, from coordinate 12,409 downwards.
GGCGCCGACCAATATTGCTCCCGACACCCCGGCGGTGCTCGACGACTTTCGGGCGGAAGTTGCCGACCTGCTGCCGCGCCTGTCGGCCGCGCTGGCCCGGTGGGCCGACCGGGGCGACGGCGCCGCCCAGGCGGAGCTGCTGCGCTTGCTGCACACCGCCAAAGGTGGCGCGCGCCTGGCCGGTCTGGCGGCGCTGGCGGAGCAGGCACACGCGCTGGAGGCCCAGGTGCTGGCCGTGCCCGCCGACGGCCCCGTGCCGGCTGCCCTGCGTCGGGTCCTGGGTGCCTGGATGGCCCAGGCCGAACAGGCGGGCTGCGGCGACTCGGCCGAACCTCCGCCCGCTGTCCCGGCCCCGCGGTCCCCGCTTTCCGCATCTGCCCCGCCCCCTCCGTCCCCCGCGCCGGGGGAGCCCGAGCCGGTGCTGCGCGTGCGGGCGGACCTGATCGAGCGGCTGCTGGCGGGTGTGACGGACCAACTGGCCAACCGCCAGCGTCTCGGCGGGGAGCTGGGGGCGCTGCGTCGCTCGCTGCGCGACATGGCGGCCAACGTCGAGCGGCTGCGCCAGCAATGGCGCGAGTTGCAGCGCCAGACCGAATCCCAGACGCCGGCCCGCGTTTCCGGCCCCGTGCCGGACGGCTTCGATGCCCTGGAGCTGGACCGCTACACCCGCGTGCAGGAGCTGACCCGTTTGTTGGCCGAATCCATCGACGACGTGGCCACCGTGCAGCACCAGATGCAGCGCGCGGTAGCCGCCGCCGAAGGGCATCTGGCCGCGCAGGAGCGCCAGGCCCGCGTCGGACAGCGCGCGCTGCTGGAGGCCCGGCTCGTGCCCTTCGACAGCATGGCCGAGCGCCTGGCCCGCGGTCTGCGGCAAGCCGCCGAGGCCCGCGGCCGCACCGTCGAGTGGCACCTGGAGGGCGGTGCCGCGGTGTTGGACCGCGCCGTGCTCGAACGGCTGGTGCCCGTGCTGGAACACCTGTTGCGCAATGCGGTGGTGCACGGCATCGAGTCGCCCGAGGCTCGGGTCGCCGCGGGCAAGCCGCCCGCGGGACGCATCGCCATTGCGTTGCAGGTGCAGGGGCAGGACCTGAGCCTGACGCTGACCGACGACGGCGCCGGGCTGGATCTGGAGGGACTGCGCCGTCGTGCCGTGGCGGCCGGTCTGCACCCGGCGGATGCGCCGTTCACGCGCGGCGACGCGGTGCGCTGTGCGCTGGCGCCGGGCATCAGCACGGCAACCCAGGTGGACGAGTGGGCGGGGCGCGGCATCGGGCTGGATGCGGTGCGCAGCGAGCTGCTCGCGCTGGGGGGGCGGATCGAGGGCTTCGAGCCCGCCGGGGGCGGGACCGGCTGGCATCTGGTGGTCCCGCTGACGACGGCGATCACCGCCGTGGTGCTGGTGCGGGTGGACGACCGGGTGATCGGCCTGCCCGTGCCCTGGGTGGAGGCGGTGCGCCGCGTCCATGGGCCGGAGCTGACCGCGGCCGAGCTGGCCGGGCAGTGGCGCGAGGGGGCGGCGCTGATGCCCTTGTTCTGGCTGGGGGCGCTGCTGGGCGTGTCGCCGCGCCCGTCCCCGCGTGCCGATCGCCGCGGCATCCCCGTGCTGGAGTGCCACAGCGCGGGCCGCCGGGTCGCGCTGCGCGTGGACGCCGTGCTGGGGCGCCAGACGGTCGTGCTGCGCCCGCTGCCGCCGTTGCTGGCGCGCCAGCCCGGGCTGGCCGGTGCCAGCGTGCTGCCCGACGGTGGTGTGGTGCTGATCTACCATCCGCTGGCGCTGATGGCCGAGTATGGCGAGGGGGCGCGCCAATGGGCGGCCGACGCGGGGGGCACCCCGGCAGTCCAGGCCGCACGCAGCGGGTCGCCCCCTGCCGTGGCCCCCCTGGTGCTGGTGGTGGACGACTCCATCACCGTGCGGCGTGTCACCCAGCGCCTGCTGCGCCGCGCCGGCTATCGGGTGGCGCTGGCGGGCGACGGGGTCCAGGCGCTGGAGCGCCTGCGCGAGGAGGCGCCGGTCGTCGTGCTGTGCGACATCGAGATGCCGCGCATGGACGGCTTCGAGCTGGTGCGGGCCTTGCGCAACGATCCGCGCTGGACCGATTTGCCGGTGGTGATGGTCACCTCCCGCCTGGCCGACAAGCACCGCGCCCACGCCGAATCGCTGGGCGTCAACCACTACCTGGGCAAGCCCTATGCCGAGGACGAGCTGCTCGCGCTCGTCGCGGCCTATGCGCGGCTGGCGCCGCCGGGCGGGCGCGGGCTCAGCCCTTCCTGACCACGGCGTAGCGCTCCAGCGTGCGGGCGCGCGCTTCGGTATGGTCCACGATCGGCTTGGGGTAGTCGCGCCCCAGCACCACCCCGGCGGCCTGCAGATCGGCCGGTTTGGCCAGCCAGGGCGCGTGCAGCGCCTCGGTCGGCAGCGCGGCCAGCTCGGGCAGGTAGCGGCGGATGAATTTGCCCTGCGGATCGAACTTCTGGCTCTGGTTGACCGGGTTGAAGATGCGAAAGTACGGCTGCGCGTCGCAGCCGCTGGAAGCCGCCCACTGCCAGCCGCCGTTGTTGGCCGCCAGATCGAAGTCGATCAGGTGATCCGCAAAGTACTGCTCGCCCCAGCGCCAGTCCAGCCCCAGGTCCTTGGTCAGAAAGCTGGCCACCACCATGCGCAGGCGGTTGTGCATGTAGCCCGTGCGGTTGAGCTGGTGCATCGCCGCGTCCACCAGCGGGTAGCCGGTGCGCCCCTCGCGCCAGGCGGCGAACAGCGCCTCGGCGTGTTTGCCGCGCTCCCAGCGGATGGCGTCGTACTCCGGCTTGAAGGCGCGGCCTTCGCCGACCTGCGGAAAATTGGCCAGGATTTGGTGGTAGAAGTCGCGCCAGATCAGCTCGTACAGCCATGCGGTCGCGCCCGCCAGCCCCTGCCGGTGCAGCCCGTGGGCCAGGCCCGCCGCGGTCCGAATGCTCAGGGTGCCAAAGCGCAGGTGCACGCTCAGGTAGCTGGGCCCCTTGACCGCCGGGAAATCGCGCGCCTGGTGGTAGTGCTCGATGCGGGTGGCGAAATCCTCCAACAATGCGCGGGCACCGCGGCTGCCGGTGCGCACCTTCAGCTCGCGCAGATTGGTGCGCGCAAAGCCCAGGCTTTCCAGCGGCGGCACGCCCGGCGGCAGATCGGCCGGGCAGGGCGCCAGCGCGTCGGCGTAGCGCTCCACCGGGTAGGCCTTGAGCTGAAAGTCGGTCAGCGCCCTGAGCCACGCATTGCGGTACGGCGTGAACACCGTGAACGGCCGGCCGTTGCCCGTCAGCACCTCGTGCCGCTCGAAGATCACATGGTCCTTGAAGGTCTGCAGCACCGCCCCCCCGTGTGCCAGTGCGCCCAGCACCTGGGCGTCGCGCGCGCGGGCATAGGGCTCGTCGTCATGGTTGGCAAACACCGCTTGCGCGCCAAGCTGGGCCGCCAGGCGCGGGATGACCTCGGCGGCCGCGCCGTGGCGCACGATCAGCCCCACGCCCTCCACCCCGTTGGAGCGCCCCAGGGCACGCAGTTGCTCGTCCAGGTCGATCAGGCTTTCGTGGATGAACTCCACACGGCGGTCCGCCGCCAGGCCACGCGCCAGCAGCGGCTGCAAAATCGCCGTGTCGAATACGAACACACACCACACCCGGCGACAGTGCTTGAGCGCGTGGTAGAGCGCGGCGTTGTCCTCGGCCCGCAGGTCACGGCGAAACCACATCAGGCCGGTGTCGTAGTGTTTGGGGGCGGTGGGCATGCCAGTCAGGGGTTGATCAGCGGCAGACAGTCAGCCGGGCTGATGATGGTGCTGCCCGGGCGCGGGTGGACGTGCAGCAGCCGGTCCCCGGTGACCAGTGCCGCGGTGGGCTCCATCGCCAGCAAGGCCCACAAATGGGCATCCCCTGGGTCGGGTGTCGTATGCAGGCGATCGTCCGGAGGGTCTCGCCACAGGGCGTTGGCAACGATCTCGGTCAAGATCGTGTCGATCTCGGCTTCGGTCAACCCATGGACTCGGCGCAGCTTGGGCCGCAGCAGGACGCACCGGTATTCGTCCAGCAGCGCGGGCGACAGCAAAAATGGCAGGCGCCCGGCCAGCATCGCATCCAGGACCTGGGCGGTCGGGCTGTTTCGATCCCCCGTGATCAGCCCCGCCGCCAAGACGTTGGTGTCGATGATGAAACACCGGCTCATGCGCCGCGGATTCGCCGGGTTTCCTCGACGGACAGCGCTAGTGTGTCGGCCTCCGCCAGCCCCGCTCGCTGACGGGCCTGCGCCACCAAGGCGCGTGCGCTGTGCACCGGCTTGATGCCCCGCATCACCAGGCTTTCTTCGATGATTTTGTTGATCGAGCGCCCTTGACGAACGGCAGCCTCCTTGAGGGCCTGGTGCAGACCGTCGTCCAGCGTGATGGTCAGTCGGCTCATGGCGAATGCAGCGGTGGGGGAGCTGGCAATCTAGCACAGGCGCACCAAGTCACCAACACCGCCGAGGCCGGCCACTAAAATCGGCCCATGTCCGCAGACGACGCCCCCGTCAACTTGACGCATCACTTTTTGATCGCCATGCCCGGGCTGAATGACGAGCTGTTCGGCCGCAGCGTGGTGTATGTGTGCGAGCACACGCCCAAGGGGGCGCTGGGGTTGATCGTCAACAAGCCCAGCGGCATCACGATCGACGACTTGTTCCAGCGGCTGGACCTGCCGCTGGGTCGCCCGGACTGGGCGGGGATGCCGGTGCTGCGGGGCGGGCCGCTGCAGACCGAGCGCGGCTTTGTGCTGCACGAGGACATGGGCGAGCCGCTGCCGCTGATGGTGGCGCAGCCCCCCCGCGCGGTCGCCGACACCCCGGCGCCGGCGTCGGCCGTGCCCGCGTTGCTGCAGGCCGCGGGCGCCGCGCCTGCGGTGGATGCGCCGGCTTCTTCCGCTGCGGAGGGGGCTGCGTCGCCCAGCGGGCGCCCCACGGTCTACGCCTCGTCGCTCAAGGTGGCGGGCAGCGGTCTGGAGCTGACCACGTCGCGCGACGTGCTGGAAGCCGTCTCCGCCGGGGCGGGGCCGCGCCAGATCCTGATCACGCTGGGCTATGCCTCGTGGGGCGAGGGGCAGTTGGAGTCGGAGCTGGGCGACAACGCCTGGCTGACGGTGCCGGCCGATCCGGCTCTGCTGTTCGAGGTGCCGCTGGAGGAGCGCTACGAGCGCGCCATGGCCTTGCTGGGCGTGCAGCCGTGGATGCTGGCGCCGGGTGCGGGGCGGGCATGACCACCTGGGGGGCGGTGCCCGCGGGCGCGCAGACCTTTTTGGCCTTCGACTGGGGCGAGCGGCGGGTGGGTGTGGCCAGCGGCAACGCCATCACCCGCACGGCCACGCCGTTGCCCACGGTGCAGGCGCAGGGCGACGCCCGCTGGCAGCGCCTGGTCGCCGTCATCCGCGAGTGGCGGCCCGACGCCCTTGTGGTGGGGGTGCCCTGCCACCCGGACGGCACCCCGCACGAGCAGACGCAGCGCGCCCGGCGCTTTGCGCGGCAGTTGCACGGCCGCAGCGGCTTGCCGGTGGTGGAGGTGGACGAGCGCTACAGCAGCACCGAGGCACACGCCCTGGGGGCCGACGATGCCGACGCGGGCGCGGCCTGCATCATCCTGGAACAATTTTTGAGGAGCCTGCCATGACCGCCGATCCCGCCCCCGCCGCCGCGGGCGCCGCCGGTGTCCTGCCGTTGGACGCCGAGGCCCTGTATGCCGAGCTGCGCCGCGCCGTCCAGGCCCTGCTGGCCAGCGGGCCGCAGCCCACGCACCTGGTGGGCGTCGTCTCGGGCGGGGCGTGGCTGGCTGCCCGGCTGCACCGCGAGCTGGGCCTGCCCGGCGCGCCCGGCGTCATCGCCGCCACGCTGCACCGCGACGACTACGCCCAGCGCGGCCTGGCCACGGCGGCCGCACAGACCCACCTGCCTTTCGAGGTGGAGGGCGCGCATGTGCTGCTGATCGACGACGTGCTCTACACCGGGCGCACCCTGCGCGCGGTGCTCAATGAACTGTTCGACTACGGCCGGCCGGCCAGCGTGCGGCTGGCGGTGTTGGTGGACCGTGGCGGGCGCGAGTTGCCGGTGGCCGCCGACGCCGCGGCCGTGCGGCTGCCGCTGCCCGCGCACCAGTCCTTCGAGCTGGTGCAGGATGCGGACGGGCGTTTTGGCTTCGTGCTGCTGGACCGCGCCGCCTCCCGCCTGGGCTGAACCCCGGAGCCCCCTGCCATGAAAAACCCCCAACTCAACCGCCATGGCGAGCTGATCCACCTGCTGTCCACGGAGGGGCTGCCGCGCGCCATCCTGACCCAGATCCTGGACACGGCGGCGCAGTTCGTCAGCGTCAACGACCGCGAGGTCAAGAAGGTGCCGCTGCTGCGCGGCAAGAGCGTGTTCAACCTCTTCTTCGAGAACAGCACGCGCACCCGCACGACCTTCGAGATCGCCGCCACGCGCCTGTCGGCCGACGTGTTCAACCTGGACATCGCGCGCTCCTCCACCGCCAAGGGCGAGACGCTGCTGGACACCATCGCCAACCTCTCGGCGATGGCGGCCGACATCTTCGTCGTGCGTCACAGCGAATCTGGCGCGCCCTACCTGATTGCCCAGCACGTCGCGCCGCATGTGCATGTCATCAACGCCGGCGACGGGCGCCACGCGCACCCCACGCAGGGGCTGCTGGACATGTACACCATCCGGCACTACAAAAAGGACTTCACCCAGCTCTCGGTGGCCATCGTGGGCGACGTGCTGCACTCGCGGGTGGCGCGCTCCGACATCCACGCGCTGACGACGTTGGGCTGCCCGGACGTGCGGGTGGTCGGCCCGCGCACCCTGGTGCCCAGCGACCTGTCGCACCTGGGCGTGCGTGTCTGCCATTCGCTGGAGGAGGGCATTCGCGACTGCGACGTGGTGATCGCCCTGCGGCTGCAGAACGAGCGCATGAGCGGCGCGCTGCTGCCCTCCAGCCAGGAGTTCCACCAAAGCTTCGGCCTGACGCCGGAGCGGCTGCGCTGGGCCAAGCCGGACGCCATCGTCATGCACCCCGGGCCCGTCAACCGGGGGGTGGAGATCGACTCCAGCGTCGTGGACGGCGCGCAGAGCGTGGTGCTGCCGCAGGTCACCTTCGGCATCGCGGTGCGCATGGCGGTCATGGGCATCATCGCGGGGAACGAGGCATGAAGATACTCATCCGACAGGGCCGGGTCATCGACCCCGCCAGCGGCATCGACCGCGTGACCGACGTCGCCATCGCCGCGGGCCGCATCATCGGCATTGGCAGCGCGCCGGCCGACTTCGCGCCCAACCGCGTGATCGACGCCAGCGGCTGCTGGGTGCTGCCGGGGCTGGTCGATCTGAGCGTGCGCCTGCGCGAGCCGGGCCAGGAACACGCCGGCATGCTGGAGAGCGAGACCGCGGCGGCCGTGGCCGGTGGTGTCACCAGTCTGGTCTGCCCGCCCGACACCGACCCCGTGCTGGATGAGCCGGGCCTGGTGGACATGCTCAAGGCGCGCGCCGAAAAGCTGCACCGCGCGCGGTTGTTCCCGCTGGGTGCATTGACGCGCGGTCTGCAGGGCGAGGTGCTGGCCGAGATGGTGCAGCTCACCGAGCGGGGCTGCGTGGGCTTTGGCCAGGCGGACCGGCCGATCGTCAACACCCAGGTGCTGCAGCGCGCCTTCCAGTACGCGGCCACCTTTGGCTACACGCTGTGGCTGCGGCCGGAGGAGCCGTGGCTGTCCAAAGGCGTGATGGCCAGCGGGCCGCTGGCGACGCGCCTGGGCCTGTCCGGCGTGTCGGCGGCGTCGGAGGTGGTCGCGCTGCACACGCTGTTCGAGCTGCTGCGCGGTGTGGCCGCCGCGGCGGGGGCGGCTGCGGCGACACCGCCCGTGCGCTTGCATGTGTGCCGGCTGAGTACCGCGGCCGGCGTGGCCCTGGTGCGCCAAGCCAAGGCCGAAGGCCTGCCCGTGACCGCCGACGTCAGCGTGCACAACCTGCTGCTCACCGACACCGACATCGGCTACTACGACACCCGGCTGCGCCTGCAGCCGCCGGTGCGTCAGCAACGCGACCGCGACGCCCTGCGCCAGGCGCTGGCCGACGGCACCATCGATGCGCTGGTGTCGGACCACAACCCCGTGTCGGCCGATGCCAAGGCGGTGCCGTTTGCCGAGGCCGAACCCGGCGCCACCGCCGTGGAGCTGCTGGCGGGCCTGGCCCTCAAGTGGGCCGAGCAGGATGGCGTGCCGGCGGTCCGCGCCGCCGAGGTGCTGACGGCCGGGCCGGCGCGCGTGCTGGGCGCGCGGCTGGGGACCCTGCAGGCCAGCGTCGGCCGCCTGGCCGTGGGCGGCGTGGCCGATGTGTGCGTGCTGGATCCGGCGGCCACCTGGCGCGTGGACCCCGCCCGGCTGCGCAGCCAGGGCCGCCACACGCCGTTCGAGGGCCACGCGCTGCCCGCGAGCGTGCGGGCCACGCTGGTCGGCGGGCATGTGGCCTTCGATGCCGCGGCCTGAGACGGGCCCGGCGCGGCGCGGCCGCGGGGTGCGCGCGCTGTGGCGCGGCGCCCGTCTGCTCGCCCATGTGGTTGGGGGGCTGTGGACGGTCTGGCGGCATTTTCCGCAGTGGGACGAGGCCGCCCGTGCCGCCCGCATCCAGGCGTGGTCCGCGCGCGCGCTGGCCATTCTGGGCGTGGCGCTGCGGGTGGACGGCGTGCCGCCTGCCCGCGGTCCGCTGCTCGTCGTATCCAACCATGTGTCGTGGCTGGACATCCTGGCGATCGACGCGGCGTGGCCGTGCCGCTTCGTCTCCAAGGCCGACGTGCGGCACTGGCCCCTGCTGGGCCGGCTGGTCGCGGGGGCCGGCACGCTCTTCATCGAGCGCGACCGCAAGCGCGATGCCCTGCGGGTGGTGCACCACTTGGCCGAGCGGCTGCAGGCGGGCGATGTGCTGGCCGTGTTCCCGGAGGGCACCACCAGCGACGGCCGCTCCGTGCTGCCCTTTCACGCCAACCTGCTGCAGGCGGCGGTGGCCACGGGTGCCCCGGTCCAACCCTTGGGCCTGGCCTACCGGCCCATGGGGGCGGCGGCGGATGCCCTCGCCCGCCACGACGCCCCGGTGTATGTGGGTGATGCGACGCTGCTCGCCTCCGTCTGGCGCGTGCTCACCGCCACCGATCTGGCCGTCCACCTGCGTTGGGGGGAGCCCCAAACGGCGGACGGGCGCGACCGCCGCACCTGGGCTGCCGATTTGCGCGCCCATGTCGCCGTGCTGGCGGGACTGCCGCCGCCGGCCGACTGACCCGCGTCACCCAACCGACAGCACCCCCGCCGCGCGTTTCGTGACAATCGGGGGACAATTGCGCTTTTACCCATCCGGGTACCCGAAGGAGCCGTCACCTTGCCACTGCCACCCCCTGCTGCCCGCCAGCCCATGCACACCCGCCGCGTCGAGTTCCGCGGTTACCGGCGCGACGACGGTCTGTGGGACATCGAGGCGGAGCTGACCGACGTCAAGCCCTACGGATTCGAAATCGAGGGCGAGGGCGCCTGGTCGCCCGGCCAGCCCATCCACCACATGCACCTGCGCGTGACGCTGGACGACGCATGGACCATCCGCGACATCGCCGTCGCGATGGATGCCCATCCGCACGCGCCGTGTCCGCAGACCATGGCACCCTTGCGCGGCCTCATCGGTGAGCGCATGGGGCGCGGCTGGCGCAAGATCATCGAACAGCGCATGGGGGGCGAGCGCGGCTGCACCCATCTGCGCGACTTGCTGGTGCAACTGGCCACGGCCGCCTTCCAGACGCGGGCGCCGGACGCCTTTGCGCCAGGGGATGACGGGAGCCCCCCGCCGCACCTGGGCACGTGCCTGACCTGGGCGTTCGACAGCCCGGTCGTCCAGCGGCGCTACCCCTTGTTTTACCGACCGCGCGCGTCGCAGGAGGCCGTCTCGTGATCCGGGATTTCCGTTTTTCGCTGGTGTTTTCGGCCGTCTGCCTGGGGCTGGCGGCGTGGTGGGGGCTGCAGTCCCCCATGGGGCTGTGGACGGCCTTGTGGCTGACCGCGGTGCTGGCCATTCTGGAGGTGAGCCTCTCCTTCGACAACGCGGTCGTCAACGCCGGGGTGCTGCGCTACATGAGTCCGCTGTGGCGGCAGCTCTTCCTCACCATCGGCATCCTGATCGCGGTCTTTGGCATGCGGCTGGTGTTTCCCATCATCATCGTCGCGGTGTCGGCCGACATCGGCTGGGGCGAGACGGTGCGCCTGGCGCTGCAGCAGCCGGACGAGTACTCGCGCGTGCTCACGGGGGTCTATCCGGTCATCTCGGCCTTTGGCGGGATGTTCCTGCTGCTGGTGTTCCTCAATTTCCTGTTCGATCGCAACAAGGAGACGCACTGGCTCGGGCCGCTGGAGCGGCGCATGGTGCGGGCCGCCAAGTTCGACGAGATCAGCGTCTTCATCGCGCTGGTGGTGGTGTTTTCCACCCGCTGGTGGGTGCCGGAGGCGGAGCAGACCCGGGTGTTCGTCGCCGGCATCGCGGGCATCCTGCTTTATCTGGCCGTGGATGCCGTGGGTGCGCTCTTCGAGTCGGAGGAGGCGGGCGACGCCGCCGTCGCCGCCATGCACCGCTCGGGATTTGCCAGCTTTTTGTATCTGGAGGTGCTCGACGCCTCGTTCTCGTTCGACGGGGTGATCGGGGCGTTTGCCATCACCAAGGATGTCGTCATCATCATGCTGGGGCTGGCCATCGGCGCCATCTTCGTGCGCTCGATGACCGTGTACCTGGTCAACCGCGGCACGCTGGAGGCCTATGTCTACCTGGAGCACGGCGCCCACTATGCGATCGGCGCGCTGGCGGCGATCATGATCCTGGGCACCGTCGCCCACGTCCCCGAGGTGGTCACCGGCCTGATCGGGGTGGGCTTCATCGCGGCGGCGGTCGCCTCGTCGGTGCGCGAGCGGCGACGCCAGAGCGGTTGACGGCCGGCCGTCAGCCCTCCAGCAGGTCGGCCAGCGCCCGCGCCACCACCCGGGTGGCGCGCCGCAGGTCTTCCAGCACCAGGTGCTCGTCGGCCCGTTTGGCGTTGGACTCGCGCACCGTGCGCGGCCCCGCGCCGTAGATCACGCCGGGGATGCCGCGCTCCACATACAGCCGCACATCGGTGTAGAGCGGCGTGCCGACGGCGGGGATGGCCTCGCCCAGCACGGCCTGCGCATGGCGCTGCAGCGCCTGCACCAGCGGGCGGGCACCGGGCAGCGGGCGCATGGCGCGTGCCAGCAGCAGCCGGCGTACCGTCACCGTCAACGCCCGGCCGCCGCGCGGCGGCGCAAAACTGGCGGCCGCCTGGGCGATCGTGCGGCGCAGCGCGGCTTCCACCTCGGCCGGGTCTTCCTCCGGGATCATGCGGCGGTCCAGCTTGAACACCACCTTGCCGGGCACGACATTGGTGTTGGTGCCCCCTTCGATGCGGCCGATGTTCAAGTACGGGTGGGTGATGCCCTCCACCCCCGAGCGCACCGCCAGGTACTCGGCATTGAGCCGATAGAGCGCCTGCAGGATGTGCACGGCGCCCTGCAGCGCGTCCGTGCCGGTGTCGGGGATGGCGGCGTGCGCCATCTCGCCCTCCACCGTCACTTCGAGCTGCAGGCAGCCGTTGTGCGCCGTGACCACCTGGTAGCTGAAGCCGGCGGCCATCATCAGGTCGGGGCGGGTCAGGCCGCGCTCCAGCAGCCAGCCCGGTCCCAGCTCGCCGCCAAACTCCTCGTCGTAGGTGAAGTGCAGCTCCACCGTGCCGCGCCTCGGGCGGGCGACGGCCTCCAGTGCCCGCACCGCATAGACGTAGGTGGCAAAGTCGCTCTTGCTCACCGCCGCCGCGCGGCCGTAGAGTTTGCCGTCCACGATCTCGCCGCCATACGGATCGTGCGTCCAGCCATCGCCCGGGGGGACCACGTCGCCGTGGGCGTTGAGCGCGATCACCGGGTGGCGCGCCGCCTCGCCGTCGCCGTAGGGCCGGCGCACGATCAGGTTGGTGATCGAGGTCAGCCCGGCGGCCTGGACCACCTCCGCGGGTACCGGGTGGCGCTCCACCGCCCAGCCCAGGGTCTCCAGGGCCGCGGCGGTCACTTCGGCATGGCGGGCGTTGTCGCCGGGCGGGGTGTCGGTGGGCACGCGCACCAGCGTTTGCAAAAAGCGCACCTGTTCGTCGAAGTGCGCCTCGATCCAGGCGTCCAGCGCAGCGTGGTCCACGGGGGGGCGGGTCATGGCAGTGGGGTGGCAAAGCGAGGGGTAGGGGGCGGGGGCGGTCAGGCCAATTCGGCCGCCAGATCGCGCAGCAGGCGCGCAAAGGCCTGCACCGCCAGCTCGATGTCGTCGCTGGTGGTGGACTCCAGCGGGGTG
>NZ_LZDH01000005.1:0-58669 GCF_001675355.1 Tepidimonas fonticaldi | reverse complement strand
ACGAAGGGGCTTGCTGGAGCCCAAGAACCGTTCAGCATCTGTTTCGATCCCATCCTACGAAACGATATTGACCCTGAACTCGTCGCCACGAACGAGTGGGCGGGGTAGTGCAGAGGTTCCCTAACAGGTTTTGAGCCGCAGATGGACGCTTTTGATGAGTTGCAAAAAAGAAGCGGCCCTAACGAGCGGTATCTTCCTTATGCGATCGGGGATGGTAGCGTTCGCGCGTTAAAAATTTGCCGTGCGTCCGGTATGACGAGTCTTTTAGATCCGGATTTTACGGTGCTCGAGCTTTTTGAGGTTCTCAAGCCGCTGGCCGAAGTTGTCCGTAGGGTTGAAATCCCCACGGTAGCTTTGGATGACGTTCGAGAAATCGATTTCTTGGATTTTTTGAAAATCGATATTCAAGGGTCTGAGCTGTTGGTTTTTCAGTTCGGGAAGAGTAAGCTAAGTCGGGCGGTTGCGATCCAGGTTGAGGTATCCTTTGTGACGCTTTATAAAGATCAGCCTCCGTTGGGTGAGATTGATTTGGAGCTAAGAAAGCAGGGATTTATTCCTCATTGTTTTGCTGCTGTAAAGCAGTGGCCGATTGCTCCCTGTGTTGTGAACAATAATCCCCGTCAGCCTCTCAATCAGTTGCTGGAGGCAGATTTGGTTTATGTGCGAGACTTTTCTCGGCCGGAATTAATGGATGATGAGCAGCTCAAACATCTGGCGATTGTTGCGCATTATTGCTATCGGTCCGTAGATTTGGCTCTCCGATGCGTAATGTTGTTGGAAAGGCGAGGGGCTATTTCTCCGGGGGCGCAGAAGAAATATTTGGCAAGCTTGCGAGCGTGAGATGAAGTCTGGTTAATCCCCCGGTCCTCTTGGATATTTCATGTTTTTGCACACCACGCATGTCGAGCCGCGGCCGGGACACCGTCTGTTCGTCCGCTTCAACAACGGCATGGCCGGCGAGCTGTCCTTGGCCGGCGAGCTGTGGGGCGAGATGTTCGAGCCCTTGAAGGACCCAGCGTTGTTTGCCACGGCCCGGCATGACGAGATGGCTGGAACGGTGGTCTGGGCCAACGGCGCCGATCTGGCGCCGGAGTTTCTGCTGCAACTGCTCGAGGCCCAAGCGCGTCAGGCTGCATGATGACACTTCCGATGCCGCGTATCCTGTTGCTGGGCAAAAACGGCCAGGTCGGCTGGGAACTGCAGCGCAGCCTGGCCGTCTTGGGGGACGTCATCGCCCTGGACCGTGCGGGCGGCCGCTGGCCGGGGCACGATGCTGCGCTGTGCGGCGACCTGACGGATCTGGACGGCCTGCGTCGCACCGTGGCGGCACTGCAGCCGGCCGCCATCGTCAATGCCGCGGCCTACACCGCCGTGGACAAAGCGGAGAGCGAGCCGGAACGGGCCCACCGCACCAATGCCCAGGCCCCCGGTGCGCTGGCCGAGGCGGCGGCGGCCTGCGGGGCGTGGCTGGTGCACTACAGCACCGACTACGTCTTTGACGGCAGTGGGGAGCGGCCGTGGGCCGAAGGCGACGCAACCGGGCCGCTCAACACCTACGGCCACACCAAACTCGCGGGCGAGGACGCCATCCGCGCCAGCGGCTGCCGGCACCTCATCCTGCGCACCCAGTGGGTGTACGGCGTGCGCGGCGGAAACTTCGCCCGCACCATGCTGCGCCTGGCGCGCGAGCGCGAACGCCTGACCGTGGTGGACGACCAATGGGGCGCGCCCACGGGGGCGGATTTGATTGCCGATGTCACCGCCCACGCGCTGCGGCAGGTGCTTGCCACGGGGCAGGGCAGCGGCACCTACCACCTCGCGGCGGCCGGGGTGACCACATGGCACGGCTACGCCTGTCATGTCATCGAGGCGGCCCGCCGCCGCTGGCCGGACGCGGGCTGGCGCGTCTCGGCCATCGACCCCGTGCCCACCAGCGCTTTCCCGACGCCGGCGCGGCGCCCGCACAATTCGCGGCTGGACACCACCCGCCTGCAGCGCACCTTCGGCCTGCATCTGCCAGCCTGGCAGGCCGGGGTGCAGCGGTGGGTCGAATCGCTGCCGCTGCCCTGATCGGGGTGCCAGGGGGCACGCCGCTGTTGGGGAAATCGCGACGCCTGGCGCGCGCAGCCGGCGTTTGCCTTGACGCTCGGGGGGACGCGTGCTACCGTCGCCGCAACACAAGTCGAAGACCATCGCGCACAGGAGGTCCCTTGAACCGATTCAAAACAGCCTACGCCGCGCTGGCGGGCAGTCTGCTCGTGGGCTTGGGGGGGTGCACCCATGCGCCCATTCCTGTGGCCGAGAATTTTCCGTACACCGCGCAGAAAAAAGTCCGCTCCGCCGGGCACTGGGACGCCGTGGCGGGCCATGTGGTGTCCAACACGCTGACGCGGCTGGGCCAGACCCCCGCGGCAGGCGCCGCCCTTCAGGTCGGCCTGCCGGCGTCGCCCACCGCGTTCGACCGGGCCTTCCGCGAGCTGCTGATCACCCGCTTGGTCAACGAGGGCAAGACGGTCGTCGAACGCGACGACGCCCCCATCAAGGTCAGCTACCAAGCGCAGGTGGTGCGCCACAACAGCGACCGTCCGCACTTCATTCCGGGTCTCTTCACGGCCATCACCTCTGGCGTCTACGTGGCGCACTACCTGGGCGTCCATGCGCACCCCGACGCGGCCATGGTGGGCGGGTTGGGCTACGCCGTGATCGCCGACGTGGCCCGCAGCCAGTACACGGGCGGGCCCACCCACACCGAGGTCATTTTGACCACCACCATCATGCAGGGCGACCGTTACCTCGTGCGCAACACCGACGTGTACTACGTCGAGGACAGCGACGCCACCCTGTTCCAGGTCGTGCGCGGCCCCGCGTCCCGCGAATTCAAGGTGGTGTCCCAATGAGAGCCTTCGCTGCGTTTGCCATGGCGGCGGCCGTGGCCCTGGTCGGGTGTTCGGCGCAGCCCAAAGCCACCCTGCCGACGTACGAGCAGGCAGCTGCGCACCCGTTTCTGCAGGCCAACCGCGATGCGATGGCCAAGCTGCTGGCGGGGCTGCCCGCGGCCCAGGCGTCGCCGCTGCTGGTGGCCACCATTGTCGATGTCAACGACCTGCGCGTGTCCTCGCCGCTGGGGCGCACGCTGTCGGAGCAGTACAGCTCCGCGGCGGCGGCCGCTGGGATCGATGTGCGCGAAATGAAGCTGCGCGGCGACGTGTTCGTGCGCGAGCAAACCGGCGAGCTGCTGCTGTCGCGCGAGATCAAGGACATCGCCCGGGTGCATCAGGCCACGGCGGTGCTGGTCGGCACCTATTCGGTCGCTGGCCAGTATGTGTACGTCAACGTCAAGCTGGTGCGATCGGAAACCGGCCAGATCCTGAGGGGCTATGATTACGCCCTGCCGATGGATCGCGACGTCCAGCGCCTGGTGCGCAAGCCCACGGGCGACTACTGACGGCCAGCCGCCCCTTGCGCCGCATGGGGGCGGGTTTCTTCGTTCAATCATCACCGCCTGATCCTCCCGGGTCGGGCGGCTTCTGCTCATGCGCAAAGGCATCATCCTGGCCGGCGGCTCCGGCACCCGCTTGCACCCGGCCACGCTGGCCGTCAGCAAGCAGTTGCTGCCGGTGTACGACAAGCCCATGGTCTACTACCCGCTCAGCACGCTGATGCTGGCGGGCATTCGCGACGTGCTCGTCATCAGCACGCCGCAGGACACGCCGCGCTTTGCCCAGTTGCTCGGCGACGGCAGCCAGTGGGGCATGAATTTGCAGTACGCCGTGCAGCCCAGCCCCGACGGGCTGGCGCAGGCCTTTCTGATCGGTGCGGACTTCGTGGCCGGGCACCCCAGCGCGCTGGTGCTGGGCGACAACATCTTCTACGGGCACGACTTCCAGCCCCTGCTGCACGCCGCCGATGCGCAAACCACGGGTGCCACGGTGTTTGCCTACCATGTGCACGATCCCGAGCGTTATGGCGTCGTGGAGTTCGACGCGCAGGGCCGTGCGATCAGCATCGAAGAAAAACCCCGGGCCCCCAAAAGCCCCTACGCCGTCACCGGGCTGTATTTCTACGACGAGCAGGTGGTGGATATTGCGCGGGCGGTCCGACCCAGCGCCCGCGGCGAGCTGGAGATCACCTCCGTCAACCAAGCCTATCTGGAGCGCGGCCAGCTCAACGTGCAGATCATGCAGCGCGGCTACGCCTGGCTGGACACCGGCACCCACGACAGCCTGCTGGATGCGGGGCAGTTCATCGCCACGCTGGAGCGGCGCCAGGGCCTCAAGATCGCCTGTCCGGAGGAGATCGCCTGGCGCCAGGGCTGGATCGATGCGGAGCAACTGCATCGGCTGGCCCAGCCCCTGGTCAAAAACGGCTACGGCCAGTACCTGTTGAGCCTGTTGCGATAAGCCCATGCCGTACACCGTCACCCCGACCGCCATCCCCGGCGTGCTGATCCTCGAGCCCAAAGTCTTTGGGGACGCGCGTGGCTTTTTCTTCGAGAGCTTCCACCAGCGCGACTTCGAACAGGCCACTGGGCTCAGCGGCATCGCCTTCGTGCAGGACAACCACAGCCGCAGCCGCCGCGGCGTGCTGCGGGGGCTGCACTACCAGCTGCCGCCGCACGCGCAGGGCAAGCTCGTGCGTGTGGCGCGCGGGGCGGTTTTCGATGTGGCGGTGGACATCCGGCGCGGCTCGCCGACCTTTGGCCGGTGGGTGGGGGTGGAGTTGAGTGAGTCCAACCACCGCCAACTCTGGATCCCGCCCGGGCTGGCGCACGGCTTTCTGACGTTGACCGACAGCGCCGACTTTCTCTACAAGGCCACCGACTACTACGCGCCCGAGTCGGAGCGCTGCATCCGGTGGGATGACCCGACGATCGGCATCGAATGGCCGTCGTTGGGCATGGCCCCGCTGCTGTCGGCCAAGGACCAAGCCGGTCGTGCGCTGGCGCAGGCCGATCTTTCGGAATGAGCCTCTCGGTATCCATCGTCTCCCACGGACACGGTGGGTATTTGCCCACACTGCTGCAACGATTGGCGTGTGTGCAGGCGGTTATCGATCGCGTTTGGCTCACGTTCGACATCCCGGACCCCGCGGTGCAAAGTGTGCTGATGCAGACCCCATGGCCATTCGACCTGCGCATCGTGTGCAACCCGCATTCGCAGTCCTACGCGCGCAACCACAATCGTGCTTTTCAGGCCGAATGTGTTGCCGCGGGCCGGGCACCGACTTACTGGTGGATCTTGAACCCAGACATCGACTGGGTGTGCGACCCTTCCGTGCCTCTGTTGGCTGCTTTCGCCGATCCAGTCGTGGGGCTGGCTTATCCTACACAGGTCGACACCGCCGGTCAGGTACAGGACCATGCCCGACGCCTCCCGACGCTGCCCCAGCTGTTGCGCAGGCTGGCATCCCATGCGCGGGGGGTAACCGACAAGCCCGTTTCCCGACCTGACTGGGTCAACGGTGCTTGCTTCGTCGTCAGAGGGGAGGTGTACGCGCGCCTGGGTGGGTTTGACGAGCGTTACCGCCTGTACGTCGAAGACGTGGAGTTTTGTCTGCGGTTACAGTTGTTCGGCTTTGTTCTGCGCCATGCCGCAGGTTCGCAGGTGGCCCACGTTGCTCATCGGCGCAGTCGCCGTCACATCAGGCACTTGGGCTGGCATCTGGCGGGCTTTGCGCGGCTGTGGACTTCCAAGACGTTCTGGAAATACCTCTGGAGGGGTACTCAATGAACAACCCGCTTGCATCCATGGGTTCGGGCCCTTCCGCGGTGGCGGCAGCACGGCCGCCGCTCGGACATATTCTGGTCGAGCGCGGCAAACTCCAGGCCCGTGATCTCGAACGGGCCCTGGCCGCCCAGCGCGAGACCCCGGGTTACCTCATCGGACAGGTTTTGGTCCGCTTGGGCCTCGTCACCGATGTCGACGTCCTCGATGCACTGAGCGAGCAGCTGCACATCCCGTCCATTGCCCTGGACCAGTTTCCCCCATTTCCTCCGGAAGTGCCGGGTCTTTTACCCGAATTTCAGCGCTCCCAACTGATATATCCCTTGGCGCTGGAGGGGCAGGTCTTGACCGTTGCGCTCGCCAATCCGCAAGATGGCTTTGTCGTCAAGGCGTTGCAACTGGCCACGGGTTTGCAAATTGAGCCGCGCATTGCCCTCGAAGCCGACATCGAAAAAGCCCTGCAAGGCCTAGGCACGGTGGACGACGGGGAGCAAACCCAGGGACAAGGCGACGATGCGGACGCCAGCGAATTCGTCGAGCATCTCAAGGATTTGGCCAGTGAAGCCCCGGTCATCCGCAAGGTCAACCAAATCGTAGGCCGCGTGGTCGACATGCGCGCGTCGGATATCCATCTCGAGCCGTTCGAAGACGGACTGCACGTGCGCTACCGGGTCGACGGCGTCATCGCCACCCACGAGGTCCTTCCGTCAGCTCTCGCTGCGGCCGTCACTTCCCGCGTCAAATTGATGGCCCACCTCGACATCGCCGAGCGCAGGCTGCCCCAGGATGGCCGAATCCGTTCACGCGTCAAGGGCAGGGACCTCGATCTGCGCGTATCGACTGCACCCACCGTTCATGGGGAAAGTGTCGTCATGCGCGTTCTCGACCGGTCCTCTGTGCGCTTCGAACTCGACCAGATGGGTTTTGCGCCGGATACTTTGGCGCACTTTCGTGCCCTTGTCGAGCGTCCGCATGGCATCCTCCTCGTCACCGGCCCCACCGGCTCGGGCAAAACCACCACGCTCTACGCTGCGCTCGCCAAGATCGATGCCGACGCACACAAAATCATCACGGTCGAAGACCCCGTCGAGTATCAGTTGCCTGGTATCAACCAGATCCAGGTGCACTCGGCCATTGGTTTGACCTTCGCGCGGACCCTCCGGGCCATTTTGCGACAAGACCCCGACATCATCATGATCGGCGAGATGCGGGACGCCGAAACCGCGCAGATCGCCGTGCAGTCGGCGTTGACCGGCCACCTCGTTTTGTCCACCCTGCACACCAACACGGCTGCAGGGGCCGTCATCCGGCTCCAGGACATGGGCATCGAGCGTTACCTCATCACCTCCAGCGTCATCGGGGTGCTCTCCCAACGGCTGGTGCGTCGCCTATGTC
This sequence comes from Tepidimonas fonticaldi, assembly GCF_001675355.1. NCBI lineage: Bacteria > Pseudomonadati > Pseudomonadota > Betaproteobacteria > Burkholderiales > Tepidimonas > Tepidimonas fonticaldi. The sequence continues at coordinate 51,551 of NZ_LZDH01000005.1, read as the reverse complement.
CAGCCTGCAAGGCGCCGCAAACACCCACCCCGCGGGCTCTGCAGGACACGGGTTTGGACAGGTTTTTGGCAGCGGGACAACCCATCTATCGCCCGGTGGGGTGCGACCAGTGCCGTGGGACAGGCTATCTGGGGCGCACGGGCGTGCATGAACTGCTGATGCTCGACGACGCGCTGCGTCGCAGCATTCTCGATGGGGCCGATGCCGCCCGGCTGCATGCCCAGGCGGTCCAGGCGGGCATGCTCACCCTTCGGGACGACGGCTTGCGCAAAGTCGCGTCGGGCGAAACCAGCCTGGACGAAGTGCTGCGCGTCACCGAGGACCAGTCCGATGCCTGACTTCTGGTACCGCGGCATCGATGCCTCGGGGCGCAGTTGCGAGGGGCACCTGCAAGCGTGGGACGAAGGCTCGGCCCTTCGACAACTCAGGGGGCAGGGCATCTTGGCCCGTGAGCTGTCTGCTGCACCCATCGGGGGCGCCGGTTCCCCGGCCGTGCCAGCGTTACCGCCCCAGCAGACCACGCGGCTGCCTGCGCGATGGCAGCGCTTCTTGGGGCGCTCGTCCCCGCGCGCGGCCGACATCGGCGCCTACACGGCCGAACTCGCCACCATGCTCAAGGCCGGTCTGTCGCTCGATCGGGCGCTGCGTCTGTTGGGTGCCATGGCCCCCCATCCGCAACTGGCAGACGTCAACCAACGACTGCTGGAGGACATCAAGGCCGGACACGCGTTCAGCCGGGCCCTCGCACGACACCCGCGGTTTTTTGACGACTTTTTCGTCAACCTGGTCCGCGCTGGCGAGGCCAGTGGCCACTTGGGCGATGCACTGGCGCGGGTGCAAGAGCACCAGGAACGGGTGCGCACCCTGCGCGAGCGCGCGGTCGCGGCAGCCACCTATCCCGCAATCTTGCTGATCGTCAGCCTGCTCTCCCTGCTCGTCATGCTGCTGTACGTCGTACCGCAGTTTCGCGACGTCTTTGGCGAGTTGGGCGACCGGCTGCCCCTGGCCACCCGGTTCATGATGGGGCTGAGTACCTCGTTGACCGACAACGCCATCGTGTGGGGATTGGCCATCACGGTTATCGTGGCAGGGGTGCTGACCTACTTGCGCAGCGACTCGGGCCGCGCCGCGTGGCGTGTGGCACAGTACCGCTTGCCCCTGGTTGGTCCCCTGCGCACACGGTACCAGCAAGCTGTCTTTGCCCGCACCTTGGGTACGCTGCTTGACAGTGGCGTCAACTTGGTCGCTGCTCTGGGCATTGCCACCGATGCCTTTGGCAACCCTGCGGATCGCCAGCGCATCACAGCCGTCACCGCCGACATCAAAGCCGGTCGGCGCATGGCTGATACATTGCAGAACCTGAACTTTTTTGACCCATTGGTCATCAACCTCGTGCGGGTGGGGGAGGAAACCGGCCGCCTTGGCCCCATGTGGCAAGAAGTCGCCCAGATCCTCGAACGCGAGGTCCAAGCCCGCATGCAGCGTTTGTTGACGGTCCTCGAGCCGCTTCTCATCCTGCTCCTTGGCGCGCTCATTGCCGGCATCATCGTTTCCATCTTGCTCGGCATTCTGGCCGTAAATGATCTGGCGCTATAATTTTTCGATGAAAATGATACCCATGAACACTCGTGTGCATCCTGTGCACCGTGGCTTCACTCTTGTCGAGCTGCTGGTCGTCCTGGTCATCCTGACTCTGCTGGCGGGCTTGGTCGGTCCGCGCTTCCTCAACCAGCTTGGTGGTGCCAAAAGTAAGACCGCCGCCGTCCAGATTGCCGATCTGGAAAAAGGCCTCGATCTCTTCAAACTGGACATCGGTCGCTACCCCACCACCGACGAAGGTTTGGCTGCCCTCGTCAAGGCCCCCTCGGGCTTGCCGTCGTGGAATGGTCCCTATATCAAGGGCGAAGTCCCCCAGGACCCTTGGGGTCGGCCCTACCGGTACACCGCGCAGGGCGGCAAGGTCGAAATCGTCTCGTTCGGCGCGGACGGGGCCCCCGGTGGCGAAGGCGAGGACGCGGACATCCGCAATGCACCCTGATAGCAGGGGTGGCTGGGGCAGGTCATGACCCATCGTGCCAACTGGCGGCGCGGCTTCACGCTCATCGAGCTGCTTGTCGTGATGACCATCGTCGCGGCCATCTCGGCCACGGTCCCTTTTGTGTACGACCGTTGGCAAGCCGCTGCGGCCTATCGCAAAGCGGTGGATGCCATTGCCGACGGACTGCAGTCCGCGCGCCAGCAAGCCACCCGCACCGCACGGCCCACCGCCTTGGTGCTCGATTTGCAGGAGCGCCGCCATGGTCTCTGGCAGGCGCCTGCGCCTCAGCCCGCCTGGTCCGCCGCCTGGCCCCCATCCGTACAAATCCGGGTTGACGTGGCGGAAGGCGCGGTGCCCGCTCCCTGGCTGGGCGTAGTGTTCATGCCAGACGGCGGTGGCACCGGGGGCACCATCGACATTTTGCGCGCGCCGCAAACCGGCACCCGCCTGCGCGTCGACTGGTTGACCGGGCGCTTGGCCCAGCAAGCCATCCTTCCATGACAACCGTGCACGTCCCAGCAGCCCTGGGCCGTCGCCCCGTGGCGGTTCACGGCTTTTCCTTGCTCGAAATGCTGGTCGCCATCGTCATCATGGGCGTATCCATTGCGCTCATCTACCGCAGCCTGGGTGATGGCGCCAGCAAAGCGGCCGATCTGTTGCAGCGGCACAAGGCCACACTTTTGCTCGAAGGCTTGCTGCAAACCCCGCCAGACCGGCTGCCATACCCCGTGCCACAGCAGGGGGCGAGCGGCGATCTCGCTTGGCGCATTGAGCCCGTTACCGATGTCCCCCAACCGCAACTGCTTGGGCCAGACGTCGCCCCCGGCGGCGCGGGCGCCACGGCAGCCGCGCCGCCGCCCGTTCGCCCGCAGGCCCTGCGCTACACCGTCTGGTGGGGTGATGGGCGACGCCAGATCAGCGTCGTCACCTGGCGCTTGGCTCCCACCGCGGGGCAAGGTACGCCATGAGGGGCGCACGGTATCGGCGCACGTGGGGCTTCACCCTCGTCGAAGTCCTCGTCGCCCTCGTGCTCTTTTCCCTTTTGGCCGTCGGTCTGGGGGGGGCCTTGCGCGCCTTGGGCGACACGCAAGAGCGGGTTCTGCGCCAGTCCCAGCGGGTCGAGACCATGGTGGCGGTGGGGGCGTTTTTGCGTACCGTCACTGGCGCCGTCGTGCGGGACGAATACCGATCTGCCGACCCCGGGGCTGCGGCCACTGCCGCGCGCCTGCGCTACCAGATCGCGCCGCACGAACTGCAATGGATCGGCATCATGCCCGCCCGTCCGGCCATGGGTGGGCGGACCGAGTTCCGCCTCGCGCTCGAGCCGGACGCCTCCGCCCCTGCCCGTCGGCACCTCGTGCTGCGCCATCGCCCGTGGATGCCGCTGACCGCCGCCAATACCGCTCCCGCGGGGTTCCTCGACTGGTCGGCTGCCGCAGCCGAAATCTTGGCCGAAGACGTTACGGAACTGGTCATCCAGGTGCGCGGCGAGCGGCCATCCGGTTGGCCGCCCGATCGACCCTGGGATGCCGATTGGCGCGCCGACTGGCCTGCTGACGCCAACGATCTGCCCCAGGCCATCCGGCTGCAGATTACGGATCGCCACGGCCATTGGCCGCCTCTGCTGGCCACCATCTTCCCCACGGTACCCAGCGCCGGCGGCCTGTCGCAGGCTGTGGTGGGCGGTACTCCCGTACGTGGGAGGGCGCGATGACTGGCCGCACTGGCTGCGCCCGTGGCATGGCCCTGGTCGCCGTCCTGTGGATGCTCGCGGCGTTGTCCGGGGCCGCCCTCGGACTGTCCGCCTGGGTGCGCAGCGAGGCCCGCCTGCGCCAAGCCGACGTCGCCCGCCTAAACGCCACGGCCGCCGCCCAAGCGGCCCTCGTCCACGTTCTGGCGGCCCACCCGTGGGGCGGTGGGTCGCCACCTGCGCGACAGCGCTGGACGGTGACTGTGCTGGACACGCCTGTCCAAATCGACTGGTCCACGGCCCAAGCGGCCATCGACATCAACCGCGCGCCGCAGGACTTGCTCCAGGCCGTCCTAGCCCACGCTGGGGGGCTCCCGTCAGACGCGGCCGCGCGCTGGGCGGCCGCCATCGTGCAAACCCGGGCCGACCCGGCACTGTCCGGCCGTCCCGCCTACGACGCGGTCGAGGACCTGCTCACCCGTCCCGGCCTGCCGTTTCCGGTCTGGATGGCGGTGCAATCCCTGCTGACCGTGGACAGCGACGACCCCGCCCTCGACCCCCAGGCGGTGGATGACAGCCTGCTCATCGTCTTGGCGCAGGGTGACGCAGGCCGTGCGGCGGCCTGGGCGCGCGCCAGGTCCATGCAGACCGATGGGGACCTGTCCACCATACCCGCGCCGTGGATTCGCCAGACCCCTGGCAACCGCTGGAAAGCCGTCGCCCACGTGCAGACCGAAGACGGCACGTTCCAAGTGACGTGGATGCTCGTTCAAGGCGCACCAATGGCCGACCGTTCGCCGTGGCGTCTGCTGCGGCAAACGGTCCGATGGGTGCCTTCCGGCTAAACTTCCAAGGTTATGCCAAACCCGGGTGATATCACTGCCCCCCAACCCCAGGCCGCAGCTGCCACCCGTGGCGGCAGTGGCCTGTGGGCGTCCTCGCCCCTGTTGCGCGGGCTGTCGCGTGCCTGGCAGCGCGGGGGGCGTCGCATCGCCTCGTGGCTGCGCCCCCCCACCGTGGTCGAACTCCCCCCCCAGGCAGCCGGCCCCGCCCGTCTGTACGACGCCACCGGCCGTGCCTGCCCGGGCTTGGCCCCCCGTTCCTGGCGGCTGTGGGGCATCCGGCGCTGGCACGCCGACCCCGTGGCCGACGACCTGCTGCTGCGTCGCACCTGGTGGCAACCCGGCACCGACGACGACGCCCACCGCGCCGCGGTGGCCCTGCGCGGACGGCTCGAAAGCCCCTTTCCACCCGACGACACCCTGTTCCTGTGGGCCGATCAACCCGCCGACGGGGGGCGACAGGTGCACGCGCTGTGGGCCTCTCGCCGGTTGCTGCAGCAACGCCACCCCCAGCATTGGCAAACCGGCAGCCGCCGCCTGCTGTGGGTGGAACTGCCGCCCGCCACCGATCGCTGGGTCCCGCTGCCCACCCCGGCCCAGCGCGCCATGCACCGGTGGCGCAACACCCGCGCCGCGCTCAATGCGGCAGCCTGGCTGCTGGCGTTGGCCGCCGTGGCCGCCCTGGCCGTCACCCCCAGTTGGCAACTGCGCCAGCGGGCCATCGACGCCCAGGCGCAGTGGGCCCAACTGCAGCAGCAAGCGGCGCCGGCCCTGGCCAGCCGGCAGCAGCTTACCGTCGCCATGGAACACATCGACGCCTTCGACCGCACCACCGCGGCCCTGCGCGACCCCGTTGCCCTGCTGGACTGGATCACGGCCCAGCTGCCCGACGACACCCACGTCAGCGACCTCGAGCAGGAAGGCGACACCCTCCGCCTGCAGGGGCTGACCCCCAACGCCGCCGCCCTCATGCGCCGCCTGGGCGACCAGCCGGGGGTGGCCGCCGTTACCGCCAGCCGCCCGGCCACCAAAGTCACCGGGTTGGGCAAAGAGTCGTATTTCATCGAAATCCGCTTCGCCCCGGTACCGTTAGCCCCGCCCGCAGCCCCGGGCGCCCCCGCCCAGCCATGACGCCACCCCCTGTTGCCACCCCCCCAGCCACCGCTGCTGCGGTTGCCGCGCAACCGGGCCGTGCCCCGCGCGCGCCCGCCCGCCAGCGCTGGCTGCCTGCCCTGTGGGTGCTTCCCTGGCTGGCCGTGCTGGTGGTACCCGCGGCACTGCTTGGGGTGTATGTGTACGACAAGCACCGCCAAGTCACCGCAGCCCTGCAGGACCTGGCTCCGCGCTACGCCCGCCTGTTGGGCCTGCAGCAGCAAGCCGCCCCCCTGGCCGATCTGGCCCAGGCCGCCCAGGCGGCGCTGGAGCAGCGCCTCTATGTCGCTGCCACCGACCCCGGTGCCGTTGCCAACGAAGCCCTACAACGCGCCCGCACCGCGCTGGAGGAGGCCGGCCTCAGCATCGAGGCCAGTCAGGCCGCCCCCGCGCAGGACGACGGCCCCCTGCAGCGCATTGGCCTGAACTTCACGGCCGAAGGCGACATGGCCGCCATCGTCGCCGGTCTGCAAAAACTGCAATCCAGCCGCCCCGCCATCCGCGTGCTCAAGATCGCCATCCGCCCAGCGGGTCTGACCCCGCCCAGCAGCAACCCCCGGCTCAAGCTCCAGCTCAATCTGGCTGTCTGGAGGCAAAAAGCACCATGACCCGCTGGCTACCCCTGACGGCCGCGCGGCTTGCCGCGCTCATCGCCGCTGCTGCCGCGCTTGGCCTGGCGGCGTTGTGGCTGCGGCCTGCCGGCCACGCCACCGCCGGCCCCCAGGCCTGGCGCGTATGGGTGCAGGACGCCGACTGGGGGGCCGTCCTGCGCGATCCGCTGGGTGCGGTCACCCTCCATCAGCCCCGCTGGGTTCCGCCGGCCGCCGTGGCGCCCGTCCTGCCGCCGCCACCGGCGCCGCTCGCATCCGCTGCCGTCGGCACCACCGCCATGCTGGAGCGGCCCCTGTTCGTCCCCAACCGGCGCCCGGCGCCGCCCCCGCCACCGCCCGAAGCCGCCAAACCGCCCGATCCCCTGGAGGGCGCGGCGCTCGTCGGTGCGCTCGTCGGCGAACATCCCATGGCCATCATCCGCACGGCCGACGGCACCCGCCGTCTGGCCGTCGGGGCCACCGTGGGCGACTGGACGCTGCGGTCCGTGGACGCCTTGCAAGCCCAGTTCGCCCGCGGCGACGAAACCCGCACCATCGCACTGACCGTCGCCCCCTTGGGGGCGCCCAACCCCAACGCCCGGCCGGCTGCCGCAGCCCCGGCGCCGGGGGCGGCCCCTGCGGCCCACAACCTACCGCCCAACCTGCAGGCCGTCCTCGAGCGCACCCGGCGCGAGATGGAAGAGCGCGCCCGCGCCCGCGCCGCCGCCGGCCTGCCTCCCTTGCAATAAACAAGAACAGGCACCACAGAACCTCGGCCCTCCAGCGGGGCCCCTTCATCCGAATGCACGCCATGTCGCCTTCTTCCTGTTCTCCCTGTGTTCCGCACCCGCCGACCGGGCTGCGGCCCTGGGCCGTGCCGCTGCGCCCGCGGCTGACCGCCCTGGCCGTCATGGGCGCACTGGCCCTGCAAGCCTGCGCGACGGCCCGTCCCCCCATCCCCCCACAGCCCACGGCCGCTGCCAGCGCGCAGGGCGCCACCCCGGCAGCGCCGGGCGCGTCCGACGCCGTGCCCGACGCCACCGCCGGCGCCCCGGTCTCGGCCCCGGCAGGCGACGCCCCGGCGGACGGTGCTGCGCCCGCCGCCCGCGCCCCCCAGCAGCCCGCCGGTGCCGAGCGCATCCTGCGCGGCACCGACCGCATCGTCGGCCCCAACCGGGCCGCCCCCGTGGCGGGCGCCAACACCGCCCTGCGCTTCGAGGCGGCGCCCCTGGCCGACGTGGTCCACGCCATACTGCGCGAGCTGCTGCAGGTCAACTACGTCGTCCATCCCCCTCTCAACGGCAGCGTCACCCTCTCCACCGGGCAGCCGGTCAGTGCCGAGCGTGCCCTGGTGCTGCTCGAGGCGGCCCTGCAAGCCAACGGCTACCAAATGCTGCGCGACGCCGCCGGCACCTACCACGTCGGCAAAGCCGAGCAACTGCGCGCCGTCGTGCCCGGCGTAGCCGTGCGCGACCTGGGGGCGACCGCGCCCCTGCCGGCGGGGCAGGGCGTTCTGGTCGTGCCGCTGCGCTACATCGGCGCGGCCGAAATGGCCGCCATCCTGCGCCCCTTTGCGCCCGACCCCGCCATCGCCCGCGTGGACGCGCTGCGCAACCTGCTCGTCCTCACCGGCACCCGGGGCCAGCTCGACGGCTGGCTCGACCTGGTGCAAACCTTCGACGTGGACCTGCTGCGCGGCATGTCCGTCGGGGTCTTCCCTCTGCAGCACATCGGTGCGCGCGATGTGGAAGCCGCGCTGCGCCTGCTGTCCACCACCGGCGGGGCAGGGCGCGCTCCGGCGGCTGCCGCCGCGGGCAGCCCCACGCCGCCGCCTGCCGGCAACGCCGCTGCCGCCACCGACGCGGTCACCAACGTCCCCTTCCCGCTGCTGGGCGCCGTGCGCGTGCTGCCGCTGGAGCGGGCCAATGCCGTCGTCATCGTCACCCCGCGGGCCGAATACCTGGACCTGGCCCGCGAATGGATTGCCAAGCTCGACCTGCCCGGCCTGGGCAGCAGCGACAGCCAGCTTTTTGTCTACCGCGTGCAAAACGGCAACGCCCGCCACCTGGCCGACGTGCTGGCCGGCCTGTTTGGTGCCGCGCCGCCCGCCACCCCGCCGGGCGGCTCCACGGGGGTGGCCCCCGGCGCCACCGTGCAAAGCGCCGCCAGCGCCCCGCCCGCGGGCAACTACGCCTCGCTGCCCGCCGTCGCGGGGCAGGCCGCCCAACAAGGCACCAGCCCCGCCGTCACCCTGACGGGCGGCCTGCGCGTCATGGCCGACCAATACAACAACGCCATCCTCGTCTGGGGCAGTGCCGGCCAATACCGCCAGGTGGAGCAGGCCCTCAAACGGCTGGACGTTGCACCCACCCAGGTCCTTATCGAAGCCAGCATCATCGAAGTCCAACTCGTCGACGACCTGCAATACGGCATCCAGTGGTTCTTTACCGACCGCCACGGCAGCAACAGCGGCAGCGGCGTGCTCAACGCCCTGGCCAACCTGGGCGACGCCCGGGGCGCCTTCACCTACACCCTGCGGGGCGCCAACGGCAACATCCGCGCCGTCCTCAACGCCCTGGCCGAAAAGTCGCTCATCAAAGTCATCTCCAGCCCCAGCCTGATGGTGCTGGACAACCACACCGCCAGCATCGTCGTGGGCAACCAACAGCCCGTCCGCACGTCCGAAACCGTCACCACTGGCGGCAACGTCACCACCAGCATCACCTACAAGGACACGGGCGTCAGCCTCACCGTCACCCCCTCGGTCAACGCGGGCGACCTGGTCACCCTGCAACTGCAGCAGGCCGTCACCGACGTCGGCGCCGTGGACACCGCCACCGGCCAGCGCGCCTTCCTGCAGCGGCAAATCGGCAGCCGCGTCGCCGTGCGCACCGGCGAGACGCTGGTGCTCGGCGGACTCATCCGCGACAACAGCACCAGCGGCAATGCCGGCCTGCCCGTGGCCAAGGACATCCCCCTGTTTGGCTGGCTGTTCGGTGCCCAAAACCGCAGCGCCAACCGCACGGAACTGCTCGTCCTCATCACCCCGCGCGTGCTGCGCAACACCGACGACAGCGCCGAGGTCGCGCGCGAGCTGCGCCAACGCATGCAAACCCTGCTGGGCGCGGGGCTGCACTCCACACTGCCGCCACTGCCCGCCCCATCCAACCCATGACCGTGATGACCCTCTCCAACGCACCGACGACCATGACTGCCCCCCTTGCTGACCATGCCGCCACCGTGCCACCCCGGCCCCAGGCGCCCGCCCGGTCAGTCCACCGGTCTGCCACCCGGTGGGCCTTGGCGTGGGCCGCCTGTGCCGCCGCCCTGCTGGCGGCCTGCGCCACGCCCCCGCGCGACCCCGTCGCCGCAGCGCAGGCCACCGTGCAACAGCGCGCCCAGCAGCGCGCCGACGCGATCGTGCGCCAAGACGCCGCCGCCGCCTACGCCCTGGCTTCCCCCGCCTACCGTCGCCTGGTGACGCCAGACGTGTACGCCGTGCGCCGCGCAGCGGTGCCGGTGCAATGGCTCAGCGCCCGGGTCCACCAGGTGGACTGCCCGCTGGACGGTGCCGAGCCCCCCGTGCGCTGCACCGTGCGGCTGGAAATCACCAGCCAGCCCCGCCTGCCCCTGCCCGGGGCGGCGCGCGCCCCCTTCAGCGGCTTTGTGCAAGAGACCTGGGTGCGCGACGGCGACCAATGGTGGATGCTGGAGGAGTTGTGACCCCCCATCCATCCACCCCCGGGCTTACCCGCGTTGCATGGCCGCAACAAACCGCCACGTCGGGCCTGGCTGCTTGGGGTGGCGGGGTCAGGTGTGCTAGAGTAGCCCCTGCGAGTCGTTTCCACATTCGCGAATCAACCACAACTGGAGGTTCCATGAAAAAGTCGTACATCGCACTGGCGATCGGTGCGCTGGCTGCAGGTGCCGCGCAGGCTGGTGTCGTGACTACCAGCACGGGTGCAGCCACTCTTGAGGTCAACCCCAACGGCATCGGTCACAAACTGGTGGTTCCGTACTACACGGTACAGAACAACAACGCCACCCTGCTCAACATCGTCAACCACGACCAGACTAACGGTAAGGCGGTCAAGATTCGCTTCCGCGGTGCGGCGAACTCGGACGATGTGTTTGACTTCACGCTGCTGCTGTCGCCGGGTGATGTTTGGACGGCTGCGATCACCGCTGATGCTGATGGCACCGCGAAGCTGACGACCGCGGACAACTCTTGCACGTTGCCGGCCAAGGCTGACATCAACCGCAAGTTCGTCACGACCCGCCTGGATCCGTACAGCTCCAAGTCTGTGGCTGAGCAGACCCGCGAAGGTTATGTTGAAATTATCAACATGGCCGATATCACGAAGAATACGGCAACGACTTCTTTGTGGTACGCGGTCAAGCACAACAGCAGCGGTGTACCCAATAGCTGTGGCTCGTCTGTGGTGACGGCGCTTCTGGATTCCTCGCTGATCGAGTCGTCTACTCTGTCGGATTATCTGGCTCGCGGCTTGGAGAATCCGTCCACCGGCTTGTCGGCGGATTGGATCATCATCAACCAAACGACGACTGCGGCGTGGTCGGGTCAAGCAACTGCCCTGGAGGCTCGCGATGCTGCCGGCGGGCGGGCGGAAAAGGCCAACTTGGTGTTCTTCCCGCAGATCGAGACGGAGTTTGGTGTTTCCGCGACAACCGCCGGGCAGTGGACGGCTGACCCCCTGCTTGCGGGTGGTACGGTGAAAGCTCAGCCGTTCGATTTCCCCGATCTGTCCACTCCTTACAGTGCAGCTGGCGCAACGACGGCAAACGAGTTGTTGGTCTCCACTAGAACTCTGGCCAAGACTTCGGTGGCCAATGAGTTTGTGACGTCGGCCGAGATCGCTGGCGCAACCGACTTTGTGTTCTCGCAGCCGCTGCGCCGCTATTACGTTGCCGTGAACTACATGGGGGGGACGGACGGCAAGACCGCTACTCAAGTTCCGCTGAGCACTTCGGTTGGCGTGCCTTACGGCCCCGGTCTGACGACGGTCAGCGATCGCGTGGTGTGTTTGGTCCGTTCTGGCAGCCAGCCGACTTTCCTGAGCTACACGGCGTTCAACCGCGAAGAGGCGACGCTGAGCGGCAGCACCTCGGCGGTCGTGTCGCCTGGCGGCCCTGGTCAAACCTTCCGCCTGTGTGGCGAGGTTGCCGTGACGTCCATCAACGCGGGCAGCAACACGGCGCCTTCCGCGCTGGGGGGCACGCTTGCGCGCAACAACATTGAGCTTCCGTATGCTGACGGTTGGTTCCGTTTGGATACGGACAGCAACGGTAGCACCAGCGGTGGTGGTCTGCCGATCATTGGTAACGCCCATCTGCGTGCAGCGAACGGCCCGGTTAACTATGGCTTCACGTGGGGTCATAAGTACAACTACTGATCTCGCTCTTGACCGCGGCGCTTTGAGTGCCGCCAGTTGATTCGCGAACGTGCACAGGGGCTGGCAACAGCCCCTGTTTTTATTTTTGCTATGCTTGTTCGCTGTTTTGTGCCAACCCTTGCTTGACCATGCTTGTTGACGTGACCCCACTGCGCCCATCGCGCGCGCTGCGCGCTGCTGCCTTGGTACTCACACTGGGCTGCGCGGCGGCGGGTGCGCCCGCCCAAGTCTTGTTGCAACACCCCCAGGCCCGGCTGGAGGCCGCGGATTTGCAAGCCGACTGGGCGCGCCTGCCCCCGGCCCAGCAGCCGTTGGCGCGGCAGTCGGTGCCCGCCATTCGCCAGCAGGCCGATGCGCTGCTGGTGCGCCGTGTGCTGGCCGCCCAGGCGGCAGCGGACGGGCTGGAGCGCGATCCCCTCGTCCAGCGCCAGTTGCAACTGGCGCGCGAACGGGTGTTGTCCGACGCCTTGCTGGCCCGCGTGGACGCCCAGGCCGTGGCCGACGAGCAGGCGCTGCAAGCCTATGCCCGCCAGCGCTACCAGGCACAGCCCGAGCGGTTTGCCCTGCCGGAGCAGGTGCGTGTGCGCCACATCCTGCTGCGCGGCGACGACGCCGACGCCCAGGCACAAGCTGTGCTGGAGGCACTGCGCGGCGGCGCCCGCTTCGAGGACGTGGCGCGCGAACGCTCGCAAGACCCGGGCAGCGCCGCCACGGGGGGCGATCTGGGCTTTTTTGGCAAAGGCCGCATGGTGCCCCCGTTTGAAGAGGCCGCTTTTGCGCTCAAGGCGCCGGGCGACCTGTCCGGCCCGGTGCGCACACAGTTTGGCGTGCACATCCTGCAACTGGTGGAACGCCGCCCCGCCGGCCAGCAGCCCTTTGCCGAGGTGCGCGCCGCCTTGGTGGAAGAGGCCGCCCAGGCCCTGCGCAACCAGGCCCGGGTGGAACTGCGCGACCGCATTCTGCGCGACGTGACGGCCGACGAGGCCGCGTTTGCGCCCCTGGTGCAACAGCCGGCGCAGTGACCCGCGCCACCGTGACGCCGCCATCCGCGCCCGTGCCACGCCCCCCGCGCGCGACGCTGTGGGCCCAGCGCCATGTGCTGCGCGCGCTGTGGTGGCGCCAGTGGCGCGACCGCTATGCGGGCAGCGCCTTGGGCGGGCTGTGGGCGCTGTTGCAGCCGCTGGCGCAGTTGGCGCTGTACGCGCTGGTGTTTCAGTGGATTTTTCAGGTACGCTTGCCGCAGGCCACCCCGGGGCAACCCTATGTGGTGTGGCTGGCATTGGGCCTGTGGCCCTGGATGGCGCTGCAAGAGGCGCTGGTGCGCGGTGCCGGGGCGGTGGTGCAACAGGCCGCGCTGGTGCAAAAGGTGGCGTTTGACAGCGCGTGGCTGGTGGTCGCCGCCGTGGGCGCGGCGTTTGCCCTGCATGGGCTGGGCCATGCCTTGGTGCTGGTGGCACTGGCCTTGGGTGGCGCGGCGTTGTCCCCCGCCCTGCTGTGGCAGTGGCCGCTGACGTGGCTGGCCCTGCTGGGCGTGGCGCTGGGCGCCGCGTTTTGGCTGGCGGCGGCCCAGGTGTATGTGCGCGACGTGGAGCCGTTGCTGCCCCAGGTGCTGCCGCTGCTGATGTACGCCAGCCCCGTGCTGTACCCGCTGGCGCTGGTGCCGCCCGCCCTACAGGCGGTGCTGGCCGTCAACCCGCTGACGGGGCTGCTGGAGCCGCTGCGTGCTGCTGCCTTGGGTTGGGGCAGTGGCTGGTCGCCGTGGCAGGCCGCAGGGGCGTTAGGTCTGTGCGCGGCATGGGCCGCATTGGGTTGGTGGGGCTTCCATCGCCTGTCGCCGGACTTTGAGGATGCGTTGTGACTTCTGACGCGCTGCCTGCGCCGGGCACCCCCCCGAGCGCTTTGCCAAGTTCGGCCGAACCCCTGGTGGTGCTGCGGGGCGTAGGGAAGGACTATCCGCTGGCCCAAGGGTGGCGGCGCTGGGCCTTGTTGTGGTCAGCGTGGCGGCGTCGGCCACCGGCTGGCGCGTTGTACACAGCGCTGGACCAGGTGGATTTGACGGTATTGCGCGGCCAGTCGCTGGGGGTGATTGGCGCCAACGGGGCGGGCAAGTCCACCCTACTCAAGTTGGTGGCAGGTGTGGCGCGCGCCAGCCGGGGGCACGTCGAGCGGCGCGGCCGCGTGGCTGCGCTGCTGGAGCTGGGCGCGGGTTTTCACCCCGAGTACACGGGCCGCGACAACGCGCTGCTGGCATGTGCGTTGCAGGGGCTGTCGGCGGCGCAGGCCCGCGATGCCTTGCCCCATATTCTGGCGTTTGCTGACATTGGCGCCCACATCGATTTGCCGCTGAAAACCTATTCCAGCGGCATGGTGGTGCGCCTGGGTTTTGCGGTCATGACGGCGCTGCGTCCGGATTTGCTCATCACCGACGAGGTGCTGGCGGTGGGGGACGAGGCGTTCCAGAAAAAATGCATGGCCTGGATGGAACGTTTTTTGGCCGACGGGGGCACGCTGTTGCTGGTGTCGCATGGCATGTACCATGTGCAAAAGCTGTGTCACCACGCGCTGTGGCTGCACCGTGGCCGTGTGCAGGCCCACGGCGATGCGCTGGCCGTGACGCGTGACTATCTGGCCTGGCACGAGCGGCAGGCGGCCGCGCCGCCACTGCAGGACGAGTCGGCCGTTTTGCGCGCCGCGGGCGATGCTGCCCCCTATCGGGTTGTGCGCTGGTGGGTGGACGGCGCAGTGCCCCACGGGCCGCTGACCGTGGGCACGGGCGATGCGCTGACCGTCAGCGGGGTGGTTGTCGCGCCCGACGGTGCCCACCCCCACGTGGCTGTGGGGTGGGCGCGGGCGGACGGCTCGCCGGTGTATGGGGTGGTCAGCGACATGGACGGCGTGCGGTTGCAGCGGCTGGATGCCCACCACCACGGCTTTGCCCTGCGCTTTGATGGCCTGCCGTTGCTCCCCGGCGATTACGAGCTGCGGTTGCATGCCATGGATGCGCAGGCGCTGCGCCTGTTTGACCAAGTGCAAGTCACCGTGCGGGTGCGCGGCGATTCGCGCGAACTGGGCTGGGTGCGCCTGCCGCACCGTTGGCTGTCCGTTCCGGCAGACGGGGCGGCGCAGCCGGCTGCGGGCTGGCCCGGTTGGCGTGCCTGCGACAATACGTCTTTGGATCATCCGTCCGGCGATCGCCCTCAGCCCCCCTGTCCATGAAACCGACGTCCCCTTCCCCTGCCGCCGTGCCGACGGCGGAAGCGTATTTTCAGCAAGCCTTTGCCGCCCACCGCGTGGGGGATGTGGCCAATGCCGAGCGTGGCTACCGGCTGGCGCTGGCGCTGGACCGACAGCACGGCCCGTCGCTGCACATGCTGGGCGTGATGCTGGCCCAGCAGGGTCGCTACGCCGATGCGGCCGAATCCCTGCGACGGGCGGCCCGGCGGATGCCGCACGATTTTTCGGTGCACAACAACTTGGGCAATGCGCTGGTCAAGGTGGGCGAGCACGCCGATGCCCTGCGGGCGTTCGACCGTGCGCTGGCACTGGCACCGGGCCATGCGCAGGTGCTGAACAACCGGGGCAATGCGCTGTATGGCCTGGGGCGCTATGCCGACGCCATTGACAGTTACCGTGCCGCCATCGAGCGGGAGCCGCGCTATGGCGAAGCCATGGCGAACCTAGCGAAGGCGTTGCTGCAGACCGGTCAGTCAGCCGAGGCATTGCGCTGGGCCGAGCAGGCCGTGGCGCTGGCTCCCAATCGCCCCGCGCCGCACGTGGCCAAGGGCTGGGCGTTGCTGGAGCTGGGCAAGCCGAGCGAGGGGGCACTGGCCGTGGGCCAATGGCTGGTGCAGGACGACAACCACGCCGAGGCGCTGTGGTGCCGTGGTCAGTGCTGCGCGGCACTGGGGCACGACGATCTGGCTTACGAGGCGTACGCTCGGGCCTATGCGCTGGAGCCGAAACTGCCAGGGGTGCTGGAGGGCTTGGCCGATGCCGCTGCACGCACGGGCCGGCTGGACGAAGCCCGGCGCCTTGCCGCCGTTCTGCGGCAGGAGGGGGAGCGCGATCCCGCACGGCTTGTGGCGGCGCTGCTTGTGCAGTCTCACGCCTTGGACTGGACAGACTATATTGCGTTGCGCGATCGCGCCTGCCAGATTGTGCGGGCCGGACAGCCTTATCGTCCCCATCCGTTTGCAATCCTTCAGGTCGTGGACGATCCGATGGTCCAACGACAGGTCGCGAGGGACTACACGCGGGTGGCGGGGTATGCCGGCAACAACGGGGGGGAGGCGGCATGGCCCGAGCCACAGTCCGGACGCATTCGCGTGGCCTACCTGTCGGCCGATTTCCGGGAACACCCCACCACGCGGTTGGCCGCTGCGACCTGGGAGGCGCACACGCGACAGGGCTTCGAGTGGGTGGGGGTGTATCTGGGGCCTGCCCTCGACCCGCAGAAGGACCCGCTGCACGCCCGGGCGATGCAGGCGTTTGATCGCTTCGAGGTCATCACGGATTTGGACGACGAGGCCGCTGTACAGCGGTTGCGCGAACTGCACATCGACATTGCGGTGGATCTGATGGGGTTTACGAAGTATGCCCGCCCGGGGCTGTTGGCGCGGCGGGTGGCACCGGTGCAGGCGGCTTATTTGGGCTACCCGGGCACCACGGCCATGCCGGCCATCGACTATTTGCTGGCGGACCGCTGGGTGGCCCCGCGCGAGGCGTGGGGCGCATTTGCCGAGCAGGTGGTGTGGCTGCCCACCACTTACCAGGCCAACAACCGCGAGCGCGTGGCGGCGGCGCACACCCCCACCCGCGCCGAGCTGGGGTTGCCGGAGGCAGCGGTGGTGTTGGCGTGCTTCAACAACCCAGGCAAGATCCAGCCCGAGACCTTTGCCTGCTGGATGCAGGTGCTGCAGCAGGTGCCCGGCGCGGTGCTGTGGCTGTTGACCACCCATGCGGGGGTGGAGCAGGCGTTGCGCGCGCATGCGGCACAGGCGGGCGTGGACCCTGCGCGGCTGGTTTTTGCCCCCAAGGTGGGGCATGCCGAGCACATGGCGCGGCATCAGGTGGCAGACCTGTTTTTGGACACGTGGCCCTACAACGCACACACGACAGCGGCCGATGCGCTGTGGATGGGCTTGCCGGTGTTGACCATGGCAGGGCACAGCTTTGCCGCGCGCGTGGCCGCCAGCCTGTTGGATGCGGTGGGTTTGCCCGAGTTGATTACCCACTCGCCACAGGCGTATGTGCAGCGCGCGGTAGCGCTGGCGCGCGATGGCGCCGAGCGGGACCGCTTGCGCGCGCATTTGTTGCGGGCCCGGGACCAGGCGCCCCTGTTTGACGCCGCGTTGCGCGCGCGCGAGCTGGAAGCGGCGTTTCGCCAGATGCACGAGCGGCGCTGCCAGGGGCTGCCGCCGGCGCCGTTGGATGTCCCCCCCCAGACGGCAGGGTGATGGCGTCCACGCCGGTTGCGGTCATCGTCCCGGTCTATCAGGGGCGGGACTGGGTGCAGCGCTGCCTGCACAGCGTGGCGGCGGCCGTGAACCGCACGCCGTGGCGCTTGTGGGTGATTGACGACGCCTCGCCAGACCCTGAGCTGCAGCATTGGCTGCGGTCATGGGTGGCTGTGCAGAAGGTGCCGGTCGAGTACCAGCGCAATGCCGTCAACCAGGGCTTTGTGCGCACGGTCAACCAGGGCATGGCCCAGGTGCGCGGGGCCGATGTGGTGTTGCTCAACAGCGATACGGAAGTGTCCGACGGCTGGTTGGACCGCCTGCGCGCGGCGGTGCGCCGTGAGCCAGATATTGGCACGGCGACGCCGTGGTCCAACAACGCCACGATCTTCAGTTTTCCGGCCTATCCCCAGGGTGGGCCGCTGCCCGCCGGTCTGGGCGTGCATGACATGGCGGCGGCGTGCGCCGCGGTGCTGTCGGGGCAGTCGGTGGATGTGCCCACGGCGCATGGGTTTTGCATGTATATCCGTGCC
This sequence comes from Tepidimonas fonticaldi, assembly GCF_001675355.1. Classification (NCBI taxonomy): domain Bacteria; kingdom Pseudomonadati; phylum Pseudomonadota; class Betaproteobacteria; order Burkholderiales; genus Tepidimonas; species Tepidimonas fonticaldi. The sequence goes on along the minus strand of NZ_LZDH01000005.1, from coordinate 33,836 downwards.
GAGTGCTTGGCGCAGACGGGCTTGTTCGACGCCGACGCCTTTGGCCGCGGCTACGGCGAGGAAAACGACTTTTGCCTGCGAGCTGCTGCGCGCGGCTGGCGCCACGTGCATGCGCTGGATGCGTACGTGTACCACCGCGGCAGCGTCAGTTTTGGCGATGAGCGCGCGGCGCTGGCGGCGCATGCGATTGCAGTGATCCGGCAGCGCTACCCGGGCTACGATGAGCAGGTTCAAGCCTATTTGCGGGCGGATCCAACGCGACCCGCCCGTTTGCGGCTGGAGGACTTTTTGGCAAGCCGGACCCACCCCACAACGGTAGAAGGGGGGGCTGCTGCGGCGGATGAGTCCCCGTGGTGGCGCAGGCTGAGTCAGGGGTGGCGCCGCGTCTGGGGTATTCGCCCGTGACCTGGGTGTCGTGGTGGGCATGCCGGGCGCTGCCAGCCATGGCAGCACGGCTGGGGCCAGGGGCGCAGGCCTGGTTGCCCGTGGCGCCGGGGGACAAGGCGGCGGGTGTGGCGGCCGCGCGTGCGGCGGTTGGATTTTTGCCCCGGGGGGGTGTGGACGCAGCGGCGTTTGCTTGGCGCCACGCCCGGTATCACGCGGCCGACCGGACAGATGTTTGGGCCATGTCCAAGGTTGGCCGCGCAGGCGCGGACCGTTGGGTGAGCGTGGAGGGGGAGCTACCAGCCAAGGGCGCGTACTTGGCGTTGACGCTGCACTACGGCGCGGGGATGTGGGCGCATGCAGCCTTTGCGCGCAGCCATGCGCGCAGCCGGTGGCTGTATGCAAGGCCGGCGGCGTCCCCCGACCGGTGGGTGCGCGGCTTGACGGCCATGCGCCTGCAGGCGCTGGAGGACGCCATGGGGCACCCCCCGCTGCCAACGGGGGGGAGCGCGCAGCAGATGCTGGATTGGTGGCGGCAGGGGGGCGGCATCATGGCGCTGTACGATGCTCCGCCCGACGGACGACGTCGCTGCGTGGCGCTGCAGACCCAAACGTTAGGGTGCGTGCAGGTGCCCAGGGGCTTGTTTGGGCTGGCGGTGGCGCATGGCATCCCCGTGTACTTTTACCGCTGTCTGCTCGACGATGCCACTGGCCGGCGGCGAGTCCAGATTTTGCCCCCAGTGGTTGCGGACGATGTGGAGGCGTTGACCCGGATGGCCGCAGCATGGCTGGACGCGAGTTTGCGCGCGGACCCCGCCGCGTGGCATTTTTGGGCCGGGGTGGAGCGGTTGCAAAGCCCGCCGCCCCCCGAAGACGGTGGGGCGGCGTAGCGTCAGGCTTTCCAGCGCAGGGCGTGTTTTTCCACCCCATGCCACGACGCAGCGCCCAGCGCCAACGTCACGGCGGTGGCCGATAGCAGGTACACGCTCATACCGTGTTGGTGGACGCCCCAGTGGGCCAAGGTTTGTTGAACCGGAAAGCGGTACAGATACACGCCGTATGACCAATCACCCCAGCGCTCGGGCCATGTGGGCAACCACTGGGCGTCGCGCGCAAGCCAGACGATGAACGACGCTACCGCCGTCCACAACAGCAACCACCGCGGGGCCCCGCCGTCCAACCCCGCCAGCAGGGCCGACACCATGACCAGCCCCACCAGGCGCCAACCATGCATGACCTGTCGCCAAGCGGCCAGGGCGCTGCCGCAAAAAAACAGCCACCCCAATTTGATGTGGTAATAATCCAAACCCCAGTGGCGATCGAACACGCCGGCATCCGAGGGGCGGTACCACAGTACGACCGTCAGAACGGCCAGCAGGCCCAGTACTTTCCAGCGCAGCGGCAGAGGCACGACCGCTACCAGCATCAGTACGAGGTAGCACCGAACCTCGTAGGGCAGCGACCACAACGATCCATTGACGGCATGGGGCAGCGGGTTGTGCTCGAACACCCCTGGCAGCGGGTAAGCCACCTTCCAGGCGCTGGCCGTGATCCAGTAACCGCGCGTCATGGCGTGGGACCAATAGTCGGCCAGGGGCAGTCGTGTCAGGGCGGGGCCCAGCGCACAGACGCATAGCGTGCACAACACCACCAGCGCCGGGTAGATGCGCAACGCGCGGTTGCGGGCGAACGCGCCCAGGTGTGGGCGGCGCTCCCACGACAAGGTCAGCAGGTAGCCGCTGAGCGAAAAAAGATGGCAACACCCAACCCGCACAGTGTGTCCAGCCCGGTCAGCCGCGCCAGGGGCTCGCGCTCCCCCTGTCCTGCCAATGGGTAGGCGTGACTCCAGAGGACGAAGAGCGCCGCCACCAGGCGCAGGGTGTCGAATCGCTGGTTGCGTTGGGGCCAATCGGCAGGGGTGTGGCGTTGGGGGTGACTGGGCATCCGCCGGGCATTATAGTGATCGGTGCGTTGGCGGCACCCCGCGGATAATGAGCGTGATGCGTGAGCTGCAGACGAACCCCCAACCCGCTCCCCCGCAGGGTTGGGTATTGCATGTAGTGCCCCCCAATGGCGGTGGGGTGGACCGGTGGGTGCGCGATGTCTTGGCGTGGCGGGCGGGCGATGCGGTGTTGCACGTTGCCCCCAATCAATGGGTGTTTGAGTCCGCTGACCACAGGTTCGTGCCCATGGCCGTGCCGAGTGAAGACGCCGGGTTGGCGGCTTTGGGGCGACCGTCGTGGGTGCATGTGCATGCAATGACCACGCCCGTCATGGAGGCCGCGCGACGTTTGAGCGAGGCGCTGGGGTGTCCACTGGGCATAACGCTACACGATGTGTGCTTTGCGGAGCCAGGGCCCGACGCCGATACCCGTGCCGATCTGGTGCTTCGCGCACGATGGGTGTTGGCCCCCAGCGATTACCTGGCCGGTGTGGCCCGGGATTGGATAGCCCGGGTGTGTTCAGGGCAGGACGCCCCGATGGTGCAGGTTCTGCCCAACGGGTGGCGCCCCTGGCCGGAGACGCCAGCGGTGCCCGCGACGGGGCAGGGTGAGTTTGCGATTGGCATGGTCGGTGCGCTGGGGTTGCACAAGGGCTTGGCTTTTGCCAGGGAGATGGCTGCATGCCTGCCCCCACGGATGCGTGTGGTCTTGATCGGGTATGCCGATGGCCAACTGACGCCGGGATGGCTCATCCCCGATCGTCTGTGGGTACACGGGGCGTTCGAGACGGGGGCGCTTCCATCGTTGCTGCGCGCTTACGGAGTGCAGGTGGTGTGGTTTGCGCCCGGGCAGCCCGAGAGTTTTTGCTACGCACTGTCTGATGTGTGGCAGGCGGGGTGGCCGGCGGTGGTCCCGGATGCCGGCGCGCTGGGCGAGCGCATGCAGCGCGTAGGGTTTGGATGTGTGTACGATCCGTATCTTTCGCCACAACGGGTTGCCGCGCTGTTGCAGGACTGGCTGCTGCATCCGCGTTGTCTGCCGCATGCCGAGCAACCGGTCGAGCGCGAGGTGACGGTTGCCGAGATGGTGCGGCAATTGGAAATGGTGTATGGGTCTGACAGTGTGAACGAATCTTTTCCCCCCGATGACGCTGCGTTGCAGCACTTGGCGCAGACGCATTTGGATAGTCGGTTTTTTCGGCACGAATTGCTGCGCCTGCAGGGTGAGCTGGAGGCCGCGCAGGCGCAGACCGCCCGCTTACGCGTCGAATTGGACGACGTGGCTCGAGCTTACGAGGCCAGGGGCCGGTGGATTGAAAAGCTGCAATCGGACATCGACGCTTTGAACGTGTCGATTGCAGTATTGCAAGAGAGGAACGGCTCAGGCAGATGGTGGGGCGCGATTCGGCGCTGGGTGGATCAGATGTTTGGCCGTTGAAGACGGTGGCTGTCGGGACGTATGCATGTTGTTGGAAGTGTTGACCGTTGCCTATCGCGCAAAGGCAGAGGACTTGGCTCAGACCGTAGAAATGCTGGCGCAGGCCCGCTCGGCGGGGGTGCCGCTGGGCTGGTCGGTATGGCATAACGATGGGGCTGAGGCATCGCCGGATTTGACGACGGTCTATCAGGCTGCCCGTCAGAATGGTATCCCGTTGAAAATAAACGGTGGCCGTGGTAATCTGGGCTTTGGGGGTGGCGTCAATGCGGCGCTTGAGTCATGCACCGCTGATTATGTGCTGCTGCTCAATCAAGATGCGATCCCCGAGCCTGGGGTGTTGGAGGAGTTGTGGGCAGTTGCACGCGCGGATGACGAGCGGGTGGCCGCGTGGGAAATGCGCCAACTGCCTTATGAGCACCCCAAGGCGTATGATCCCGTAACTCTGGATACCCCATGGGTGAGTGGGGCGGCTGTATTGCTGCGCACCCAGGCGCTGCGATCAGTGAAGGGGTTTGAGCCGCGCATCTTCATGTATGGCGAAGATGTGGACCTGTCGTGGCGGTTGCGGTGTCAGGGTTGGCGTTTGCGCTATGTGCCGCGTTGCACCGTGGTTCATCACACCTACGCACATCCCGACGAAGTCAAGCCGCTGCAGGCGTTGGAGGGTATTTACGTCAATTTGTGTCTGCGCGCCCGCTATTCGGGGCGTCGGCGTGTATTGCAAGGGTTGTCGATGGCGGCGGCGGAATGGGTGTTGCCGGCGTCTTTTCCCGGCAGGCGTTTGGGTATCGCCAAGGCAGTAGCCAAGTTTTTGCGGAACTATCGTTATTTTCGGGCCACACACCATTCCGCCCCCGGTTTTGAACCGGAGTTTGTCGGTTGGGGGTTTGAGACGCGGCGGGAAGGGGCGTTTTTCCCCCTGCGCACACAGGCCCAGTGGGCGCAGGCTGATAAACCCTTGGTGTCGGTGCTTGTGCGGACACACCATCGCCCGGATTTTTTGCGGCAAGCATTGACGTCGATTGCCAATCAGACCTGGCGCAATATCGAAGCGGTTGTGGTGGAGGACGGATCGTCGGACGGCGAGGCAGTATGCCGAGAATTCGACGGCAGGTTGGCGATTCGCTATGTCAGGTTGTCTCCTGCGCAAGGGCGCTCCGTGGCAGGCAACAAGGCCATGCAAGAGGCCCGGGGCGATTGGTTGTGTTTTTTGGATGATGACGATCTGCTTTTTGCCGATCACGTCGAAGTTTTGCTGCAATCCGTACAGGAGCACGGGGTGTTGGGGGCGTATGCCCTGGCGTGGCGGGTGTTTTGTCGCTCTTTGAGTGAGGGTGTGGGTCAAATTCAGGAAATCTGGCACGATACGTTTCCGGATGAGCCATTTTCGCGCGTAGCGATGTGGCACCATAATTACATGCCGATTCAGTCGGTTCTTTTTCACCGATCGCTGTTCGAGAAGTACGGCGGGTTTGCCGAGGATATGGATCAGTTGGAGGACTGGAATCTATGGACGCGCTACACCATAGTCCATGATTTTGTGCAAGTTCGTAAGGTTACCTCAAAGTATCGTGTGCCCGCGGATGCCGATGCTTCGGTTCGGCGGCAAGCCAGATTGGACGCTGCATACAAAGATGCCGTGGAACGTCAACGTTCGATGGAGTTTTTGGCCAACCCAGAAATGATTCGCGAGCTGGCCCGAAGTTACGCCGAAAAAGATGCTTTAGTGCACGTGAGCCGTGGGCGATTGAGGCAAGTGATCGCTCGCTCGCCCTTTTGGTCTCAAGTCGTGGCGCTTCGTGGTGTGGTCAGGCGTCGGTTTGGCCGCTGATGCGTCGCCAAAGTTGATTCAACCAAGAGTGTTTGCGTGCTGGCGGGCGGGGATCGGTGTGGTTTGTCGGCGGTTGCGCTGGCTGTGTGGGCGTGCCTACAGCAGTACGGTGCAGCGATTGGATGGCCGCCAAATAATCGGCAGACCAAGGCCAGTCGCACACGATGGTCAATGTTCCGCCGTGGATTGCGAAACTCTGGAGATCTTCGGTTTTGATGGGCAGGTCGAATTGCGGATCGTCCCCAGTGAGCACTAAGCGAAGATAGCTGCCGTCCGACGATTCGACATTGCCGATCTCGACGTCGTAATGCGGTGCGTCGAGCAAGTTCTGGCGTCCAATGGCGTTGGGGTGCCATTGCCAAACGATATCGCCGCTGTCCCGGGTAAGTTGCATGTACCGCAGATTCCAGTAGCCCGGACGGTCTGCTGGGTCAAGTCGCAGGCGTTGCGGTGTTGGGCCCGGTGGTATAGGAAAACTAATAGTTTGAGACGTTTTTCCCATTGTCCCCAGCGCGTGAATGCAATGATCGGCGCGATAGCCGCTGCCATCGTCAATGTAAAGCGTCATCGAATAACTGGCCATCCCAACGTCTGTAGGGGCGGTGGGGGTGTTTGGGGAATTTGGTTTCTCGTCGGTCGCTGGGGTGGCCCGAAAAATCCACTGATAGGCTGCGCTGTGCGGTTGTGCCAATATGTAACGCGCTACGCTGGGGGGTAGATGATCGAATGGGCGGTGGAACTCCGTTTCATGCCATGGTTGGGGAACCGCTTCAACGTGACGCGCCTGCCAGCCGGTTTGATGGAGCAGGTCCGTGAAAGATTGGCGTGTAAAAAATCGGACGTGAGTCTTGTCCAGCAGGCCTTCGGGGCCGTACTGCCAACGCCCGTGGATGAGGTCGGCTATCAATCCTGCATAAGATGCATTGGGGATCGAAACGAGGAGTTCGCCAGACGGTTGCAACAGGTGTCGGCACTGGTCGGCGAGCCGCTCGGGGTTGCGTAGATGTTCCAGGACATCCGCGCAGACGACCCAGCGGTAACGGCGCTCCCCGAGCAGGGCGGCAACGTCCAGCACTTCCAGGTCGCCTAGCCAGCACTGCCGGTAGAATGGGCGGGCTGGTTCCAGTTCGGCCGGATTGACTGTTACGCCGTCTATGGCAATGCCCAGCCCCAGAGGACCGTTGAGGTATCGGCCGAGACTGCCCGTGCCCATGCCCAAGTCGAGTACGTCACCGGGGTCGGCGGCGATCCACTCCGACAGCCGCTTCAAGGATGCGGCGGCGGGGGTGTCCATCGGGCGCGCATAGATGTGTGGACTGGAATCCATCGGGCGTAGTAGTTTTTTCCATTGTCATTGTAGGGTTCGTGCCTGATGATGTCGTCGTCATCTGCTCGCTTGCGTGGGCGCCGGCTGGTGCTGTTGTCGGGGCTGCTCGGGTTGGCGTCGGTTGCCCGCGGCCAGACATGGCGTTTTGTCGATACCAACGGCGTGGTGCATCTGGGTAATCAGCAGGCGCCTGCCGACGCCCAGGGGGTGACGTGGTTGGGTCCGGACGCTCGAGGGCCACTGCCTCCCGAGGTTCCACCGCCTACCCGGTTGGCCGGTTACCATCAGGTGCGAGCCTCGCTACGGGCTGCAGCGGCGGACTCGGGGCTTGACCTTGCGCTGGTCACGGCGGTAGCTGCGGCCGAGTCGTCTTTCAACCCCAAAGCGGTTTCGCGCAAGGGGGCTATAGGGCTCATGCAGGTGATGCCTGACACGGCGATGCGGTACGGCGTGGTGGGGCCGACGCCCCAGGCGGTGAGGGAGCGGTTGTTCGACCCTGACGTCAACGCCCAGGCAGGCTCGCGGGTGTTGCAGGATTTGCTGCGACGTTTTGGTGATCGGCTGGAGTTGGCGTTGGCCGCCTACAACGCCGGTGAAGGGGCGGTGCGCCGCTACGGAGGGCGTATCCCGCCGTTTCCGGAGACCGAACAGTACGTCGTGAAGGTGTTGGGGCTGTACGTGCGGTGGCAGACGCTCGTATGAGCCACGTTGGCTGGACAAGGGACGTGAGGCGCTTGTGCTGATCCAGCTTCTGTTTGCATTTGTGCTGTCGCTGCTGGGTTGCGGCCTTCTGGTCCGCTTTGCCTTCAGGCTGGGTGGTCGGTACCCGCTGGACCGCCCGCAACGATTTCATATGGGCGATGTCCCCAGGTTGGGTGGGGTCGCCATGGGGGCGGCGTTCTTGACGGTGGGCACTGCGGGTGCATGGCTGAGTGTCCACGTGCCCGATCAGATGATCGTAGCCCATCAGTGGTGGCCGCTGTTTGCGTTGGCGATGGGGCCTGCGTGGTTGTTGGGTATTGCAGAGGATTACTGCCACACCATTCGTCCGGCTATGCGTCTGGCGGCGACAGTCGTTTCGGCGGTTCTGTTGGTGCTTTGGCTGGATCTACGGATAAATCGACTGGGCCTGCCGTGGCTTGATCCTCAATGGATCAGGTGGGGATGGGCAGGACTGATGCTGTCCGTCTTGGCGATCGCGTCAATGGCCCATGCATTCAATATTATCGACGGCTATAACGGCTTGGCCAGTACCGTGACCCTGATGATCACGGCGGCGCTCATATACGTCGCGGTCAAGGTGGGTGACTGGCACTGGCTCTCGGTATTTGTGACCCTGTTTGGCGCCACGTTAGGGTTTTGGCTGTGGAATTATCCGCGTGGCCTTCTGTTTGCAGGCGATGGTGGTGCCTACCTTTGGGGTATGGTGATTGCTGCAGGTGCCATTGGGCTTGTGCAACGCAATCCGATCATTTCACCGTGGTTCCCGGTTCTGTTGCTTGCGTACCCGATCATGGAAACCTTATTTTCGGCTTACCGGAAGCTGGTGCGCGGACAATCACCAAGTGTCGCTGATGCGCTGCATTTTCATCAGCTCATCTATCGTCGTATTGTGCGTGGGGTGTTTGATGATGATCATGCGCGCCAAGTACTGATGCGGAACAATCGAACGTCCCCTTACTTGTGGGGGGTGGCATTGCTTGCTGTGGTGCCTGCGGTAGTCTTTTGGTCAAACAGTGTCGTATTGGTGGTGGCCGCGGCTCTCTTTACGGTGGGCTATGTGTCAGCGTATTTGATGATCGTTCGGTTTAAGGTGCCGCGTTGGATTCGGCGGTCGTGAAAGGTGGGGGTGTGATGAGACGATTCTTCTGGTCATGGGGTGCCGTTGCAGTTGCGGCTGTTATGCTGACGGCGGTCGGTGTTATTTACGGTAGTGGGATCCGTTTCGGTTACGTTTTTGACGATCTTCGATTGGTGGATGGAACGATCGTTCTTACGGACCCCTATTCGGTCTCGTTGTCTTTTCGGTCGCTTTGGACTGCCAGCTATCCGTGGATACATCAAACATTCGGGTCGGATATCGCTTGGCAGCGCGGCTTCAATGTCGTCCTTCATATGCTCAATGCCTTGGCATTGTGGGTGCTAACGCGGCGATTAATTGCGCGGGCGTTAGAAGAGGAATTTGGCTTTATAAAGGGTGAGGAGCGTTCGGCTGATCAAGATGCCTCGGTGTATGCCACGGGAGTCCAGATGAGTATCCTTCTGTGGGCACTCAATCCCGTGGCGGTTTATGCTGTTGCCTATCTGATCCAGCGGTCCACATTGATGGCGACGGGTTTTGTGGTGCTCGCGTTGCTATCTTTTATCGAGGGTATGCGTACGCGGAACTGGGTTTGGTATGGTGTCACTCTACTCTGCTACATCCTCGTGCTGATGTCCAAAGAGCATGGAGCACCTATGGTGGCCTTACTGTTACCGTTGTACGTATGGTGGAAACGGCCGTCACGAGTCGCCTTATGGCGGATTGCATTGGGATCGGGGGGGCTTGCGGCTGTCGCGGCAGCATGGGTATTCATCCGTAAAGGCTGGGCGTTGGGTGGGGCTACCGAGGACATGGTCCAGCCGTTCTTGCAGCAGCTTGAAGCAATTGATCCATCGGCAAAGGACCACGTTTTTGCGCTGAGCGTTCTCAACCAGATGTGGCTGTTTTTTCGGTACGGCCTGCTCTGGCTGTTGCCATGGGTGGGGTGGTTAAGTATTGATATTCGTGTTCCGTTTCCGACGGGTTGGTGGAGTCTGCAACTCCTTGGGGGGATTTTGTTTTTGTGTGTGGTGGCCGGCGCAATTTGGTTGATTTTGGTGCGCCGAGGGTTGTTGTCTCTGTTGGGCTTGGTGTTTCTGGTTCCTGCGACGTTGTATGTTACTGAGTTTGCGTATGTTCGCATTCAGGAGCCCTTTGTTTTGTATCGGAGTTATCTGTGGTCAATTACGCTGCCTGCGCTGTTGTCCATGGTGATGGTTGTTTTGGGGAAGAAGCAGTGGATCTATGCAGTCGGGTGTCTGGTCGCGATGGTTTTTGGTGGAATGGGGTATGAGCGCGTGCAGACTTTTCGTGATGATCTGGCTGTTTGGCGTGACGCGACGGCTAAGATCGACCAAGAGGCCTCTGCTAACGTGCTCGGACGTTGGCGGGCTCCGCTGAATCTGTCAATGGCGTTGTTGAATCGTCGCGATAACGAGGAAGCCTTGCGATCGGCTGTTATGGCTGACAAGCTTGGAGCCCCGTTGGGTCTGGCAAAATTTAATCAGGCCGCAGCTCTGGGTAATCTCGGAAAACACGAACAGGCGGTGGCTCTTTATGATCAAGCGGAGCGTGAGGGGTTTACGCTAAAGCCAGAACTATACAAAGATCGCGGGATTTCGCTCGCGAAAATGGGGAGGTTTGATGCTGCGCTGGAGAACTTTGATCGTTCGTTGGCTGAGGCCAAGAAGGAGTCCGTCCGCGCCGCGGTGTTATTGGCGGCAGGACGCGCCGCTAACTCATCGGGTCAGTACGATAGGGCAATTGATTATTATACGAAACTTGGAGAATTGCAACCGGATTTAACGGCGGTTCCGATCGGTCTTGCATACGCTATGTATAAAAAAGGTGATGGACAAGAGGCGTTGCGTGCGTTGAATCAGTCGCTTGCGAAAAAACCTACGGCGGAGGTGCTTCATGCTCGGTCGTATTTGTTTTATCAGCTAGGAAATCGCCAGCGTGCTCTGGGTGATATTGGGGTTGCGTTAACGTTGGATCCGCGGAATTCTGCGTATTTGGCTTTACAGCGCCAAATCGAGGCCGGGGTATCTACTGGACCGGATGCATCGAAGCCATAAAGGGCAATGGTTTGAGTGCCAATATCCTCCTGACCGGCGACACCGGCTACATCGGCAGCCACACCGCCGTGGTGCTGCAGCAGGCCGGCCATCGCGTCGTGCTGCTGGACAACCTCAGCAACAGCGACGCGGCCGTGGCCGAGCGCATCGGCCGCATCACCGGCCAGCGCCCGGCGCTGGAGGTGGCCGACGTGCTCCACACCGTGCGCGTGTGGCGGGTGCTGCGCCACTACGACGTGGATGCCGTCATCCACTTCGCGGGCCTCAAGGCCGTGGGCGAGTCGGTGGCGCAGCCGTTGGCCTATTTCCACAACAACGTCACGGGCACTGTCAGCCTGCTGCGCGCGATGGCCGAGGAGGGCGTACGCCAGCTCGTCTTCTCCAGCAGCGCGACCGTGTACGGCCAGCCGCAGTACCTGCCGCTGGACGAGGCGCACCCCACCGGCGCCACCAACCCCTACGGCAGCACCAAGCTGCACATCGAGGAGATGCTGCGGGACCTGGCGGCTAGCGACGCCACTTGGCGCATCGCCATCCTGCGCTACTTCAACCCCGTCGGCGCGCACGACAGTGCCCTGATCGGCGAAGACCCGAGCGGCATCCCGAACAACCTCATGCCCTACATCGCGCGCGTGGCCGCCGGGCGGCTGCCGCAGCTCAACGTCTGGGGCGACGACTACCCCACGCCCGACGGCACCGGCGTGCGCGACTACATCCACGTGATGGACCTGGCCGAAGGGCACCGCGCGGCGCTGGATCACCTGGATCGCACCGACCAGCCCTGTGACGTCTTCAACCTCGGCACCGGCCGTGGCACGAGTGTCCTGGAGATGGTGCGCGCCTTCGAAGAGGCCAGCGGCCGGCCCGTGCCGTACCGCATCGCCGCGCGCCGCCCCGGCGACGTGGCCGCCTGCTGGGCCGACCCGTCGAAGGCGCATCGTGTACTCGACTGGCGCGCCACGCGCGGAGTGGAGGCGATGTGCGCCTCGGCGTGGGCCTACGTGGCGCAAAGCGGTGCAGCCGAGCCCGCGGCCGCGTCGCAGGAGGCGGCGTGATGGAGCGGCAATTCAACACCGCCGGCCCGTCGATTCCCGGGGACCACTACCTGCTGGATCCCTTGCACCGCATCGACCTCGATGAGGTGCTGAGCCTGATCGAGGCCAAGCGCTACTTCGTGCTGCATGCCCCGCGGCAGACCGGCAAGACCACGGCGCTGCTGGCGCTGATGGAGTATCTCAACCGTCAGGGGCGCTACCGGACGCTGTATGCCAACATCGAGACCGCCCAGGCCGCGCGTGGCAACGTCGCGGAAGGCATGGCCGCCATCGTGCGCGCGCTGGCCAGCGCGGCGCGCCACTACTGGCAAGACGAGGCCGCCGCCCAGATGGCCCTGGAGCTGCTGGGCACCGTGGGGGTCAACGACTGGGTGCGCACGCTGCTGGAGCGCTGGAGCCAGATGAATCCCACTCGTCCCACCGTACTGCTCTTGGACGAAGTCGACGCCTTGGTCGGCGACACGCTCATTTCCCTGTTGCGCCAGATCCGCGCCGGCTACACCCAGCGCCCGGCGGCGTTTCCGCAGACCGTGGTGCTGTGCGGCGTGCGCGACGTGCGCGACTACCGCATCCACAGCGGCGGCGGTGAGATCATCACGGGCGGCAGCGCCTTCAACATCAAGGCCGAATCGCTGCGGCTGGGCAACTTCAGCGAAGACGAAACGCGGGCCCTCTGGCTGCAGCACACCGAAGCCACCGGCCAGACGTTTGACCCCGCCATCTGGCCGGAGCTGTGGGAAGACACCCGCGGCCAGCCGTGGCTGGTCAATGCCCTGGGGCATGAATGCACCTGGAAGGACAAAGAGCTGCGCAAGAACCGAACTGAGCCGGTGACGCTGGAGCGCTACAAGGCCGCGCGCGAACGCCTGATCCAAAGTCGCGCCACGCACCTGGATCAGCTCACCGACAAGCTCAGAGAGCCGCGCGTGCACGCCGTCATGGCCGCCATTCTGGCCGCCGACGACCGCGACGCTGATGCCTTGCTCGACCAAGTGCCGCTGGACGACCTGCAATACGTCGAAGACCTGGGCCTCATCCAGTCCCGCCCGCAGTGGAAGATCGCCAACCGCATCTACCGCGAGGTCATCCCGCGCGAGCTCACCTACACCACGCAAACCCGCATCACTCACGAGCAAGCCTGGTACGTCCGCGCGCAAGACCGGCGGCTGGACATCCCCAAGCTCCTCTCGGCCTTCCAGCAGTTCTTTCGGGAAAATGTCGACGCCTGGCTCGAGCGCTTCCAATACAAAGAAGCCGGGCCGCAGCTGCTCTTGCAGGCCTTCCTGCAGCGCATCGTCAACGGCGGCGGGCGCATCAGCCGCGAGTATGGGCTGGGACGGCGAAGAACCGACCTCTTGCTTGAGTGGCCCTTGGATGAAGCGCAAGGCTTCCTTGGCCCGGTGCAGCGCGTGGTGCTGGAGCTCAAGATCCTCTACAAGAGCCTGGAGGCCACGATCAAGGAGGGTCTCGAGCAAACCGCGGCTTACGCCGAGCAGTGCGGTGCGCAGGAAGCGCACCTCATCGTCTTCGACCGCCGGCCGGACATCAGCTGGGACGACAAGATCTTCCACCGCAGCGAAACGGTGGGCACGCGTACCCTCGGCGTGTGGGGGATGTGATGGAAAAGCAATTCAACACCGCCGGCCCGAGCAAGGCAGATCTGCACTACGTGCTCGATCCGCTCGCCCGCATCGACCTGGAGGAAGTGCTGGGCCTCATCGACGCGCAGCGCTACTTCGTCCTGCATGCCCCGCGCCAGACCGGCAAGACCACGGCGCTGTTGGCGCTGATGCAGTATCTGAATACCCAAGGCCGCTACCGCTGCGCCTACGCCAACATCGAGGGGGCGCAAGCCGCCCGCGGCAACGTCGAGGCCGGCATCGGCGCCGCCTGCCACGCCATCGCGCGCTCGATCGAGGACAGCACGGGCGAGCGTGCGCTTTACGAGTGGTATCGCCGCGAAGGCGAAGCCATCGAAGCACGCGACCGGCTCACGGCATTGCTACGGCACTGGAGCCAGATGAATCCCACTCGTCCCGCCGTGCTGCTCTTGGACGAAGTCGATGCCCTCGTGGGCGACACGCTGATTTCCCTCCTGCGCCAGATCCGTGCCGGCTACGCGCAGCGCCCGGGGGCGTTTCCGCAGATCGTCGTGCTGTGCGGCGTGCGCGACGTGCGCGACTACCGCATCCACTCGGGTGGGGGCGAGATCATCACGGGTGGCAGCGCCTTCAACATCAAGGCCGAATCCTTGCGGCTGGGCAACTTCAGCGAAGAGGAGACGCGGGCGCTGTGGCTGCAGCACTCGCAAGCCACCGGCCAGACGTTTGACCCTGCCATCTGGCCGGAGCTGTGGGAAGACACCCGCGGCCAGCCGTGGCTTGTCAATGCGCTGGGGCACGAGTGCACCTGGAAGGACAAGGAGCTGCGCAAAAACCGTGCTCTGCCGGTGACGCTGGAGCGCTACAAGGCCGCGCGCGAGCGGCTGATCCAGAGCCGCGCCACGCACCTGGACCAGCTCACCGACAAGCTCAGGGAGCCGCGCGTGCACGCCGTCATCAGCCGCCTGCTGGCGGGGGGCGACGAAGCCGTGCAAGACCTGCCCAGCGACGACCTGCAATACGTCGAAGATCTGGGCCTCATCCAGCGTTGGCCTTCGGCTGAGATCAGCAACCGCATCTACCGCGAAGTCATCCCGCGCGAGCTCACCTTCAGCACCCAATACATGCTGCCGCAGCAGCAAGCCTGGTACGTCCGCCCGCAAGACCGCCGGCTCGACCTCGACAAGCTTCTTGCGGCCTTCCAGCAGTTCTTCCGCGAAAACGCCGACGCCTGGATCGAGCGCTTCCAATACAAAGAAGCCGGGCCGCAGCTGCTCTTGCAGGCCTTCCTGCAGCGCATCGTCAATGGCGGTGGGCGCATCAGCCGCGAGTATGGGCTGGGGCGCCGAAGGACGGACCTCTTTCTGGAATGGCCGCTCGATGAAGCCCAGGGTTTTCTCGGTCCGGTGCAGCGCGTCGTCCTTGAACTGAAAATCCTGCACAAAAGCCTGCAGGCGACGATCGAGGAGGGCCTGCAGCAGACTGCGGCTTACGCCGACCAATGCGGGGCGGAAGAGGCGCACCTCATCGTCTTCGACCGCCGGGCCGAGCGCGCCGGGGATGATAAAACTTTTCGCTACTGTGCGCTCGCGGGGGGACGAATGATCGGTGTGTGGGGGATGTAGAAAGGGAGAGATTTTCATGAATTTGATTGGACAACCGATCGCCGTCATTGGTTTGGGCTACGTCGGGCTGCCGCTGGCGGTTGAATTTGGCAAACACTTTCCGGTCACCGGCGTTGACATCAAGGCCCGACGCATTGCTGAGCATCTCTCCGAGAACGCGGCCGTCTGTTGGGATGTCCCCACCAAGGCACAGCGGAGGCTGGGCTGGCACGCGAAATGCTTGTGGCAACGGTCGTGTGGGAATGCGTTGGGATTTTTCACTTCTGCGCAATGAATACAACGCAAGCCCAGCCGCGCCTGCGGCACAACATCGCGGCGATGGGGTTGGTCCAGGTTAGCAACTATGTGCTGCCGCTGATTACCCTACCGTATCTCACCCGTGTTCTGGGGGCCGAGGCTTACGGCAAAGTCGCGTTTGCGCAGGTCGCCACGGCCTACTTTGTGCTGTTGGTGGACTATGGCTTTTCGTGGAGTGCCACACGCAAAGTCGCTGCGCAGCGCACAGACCGCGTGGCGCTGAGCCGAATCTTTGCTGCCACCTGGGCAGCACAATGGCTACTCGTGGTTATGGCGGCGCTTACGGTCGCAATCGTGGTGCTTCTGGCCGAGCGGCTGCGCCCCGATGCTGCCTTGTATGCCGCCGCCTTCAGCACCGTCATCGGCACTGCGCTGTTTCCCATCTGGTTCCTGCAGGGTCTGGAGAGACTGCAGGTCGTTGCGATCCTTCAGCTGCTTCCCCGCGCCCTAGCCTTGGTGCCAATTTTTCTCGTTATTCAGCAGCCGCAAGACGCTGTCTGGCTGTTGCTCATCCAGGGCGGTGCCGGCGTTCTTGGCGGAGTCCTGTCACTGTATTGGATGCGGCGTCAATCCTTGATCCATTGGCAACTGCCGAGCTGGTCAGACACCTTGGGGGCCTTGCGCGAAGGTGGCGCGCTCTTTGGCTCTCGTGCCGCCATCAGCCTTTACACCACTTTGGTTCCGCTCGTTTTGGGCTGGATAGCTGGCCCTGTGGCATTGGCTTATTTCAACTTGGCAGACAAGCTGCGCAGCGCGGCCCAAGGCGTGCTCACACCACTCTCTCAGGCGCTGTTTCCTCGCATGAGCCATTTGGTCAGCACCAATGGACACGCTGCCTACACGCTTGTTCGCGGCAGCGCATTCGCCGTTCTGTTGGTGGCTGGTTCAGCAAGCGCTGCGCTGTGGCTGCTCGCTGATTGGTTGATTCTTTTGTTGGGGGGCGAGGAGTTTTTGCCCGCAGCCGACGTGCTGCGCTGGTTGGCGCCTTTACCGTTGGTGATCGGACTATCCAACATTCTGGGCGTACAGATCATGCTGCCGCATGGACTCAACCGCGCATTCAACACCGTCTTGCTATCGGCGGCAGCGGCAAGCCTGGGCCTCATCGTTCCCATGGCATCCCATTTTCATGCCGTTGGTGCCGCGCAAACCATGCTCATCGTAGAGATTTGGGTAACGGTTTTGATGGCAATCGTGCTATGGCGGCTTGGGTACTTCCAAGCCGACCGATGGGCCACTCTCACTACAAAGTCATGAAAACAGACGTACTCATCGTTGGAGCCGGTTTTGCTGGCTCCGTCTGTGCCCGAGTGTTGGCGGAAGCGGGTCGGAAAGTGCTCGTCATTGACAAGCGTAATCATATCGGCGGTAACGCCTACGATACTTACGACGACCAGGGCGTACTCATCCATCCTTATGGCCCGCACATTTTTCATACCAACGCTAAGCGAATCATCGAGTGGCTTTCGCGTTTTACAGACTGGCGCTTCTATGAACATCGAGTGTTGGCCAGTGTGGATGGTCAGCTATTGCCGATTCCGATCAACCGCACGACGATCAATCGTCTCTACGGCTTGAATCTCGACGAAGCCGGTGTTGCCGCATGGTTAGAGCGCGTCCGCGAGCCACGTGACCCCATCCGCACCAGTGAAGATGTCGTCCTCAATAGCGTGGGCCGCGATTTGTGCGACAAGTTCTTCCGTGGTTACACGCGCAAGCAATGGGGACTCGATTTATCCGAACTCTCTGCTGGCGTCGCGGCGCGCATCCCTACACGTACCAACGAGGACGACCGCTACTTCACTGACACGTACCAGTTCATGCCACGAGATGGCTACACGGCCATGTTCCGGCGTATGTTGGACCATCCAAACATCACGGTACAGTTGAATACCGACTACTTCGCTGTACGCGGCTACGTGCAAACCATTCACACCGTGTACACAGGCCCTATTGATGCGTTTTTTGACTACTGCTATGGGCGCTTGCCGTATCGGAGTCTCCGCTTCGAGCACCAGCATTTACCCGACACCGAGTGGTATCAGAGTGTTGGGACTGTTAATTATCCAAACGACCACGCGTACACCCGAATCACCGAGTTCAAACATCTGACCGGTCAAATACATAGGGGGACGTCGATCGTGCGTGAATTTCCTTGCGACGAGGGCGAGCCTTACTATCCCGTCCCTCGGCCGGAGAATGAATTGCTATTCAAGCGCTACGAGGAGCTTGCGCAAGCACGGCAAGATGTTACTTTCGTAGGAAGGCTTGCGCAGTATCGATATTACAATATGGATCAGGTGGTAGGGGCCGCGCTCAATGCGGCAGGAGAGATAGCAAATGACTGAGCACGGTATGGCTAACGTTATCGCCGTGGTTGTTACATACAACAGAAAGGACCTGCTTATCAAATGCCTATCCGCATTAAAAAATCAAACGCATAAATTAAAAAAAATACTCATCATAGACAACGCAAGCACCGATGGAACTGCTGAGTTACTGAAAAATAGAGGGATTATTTGTGATGACTTGGTCGATTATCAGCGCACGAGCATCAACATCGGGGGAGCCGGTGGGTTTTCCGTAGGCATTAAGCAGGCGTTAAATAAATATCAGCCCAATTGGGTTTGGCTTTTGGATGATGATGTCGAACCGACTCATGACTGCTTGGAGCGCTTGCTTGCTGATGCATGCAGGGATTGCATTATTCATCCAACCAGGGTCGACCCTGACGGGCGACGAGTAAGATGGCATCAGCACTTTGATCCGCTTCGCTATCGTAAGGTCTTTACCAATATCGAATTCGAGGCTGTAGATTACCTTGTTTCGACTAATGTGGCCTGTTTTGAAGGCTCACTTATCTCGAGAAAGGTGTTGCAAGACATGCCATTCAATCTAGAGAAATTTTTTATACATGAAGACGACACTTTATATGGATTCTTGGCATCTACCCGTTTTCCAGTGCTTTATACATCCAGTGCCCTGGTAAAACGGCTTCTTCCGGCTCCGGCGATCGTTTCGGACTGGAAGGTGTATTATCTAATCAGAAACATTTTCTGGTTGTATAAAACTTTGCGAGCCAAAAAAATTATTAATGGCATAAATATATTTTTCGCTGCGTTTTATGCGAGCATTAAAGCCATGAGAATTCTAATCCCAATCATTTTGAAGTTTCTCGTATTTGCTGCAAGCAAAAATCGGTTAAAGGCCGCAATTAGAGGTTTCATAGATGGTTTGTTCGATAAGCCTTTTCCAATATGAATATGAGTGGATGCATTAAATTATCTTTGGTGCTGCCCTGCTATAATGTCGAAGCCTACGTCGACCGCGCGCTCGAAAGCCTGCGCGCGCAGACATTCACGGACTTCGAGATCGTTGCCGTTGACGACGGCAGCACCGATGGCACCGCTGAGCGGCTGCGCCGGTGGCTGGACGTCGAGCCACGCCTTCGTATCCACAAGCAAGACAACCGGGGACTTTACCTTGCCCGGTTGTCCGGCATCGCGCAGTCACGAGGACAGTGGGTCACATTCATGGATGCGGACGATGAGCTGACGCCCGATCACTTCGAGGTGCTGTGGGCCGGAACGGGGGAGGATGTCGATGTCGTGGTGACGGGTATTGCTGCGGTCGATGTGATGGGAGTAGAGCGCCGTTATGGTCCTCAAAGAGGGGACATGCTGAGCACGCGCGCCGCCATCGAACTGCTTACAGGGACCCATGCGAGCGGTCTATATTCGTGCTGCAACAAGCTCTATCGAAAAAGTGTACTCGTCGGCGCGGGACTAGATCGCCCCCGAATCAATTACGGTGAGGATCAAATTTTCAACCTTCGGGTTTTCCGATCATGTCGAGGAAGGGTTAGGGGTGTTGAAGGATATACATACCGATATATCGCCCGGCCAGGCTCGATCATGCACTCGGTGAGCGAGCGTCACGTCGATGATTTTTTGGAGTTGTGGCGCGAGCGAGATGCGGCAGCTAATGCTCTTTTGAGAGAGCCCGGTGTTTGGCGAAGATATCGCCATCAGAAAATGGTTAACTGGATGGATTTTTCTGGGGTGGTTTTCCGTTCGCGGGCGATGGAACTGATGCGTCGCTTGCAGCAAGGAATGGAGCAAACGGAGGTAGTGCCCGCGCTTGCAACAATTGATGTCAAGAACTGGGCACGCTGGGCAAAGTGGCAGTTGCGCATGAAGCTGGGGCTTCGCGGCCGGTTTCCGGCGTGGCTGGCGTGAAAATGGGCAAGGTCGATAGGACTCGTCGTTGCTGCGAAGCTGGGGTATGGACGCCGCTGTGCGTGGTGCATCTTCCAGGCGTGTCAGGGAGTCATCCCGTACTCTGGGCTGCCGACGACTTAACTGTATGAGCGGACGCATCGCAGTCTTCTTGCCCTCCCTCCACGGCGGTGGTGCCGAGCGGGTCATGGTGACGCTGGCCAACGGCTTTGCTGCGCGCGGCTACCGGGTTGATCTCGTGCTGGCGGCAGCGCAGGGGCCGTATCTGCAAGATGTGTCGCCCCAGGTGCGCATTGTCGATCTCGCGGCGGGCCGGGTCATCAAGGCCCTGTGGCCGTTGGCGCGCTACCTGCGGCGTGAACGGCCGGTGGCGCTGCTATCGGCGATGAACCATGCCAATGTGGTCGCGGTGCTGGCACACAGACTCGCCCGGGTGCCGTGTCGTTTGGTGGTGTCCGAGCACATAAACCTCAGCACTGAAGTCGCTCGGGCTCAAGGGCTGGCTGCACGTGCGGTGTATGCCCTGGTTCCAAAGCTGTACCCCAAGGCCGACGCCGTCGTGGCGGTGTCTCGCGACGCGGCGCAGGATCTGGAACGCTTCGCCCATCTCCCCGCGGGCAGTGTGCAGGCGATCTACAACCCGTTCGACCTCGATCGCATCGAGCGGCTGGCGGCAGAGGCACCGCCGCACCCGTGGCTGCAGGCTGGCGAATCGCGGCCGGTGGTGGTGGCGATTGGGCGCCTGACGGAGCAGAAGGATTTTCCGACCCTGCTGCGTGCCTTTGCGGCCATGCGTGGACGTCATCGTGCTCGGCTGATGATCTTGGGCGAAGGTGAACTGCGCCCCGAGCTCGAAGCGCTGGCGCAGTCGCTGGGGCTTGGGCCCGATGAGGTGCAGATGCCGGGGTTCGTGCGCAACCCGTTTGCGTATCTGGCGCGCGCGGCGCTCTTTGTGCTGTCGTCGCGCTGGGAGGGGTTGCCCGGCGTGCTCGTTGAAGCCATGGCCTGCGGCGTGCCCGTGGTCAGCACCGATTGCCCCAGCGGCCCGCGCGAGATTCTGGAAGGAGGCCGCTGGGGGCGGCTGGTGCCGGTGGGCGATGCGTTGGCGCTGGCGCAGGCGATGGAGGAGGTGCTGACCACACCACGCCAGGCGC
This sequence comes from Tepidimonas fonticaldi, assembly GCF_001675355.1. NCBI lineage: Bacteria > Pseudomonadati > Pseudomonadota > Betaproteobacteria > Burkholderiales > Tepidimonas > Tepidimonas fonticaldi. Next base: position 13,065 of record NZ_LZDH01000005.1, on the reverse strand, counting down.
TGCCAGACGTGCGGATGCGCGCGCGGGATTTCGACCAGGCGCGAGCCATCGACGCGTACCTGCGGGTGCTGGGGTTGCCCCCCTATCCACAGGGAGAGCGCGCGGCATGAGGGTGTTGCATGTCATCACCAGCCTGTCCGACGGGGGCGCCGAGGCGGTGCTGTACCGGCTCATCAGCCACGATCCGCAGGATGAGCACCATGTCGTGAGCCTGACGGGGCTTGGCAAATACGGCCCGCTGCTTGCGGACGCGGGGGTGACGGTGACGGTACTCGACATGCCACGCGGGCGGCTGACGTGGGCCGGCGTGCGCGGCCTGTGGCACGCGGTGCGGCAGGCGCGGCCGGACGTCATCCAGACCTGGATGTACCACGCCGACCTTTTGGGCGGCGTGGTGGGGCGGCTGGCCGGGGTGCCAGTGGTGTGGGGCATCCACCACACCACGCTGGAGCCGGGCCGCTCCAGCCGCGCCACGATGTGGGTCGCGCGCGCTTGCGCCGGGCTTTCACGCCGGGTGCCGGCGCGCATCGTGGCGTGCGCTGAAGCGGCGGTGCGGGTGCACGCGGTGCTGGGCTACGACGCAGCGCGCATGGTGGTCATCCCCAACGGTTACGACCTGACGCGCTTTCGGCCGGATGCGCAGGCGCGCCTGCGCCAGCGGGCCGCCTGGGGGATGCCAGAGGGCGTGCCCCTGATCGGCATGGTGGCCCGCTTCGATCCGCAAAAAGACCACGCCAATCTGCTGGCCGCCCTCGGCGCATTGCGCCAGCGCGGGGTCGCGTTTCGGGCCGTGTTGATTGGCACCGGGGTGGATGAAGGCAACGCCCAGCTCGGGGCAGGCCTGGCCGCCCAGGGCCTGGATGACTGGGTGCGGCTGCTGGGGCCGATGACCGACATCCCGGCGGTGATGAACGCGCTGGACGTTCATGTGCTGTCCTCATCCGCGGAGGCTTTCCCCAACGTGCTGGCCGAAGCGATGGCGTGCGCAACCCCTTGCGTGACCACGGACGTGGGCGATGCGGCACAGATCGTCGGCCAGACGGGCTGGGTGGTGCCGCCACGCGATCCGGCGGCGTTGGCCGCCGCCATCGAAGCGGCACTGGCGGCTTGGGCCGATCGCGCCGCGTGGGCGCGGCGGCAGGCGGACTGCCGTGCGCGCATCGAGCAGCAGTTTGCCGTCAGCGCGATGGTGCAGCGCTACCGCACCGTCTGGCTGGAAGCGCGGGACTGGAGAAAGATGCCATGAATAGGGACGTCCGCTGGAAGCAGCGGTTGGACAATTACACGCGCGCTTTGCGCCAGCTGACCTCCGCCGTCGAGCTTGCGCGGGCCCGCCCGTTGTCGGAGCTGGAGCGGCAGGGATTGATCCAGGGCTTCGAGTTCACGCACGAGCTGGCCTGGAACGTGCTCAAGGATTACCTCGAATACGAGGGCATCCAGGGTTTGGTCGGTTCACGCAGCACGGTGCGCGAGGCGTTCAAGCGTGGCCTCATCGAGGATGGGGAGCTGTGGCTGGACATGATCGACAAGCGCAATCTTTCCAGTCACACGTACAACGAGTCTTTAGCCCAGGCGGTGGCGCAATCGGTGCTGGAACGGTATCACCCGGCGTTTGTCGAGCTGCAGCGCCGCATGTCGGAGCTGGCATGAGCGGGGCGTCCTGGGGGTTGTCGGACACGGTGTTGGCCAGGGTTCGTGCCATTTTGGCGCAGGAGCCCAGGGTCGAGAAAGCGATTCTTTTTGGGTCACGCGCCAAGGGCACGCATCGCGCGGGCTCGGACATTGATGTGGCCTTGGTCGGCGCGGGCTTGGATGTGGATGCGCTCGCGCGTTTGCATCGCCGCTTCGAAGAGTCGTCGATTCCGTACCAGGTGGACCTGTGCTGGCTGGCGGCGGTCGATCACGCGGCGCTGCGCGAACACATCGAGCGGGTGGGGCAGGTGCTCTACGAGCGGACGAACCCCGCCGAACCATCTGGTCAGGAGAGCGGCCCATGTGCGGCCTGACCGGCTTCTGGCACCCCGAGGGCTGCCCACCCGACGAAGCGGCGGCCACCGTGCGGCGCATGGCCGACACGCTGACGCACCGCGGGCCGGACGATGCCAGGGTGTGGGTGGATGAGGCCGCGGGGCTGGCGCTGGGGCACCGGCTGCGAGAGGAGCGCCTATACGGCCGGCGCAACTGGCAATACCATTTGTGGGATGTATTGATGTGGGAGGCATGGCGCCGGCATGCTGGGGAGGGAGTGCGTTGAATTCGTCAAAAGCCACGTGCTACGCCGGGCCTGCCAGCGCTGGCCAGGGCCATATCGTGCTGATTGGACACGCGGCGCAGGCCACGCTCAATTTCCGCGCCCCGCTGTTGGCGGACCTGGTGGCGGCGGGCTGGCGCGTGGAGGTGCTGGCGCCGGACTGGACGGCAGCGCAGCGACAGCGCCTGCAGGCGATGGGCGTAAGGGCAGCATCATTCCCCTTGGCGCGCACGGGCTTGAACCCGGTGCAGGATCTGCGAACCTTCATGGCGCTTCTGCGCCATCTGCGCCGCGAGCGTCCGCAAGCGGTGTTCACCTATGCCGCCAAAACGAATGTGTGGGGCATGCTGGCGGCGGCTGTGGCGGGCGTGCCGCGGCGGGTGGCAATGGTGGAGGGGTTGGGCTACGCCTTTACCGATGGGGCAGAGGGTCGGCGGACACCCAAACAGCGCCTCATCGGTGCCGTGCTGACGACGCTGTATCGCATGGCCTTTGCCGCCGCGCACCGCGTGGTGGTGCTGAACCCGGACGACGCGCGTGACCTGCAGCGCGAGTGTGGTCTGACAGGGTCGAAGACGGTGCTGTTGGGGGGCATCGGCGTGCCCCTCGAGGACTGGCCCATGCACCCGCCGCACACGCATCCGATGACCTTCACGCTGGTGGCGCGCCTGTTGCGAGAGAAGGGCGTGCTGGAGTTTCTGCAGGCGGCGCGGCGGGTCAAGGCGCGGCATCCGGCGACACGCTTCTGGGTGCTCGGCCCGTTGGACGACAATCCCGGTGGCCTGCGGGAGGCCGACCTGCGGCCATGGCTGGACAACGGCACGGTGGAGTGGCCCGGCGCGGTGGACGTCAAGCCGTGGCTGGCGCAGACCAGCGTGTTCGTGTTGCCCTCGTCGTACCGGGAAGGCGTGCCGCGCAGCACGCAGGAGGCGATGGCGATGGGCCGGCCCGTCATCACCACCGATGCCCCGGGGTGCCGCGAGACGGTGGTGGAAGGCGTAAACGGCTTTCTGGTGCCGCCGCGGGACGTGGAGGCGCTGCAGCGCGCGATGCTGCGCTTCATCGAGGAGCCGGAGCTGGTGGAGCGCATGGGGCAGGAGAGCCGGCGGCTCGCCGAAGAGCGATTTGACGTGCGGCAGGCGAATGCCATCCTGCTGAAAACGATGGGTTTGGGGTGACAAGAAACAGGGAGGCGTGTTTCGTGCGAAGGTTGTTTGAGAACAAGACCCTCATCATCGGGGGCTGGTTGTGGGTCCTGCTGACGGGATTGGTGCTGCAAATCTGGGTCATCCCCGCCACGCCATGGCATGCCGGCCATGGTTTGCTGGCCGGGGGCGACTGGATTCAATTTCAGGAGCAGGCTTTGCGACTGGCCGCCGCCATCGAAAACGCGGGCTGGAGTGCCTGGGAGCTGCGTTTCGAAGGGCAGGCGCCCGCGAGTATGGCGGCGGCCGTTTATGCGGTTACCGGACTTTCTGAGCCTTGGGTGCTTTTGCCGCTACAGGGCTTGCTATACGGAGTTGCCATCTGGGCGGCCGTGGATGTCGCCAGGCGCATCGGTGTAAACGAACGCCTGCTCTGGCTGGTGGTGCTGCCTTTTGTTGTTCCCTCTTCGCTATTGATTTTCGGGCAAATTCACAAAGACATTCTGTCGTTGCCCGGCGTGCTGCTGATTGCATGGGGGTGGGTCATGGTGTTGACGGACAAAACGCCTAAGGCCCGCTTTTGGTTCCATGCCGCGATGGCATCCGTCGCAGGGGTGTTGCTCGTATGGTGGGTACGGCCTTACCAAGCGCAACTGCTGCTGATGACGGGTTTCTTGATCGGGATTGGCGCGGCCATTTCCGCTGCCGCGGTCCGACGTTGGGCTGCGGCTGCCGGACCCGTCTTGGTCTTGACGGTCATGATGGGAACCTATGGCACCGCTGAAAAACTCACTGCGCCTGCTGCGCCTGCTGCGCCTGCTGCGCCTGCCTGCGCGACGTGGCAGCCGGAGGTCACGATACCCGCAATCGGTGGAGCAGCGGCCGCCATTTTTTGCTACCGGCACCACTTCATCCGGCACCACCCGGGTCAAGCTGCGAACATCGACCACGATCGCCTTTTGACCAACTATGGTGAAGCGGTCCGTTATTTGCCAAGGGCATTGCAGATTGGCTTGCTGGCGCCTTTCCCGACCCATTGGCTTGGGGAGGCCTCGTCTCCTGGGGGGCAGGTCAAGCGGCTTTTGGGTGGCGTTGAAATGCTGGGGTTTTATGTTCTGTTGATGGGTTTGATATGGGCGTTTCGGCCGGTCACCAATACATGGGGTGTGGCGGCGCTCAGTGTGATCGGTATAGGGGGTATTTTGTTCTATGTCTATTCTTCGCCCAATGTCGGGGCGCTGTACCGCTATCGTTTTCCTTTCTTGATGTTGTTGATTCTGATCGCGGCTTTGGGTTGGTCGAACAGGCTGACCGCTACCCGTAGCGCACAGGGGGTTTGATGCAGACGTTGGTTGTGGCGTGGTTGCTGTCGTTCATCGTGGTAATGGCCATCATTCGATCCAATCATTGGCATGTGCATTTGAGTTCGGACGTCATCGATGGCGTACAGAAATTTCATCGCGGCGCCATCCCCCGCATTGGCGGGCTGGGGATCATCGCGGGGTTGGGGGGGGCGCTTGGCTGGAGCGCTTGGCGTGGCTTGATTGGCGTCGAGATGGCATGGTTACTCATCGCCGCGCTGCCAGCTTTTGGCGCGGGACTCGCAGAGGACGTGACCAAGCGCGTGGGCGTGGCGGCGCGGCTGCTGGCCACGATGGCCGCGGCGGCCGTGGGGGCGTGGGGCCTGGGGGCGGTGCTGCCGCGGCTGGGGGTGCCCGGGGTGGATGCGCTCTTGGCGCTGTGGCCGCTGTTGGCCTGGGCGGTGACGCTGGTGGCCGTGGCCGGGGTGGCCAACGCGGTCAACATCATCGACGGCTTCAACGGCCTGGCGGCGGCGACGTCCATGTTGATGTTCATGGCCTTCGGCTACGTGGCGTGGGTCTTGGGCGATAGCTTCATCGTTCAGGTGTGCTTGGCGATGATCGGGGCGCTGGCGGGGTTTTTCGTCTGGAACTACCCGCGCGGGCTGATCTTTCTGGGGGATGGCGGGGCGTATCTGGTGGGCTTTCTGCTCGCGGAGGTGGCGGTGCTGCTGGTGGTGCGGCACCCGCAGCTGTCGCCGTGGTTTTGCCTGCTGGTGTGCGCCTACCCGATCACCGAGACGCTGTTTTCCATCTACCGCAAGCGCTTCTTGCGCGGGATGTCGCCGGGCGTGCCCGACGGGCTGCACCTGCACATGCTGGTCTATCGGCGGCTGGTGCGCTGGGCGGCCGGTCACGAGGCGGCGCGCGACGTGACGGCGCGCAATTCGGCGACCTCGCCTTACCTGTGGGGGTTGGCGTCCCTGGGCATCGTGCCGGCCGTGCTGTTCTGGCACGACGAAAGGTGGCTGGTGGCCAGCGCGTTGGGCTTTGTGGTGGCCTATGTGTGGGTCTATGCGCGGCTGGTTCGCTTTCGCGTGCCGGGGTGGTTGCGCCGACGGGTGGGGGATAAGACATGACGCGGTGGCGGGTTTGGGTTGGCCTGTGTGGCTTGGCGATGGCGCTCGCCGCGTGCGGCGGCGGGGGCAGCAGTGCTTTGACGCAGCCGGACGATGGCTATGCTTACCCGCCGGTCGTGTTGCCCAGCGGGCCGTCCTATGACGCCAACCCCGCGTTGGATTTGACCGGCTACCGCTATGCCCATGCGGTGGGTGCCCAGGGGCAGGGCGTGGTGGTGGCCGTGGTGGATGGCGGGGTGGGAGGCCACCCCCTGCTGTCGGGGGCCGTGTTGCCGGGCGTGGATGTCACGGGTGACACCGCGCCGGGGTATGCGGGGGACGGCCGTATCGACCTGGATGGTCACGGTACGGCAGTGGCGGGTTTGGTGGCCGCGCGCGGATCGGACCGGTGGCCGTCCATGGTCGGGGTGGCGCCGCAGTCGCTGGTTCTGCCCGTCCGGGTGACTTCTCCCAACATGCCGAGCGGCACCGACCCCAGAACGGTGAGCCGCGCGGTGCGCACCGTGCTCGAGCAACCGGTGGCCACTCCCACCGGGCAGGCGGTACCCCGCATCGTGAACTTGAGCCTGGCCGCAGCGGCCCCCTCGGCCCCGTTGGCGGACATCGTGGACACCGTGCGCCGGCAGGGCGTGCTGTTGATTGCCGCGGCGGGTAACGATGGCAGGCCGTCGCCCGACTGGCCGGCGGCATACGCGCCGCAGGCCGGCGGCCATGTGATCGCGGTCGGGGCGGTGGACGCGACGGGGGCCATGCCGGAGTGGAGCAACCGCGCCGGCCCGGCACGTGAGCACTACTTGGTGGCGCCGGGTGTCGATTTGTTGACCACGGTGCCCCCGACATTGTTGCCGCCGTCGGCGCAGGGGCTGGCCTATGCCAGCGGAACCAGCTTTTCCACGCCGATCGTGGCGGGGGCGGCTGCGACGGTGTGGGGCTTGTGGCTGTATCTGAAAGCACCCGAGGTGGCGGGTATTCTGTTGGACACGGCGCGCGATTTGGGCGCACCGGGCCCTGATGAGGTGTACGGGCGGGGGCTGTTGGATTTGGAAGCCGCCCTCGAGCCCGTGGGGGGGACGCTGCTGCCCCGCGGGGACGGGGGGTGGCAACCCGCCGCGTTGGTGGCTGACGGGGCGTTGGCGCGCGCCTTGCAGGCGCAGGATGTGCCGGTGATGGTGTTCGACCGCTACCGCCGCCATTTTGCCGTGCCTTTGGGGCGGTTGGTGGCGTCTGCCGACCGCCGGGCGGGCTTGAGTTTGCCGCTGGGAGCGCTATCCGCCGCGGCGAGCGGCGAGTCCAATGGACTGCAGGTGACCGGAGCGTGGCAGGTGGATGCACAGGGCCGGCCGCGCTGGCAGGGCGGATGGCGCGCCGGGGCGGGGGCATGGTCTTTGGCATGGTGGCAGGGCGGCCCACCGTTGGCCGAAGGCGACGAGGCGTCGTTGGCTCGGTATCTGCCGGGTTGGGCCCAGGTGGCCCACGGCGGTCTGACACAGGACCCCAGCGCCCGTGGGGTGGAGGGGCGCTACCGCACGGGGCCGTGGGCGTGGTCGCTGGCGCAGGTTTCCAGCAGCGCGGCCCTGGGCGGGGCACAGGTGGATCGGCAGTTGGCGTTGGCGTACCACGGCGGGCTGTGGTGTCTGGCCGCGCATGCCACGGCATCGGACCGCCGGTGGTGGGCCGATGGCCAGGGCCGAACGACCCAGTGGGGTGCCGCACTGTCCCGCCAGACGGCAGCCGGCGAGTGGATGGCAGCCTGGAGTGCGACGCGCGCCCAGCAGACCCTGCCCGCTTGGCAAGGCAGCGCGCGGATGGCGCTGCAGAGCGTGGCTTTGGGGTGGCAGGCCCGGAATGTTGGATTGCCGTATGACCGCTTGGTGCTGGCCGTGAGCCAGCCGCTGTCGCTGCGGCGGGGGCAGGCGACCGTGAACCTGCCCACCGGGGTGGACTGGGCGACGGGCCAGCCGCGTTTTGCGCCGCTGACCCTGCCCCTGCGCGGTGGGGCCGCTGCGGCCCCGTGGCGCCTGGAAGCGGTCTGGTGGGCGCCGTTGGGCAAGGGGGCAACGGTCTCCGCCGCCGCGGGGGTGGCCGCGGGAGGGGCGGGCGCCGAATGGGCGGTTCGCTATCAGCGCCCGTTCTGATTCAGCCCCGCACCCCCGCCAAATCCCGCAACACCGCCACCTTGTCCGTGCGCTCCCAGGTGAACTCCGGCTCGTCGCGGCCGAAGTGGCCGTAGGCGGCGGTCTTGCCGTAGATCGGGCGCAGCAGGTCCAGCATCTGGATGATGCCCTTGGGCCGCAGGTCGAACACCTCGTTGACAATGCGAGCGATCTGCTCGTCCGGGATGACGCCCGTGCCCTCGGTGTAGACGGTGACGTTGATCGGCCGCGCCACGCCGATGGCGTAGCTGACCTGGATCTGGCACTGGCGCGCCAGCCCCGCGGCGACGATGTTCTTGGCCACATAGCGCGCGGCGTAGGCGGCGGAGCGGTCGACCTTGGTCGGGTCCTTGCCGCTGAAGGCGCCGCCGCCGTGCGGGCAGGCGCCGCCGTAGGTGTCGACGATGATTTTGCGACCGGTGAGGCCGCAGTCGCCCTGCGGGCCGCCGATGACGAAGCGCCCGGTGGGGTTGATGAGGTAGCGGGTGTTGTGCAGCCACTCCTTGGGCAGCACCGGTTTGATGATTTCTTCGATGCACGCCTCGATGAAGGCGGGCTTCATGTGTTTGCCGTCGCTCATCTCGGGGCTGTGTTGGCTGGACAGCACCACGGTGTCGATGCTGTGCGGGCGCCCGTCCACGTAGCGCATGGTGATTTGGCTTTTGGCGTCGGGCCGCAAGAAGGGCAGGCGGCCGTCCTTGCGCAGCTGCGCCTGGCGCTCGACGATGCGGTGCGCGTAGTAGATCGGCGCCGGCATCAGTTCGGGCGTTTCGTCGCAGGCATATCCGAACATCAGTCCCTGGTCGCCGGCGCCCGTGTTGAGATAGTCATCGGACGCGTGGTCAACGCCCTGGGCGATGTCGTTGCTCTGCTTGTCGTAGGCCACGAGCACGGCGCAGCCCTTGTAGTCGATGCCGTACTCGGTGTTGTCGTAGCCGATGCGCTTGATGGTGTCGCGCGCGACCTGGATGTAGTCCACGTGCGCGTTGGTGGTGATCTCGCCGGCCAGCACGACGAGCCCCGTGTTGCACAGCGTCTCGGCCGCCACGCGGCTGCGCGGGTCCTGCTCGAAAATCGCATCCAGGATGGCGTCCGAGATCTGGTCGGCCACCTTGTCCGGGTGGCCTTCGGACACCGATTCGCTGGTGAAGAGGAAGTCGTTCGCCATGGCTATACACTCCTGTCGATGGGTTGCCGGCGTTTCGCCGGCCCCAAACGGGCGTGTTGGCGAACGCTTTAGCGGCATTTGTGAATCGCCCGCAAGTAGTTCGGTAACTCGGCGATGGGGCGAAGTGTAGCCGAAGCCGGCCTGCGCCGGGGAATCCGGGCGGGGTATGGGGGTAGAGGGCCGGGTGCAATCTCCGGAATCCATGCGCATCGATTCCGGAATTTTCGGCCATTCAATCCGATCTTTACGATATCATCGCCCGATGTTTCCGCCCGCTTTGTACCCTCGTTGGGTAGAGCCGCGCCTGATCGAGGCCATGCAAGACACGCCGGTGGTGCTGCTAGCCGGTTCGTGCTGACAGGGTCTGCCAACCTGATGGCGCTGCCCACGGTGGCGGATTCGCTCGCCGGCCGTATGGAGACCCTGCATCTGCTGCCGCTGGCGCAGGGGGAGATTGAGCGACGTACCGACAACTGGATCGACCAGGTGTTTGCCGGTCGCCTGCTGCGGGCCGACCGGCTGGCGCTGGGGGCGGACTTGACCGAGCGCGTGCTGCGGGGTGGGTATCCGGAAGCGGTGGCGCGTGTCACACCGCGCCGGCGCGCGGCATGGGCGCGGCAGTATTTGCAGGCCATCCTGCAGCGCGACGTGCGCGAGGTGGCCAGCATCGACAAGCTGGACCAGCTGCCCCGCTTTTTGCGGGCGCTGGCGCAGATGGCGGGGCAAATGTGCAACCACACCCGCCTGGGCGCGGAGGTGGGCCTTGATGGCAAGACGGCGGCCCGTTACCTGGGTGTGTTCGAGCAACTCTACCTCCTGCGGCGGGTGGATGTCTGGTCGCGCAATGGCCTGAGCCGGATCGTCAAGACGCCGAAGCTCCAGTTCACGGACGCGGGCCTGCTGGCCGCGCTGCTGGACCTGACCCCGGAAGCGGCGCAGCGGGACCGGATCCCTTACGGACATGTGCTGGAAACCTTTGTCTTTGCCGAATTGCTCAAGCTGGCCAGCGTGGCGCAGGGGCAATACCGGCTGCTGTATTACCGGGACGCGGACAAGGTCGAAGTGGATGTGGTGATCGAGGATGCCGCCGGCCACGTCGTGGGCGTGGAGGTGAAGGCGGCGGCGACCGTGGGCGAGCGGGATTGGCGCGGCTTGACCAAGCTGCGGACGGTGGCAGGGGAGCGGTTTCGGATGGGCGTGCTGCTTTATGACGGGGCCGAAACCCTGCCCATGGGGGATGGCCTGTGGGCCGTGCCGCTGTCCAGCCTGTGGGGGGTGGTGCCGTGAGGGTCTGGTTCGCGGTGCTATCCCGCTGGCCCCTCCTGGCCCTGCACGTCCTGGGCTGGTGCGCGGGCTGGGGGGTGTGGTTGGCGTCGCCCACCTACCGACGCCGGTGGCGGGCGCACACCCGGCAGGCCGGCTTGAGTGGACGGGCGCGCTGGGCGTCGATCGGGGCGGCCGGGCAGCAGGTGGCGGAGCTGCCGCGCCTGTGGTTTGGGCCGCCCGTGCCCGTCGGTTGGGAGGGGGCGGCGCACATCGAGGCGGCGCTGGCCCAGCGGCGCGGCGTGCTGTTTCTGACGCCGCACCTGGGGTGCTTCGAGGTCACGCCGCGCGCCTATGCCGAGCGGTTTGGCGTGCCGCACGCCGCGCCGATCACCGTGCTGTACCGGCCGTCACGCCACGCGGCGTTGGATGCACTGCTGCAACAGGCGCGGCAGCGCCCGGGCATGGCCGCGGCACCCACGACGCTGGCCGGGGTGCGGCAGCTCATGCAGGCCCTGCGCCGTGGCGAGGCCGTGGGCCTGCTGCCCGATCAGGTGCCGCCGCAGGGGCTGGGCGTGTGGGCGCCGTTTTTTGGCCGGCCGGCGTACACCATGACGCTGGCGGCGCGGCTGGCGCAGCAGCCCGGGGTGCAGGTGCTGCTGGCGTGGGGGCAACGGCTGCCGTGGGGCCGCGGCTATGTGGTGCATGTGCAGCCGTGGGCGCAGGCGATGGACGAGCCACTGGCCACCGACCCGGCGCAGGCGGCGGCCCAGATCAACCGGGCGATGGAGTTGCTGATCCGCCGCTGCCCCGAGCAGTACCTGTGGGGCTACGCGCGCTACAAATCACCCCGCGAATCACCCCGCGCCCTCGGGTGAGGGCAGAAACCCGCCGATCAACGCCAGCACCTGCGCCGGCTGCTCGTGCAGCAGCCAGTGCGAGGCCTGCGGCAGCCGTTCGACGTGCAGGTCCGGCACCCAGTCGCTCAGCCCGTCCAGCAGGCCGGGCAGCAGGGCCTGGTCCTGCAGGCCCCAGATGACCCGCGTCGGCACCCGCACGCGCAGCAGCTCGTCGGGCAGCTCCACCCCCGCCGCGCCGAGGTCGTCCGCGGTGGGTGGGCGCAGCGGCGAGGCGACGTAGTAGTTCAGCCCGCCTTGCAGCCCCATCGCCCACACGGCCTCGTACTGCGCCTGCAGGGCTGGCGTCAGCCAGGCCGAGGTGTCCGACATGCCCCGAAAGAACGCCCACAGCCGGGCATAGCCGTTGGCCGACAGGCGTTGCGCCGCGTCGGGCCGGACCAGAAAGTTCATGTAGGCGCTGGCGGCCTGTTGCGCGGGGGAGCGGCGCAGGTCGCGCCAGAACGCACCCGGATGGGGCGAGTTCAGGATGATCAGCCGTTGCAGCCGCTGCGGTTGCAGCGCGGCCAGGTTCCACGCCACGGCGCCACCCCAGTCGTGGGCGATCACCGCGGCGACGCGGCCGGGGGTGGGGCCCGCAGCGGTGACGGCGTCGATCAGCGCGGCGATGTCCTGCATCAGGTGGCGTGCCCGGTAGGCCTGGGCCGCAGCCGGGGCGCTGGAGCGCTCGTAGCCGCGCAGATGGGGCGCGATGCAGCGCCAGCCGCCGTGCTCCGGCGCGGCAAACCGCACCAGCGCCTCGTCCCAGACGAAGGCGGCTTCCGGGAAGCCGTGCAAAAACAGCAGCACGGGCCGGCCGGGCTGGCCGGCGGCGCGCACGCTCAGGGTGATGCCGTGCGGCAGCGGGAGCGAGAAGGTTTCGATCATGGGCGCGGGCTCCGGGGTGGGCCCTGCCGCGCCGGGGATCAGGTGGGCGAGGCCGCGGCCGCGGGATGCGACCAGTCCCACAGCCGCAGGGCCACCTCGTCCACGCCCTGGCGCTTGAGGGCGGAGAACAGCATCGCATCGCCCCCGGCGGTCTGCAGTCGCGCAATCGACAGCGCCTTGGCCTGTTCCTGCCGCGAGAGCTTGTCCGCCTTGGTCAGCAGCACCAAAAAGTCCAGCCCCTGCTCGACGCGCGGGCGGATGATGTCCAGCAGCGCCTCGTCCAGCTCCGTCAGGCCCAGCCGCGCGTCGCACAGCATCACCACCGCGCGCAGATTGGGCCGGCTGACCAGGTAGTTGGCCATGACCTGCTGCCAGCGACGCTTGGCGGCCTGGGGCACGGCGGCGTAGCCGTAGCCGGGCAGGTCCGCCAGCACCGCGTCGGTGGCGCCCTGCTTGCCCAGGGCGAACAGCACGATGCTTTGCGTGCGGCCCGGCATCTTGGATGCGAAGGCCAGTTGCCGCTGCTGCGCGAGGGTGTTGATGCAGGTGGATTTGCCGGCGTTGGAGCGGCCGACGAAAGCGATCTCGGGCGCGGCCAGGGGGGGCAGGTGCTGCAGTTGCGGCGCTTCGGTCAGAAAGCGGGCCGTGTGCAGCCAGGCGCGCGCCTGGGCTGCTGCCGTGGTTGTGGCCGTGGGGGAGGGGGTGGGCGTCGTCATACAGGGCGGTTTCGGGGCCATTGTAGAATCTGGCGGTTATTCCGATGCGTCGGGGCCGGCCCCGGCCCGCACTTTCACGCGCCCACACAGCGACCACACCATGAAACCCATCGTCACGCTCATTGGTGCCGCCCTCGCCGCCACC
>NZ_LZDH01000004.1:0-1942 GCF_001675355.1 Tepidimonas fonticaldi | reverse complement strand
CATAATCATCCGGGACATGACAACTATCTCAACGGCCTTGCTCTTCAAAAATTCCCCCCTGAAAGCGAAGAAGAGTTCTTGCCAGTCATCAAAATCGCACAACTACGCGCGGGAAACACAAATGGCGCAGATCGTGCGAGTGCACGAATCAAGCCTGAATATATCGTCACCGATGGGGATGTGCTGTTTTCGTGGTCTGGCTCGCTGGAAGTCGAGGTATGGAATGGCGGCCCAGGAGCCTTGAATCAGCACCTGTTCAAGGTGACGTCAGACAAGGTCCCGAAGTGGTTCTACTTCTTCGCAACGCGACATCACTTGCCGGCATTTCGTGCAATCGCTGCCGGCAAGGCGACAACGATGGGCCATATTCAGCGAAAGCATCTTACTGACGCCCGGGTTGCCGTCGCGCCACTGAAGAGCATGCAAGAGTTTGACGCGGTCATTGCTCCGCTTTTCGAACAGTTCGTGCGCAATTCTCAGCAATCCCGCACCCTCGCCCAACTCCGCGACACCCTGCTACCCAAGCTTATCTCTGGCGAGTTGCGCATCGCCGATGCCGAAGACTTCCTCAAGGGGCGTGGCTCATGACCGAGACCGTTCACATCTATTGCGACGAGTCTTGCCATCTGGAAAACGATGGCATGAAGGCGATGGTGCTGGGGGCCTTGTGGTGCCCGGCGGAGCGGCAAAAGTCCTTGTCACGAAAGGTCAAGGCGCTGAAAGCTCAGTACGGTTTGCCGCCCGGATTCGAGATCAAGTGGGTCAAGGTTTCGCCGGGCAAGCTGTCGTTCTATCAGGCGTTATTGGACTTGTTTTTCGACGAACCTCTGCTGCGTTTTCGTGGCCTGGTGGTGCCGGACAAGCAGTTGCTGGATCACGGGCGCTTTGCTCAAAGCCACAATGATTTTTATTACAAGCAGTGGTACACGCTGCTCAACCGGTTGATCGATCCGGAAAAGCACTATCGGATCTTTCTAGACATCAAGGACACGCAGGGACGTCGCAAGGTGGCCAAGCTGCACGATGTGCTGTGCAATGCCAATTACGACTTTGATCGCAGCATCATCGAGTCGATCGAACAGGTGCAGTCCCATGACGTGCCGCTGCTGCAACTGGCGGATTTGTTGATCGGGGCGTTGTCGTACGTGCATCGGGGTCGGCATGGCAGCCCGGCCAAGCAGGCACTGGTGGCGCATATCCGGCATCGCAGTGGGCTGAGCCTGGAGCAAAGCTCCCTGTGGCGGGCGGAAAAATTCAACCTGCTCGTCTGGAGGGCGCAGTCTTGACGTTGCCCCCTCCCTTGATCCCCTTGAGCGACTTTGCCGGCTGGCAGGCGTATGAGGACGCGATCTACGCCATCTACCTGGAGACCGTGGCACACGCTGGCCTGACGTTCTGTGGTAGCCCGGTCAAGGTGCGGTTCAGACCCGAGACCAAGCACAAGGGATATGGTTTCTGGCACCTGATTTCCGAGGCACCAGATCAGCGCAACCGCAACGAGGACGACCGCATTCCGGATCTGAGTCGTTGCGAGAGGGTGCGCTGGGTGGCGTGGTGCATCCAGAATGCGGATGCAGGGGCGCCCGGCTTTTCATGGTGGGAGAACGAACGCGGGAGGGAAACCCACGTCGTCATCTGGGCGGAACAGCATGACTTCGCCGTGGTGCTGGCCAAGCGCCAGACCGCGCAGGGGCCGAGGTTCTATCTGCTGAAGACAGCTTACTGCCTGCGGGCGCACACGATCAGGAAGTTCATAAAGGAGCGGGATGCATGGCGCGCAGCCCAGAAAGACTGAAGCCCCGGCACATTGCTGTGCAAGGGCTTCGGATACTCCTTCTACACGTGGTAGATGAGCTGGCACAGAGTTTAACCCCGTCTGGGGGGTAGGTCAATCGGGAGGGGGATTGTGGGTTTCCTATCTGTCATGTCCCGGATGATTATG
>NZ_LZDH01000003.1:0-77018 GCF_001675355.1 Tepidimonas fonticaldi | reverse complement strand
GGGGGGGGCGGGGGGCGGCGCGTGTGCGTGGCGGGGGGGCGCGGGGGGGCGGGGGGGGGGGGGGGGGGGGAGGGGGGCGGCGGGGGGCGGGGGGGGGGGGGGGGGGGGGGCGGGTGGGGGAACGGTGTCCGCCGTGGGGTCGGGCGGGTGGGGCGGAGTGGGGGGGGGGGATTTTTTGAGATCGACGCGATCGGCCTTGCGGCTGGGGGGCGGGGGCAGTGGCATGAAATCATCATGCCAGAAAAACCGCAGCCGCCCATGGGGCGGCTGGTCGGCGGGGTGGGCAGGGCGCCCGGCGTGTGGGCTTCAAGCCACTTTTTTGAGCATCTTCACGGCCTTGAGGACTTCGTCCACGTGGCCCGGCACTTTGATGCCGCGCCACTCCTGCAGCAGGATGCCTTCGGGGCTGATCAGGAAGGTGCTGCGCTCGATGCCCTTGACCTTCTTGCCGTACATGATCTTGTTCTTGACGACGCCGAACATGTGGCACATCTTTTCTTCGGTGTCGGCGATCAGCTCGAACGGCAACTCCAGTTTGGCCTTGAAGTCCTCGTGCGACTTGAGATTGTCGCGCGAGACGCCGAACACCTGCGCCCCCGCGCCGATGAACTCCTGGTACTGGTCCCGGAACTGCATGGCCTCGGTCGTGCAGCCGGGGGTGTGGTCCTTGGGGTAGAAGTACAGGATCAGCGTCTGGCCGAGGTGGGATTGGTGGGTGACTTTGATGCCGCCGGTCGCTTGGGCTTCGAACTCGGGAATCGGTTTGTTGACGACGACGGCCATGGAGCAAATCCCCTGCGTGTTTGGATGGTCGAATTGGTCCGGGAAGAACCGCCGAACATCTTGATATTTTAGCGCATTTGCGCAGGGCCTCAGGCCGCGTCGGCGGCCTCGATGAGCAGCGCGGCCACCACCCGCCGGCCTTCACCGGCCAGGATGTTGTAGGTGCGGGCCGCGGCCATGGTGTCCATGGTCTCCACGCCGATGCCGCGTTCGATCAGGCCCCGCAGCAGGGACGGCGGCACGAACCGCAGCCGCTGCCCGCTGCCAAAGAGGACGACCTCCGGCGCATCGGCGGCCAACTGGTCGAAGTGCTGGGCCGTCAGTTCGGCGTGGCGGCGGCAGTCCCACGCCTGCAGTCGGCCGCTGGCGCTGACGACGATGCTGCTGTCGTACCGCTGGCCGCCGACCATCACCCAGCCGGGGCCGTGGGCCTGTATGGACAGGGTGTCGATGCGGTCGGGCTGAAACTTCATGGCGGGCGCAGCCGGCCGGGAATCGCCGGCAAACTGTGGTGAAATTATAGGCTCCACCCCTGTCGGAGCGGTGCGTGCGCCGCCCCGGCCCCGACCCACGCGCCATGTCCTCTACCGTCATCCACAAGTCCGCCAAACTGACCAACGTCTGCTACGACATCCGCGGACCCGTGCTCGAGAAGGCCCGCCAGATGGAGGAGGACGGGCACAAGATCATCAAGCTCAACATCGGCAACCTGGCGGTGTTCGGGCTGGAGCCGCCGGACGAGATCGTGCAGGACATGATCCGCAACCTGCCGCAGGCGGCCGGCTACACGGACAGCAAGGGGCTGTTCGCGCCGCGCAAGGCCATCGTGCACTACACGCAGGAAAAGCGCATCGCCGGCGTGACGGTGGACGACGTCTACTTGGGCAACGGCGCCAGCGAGCTCATCACCATGAGCATGAACGCGCTGCTCAACGCCGGCGACGAGATCCTGGTGCCGGCGCCGGACTATCCGCTGTGGACGGCCTCCGTATCGCTGTCGGGCGGCACGCCGGTGCACTACCTGTGCGACGAGGCCAATGGCTGGATCCCGGACCTGGACGACATGGCGCGCAAGATCACGCCGCGCACCAAGGGCATCGTCGTCATCAACCCCAACAACCCCACCGGCGCGCTGTACCCGGTGGAGGTGCTGCAGGCCATCGTCGAGCTGGCGCGCAAGCACGGGCTGATCGTCTTCGCCGACGAGATCTACGACAAGGTGCTCTACGACGGCAACGTCCACACCTCGATCGCGTCGCTGGCGGACGACATCCTGTTCGTCACGTTCAACGGCCTGAGCAAGAACTACCGCTCGTGCGGCTACCGCGCGGGGTGGATGATCGTCTCCGGCGACAAGCGCCGCGCCAGGGACTACATCGAGGGGCTGAACATGCTGGCCTCGATGCGGCTGTGCGCCAACACGCCGGGGCAGCTGGCGATCCAGACGGCCCTGGGCGGCTATCAGAGCATCAACGACCTGGTGGCGCCCGGCGGGCGGTTGTGCCGCCAGCGCGATCTGGCGCACCGGCTGCTCACCGAGATCCCGGGCGTGAGCTGCGTCAAGCCGAAGGCGGCGCTGTACATGTTCCCGCGCCTGGATCCGAAGATTTATCCGATCGAGGACGACCAGCAGTTCGCCTACGACCTGCTGGCCGAGGAGAAGGTGCTGATCGTGCAGGGCACCGGCTTCAACTACCCGACGCCGGACCACTTCCGGCTGGTGTTCCTGCCGCACGAGGACGACCTGGCCGAGGCGATCGGGCGCATCGCGCGCTTTCTGGGCCACCTGCGGCGGCGCTACGGCACCGAGTGATTTTTGGCAACCCCCGGATTTTCATGACCTTGGCAACCGCGACCATGAGCAACCTTCCCCCCATCCAAGTCGGCCTGCTGGGCATCGGCACCGTCGGCAGCGGCGTCTTCCGCGTGCTGCAGCGCAACCAGGAGGAGATCCGGCGCCGCGCAGGCCGTGGCATCGCCATCACGATGGTGGCCGACCTCGACACCGAGCGCGCGCGCGGCATCGTGGGGGATGCGGCGCAGGTGGTGGCCGACGCCCGCGCGGTGATCGCCAACCCCGACATCGACATCGTCGTCGAGCTGATCGGCGGCTACGGGATCGCCCGTCAACTGGTGTTGGAAGCCATCGCCGCGGGCAAGCACGTCGTCACCGCCAACAAGGCGCTGCTGGCGGTGCACGGCAGCGAGATTTTTGCTGCCGCGCAGGCCAAGGGGGTGATGGTGGCGTTCGAGGCGGCCGTGGCCGGTGGCATCCCCATCATCAAGGCCTTGCGCGAAGGGTTGACCGCCAACCGCATCCAGTGGGTGGCCGGCATCATCAACGGCACCACCAACTTCATCCTGTCCGAAATGCGCGACAAGGGGCTGGACTTCGACGTCGTGCTGAAGGAGGCGCAGCGCCTGGGCTACGCCGAGGCCGACCCCACGTTCGACATCGAGGGCATCGACGCCGCGCACAAGGCCACGCTGATGAGCGCGCTGGCGTTTGGCATCCCGGTGCAGTTCGACAAAGCCTACGTCGAAGGCATCACGAAGCTGCAGGCGGCCGACATCCGCTACGCCGAGCAGCTGGGCTACCGCATCAAGCTGCTGGGCATCACCAAGCGCGTGGCCGGTGGGGTGGAGCTGCGCGTGCACCCGACGCTGGTGCCGGCCAAGCGCTTGATCGCCAACGTCGAAGGGGCGATGAACGCGGTGGTGGTGCAGGGCGACGCCGTGGGCACGACGCTGTACTACGGCAAGGGCGCCGGCAGCGAGCCGACCGCCAGCGCGGTGATTGCCGACCTCGTGGACGTGACGCGGCTGCACACCGCCGACCCGCAGCACCGCGTGCCGCACCTGGCGTTCCAGCCGCACGCGATGAGCGATCTGGCCATCGTCCCGATGGCGCAGGTGGTCACCGGCTACTACCTGCGGCTGCGCGTGGCCGATCAGCCCGGGGTGCTGGCCGAGGTCACCGGCATCCTGGCGCGCGCCGGCATCAGCATCGACGCCGTGCTGCAGCGCGAGGCCGACGAGGTCGGCGGCGAAGGCAGCACGCAAACCGACCTGATCATCCTGACGCACGACACCGCCGAAGGCACGATGGACGCCGCGCTGGCGGCGATGCAGGCGCTGCCGACGGTGCTGGCGCCGATCGTGCGCATCCGCAAGGAGGAGCTGGCCTGATGCGCTATCTCTCGACCCGTGGCGAGCCCGCGCGGCGCCGCTTCAGCGACATCCTGCTGGAGGGTCTCGCGCCTGACGGTGGCCTGTACCTGCCCGAACACTACCCGCAGGTGGACGCCGCGACGCTGGCGCGTTGGCGGCGCATCTACCACGAGCATGGCTACGCCGAGCTGGCCTTCGAGATCCTCTCGCTCTATATCGACGACATTCCGGCCGACGACCTGCGCGCGCTGCTGCGGCGCACTTACACCGCCGAGGTGTTCGGCACCGGCGAGATCGTGCCGCTGCGCCACCTGGAAAACGGCCTGTGGCTGGAGGCGCTGTCCAACGGCCCGACGCTGGCGTTCAAGGACATGGCGATGCAGCTGCTCGGCCAGCTGTTCGAGTATGAACTCGCGCGCCGCGGCGAGACGCTCAACATCCTGGGCGCCACCAGCGGCGACACCGGCAGCGCCGCCGAGTACGCGATGCGCGGCAAGCGCGGCATCCGCGTCTTCATGCTGAGCCCCCACGGGCGCATGAGCCCGTTCCAGCAGGCGCAGATGTACAGCCTGCAGGATCCCAACATCCACAACCTGGCCATCGAAGGCGTCTTCGACGACTGCCAGGACATCGTCAAGGCGGTCAGCGCGGATCTGGAGTTCAAGCGCCGCCACCGCATCGGCACCGTCAACTCGATCAACTGGGCGCGGCTGCTGGCGCAGGTGGTGTATTACGTCGCCGGCTGGATCCAGGCCACTGAGCGCGACGACGAGCGCGTGAGCTTCACCGTGCCGAGCGGCAACTTCGGCAACGTCTGCGCCGGCCACATCGCGCGCATGATGGGGCTGCCGATCGAGCATCTGGTGGTGGCCACCAACGAAAACGACGTGCTGGACGAGTTCTTCCGCACCGGGGTCTATCGCGTGCGCGGCAGCGCCGACACCTACGAAACCTCCAGCCCCTCGATGGACATCAGCAAGGCGAGCAACTTCGAGCGCTTCGTCTTCGACCTGCTCGGGCGCGACGCCGAGGCCACGCGCCGGCTGTTTGCCGAGGAGCTGGCGCGGCACGGGCGCTTCGACCTGTCGGCGCACCCGGCCTTCCCGCGCGCGCGCGAGGCGTTCGGCTTTGCCAGCGGACGCAGCACGCACGCCCACCGGCTGGCCACCATCCGCGACGTCTGGCAGCGCCATGCGATGCTGATCGACCCGCACACCGCCGACGGCGTCAAGGTGGCGCGCGAGCACCTGCAGCCGGGCGTGCCGATGATCGTGCTGGAGACGGCGCTGCCCATCAAGTTTGCCGCCACCATCGTCGAGGCGATCGGGCGCGAGCCCGAGCGACCGGCGCGGTTTGCCGGTATCGAGGCATTGCCCAAGCGGGTGCAGGTGTTGCCGGCGGACGTCGAGCGCGTCAAGGCGTGCATCGTCGCCGCCTGCCGCGACTGAGGAGCGCGCGGATGGCTGCAAACCCCGCATCGCCTGCCACAGCGCCTGCCCGTCCGGGTCTGATGGGACTGGAGGACGCGCTGCAACGCCTGCTGGCCAGCATCGAACCTGTGGCGGGGGTGGAGACGGTCCCCACCGCCGCGGCGGCCGGCCGCGTGCTGGCGCACGATCTGGCGTCGCCGCTGGATGTGCCGGGGTTTGACAACAGCCAGATGGACGGCTATGCCGTACGGCGCGAGGACGTCGCCCGGGCCGTGGCCGAGGGGCGGCCGTTGCCCGTGGCGCAGCGCATCCCGGCCGGGCACTTTGGCTGCGAGCTGGCGCCGGGCACGGTGGC
The DNA here is from genome assembly GCF_001675355.1 of Tepidimonas fonticaldi. NCBI lineage: Bacteria > Pseudomonadati > Pseudomonadota > Betaproteobacteria > Burkholderiales > Tepidimonas > Tepidimonas fonticaldi. The sequence continues at coordinate 71,279 of NZ_LZDH01000003.1, read as the reverse complement.
CCGCATCTTTACCGGCGCGCCCATGCCTGCGGGTGCCGATGCCGTGGTGATGCAGGAGGACGCGACGCCTGCCGAGCCCTCCGCGGATGCGGATGCGGCCGGGGCCACGGCCGTACACGGCTGGGTGCGCTTGGGGACCGTCCCGGCCGAGGGGCAGTGGGTGCGCCGCTGCGGCGAGGATGTGCGTGCGGGTGCGGTCGTCCTGGCAGCGGGCACCCGCCTGTCGGTGGCCGACCTGGGCCTGGCGGCCTCCATCGGCAGCGCGAGTTTGCGCGTGCATCGCCGCGTGCGGGTGGCGCTGGCCTCCACCGGGGATGAGTTGATCCAGCCGGGCGAGCTGCCGGCCGACCGTCTGCCCCCGGGGGCGATTTACAACTCCAACCGCTATTTTCTGGAGCCGCTGCTGCTGCGTCTGGGGTGCGAGGTGACGGTGCTGGGCCGCATCCCGGATGATCGGGCCGCGACGCAAGCCGCCTTGACCGAAGCCGCCCGCGACCACGACGTCATCCTCACCACTGGCGGGGTGTCGGTGGGCGAGGAGGACCATGTCAAGCCCGTGGTGCAGGCCCTGGGGGCGCTGGATCTGTGGCAGATTGCCATGAAGCCGGGCAAGCCGTTCGCCCACGGGTGGATCGACCGCGCGCACGCTGGCGGGCGTGGCCGCTGCCATGTGCTGGGGCTGCCGGGCAATCCGGTGTCCAGCTTCGTGACCTTCGTGCTGCTCGCCCGGCCGTTCCTGCTGCGCCTGGGTGGGGCGACCGTGGCGCCGGTGCTGCCCCCTGCGCTGCCCATGGTGGCGCATTTCGACCTGCCGCGGGCCGACAAGCGTCGGGAATTTCTGCGGGTGCGGCGCAACTGCGTGGGCGGGCTGGACCTGTTCCCCAACCAGAATTCATCGGTGCTGACTTCGGTCGCCTGGGCCGATGGGCTGGTGGACAATCCCGCCGGCAGCGTGATCGCGCACGGCGACACGGTGCGCTACCTGCCGCTGTCCAGCTTTCTGGACTGACGCACGCGCGGCACGTGCGCCGTTGCCCGCGCGCAGGGCGCGGGTATGATGGCGGTTACGTCCCACCCGACCGCAAACGTGCATTTCATGAGAGTTCAGCTGCGTTTTTTTGCCGCCGTTCGCGAAGCCGTCGGCGTTGCCAGTGCCGAGGTGGACACGTCCGCGGCGACCTTGGGCGCCTTGCGTGATGAACTGATCGCCCGCGGCGGGGTGTGGGCGGAGGCCCTGGCGCGGGGGCGGGCGCTGCGCATGTCGGTCGACCAGGTCATGGCCGATGAGGCCGCACCGCTGCGCGACGGCGCGGAGGTGGCGTTCTTTCCGCCCGTCACCGGAGGGTGAGGCCATGGCCGTCGAGCGGCGCAGCGTGACGATCCAGACCGGGCCGTTCGACCTCGGCGCCGAGGTGGCGGCGCTGCGCGCCGGTGATGCCGGCGTCGGCGCGGTGTGCGCCTTCCTCGGCACCGTGCGCGACGTCAACGACGGCGACGCGGTGGCCACGCTCGAGCTGGAGCACTACCCTGGCATGACCGAGCGTGCCATCGACGCGATGATCGACGAGGCGGCGCGTCGCTTCGACATCCGCGGCGTGCGCATCATCCACCGCGTCGGGGCGCTGCAGCCGCAGGATCCGATCGTGCTGGTGGCGGTGACCTCGGCGCACCGCGGCGAGGCCTTTCAGGCGTGCGAATTCCTGATGGATTACCTGAAGACCCAGGCGCCATTCTGGAAAAAGGAACACACGCCGCAGGGCGCGCGCTGGGTGGATGCGCGCGTCAGCGACGATGCAGCGCTGGCGCGCTGGGGCATCGAGGCGAAGAACGCCTGAGGTGCGCGGTCGCGCCCGCGCGCGGCGTTTGATCCGCGTCAACGACGCCGGGCTTGAAAGCGCGGCACAGTCGCCCCACATGGAACGGCAATCAACCCTTTCGGAGCCCATTCCATGCGAGCCGACAAATTCACCACCTCGTTCCAGGAGGCCCTGGCCGAAGCGCAATCGATGGCGCTGGCCAAGGACCACGCCTACATCGAGCCGGCGCACGTGCTGGCCGCGCTGCTGCAGCAGGACGGCCCGCCGGCGCTGCTGCAGCGCGCCGGCGTCAACGTCGCGCAGCTGAAGAAGGCCGCCGACGACGCCGTGCAGCGCCTGCCGCAGGTGCAGGGCCAGGAGCAGGTGCAGGTCGGCCGTGACACGGTCACGCTGCTGCAGGCCGCCGAGAAGGAGGCCCTGAAGCGCGGCGACCAGTTCATCGCCAGCGAGCTGTTCCTGCTGGCGCTGGCCGACAGCAAGATCATGCTGGCCGACGCCGCGCGCGCCGCGGGCCTGAACCGCAAGGCGCTGGAGGCGGCCATCGACGCCGTGCGAGGAGGACAAGCTGTGAACAGCCCCGAAGCCGAGAACCAGCGCGAGGCGCTGAAGAAATACACGCTGGACCTGACCGAGCGCGCCCGCCAGGGCAAGCTCGACCCCGTGATCGGCCGCGACGACGAGATCCGCCGCACCATCCAGATCCTGCAGCGGCGCAGCAAGAACAACCCCGTGCTGATCGGCGAGCCGGGCGTTGGCAAGACCGCCATCGTCGAGGGCCTGGCGCAACGCATCGTCAACGGCGAGGTGCCGGAGACGCTGAAGAACAAGCGCGTGCTGGCGCTGGACATGGCCGGTCTCTTGGCCGGGGCCAAGTACCGCGGCGAGTTCGAGGAGCGCCTCAAGGCCGTGCTGAAGGAGATCGCCGCCGAGGAGGGGCGCATCATCCTCTTCATCGACGAGATCCACACCATGGTCGGCGCCGGCAAGGCCGAGGGCGCGATGGATGCCGGCAACATGCTCAAGCCCGCCTTGGCGCGCGGCGAGCTGCACTGCATCGGCGCCACGACGCTGGACGAGTACCGCAAGTACATCGAGAAGGACGCCGCGCTGGAGCGGCGCTTCCAGAAGGTGCTGGTCGATGAGCCCAGCGTCGAGGCGACGATCGCCATCCTGCGCGGCCTGCAGGAGAAATATGAGCTGCACCACGGCGTGGAGATCACCGACCCGGCCATCGTCGCCGCGGCGGAACTGTCGCACCGCTACATCACCGACCGCTTCCTGCCGGACAAGGCGATCGACCTGATCGACGAGGCCGCCGCGCGCATCAAGATGGAGATCGACTCCAAGCCCGAGGCGATGGACCGGCTGGAGCGGCGCCTGATCCAGCTCAAGATCGAGCGCGAGGCGGTGCGCAAGGAGACCGACGAGGCCTCGCGCAAGCGGCTGGAGCTGATCGAGGAGGAGATCGCGCGGCTGGAGCGCGAGTACGCCGATCTGGAGGAGGTCTGGAAGGCCGAGAAGGCGCAGGTGCAGGGCTCGGCGCAGATCAAGGAGGAGATTGACCGCATCCGCTTCCAGATCGAGGAGCTCAAGCGCAAGGGTGACTTCAACAAGGTCGCCGAGCTGCAGTACGGCCGCCTGCCGGAGCTGGAGCGCCGGCTGCAGGAGGCGCAGGCGCGCGAGGCCGGCAAGGACGGCGCCAAGGGCTTCAAACTGCTGCGCACGCAGGTCGGCGCGGAGGAGATCGCCGAGGTGGTCTCGCGCGCCACCGGCATCCCGGTCAGCAAGCTGATGCAGGGCGAGCGCGACAAGCTGCTGCAGATGGAGGCGCGGCTGCACGAGCGCGTGGTCGGCCAGGACGAGGCGATCGCCGCCGTCTCCAATGCCATCCGCCGCGCCCGCGCGGGCCTGAGCGACCCGAACCGGCCGCTGGGCAGCTTCCTGTTCCTCGGTCCGACGGGGGTCGGCAAGACCGAGCTGTGCAAGGCGCTGGCGGCCTTCCTGTTCGACAGCGAGCAGCACATGATCCGCATCGACATGAGCGAATTCATGGAGAAGCACTCGGTGAGCCGCCTGATTGGCGCGCCGCCGGGCTATGTCGGCTACGAGGAGGGCGGCTACCTGACCGAGGCGGTGCGGCGCAAGCCCTACAGCGTCGTGCTGCTCGACGAGGTCGAGAAGGCGCACCCGGACGTGTTCAACGTGCTGCTGCAGGTGCTGGACGACGGGCGGCTGACCGACGGCCAGGGCCGCACGGTGGACTTCAAGAACACCGTCATCGTGATGACCTCCAACATCGGTTCGCAGCGCATCCAGCAGCTGGCGCAGCGGGGCCACGACATGGAGGACATCAAGGACGCGGTGTGGGAGGAGCTCAAGGCGCACTTCCGCCCCGAATTCCTCAACCGCATCGACGAGACGGTGGTGTTCCATCCGCTCGGCAGCGAGCACATCAAGAACATCGCCCGCATCCAGCTGCGCACGCTGCAGGAGCGGCTGGCCAAGCTCGACCTGACGCTGACGTTCACCGACGCGGCGCTGGAGGAGCTGGCCAAGGTCGGCTACGACCCGGTGTTCGGCGCGCGGCCGCTGAAGCGCGCGATCCAGCAGCGCATCGAGAACCCGCTGTCCAAGCTGATCCTCGAAGGGCGCTTCCCGCCCAAGAGCGAGATCCCGGTGGACGTGGATCCGGTGCGCGCGCCGGGGCAGTTCCTGTTCGGGCACACGGTGCACTGAAAGCCGCGCGGGGCCGCTTGGCCCCGCGTGCGGGTTGCCCCAAGCCCCTGCCGGTCCGCCGGCGGGGGCTTTCGCTTTGCAGTGAGGCGGCTCAGACCCCGTGGTACTCCCGATACCAGCGCACGAACCGCGCCACGCCCTCGCGGAACGGCGTGCGCGGCGCGTAGCCGGTCAGCCGCTGGAGCAGCCCGCAGTCGGCCCAGGTGGCCGGCACATCCCCGGTCTGCATCGGCAGGTAGCGCCGCTGCGCGGGGCGGCCCACCTCGGCCTCGATGGCCTCGACGAAGTCCAAGAGGCGCACCTTGTCGGAGTTGCCGATGTTGACGACGCGCCACGGCGCGGCGGGGCTCAGGGTGTCGCCTTCCACCGCCTGCCAGCCGTGCGGCGGCGTGCGCGCATCCGGAGCCGGCGGCACCGCGTCGATCAGCAGCCGGATCGCGCGCACGAGGTCGTCCACGTAAGTGAAGTCGCGCCACATCTGGCCGTGGTTGTAGATGTCGATCGGCGTGCCCTCCAGAATCCCCCGGGTGAACTTGAAGAGGGCCATGTCCGGCCGGCCCCACGGGCCGTAGACGGTGAAGAAGCGGAACATCGTCGTCGGCACGCCGTGGATGTGCGCCCAGGCGTGGCTCATCGCCTCGTTGGCCTTCTTGGTGGCGGCGTAGAGCGTCAGCGGCCAGTCGGTCTTCTGCTGCTCGTCGAACGGCAGCGTGTCGTTGGCCCCGTATACGCTGCTGGTGGAGGCCATCAGGAGGTGCCGCGGCTTGAGCTGGCGCGCCACCTCCAGCACGTGGAAGGTGCCGATGAGGTTGGCGTCCACGTAGGCGCGCGGGTTTTCCAGGCTGTAGCGCACGCCGGCCTGCGCGGCCAGGTGCACGATCACGTCGGGCTGGGCGGCGCGCGCGGCCGCCTGCAGCGTCGGCAGGTCTTCCAGCATCGCCTCGGTGGCGGTGAATCCGGGGTGTTCGCGCAGCAGCGCGTGGCGGCGCTGTTTCAGCCGCACGTCGTAGTAGTCGGTGAGACCATCAAAGCCGTGCACGGCGTGGCCTTCCTCCAGCAGCCGCCGCGCCAGGTGAAAACCGATGAAGCCGGCGGTGCCGGTGATGAACACCCTCATGCGTCGCCTCCGAACAGGTCGCGGGTGTAAACACGTTCAGCCACGTCTTCCAAATCGGGATGGCGACGGTTGGCCAGGATCAGGTCGGCCTGCGCCTTGAAGGTCGCCAGATCCTTCAGCACCGGCGAGCGGAAGAAGTCGTCGCCGTCGTAGGCCGGCTCGTAGACGATCACCGGCACGCCCTTGGCCTTGAGGCGCTTCATGACGCCCTGGATCGCTGAGGCGCGGAAGTTGTCCGAACCCTGCTTCATGACCAGGCGGTAGATGCCCACCACCGGCGCGCGCCCGCCAGGGGTGGACAGCGTCTGCAGCCGGCGCAGCACGTCGTCGGCGATGAAATCCTTGCGCGTGGCGTTGGCCGAGACGATGGCGGCGATCAGGTTTTGCGGCACGTCGCGGTAGTTGGCCAGCAGCTGCTTGGTGTCCTTGGGCAGGCAGTAGCCGCCGTAGCCGAAGCTCGGGTTGTTGTAGCCGGCGCCGATGCGCGGATCCAGGCACACGCCGTCGATGATCTGGCGTGTGTCGAGCCCGTGCGTGGCCGCGTACGTATCCAGTTCGTTGAAGAACGCCACGCGCATGGCCAGGTACGTGTTGGCGAACAGCTTGATCGCCTCGGCCTCGGTCGGGTCGGTCAGCAGCACCGGCACGCGCTCTGGCGCGCGGCAGCCCTGGCGCAGCAGCTCGGCCACGAGCTGCCCGCGCGGGCCGCGGTCGCCGACGACGATGCGGCTGGGCGCGAGGTTGTCCTCCAGCGCCCGGCCCTCGCGCAGGAATTCGGGCGAAAAGACGAGGCGGTCGGTGCCGTGGCGCTGGCGCAGCCGCGCGGTGAAGCCCACCGGCACGGTGGACTTGATGATCAGCGTGCTGCCCGGGTGGGCGGCCAGCGCCTGCGCCGCCACCGCCTCGACGCTGGAGGTGTCGAACGCGTTGGTGACGGGGTCGTAGTCGGTGGGGGTGGCGATGACGACGACGTCGGCGTCGGCCAGCGCCTGCGCGGCGTCGGTGGTGGCCTCAAGCTGCAGGTCACCGCGCTCGCGCAGCCACCGCTGCGCCAGTTCATCGTGCACGGTGGGCTGGCGCGCCTGCAGCGCGGCCACGCGCCGCGGGTCGATGTCGAGCACGGTGACGCGGTGGTGTTGCGCCAGCAGCAGCGCGTTGGCCAGGCCGACGTAGCCGGCGCCGGCGACGGTGATGCGCACGGGAGTGGGGGAGGCGGGAGCGGAGGCGGTCATGGAGCAGGGACTGAGAGGGCCGGCCGGCAGCAGCGGTAGATGCGCGCCGCGGACGGTCGCGCCGGATCGCATGGGGCGCAGAACGGGGTGCAGTATAGACAGCGGTGACTACAATGAGGCGAACTTGTCGACGCGCTGGACCCTGCGCGCCTTCGCGTCGATTTCGCCGTTTCACCCGATTGCGCCGCATGCCGATCGACAGCCACCCTCGAACCGCCCCGTCCCCCATCGCGGACGAAGCGATCCCTGACATTTCCGTGGTGATCCCGGTTTATCACGAACGTGAGAATCTGCATGACCTGGTCGCCCGCGTGGGGGAGGCTCTGGAGGCCACCCGCTGGTCGTTCGAGCTGATTTGCGTGGACGACGGCTCGCGCGACGGCAGCCAGCAGATCCTCGCCGAACTGGCTGCCGACCGCCCATGGCTGCGGCCCGTGGCCCTGGCGCGCAACTATGGCCAGTCGACGGCGCTGCAAGCCGGTTTCGAGCGCGCGCGCGGGCGCTATATCGTCACGCTGGATGGCGATCTGCAGAACGATCCGCTGGACATTCCGGCGATGATCGAGCGGCTGGAGACCGACCCTTCCGTGGACATGATTTCGGGCTGGCGCCACCAGCGCCAGGACAAGGCGCTGTCGCGGCGTCTGCCGTCGGTGTTGGCCAACCGGCTGATCTCGTGGGCGACGGATGTGCGCCTGCACGACTACGGCTGCGCGCTGAAGGCCTACCGGCGCGAGATCATCGAGCGTATCCATCTGTATGGCGAGTTGCACCGCTTCATCCCGTCCCTGGCCCGAGAGGTGGGCGCGCGCATCGAGGAGATGCCGGTGCGCCACCATGCACGCACGCGCGGGCAGTCCAAGTACGGCATCGACCGCACCTTCCGCGTCATTTTGGATTTGGTGCTGATCGTGTTCTTCCTGCGCTACCGGCAGCGGCCGCTGCACGCGTTTGGCGGGCTGGGGTTGTGGCTGTTGACGCCGGGGCTGCTGATTCTGCTCTATCTGTTTGCGGTCAAGCTCAGCGGCGAGGACATCGGCGCGCGGCCGCTGTTGATGGTGGGGGTGATGGCGGTCCTCATGGGGGCGCAACTCATCGTCGCGGGCCTGACCGGGGAGTTGCTGATCCGCGTCTATCACGAGGGCTCCGGGCGGCCGCAGTACCACACGCGCGATCTGCCCGAGCCGGCCGCCAGCGGCCGTCACGCATGACCGGCGTGACGCCCGCCAACCCGGCGCCGCGCGGGCGACGGCTGTGGCGCGTGGCGGTTGCGCTCGCGCTGCTCGGGGCCATTCTGGCCTGGGTGCAGCCCGATCGGGTGTTGTCGATTCTGGCCCGGGCGGACCCCGGCTGGGTGCTGGCGGGCTTGCTGAGCAGCACGCTGGGCAATCTGGCGTCGGCCTGGCGTTGGCGCGATCTGGCGGCGTGGCTGGGGCACCCGGCCCCGCTGTCGTGGATCGTGCCGGTGTATTTTCGGGGAGTGGCGGCCAATGTCGTGCTGCCAGGGGCGGTGGTGGGCGGCGACATGCTGCGGGCCTGGGGCCTGCACCGGCGCGGCATGCCCGTGCTGGAGGCGAGCGTGTCCGTGGTGCTGGACCGCGTGAGCGGTCTGTGGGGGCTGCTGATCCTGGGCGCCCTGGCTCTGGGCGCGGGGTTGTGGTGGGCGCCCGCGACGGGCTGGCTGCCGGCCGTTCAGCGGCTGGGGGTGGGGTCGGCAGAGGGGCTGGCCCTGCTGGCCGTCGGCGCGGCGGCCGGAATGGCGGTTTTGCCGTATGCCGCCCTGCGCGTGACGCCCCGGTGGTTGGCGGGCTGGGCGCTGCTGCAGCGGCCAGCGTTGCGGTGGTGGCACCGGCTGGCGACTCACCAGCCAGGCCAGCACTGCGCGCGTCAGATCGCGGGATCGTTGGTCGTGCAGACCGCGTCGGTGACGGTCCTGTACTGTGGCGCGCGAGCCATCGGCGCCCCGCTGCCCTGGGAGGCGCTGGCCGTGGCCGCCGTCCCCATCTTCGTCTTGGCCACGGTGCCCGTGGGATTTGGCGGCTGGGGCACGCGGGAGGCGGCGGCCATCGCCGCCTTGACCCCGTTGGGGTACGACGCCTCGTCTGCCGTGGCAGTGTCGGTGCTGTACGGCCTGTATCCCTTGGCCCATTCCGCCCTGGCGCTGTGGCCGGTGCCGCAGGTGGACCGGGCCCCCCCGCAACGCGGGGATTGACCCCCGCGGCGGCGGGTCAGGGGCCTTATTGCACCTTGGCCTTGCTGCGCAGCGATTCCTGGAACTCGGCCAGGCGCTGCTGCTGCAGTTGCTGCTGGAGCTGCGGCTTGATGTCGTCCAGCGGGGGCAGTTGCGCCTTGCGCACGTCATCGACGCGGATCACGTGCCAGCCAAACGGCGTCTTGACCGGGGTCGAGGTCGTCTCGCCCTTGCCCAGCTTGACCATGGCTTGCGAGAACTCCGGCACGAACACGTCCGGCGTGGCCCAATCGAGATCCCCGCCGTTGGCGCCGGAGCCCGGATCCTTGGAGCGTTGCTTGGCCAGCTCCTCGAAGCGCGCGCCCTTGGCCAGCTCCGCGATGATGGCTTTGGCCTCGTCCTCGCTGGCGACCAGGATGTGTCGCGCCCGGTATTCCTGTCCGCTGGTGGCGTTGAGGCGGTCGTATTCGGCCTTCAGGTCGGCGTCCGTCACGGGGTGGCGACGCTGATAGTCGGCGAACAGTTCGCGAATCAGAATGGTCTGCGTGGCCAGTTCGAGCTGGGCCTTGACCTCGGGCGAGCTGCGCAGGCCGCGCTTGTCGGCCTCTTGCACGAAGATTTCGCGCAGGATGGCTTCTTCGCGCAACTGCTGGCGCACGGCATCGTCCACCGGGCGGCCCGAGCGGGCCATTTGCTGTTCGAGCGCCTTGAGCCGCGCCATGGGCACGGGCTTGCCGTTGACGATGGCGACATTCTGGGCCAGGGCCGGCATGGCCAGCCCGGCCGCCAGGCACGTGGCGACGGCCACGCGCGACAACACGTTGTTCATGGGAGGAGTGTCCGAGAGAGGGAAGGTCGGAAAGAAAAAACCGGCGTCGCGGCGATGACCATCAATCGCGCAGCACCTCGATGGCCAGCGCGTGCAGCCCGGCCGCGAATGCGGGCTGCAGTGCATCATACACAAGCCGGTGGGCGGCCACCCGGTTCAACCCGGCCAGGGCCGGGGCCGCGATGCGCACCCGAAAATGCGTGCCATGGCCCTGGCCGTTGGCCCCCGCGTGGCCGGCATGCGCCGCGCTCTCGTCGATGACCTCCAGGCGCGTGGGGGCGAGGGCCGCGCGCAGGGCCTGCTCCAGTCCGTCGGCGGTGGGCCAGGGGTGGGGGATGGTCATGCGGGGTCATCCTTGAGGTGGCGGGCGACGTACAGGCCCTGTCCAACCAGGAACAGCACCGGGAACACATAGCCCCAGAGCTTGAAGTCCACCCACGCGTCGGTGGAAAAATAGGCCGCCACGCAGGCATTCAGTGCCGCCATGAACGCGCAGTAGCCAATCCAGGCCACCGCAAGGCGCGACCACACCGGCGCCGGCAGCTTGAGCTGGCTGCCCAGCAGCACCTGCAGGATGTTTTTCTTCCAGCCCCACAGGGCCGCTGCCAACGCCAGCGCCATTGCACCGTAAAGCACGGTCGGCTTCCATTTGATGAAGCGCTCGTCCTGCAGCGTCAGGGTCAGCGCGCCAAACACCAGCACCAGCAGCAGGGTGACCTTCTGCACGGTTTGCAGGCGGCGGTCGATGGCGTAGATCAGGCCCATCTGCACCACCGTGGCGGCCATCAGCACGGCGGTGGCCGCGTAGATGCCGTGCCACTTGTAGGCGACGAAGAAGAGCGCGATCGGAAAAAAGTCGATCAGCAAACGCATGGACAGGGATTATCGCGGCTGACGGGCGGGCGGCGTCGGGTCACAGCGGCTGCCATTGCAGCGCGGCCGAGTTCATGCAGAAGCGCAGGCCCGTCGGCGGGGGGCCGTCGTCGAACACATGGCCGAGGTGGGCGCCGCAGCCGGCGCACAGCGTTTCGGTGCGGACCATGTCGTGGCTGCGGTCCAGCCGTTCCACGATGGCGCCCGGGCGTGCCCGCCAGAAGCTGGGCCAGCCGCAGCCGGCGTCGAATTTGGTGTCGCTGTCGAACAGGTGGGTGCCGCAAGCGACGCAGTGGTAGCGGCCGGGTTGCCACCAGGTCTCGTAGCGGCCGCTGAAGGGGCGCTCCGTCGCGGCGCGGCGCGTCACCTCGAAGGCCAGCGGCTCGGCCTCGCCGCGGTCGATCTTGGCGCGCAGCACCTCGCGCCACTCGTCGTCGGTTTTTGCCAGCGGGTATGCCATGGTCGTGGGTCAGGAGGAGCAACTGATGCACAGCCGGCTGGCCCATTCGGGCGGAAAGTCGGTCAGCGCGGGGTGGGCGGGATCGGCGTCGGGGTGGAGCAGGGCGTCGAGCAGTTCGGCGACCCCGCTCGGGTCGCCCGCCTGCGCGCGCTCGATGGCCAGCTGGGCCAGGTGGTTGCGCAGCACCACCCGCGGGTTGGCCTGGCGCATGCGCTGCAGGGCGGCGTCGCGCCCGTCGATCTGGGCGCGGGTCCGCCATTCGGCGGCCCAGGCGTCGAAGGCATCGCGCTGCAGGAACAGGTCGCGCACCGGGCCGAGCGCGCCGGTGGCTGCCCGGGCCTCGTGGGCCAATGCGCCCTCGGCCACGGCGTCGGTCAGGCGCCGCCAGAAGATGGGGTAGTCCACCCGGTCGGCCTCCATCAGGCGCAGCAGCGCCTCCACCCGCTCGGCGTCGCCCTCCTGTGGCGCACCCAGGCCGAGCTTGGCGTTCATGCGCCGGTGCAGTGCGTTCAGGAAGGTTCCCCGGTAAGGTGTGAGCGCCGCCAGCGCCTGCTCGGTGTCGTCGAGCAGGGGCACCAGCGCCTGCGCCAGACAGTGCAGATTCCAGTAGGCCACCTGCGGCTGGCGTGCGTAGGCGTAGCGCCCGCCGTGATCCGAATGGTTGCAGATGTGCCGCGAATCAAACGCATCCAGAAACTGGTACGGGCCGTAGTCCAGCGTCAGTCCCAGGATGCTCATGTTGTCGGTGTTCATCACCCCGTGGCAAAAACCGACGGCCTGCCACGCGGCCAGCAGTGTCGCGGTGCGGCGCACCACCGCTTCCAGCAGTCGGGCATACGGGTTGGCGCAGCCCTCGGTCGCCCAGGGCAGGGACGGGCCGTCCAGGGCGGGGTCGTGCCACGGTGCCGTGTCCGCAGGGCCCTCGGGTTGGCGGCAGCCGGGATAAAAGTGGTCGATGACGAAGTCGGCCAGCGCCCGCAGTCCGGCCTCGTCCCGCAGACTGGCGAAGTGCTCGAAATGCCCGAACCGCACGAAGCTTGGTGCGAGGCGGGTCACGACGGCCGCGGTCTCGACCGTCTCCCGCCACACCGGGGCGGGCGAGCCGGTCACGCACAGCGCGCGCGTGGTCGGGATGCCCAGGGCGTGCATGGCCTCCGACGCCAAAAACTCCCGGATCGAGCTGCGCAGCACCGCGCGGCCGTCGCCCATGCGCGAGTAGGGCGTGCGGCCGCTGCCTTTGAGCTGAACCTCCCACACGCCGTCGGGCCCCGCCCGATCCCCGAGCAGCAGCGCCCGCCCGTCGCCGAGTTGGCCGGCCCAGACGCCAAACTGGTGTCCGCTGTAGACCGTGGCCACGGGCACGGCCCCGGGCAGCAGGCCGTTGCCGCTGAGCGCGTGCAGATGGCGTTCGTCGGTCCAGCCCTGGGGCAGGCCCAGCGCACGCGCGGCCGGGGCGCTGACGCCGACCCAGGCCGGTGCCGGCAAAGGCTGCGGCGCGACGGCTTGGCAGTAGGCTGGCCCCAGGGCGGCAAAGCGCGCCGGCTGCAGTGTGAGCGCGGGGACATCGGCATCCATGGCGCGATTGTCCCGCCCGGCGGGCAACCTTGCCCGCAGCGGGGCCTCAGCCGCGGTCGTTCAGCAGCGTCTCCAACGCTTCGGGCTGCAGCACGTCGACGCGGCTGAACTCCAGCGAAATCCAGCCGTTCGCCTCGAATGCCTTGAGCACCCGGTTGGTGGTCTGCCGCGACAGGCCGGCGAGGTGGCCCAGATCCTCTTGCGACAGGGTGATTTTGCGCACGCCCGAGCCGCAAAACATGGTCAGGTACTGCGCCACGCGCTCCTCGGGCGAGCGCAGCCGGCCGACTTCGATGGCGGTCATGGCCTGCCCCAGCCGCAGGTTCAGGCGTTGGATGAGGTGGTGGTTGAACGGCAGGCTGGTGCGGTAGAGCGTCTGAAAATGGGGCAGCGGCAGCCCGATCAGGGTGGTGTCGCGCAGTGCCACCACGTCGTAGCGCCACAGACCGCCGTTGAGCACCGTGCCCTCGCCAAACCAGTCGCCCGCGAGCACACCCAGAAAGGCCGATACGCGGCCGTCGGGGCCCTCGGTCTGCAATTTGGCCATGCCCGACAGCACCGCCCACCAGGCATCCACCGGCGTGCCCCGGCGGATCAGCAGCTCGCCCCGGCCAGCCCGCTGCATGAGCATGGCGTCGATCAACGTTTGCCGCATGCCGCCGTCCAGCGACGCAAACCACGGCTGCTGGGACAGAAATACGCGGGCGGGACTGCGGGCGTCGAGGGTCATGGCGGGCAGCGGTTGAGGGTTCGCCTGCGCATCGAAAGCTGTCGAAGAGGCGACAAATCGCGCGCCCTCCGCGGGTTTGTCAGGATGACGGGGGCGAGGCGACCTTGCAATAGTCGTAAGCTTAACGGAGCCGGTGCCGATTTCGGTGCCGCTCCAAACCACCCCCTACCACGAGGAGAGCCTTCCATGCTGGGCTTGATGCAAGACCGCCCCTTGCTCATTTCTGACCTGATCGAACACGCCGCGCGCCACCATGGCGACGTCGAGATCGTCTCGCGCCGCGTCGAGGGCGACATCCACCGCACCACCTATGGCGAGGCCGCCGGACGTGCCCGCCAACTCGCGCGTGCGCTGGACGCGATGGACATCGGCCTGGGCGAGCGGGTGGCCACCCTGGCCTGGAACGGCTATCGCCACTTCGAGATGTACTTTGGCGTCAGCGGCTCCGGCCGCGTGCTGCACACCATCAACCCGCGCCTGCTGCCCGAGCAGATCGCCTGGATCGTCAACCACGCCGAGGACCGCGTCCTGGCGTTCGACATGACGTTCTGGCCCATCGTCAAGGGCATCCACGACAAATGTCCGACCGTCCAGCGCTGGGTGGCGCTGTGCGACGACGCGCACCTGGCGCGGCTGACGGCCGACGGCACGGTGCCCAATCTGGTGAGCTACGAGTCCTGGATCGGCGCCCATCCGGCCACCTACGACTGGCCGCGCTTTTCCGACGATACGGCAAGCAGCATGTGCTACACGAGCGGCACCACCGGGCACCCGAAGGCGGCGCTCTACAGCCACAAGTCCACCATCCTGCACGCCTACGCCGCGGCGCTGCCGGACGTGATGTGCCTGAGCGCGCGCGACGCCGTGTTGCCCGTGGTGCCGATGTTCCACGTCAATGCCTGGGGCCTCCCGTATTCGGCGGCGGCCATCGGGTGCAAGCTGGTGTTCCCCGGCGGGCAGCTCGACGGCAAATCGGTCTATGAACTGTTGGAGTCCGAGCGGGTGACGTTTGCCGCCGGCGTGCCGACCGTCTGGCAGATGCTGCTGGCCCACATGGGGGCGAATGGGTTGCGCTTGCCGGCGCTCAAACGCACGGTCATCGGTGGCTCGGCCTGCCCGCCGGCGATGATCGCCGCCTTCCGCGAGCAGTACGGGGTGGAGGTGCTGCACGCTTGGGGCATGACGGAGTTGAGCCCGCTGGGCACGCTGTGCACGCTGAAGAACAAGCACCTGGCGCTGCCCGAGGAAGAGCAGATGAAAATCCGCCTCAAGCAGGGGCGGGCGATCTTTGGCATCGACATGAAGATCGTCGATGCGGACGGGCGCGAATTGCCGTGGGACGGCGTGACCCAGGGCGAACTGATGGTGCGCGGCCCCTGGGTGGTCCGCGACTACTACCGCAGCGACAAACCGAGCCCGCTGGTGGACGGGTGGTTTCCGACCGGCGACGTGGCCACCATCGACGCCGACGGGTATATGCAGATCACCGACCGCAGCAAGGACGTCATCAAGTCGGGCGGCGAGTGGATCAGCTCGATCGACGTCGAAAACATCGCCATGGCCCACCCGGCGATCCTGATGGCGGCCTGCATCGGCGTCAAACACCCCAAGTGGGACGAACGCCCGATCGTCGTCGTGGTCAAAAAGCCCGGTGCCGAGGTCACGCGCGAGGAGCTGCTGGCGTTTTACGAAGGCAAGCTCGCCAAGTGGCAGATCCCCGACGACGTGGTGTTCGTCGATGCGATCCCGCTGGGCGCCACTGGCAAGATGCAAAAGGTCAAGCTGCGCGAGATGCTGGCCGACTACCGCCTGCCGGGCCTTTGAGTCGCTTGCCGCGCCACGACGAAAAAGTGTCACCCCAATGACAGTCGCCAAGGTGATAACTCTGCGGGGTTTCCCTGATCGCTGCACCGCAATAGACGGCTAAGCTCGATTCCGTTCCACCACCCATAAAAGGAGACAAGCGCATGAAGTTCGCATTCAAAACCCTCGCGGTGGCCGCCATGGTTGGCCTGGCGCTGACCGCCACCGCGCAGGCGCAAAGCGCGCGTCAGGCCAAACGTGAGCAGGCGTCCGCCGCCTCGAACGCCCCGCTGGCGGGGCAGACCGTCAAGATCGCCTGGATCGACCCGCTGTCGGGCCTGATGGCGCCGGTGGGCTCCAACCAGGTCAAGAGCTTTCAGTTCTTTGCCGAAAAGTTCAGCGGCCCCAACAAGCACAACCCCGCCGGCGTCAAGTGGGAGGTGGTGCCGTTCGACAACAAGCTCAGCCCCGCCGAGAGCCTGACGGCGCTGCAATCGGCCATCGACCAGGGCATCCGCTACATCACGCAGGGCAATGGCTCGTCGGTGGCCGGTGCGCTGATCGAAGCGGTGGCGCGCCACAATGCGCGCAATCCGGGCAAAGAGGTCGTCTTCCTGAACCACTCGGCGGTCGATCCGGACTTCACCAACAGCAAGTGCAACTACTGGCACTTCCGCTTCGACGCCGACACCTCGATGAAGATGGAGGCGCTGACCACCTTCATGAAGGACGAAACCAGCGTCAAGAAGGTCTATCTGCTCAACCAGAACTATTCGCACGGCCATCAGGTGGCCAAGTACGCGAAGGAACTGCTGGCGAGCAAGCGGCCCGATATCCAGGTGGTCGGCGAGGACCTGCACCCGCTGGCGCAGGTGCGCGACTTCGCGCCCTACATCGCCAAAATCAAGGCCTCTGGCGCCGACGCGGTGATCACCGGCAACTGGGGCTCGGACCTGGCGCTGCTGGTCAAGGCCGCGGTCGAGGGGGGCTACAACGGCAAGTTCTACACCTACTACGCGGGTGTCACCGGCACGCCCACGGCGCTGGGGCAGTCCGCCGCGGGCAAGGTGTATCAGATCTCGTACAACCACTACCACATGGGCGGCGAGTACTCGCAGTGGCAAAACGAGTTCCAGAAGAAGTTCAACGCCGATTTCTACACGGGCTCGGTGATCCACATCTACCGTGCGCTCAGCGAGGCGATGGCCCGGGCCAAGTCCACGGATCCGGTCAAGGTCGCCAAGGAGCTGGAGGGACTGAAGTTCACCAGCTACAACGGTGAGGTCGAGATGCGCAAGACCGACCACCAACTGCAGCAGCCGCTGTACCTGTCGCGCTGGCAAAAGACGGACAACAAATTCACCTACAACGTGGAAAACACCGGCATGACGTTTGCCTTGGTGCGTGAATTCCCGTCCTACGTGTCCAGCACGCCCACCAGCTGCGCCATGCAGCGGCCCAACTGATGCGGGCGGGGGGCATCGCCCTCCGGTCCGTACACCACCTTTCCCCGCCGTCTCGACGATCCGGGCGCGCCGACTGGTCGGTCGTGCCCGGGTGGGGCGGGTTTTTGCCCGCCGTCGGTGTTCCTCGACCCTTTCGCGTGACGCCCCTGCCATGGAATTCGTCATCGTCTCGCTGCTCAACGGTGTGAGCTACGGGCTGTTGCTGTTCATGCTCAGCTCCGGGCTGACCCTCATCTTCTCCATGATGGGGGTGCTCAACTTCGCCCATGCGAGCTTCTACATGCTGGGGGCGTATGTCGCCTATGCCCTGTCCGGCATCGTCGGTTTCTGGCCAGCGCTGCTGATCGCCCCCGTGCTGGTCGGGGTGGCTGGGGCGCTGTTCGAGAAGTACAGCCTGCGCAAGGTCCACAAATTTGGCCATGTGCCCGAGCTGTTGATCACCTTTGGCCTGTCGTATGTGGTGTTGGAGCTGGTGCAGCTCGTCTGGGGCCGCACGGCGGTCAACTTCCGCCCGCCGGAGCTGCTGCAAGGGCCGGCGTTCACCCTGATCCACACCCCGCAGGACACGATGGCATTCACCTGGGGCCGTGCGGCGGCAGAGTTGTGCCAAGACGCGGTGTGCACGCCGTTTCCGGCCACGCGGGCGTTCATGATGCTGGTGGCGGTGTTGATGCTGGTGGGCCTGTGGCTGCTCATCACCCGCACCCGCGTGGGGCTGGTCATCCAGGCGGCGCTGAGTCACCCCCATATGGTGGAGGCGCTGGGGCACAACGTGCCGCGCGTGTTCATGATGGTGTTCGGGGCCGGCACGGGGCTGGCGGGTCTGGCCGGCGTGATCGGTGGCAGCACCTTCGTGACGGAGCCGGCCATGGCGGCAACGCTGGGTTCGCTGGTGTTCGCGGTGGTGGTGATCGGCGGTCTGGGGTCGCTGCCCGGGGCTTTTCTCGCGTCCCTGCTGATCGGCGTGATCCAGACCTTCGCGGTGGCGATGGACCACTCGATCGGATCGCTGCTGGAGGGGCTGGGCCTGGCCTTGTCGGAATCGATGCGCAACAAGGATTTCCTGCGGCTGACCCTGTCGCAGGTGGCGCCGGTGCTGCCCTACCTGTTCCTCGTGCTGATTCTGATTTTCCGCCCCAAGGGGTTGCTGGGCACGCGCGACCACTGATCCCTGCGAGACGAGAACCATGAGCAAGGCTTATTACCAGTTCAAGCCCTACAACGTCGGGCGCTGGATCATCTGGACGCTGTTCGCGCTGGTGCTGCTGCTGGCGCCGCAGGTGTTCACCAGCAACCTGTCGATCAGCATGCTGGCGCAGATGGGCATCGCCATCATCGCCTGCCTGTCGTACAACCTGCTGCTCGGCCAGGGCGGCATGCTCAGCTTCGGCCACGCGGTCTACAGCGGGCTGGGCTCGTACGTGGCCATCCACACGCTGCTCAAGGTGTCCGCGGGGGCATTGGCGGTGCCGGTGTCGCTGATACCGCTGATTGGGGGCGTGGCGGGCTTTTTCTTCGCCATCCTGTTTGGCTACGTCACCACCAAGAAGTCGGGCACCCCGTTTGCCATGATCACGCTCGGTGTCGGCGAGCTGGTGTTCGCGCTGTCGCTGATGTTTTCGGACTTCTTCGGCGGCGAGGCGGGCATCAGCGCCAACCGCGTGGTCGGCGACCCGGTGCTGGGCATCACCTTCGGTCCAGCGGTGCAGGTGTACTACCTGATCGCCCTCTACACCTTCGTCTGCGTGGCGGCCATGTACGCCTTCACCCGCACGCCGCTCGGGCGCATTCTGAATGCCGTGCGCGACAACCCGGAGCGGGTGGAGTTCGTCGGCTACAACACCCAGGTCGTGCGCTATCTGGCGTTCATGATTTCGGGATTTTTCGCCGGCATCGCGGGCGGGCTGGGCGCGATCCAGTTCGAGATCGTCACGGCCGAGGTGGTCGGGCCGTTGCGCTCGGGCGCCTACCTGCTGTTCACCTTTCTGGGCGGGGCGACGTTCTTTTTCGGGCCCATCATCGGCGGTGTGCTGATGGTGCTGGCGCTCGTGCTGCTGTCCGAGCTGACGAAGGCGTGGCTGCTGTACCTGGGGCTGGTGTTCCTGTTCATGGTGATGTATGCGCCGGGTGGCATCGCCGGCCTGATCATGATGAACCTGCGGGTGGCGGCGTTCGGCCGGCTGCGCGAGCTGTGGGTCAGCTACCTGGCCCTGGCCGTGACGGGGTTGGTGGCCCTGCTGGGGGCGGGCGGCGTCATCGAGATGGTGTACCACCTGCAGCTCAATGCGGCGATCGGCCCCGAGGTGCAGTACCTGGGCGCGACGCTCGACACCCGTGCGGTCGAGAGCTGGTTTGGCTCGGTGTTCGTGATGTTGACCGGCATCGGCCTGTTCGAGGTGACGCGCCGGCGCTTCCGCGAGCACTGGAGCGAGATCCAGATCGACATCGAAAAGGAAATCAAACGGCGGGAGATGGCCTGACATGCACACCACCCCCAACCCCTCGGACACCCCCGCGCTGGAGTTGCGCGACGTCTGGAAGCGCTTTGGCAAGACCGAAATCATCCGCGGCGCCAACCTGGCGGTGCGCGCCGGCGAGCGCGTCGCCGTCATCGGGCCCAACGGCGCCGGCAAGTCCACGCTGTTCAACCTGATCAGCGGGCGCTTCGAACCCTCCAGCGGCGAGATCCTGCTCAACGGCCAGCGCATCGACGGCAAAAAGCCATTTCAGATCAATCGACTGGGGCTGAGTCGGAGCTTTCAGATCACCAACATCTTCCCCAAGCTCAGCGTCTTCGAGAACCTGCGCTGCGGAGTGCTGTGGAGCCTGGGCTACCGCTACACCTTTCTGAAGTTTCTGGCCGACCTGGACGATGTCAACGAGCGCGCCGAGGAACTGCTGGACCGCATCGGGCTGCACAAAAGGCGCGACACCCTGGCGATGAACCTGACCTACGCCGAGCAGCGCGCGCTGGAGATCGGCATCACCATCGCCGGTGGCGCCAACGTGATCCTGCTCGACGAGCCCACCGCGGGTATGAGCAAGAGCGAGACGAAGCGCTTCATCGAGCTCATCCGCGAGGTAACGGTGGGCAAGACGCTGCTGACCGTGGAACATGACATGGGCGTCGTGTTCGGCTTGGCCGACCGCATCGCCGTCGTGGTGTATGGCGAGGTGATCGCCTTCGACACGCCCGAGGCGGTCAAGAACAATCCGCGCGTGCAGGAGGCGTACCTGGGCTCGGTGCTGGCCGAGCAGCAGGCCGCCGAGGCCGCGCACTGAGCCGCGACGCGGCGACGCAACCCCATTTGCCTCACCATGCTCGAAATCGACAACCTCCACGCCTTCTACGGCAAGAGCCACGTGCTCCACGGTGTGCATTTCAAGGTGGCGCCCGGCGAGATCGTGGCGCTGCTGGGGCGCAACGGCTCGGGCCGCTCGACCACGGCCAAGGCCATCATGGGCCTGGCCGACGCCGAGGGTGACATCCGCTGGAAGGGCCAGCGCATCACCGGCCTCAAGCCCTACGAAGTGGCCCACCTGGGCATCGGCTACGTGCCCGAGAGCCGCGACATCTTCCCCAAACTGACCGTGCACCAAAACCTGATGCTCGGGCAGAAGCGTGCTGGCAAGGGCGGGCGCTGGAGCTTCGACGACATGTACGCGATGTTCCCACGCCTCAAGGAGCGTCAGCACACCGAGGCGGGAGTGATGTCCGGCGGCGAGCAGCAGATGCTCACCCTTTGCCGCACGCTGATGGGGGATCCGGACCTGATCATCATCGACGAACCCACCGAAGGGCTGGCGCCCAAGATCGTCGAGCTGGTCGCCGAGTACCTGCGCACGCTCAAGGCCAAGGGGGTGTCGGTGCTGCTGATCGAGCAGAAGTTGACGATCGCCCTGCAGATTTCGGATCGGGCACTGGTCATGGGGCACGGCAGCATCGTCTTCGACGGCACGCCGGAGGAGCTCAAGGCCAACCCCTACGTGCGCAAGGAGTGGCTGGAGGTGGGCTAAGCCCGCCGCCGGCAGACAAACGCGCGACACCCGGCGGTGGGCGACGAACCGCTGTCGACCTAGAATTTCTTCAAAACCGAACGACCGTTCAGTTTTGTCCGTCATCGCTTTCGAGGAGGCACCATGACCGCTCATTACCAGGTCCACGGCGACGTGGCCGTCATCACCCTGGACAACCCGCCCGTCAACGGGCTGGGCTTGTCCACCCGCCAGGCCATCGCCCAGGGGCTGGACCGGGCGAACGAGGACACCGCCGTGCGCGCCATCGTGCTGACCGGGGCCGGCAAGGCCTTCTCGGGCGGGGCGGACATCAAAGAGTTTGGTTCACCCAAGGCCTACCAGGACCCGAACCTGCTGAGCGTGATCCTTGCGCTCGAGCACTCGGCCAAGCCGGTCGTGGCCGCCATCCACACCGTCTGTATGGGCGGCGGGCTGGAGCTGGCGCTGGGGGCGCACTACCGCATCGCCGCGCCCGGCACCAAGGTGGCGCTGCCGGAGGTGAAGCTCGGCCTGATCCCCGGCGCGGGCGGCACGCAGCGCCTGCCGCGCGTCATTGGGGTGGAGGCGGCGCTCAACATGATCGTCAGCGGCGAGCCGGTGGCGAGCGAGCTGCTGGCGAGCCTGCCGGGGCAGAAGCTGTTCGACCGCATGGCGACCTCGGCGGCGTCGCTGCTGGACGAGGCGCTGGCGCTGGCGCGCGAGGTGGCGGCGCAGCATGCCGCCGGCGCGCCGCTGCCGCTGGTGCGCCACCTGCCGTGCCGGCATCCGCAGGGCGACGCCTATTTCCAGTTCGCGCGCAACATGGTCGGTGCGCAGGCCAAGCACTACCCGGCGCCGCTCAAGTGCATCGACGCCGTGCAGGCGGCCACGACCAAACGGTTCGACGATGGGCTGGCGTATGAGCGCGAGATCTTCGTCAACCTGATGAACACCCCGGTGTGCGTGGCGCTGCGCCACCTGTTCGTCGCCGAGCGTGCCGCCAGCAAGATTGCCGACGTGCCCGAGGACACGCCGCTGCGCGAGATCCGTCAGGTCGCCGTGATCGGGGCGGGCACCATGGGCAGCGGCATTTCGATCAACTTCCTGAACATCGGGCTGCCGGTAACGATACTGGAGACCAAGCAGGAAGCGCTCGACCGCGGCGTGGCCCACATCCGCTCGGTGTACGAAGGGCAGATCAAGAAGGGCAAGCTCAAGCCCGAGCAGGCCGAGCAGCGCCTGGGCCTGCTGCGCACCACGCTGTCGTACGACGACATCCGCGATGCCGACATCGTCATCGAGGCGGTGTTCGAGGACCTGGAGGTCAAGCGCCAGGTGTTCGAGCGGCTCGACGCGGTGATGAAGCCGGGCGCGATCCTGGCCACCAACACCTCGACGCTGGACGTCAACAAGATCGCCGCCTTCACCCGGCGGCCGCAGGACGTGATCGGCACGCACTTCTTCAGCCCGGCCAACGTCATGAAGCTGCTGGAGGTGGTGCGTGGGGCGGCCACCGCGAAGGATGTGCTGGCCACCGTCATGGCCCTGGGCAAAAAGATCAAAAAGACCTGCGTCGTCAGCGGCGTGTGCGATGGCTTCATCGGCAACCGCATGATCGAGCAGTACAGCCGGCAGGCCGGCTTTTTGCTGGAGGAGGGCTGCACGCCCGAGCAGGTGGACCGCGCGATCGAGAAGTTTGGCTTTGCGATGGGGCCGTTTCGCATGGGTGACCTGGCCGGCAACGACGTGGGCTGGTACATCCGCAAGCGCCGCTATGTGGAAAAACCCCACCTGCGCTACAGCCCGATCGCCGACCGGCTGTGCGAGATGGGGCGCTTCGGCCAGAAAACCGGCGCGGGCTGGTACGACTACCAGCCGGGCAAGCGCGACGCCATCCCCAGCCCGGTCGTCAACCAAATGATCGAGGATTACCGCAAGGAGCGCGGCATCACCCCGCGCAAGATCAGCGATGAGGAGATCGTGCAGCGGCTGGTGTTTGCGCTGGTCAACGAGGGCGCGCACATCCTGGAGGAAAAAATCGCCGCGCGCGCCAGCGACATCGACATGGTGTACCTGACCGGCTACGGCTTTCCGGCCTGGCGCGGCGGGCCGATGCACTACGCCGAGCAGTTCGGCCTGTTCAACGTGATGCAGGCGATGAAGCGCTTTGCCAAGAACCCGCACGACGATGCTGCTTTCTGGCAGCCCGCGCCGCTGATCGCCCGCCTGGTTGCCGAAGGCAAGGGTTTTGCCGCCGCCTGACGCTGGCCGATATTTCCGGAGAACCGAACATGAGCAACGCCGTCATCGTTTCGACCGCCCGCACGCCGCTGGCCAAGAGCTGGAAAGGCTCCTTCAACATGACCCATGGGGCCACCCTGGGCGGACACGTGGTGCGCGCTGCCATCGAGCGCGCGCGCCTCGACGCCGCCGAGGTCGAGGACGTCATCATGGGCTGCGCCAACCCCGAGGGCGCCACGGGCATGAACATCGCGCGCCAGATCGCGCTGGCCGCAGGCTGCCCGGTCAGCGTCTCGGGCCTCACGGTCAACCGGTTCTGCTCCTCCGGGCTGCAGACCATCGCCCTGGCCGCGCAGCGCATCATCGCGGGCGAGGGCGAGATTTACGTGGCCGGCGGGGTGGAGAGCATCTCGTGCGTGCAAAACGAGATGAACAAGCACATGCTGTTCGATCCCGCGCTGGCGGCCCGCAAGCCCGAGATCTACTGGACCATGCTGCAGACGGCCGAGCAGGTGGCCAAGCGCTACGGCATCACGCGCGAGCAGATGGATGAATACGGCGCGGCCAGCCAGCAAAGGGCGTGCGCCGCCGCCGCCGCGGGCAAGTTCGACGACGAGATCGTGCCCATCACCGTCACCGCGGGGGTGTACGACAAGCAGCGCGGCCTGATCACGCGCGAGGTCACCGTCTCCCGCGACGAGGGGCTGCGCGAGGGCACGACCGTGGAAGCCATCGCCAACATCAAGCCGGCCTTGCCGGGCGGTGTGGTGGCGGCGGGCAACGCCAGCCAGTTTTCCGACGGGGCGGGCGCCTGCGTGGTGATGGACGAGAAGGTGGCCGAGCGCAAGGGGCTGCAGCCGCTCGGGCGCTTCCTCGGCTTTGCGGTGGCCGGTTGTGAGCCGGACGAAATGGGCATCGGCCCCGTTTTTGCCGTACCCAAGGTGCTGGACCGGCTGGGCCTGAGGGTGGGCGACATCGATCTGTGGGAGCTCAACGAGGCCTTCGCGGTGCAGGTGCTGTACTGCCGCGATCGCCTGGGCATTCCGGCCGATCGCCTCAACGTCAACGGCGGTGCCATCGCCATCGGCCACCCGTACGGGGTGTCGGGGCAGCGCCTGACCGGCCACGCGCTCATCGAGGGCAAACGCCGCGGCGCCAAGCGCGTCTGTGTGACCATGTGTATCGGCGGCGGCATGGGCGCAGCCGGCGTGTTCGAGGTGCTGTGATGGCCCAGGGGCTGCGCGCAGCCATCGACTTTTTGTTGTACGAGTGGCTGCAGGCGCAGACCCTCGCCACTCGGGAGCGCTTCGCCGACCACTCGCGCGAGACGTTCGACGCGGTGCTCGACACCTGCGAGCGCATCGCGCGCGAAAAATACGCGCCCTTCAACCGGCTGGTGGATACGGAGGAGCCCCGCTTCGACGGCGAGCGGGTGATTCTGCCGGCCGCCACGCACGAGGCGTGGAAGGCCTACGCCGACAGCGGCATGCTCAGTGCCGCGCAGGACTACGCCATCGGCGGCATGCAACTGCCCTACACGGTGGAGGCGGCGGGCAATGCGTTCTTCGCGGCGGCCTCGGTCAGCATCGGGGCCGGCATGCTGACGGTGGGCAACGCCAATCTGCTGATGGCGCACGGGACCGACGCGCAGCGCCGCGCCTTCGCGCTGCACGAGTTTGCCGGGCGCTTTTCCGGCACCATGTGCCTGAGCGAGCCGCAAGCCGGCTCCAGCCTCAGCGACATCGCCACGCGGGCGGTGCCCGACGGCGATGATTACGAGGCCGACCCGCTGGGGCCGCGCTACCGGCTGCGCGGCAACAAGATGTGGATTTCGGCCGGCGAGCACGAGCTGACCGAGAACATCGTCCATCTGGTGCTGGCCAAGATCCCCGGCCCCGACGGCCGGCTGCCGCCGGGGGTGAAGGGGATTTCGCTGTTCATCGTGCCCAAGAAGCTGGTGGATGCGGAGGGCCGGTTGACTGGCGAGCGCAACGACGTGGCCCTGGCCGGTCTGAACCACAAATGCGGCTGGCGTGGCACGACCAACACCCTGCTCAATTTTGGCGAAGGCCGCTACCCGGTGCGTGCCCCGGGCTTGGACGGTCGGGGCGCCGGTGCCATCGGCTACCGCGTCGGCGAGCCGGGGCAGGGCCTGCGCTACATGTTCCACATGATGAACGAGGCGCGCATCGGGGTCGGGATGGCCGCCACCATGCTCGGCATGGCCGGTTATCTGGCGAGTCTGGACTACGCACGCAACCGCCCGCAGGGGCGCCCGATCGGCCCGGCGGGCAAAGACCCGGCGCAGCCGCCCGTGCGCATCATCGAGCACGCCGACGTCAAGCGCATGCTGCTGGCCCAGAAGGCCTACTGCGAAGGCGCGTTGGCGCTGGAGCTGTATTGCGCGCGCCTGGTGGACGAGCAGCACACCGGCGACGCCGCAGCGGCCGACGAGGCACGCCTGCTGCTGGAGGTGCTGACCCCGATTGCCAAGAGCTGGCCCAGCGAATGGTGCCTGGAGGCCAACAGTTTGGCCATCCAGGTGCACGGCGGCTACGGCTATACACGCGACTTTCCCGTCGAGCAGTACTGGCGCGACAACCGCCTCAACATGATTCACGAAGGCACGCACGGCATCCAGGCGCTGGACCTGCTGGGCCGCAAGGTGCTGATGGACGAGGGGCGGGGCATGCAGTTGCTGGGTGCGCGCATGGCCGCCACCGTCGGGCGCGCTCGTGGGGTGCCGGCCCTGGCCGCGCATGCGGATGCCCTGCACGGCGCCTGGGACGCGGTCCGTGCCGCCACGCAGGCGGCCTGGGCGGATGGCGACCCGGTGCCGGCCCTGGCCAATGCGGTGCCGTATCTGCAGGCCTTTGGCCACACCGTGCTTGCCTGGATCTGGCTGGATGTGGCGCTGGCCGCCGCCGGCCGGGAAGATGCCGCCAACCGCGGTCGCCTGCAGGCCTGCCGGTATTTCTTTCATTACGAACTGCCCAAGACCGCGGCGTGGCTGCAGGTCGTGCGCGAGCGCGATCTGACCTGCGCCGAGATGCCCGAAGACGCCTTTTGATCGTTGGACCGTTTGAGCGTTTGCCCTTCCGAATCCAAACACCCCGAGGAGACCCCGACATGACCCGCACGATTGCGCAATTGTTCGACCTGAGTGGCCGCACGGCCCTCGTCACCGGCGGCTCGCGCGGCCTGGGCCTGCAACTGGCGCAGGCGCTGGGTGAGGCCGGCGCCAAGGTGATGCTGACCGCCCGCAAGGCCGACGAGCTGGAGGAGGCCACGGCCCAACTCCAATCGCAAGGCATCGATGCGCGCTGGATCGCCGCCGACTGTGCCCGCGAGGACGACATCCATCGGCTGGCCGCCGAGACGCTGCAGCGCCTGGGTGACATCGACATCTTGGTCAACAACGCGGGCGCGGCCTGGGGCGCGCCGGCCGAGGAGCATCCCCTGGAGGCCTGGGACAAGGTGATGAACCTGAACATCCGCGGCTACTTCATCCTCAGCCAGTACGTGGGCAAGCACAGCATGATCCCGCGCCGCCGTGGCAGCATCGTCAACGTCGCCTCGATCGCCGGCTTGGGCGGCAACCCGCCGGACATGAAGACCATTGCCTACAACACCTCCAAAGGCGCGGTGGTCAACTTCACCCGCGCGCTGGCGGCGGAGTGGGGGCGCTACGGCATCCGCGTCAACGCCATCTGCCCGGGCTTCTTCCCCAGCAAAATGACCCGCGGGACACTGCAGGCCATGGGCGAGGAGCGCCTGGCCTCGCACGCGCCGCTGCAGCGCCTGGGCGACGACGAGGACCTCAAGGGCACGGTGGTGCTGTTCGCGTCCGACGCGGGCAAACACATCACCGGGCAGTGGCTGGCCGTGGATGGGGGCGTCAGTGTCGTCACCGGTGGCTGACCTGCCGTTCAGCGTCCGCATCCCCTTCGTCGAGCTGCTGGGTTTTCGGCTGCGGCGCTGGGCGGAGGGCGAGGCGGAAATCGCCTTCGACCCCAGTGCCGAGCACCTGAACTCGTTCGACGTGGTGCACGGCGGGGCGAGCATGACGCTGCTCGACGTGGTGATGGCGCACGCCGCGCGCAGCGTGCAGCGCGACATGGGGGTCGTGACCATCGAGATGAAAACCAGCTTCATGCAGGCGGCGCAGGGGCCGCTGGTGGCTCGCGCGCGGCTGTTGCACCGCACGGCGACGATGGCCTTCACCGATGGCGAGATCCGCGACGCGGCGGGACGCCTGTGCGCCCACGCCACCGGCACCTTTCGCTACGTGCGCCGTTTGCCCGCCCCGGGGCGGGACGTGCGCGATCTGAACGGCCCCGCGACTGAGGCGGGCGTCGTCCCCACCGACTGACCGCGGCCAGCCCGCAGCTTTTTCTGGAGTCGTGTTCCATGCCGCTGAACAAGCAGATCCTTTTGGTCAGCCGCCCCCAGGGCGAGGCCACCGTCGACAACTTCCGTCTGGTGGAGACGCAAACCCCCGCGCTGGCCGACGGCCAGGTGCTGGTGCGCCACCACTATCTGAGCCTGGACCCGTACATGCGCGGCCGCATGAACGACAGCAAGAGCTACGCCGCGCCCCAGCCGCTGAACGAAGTGATGATCGGCGGCACCGTCGGCCAGGTGGTGGACAGCCGCCACCCGCGCTATGCGCCCGGTGACTGGGTCGTCGGCATGGGCGGCTGGCAGCAGTACAGCGTGGTCGATGCCGAACAGCCGGGGCTGCTGCGCAAGGTGGACGTCTCGCGCGTGCCGCCCAGCCATTACCTGGGCGCGGTGGGGATGCCGGGGGTGACGGCCTGGTATGGGCTGGTCAAGATCATCGACCCCAAGCCGGGCCAGACGGTGACCGTCAGTGCGGCCAGCGGGGCCGTCGGCAGCGCGGTTGGCGTGCTGGCCAAGCAGCGCGGCTGCCGCGTGGTCGGCATCGCCGGCGGGCCCGACAAATGCGCCTATGTGCGCGACGAGCTGGGCTTTGACGACTGCATCGACTACAGGGAGCACCGCGATCTGGGCGCGCTGGCGCGTGCGCTGAAGGCCGCCTGTCCGAACGGCATCGATGGTCACTTCGAAAACGTCGGCGGCACCGTGCTGGATGCGGTGATGCTGCGCGCGAATGCGTTCTCGCGCGTGGCGCTGTGCGGCATGATCGCCGGCTACGACGGCCAGCCGCTGCCGATGCTCAACCCGTCGCTGATCCTCATCAACCGCATGCGCATCGAGGGCTTCATCGTCAGCGAACACATGGAGGTGTGGCCGCAGGCGCTGGCGGAGCTGGGCGAGCTGGTCGGCAGCGGGCGTTTCCGCCCGCGCGAGACCGTGGCGCACGGCATCGAGTCGGCACCCGAGGCGTTTTTGGGGCTGCTCAAGGGCCGCAATTTCGGCAAGCAGCTCGTCAAGCTGGTGGATTGAACCGCGAGGGCCCGCCCATGATCACCGACTTCGCCGGCCGCACGGCCGTCATCACCGGGGCCGGCTCCGGCTTCGGGTTGGAGGTGGCGCGCATCGCGATGCAGCGCCGCATGAACCTGGCGCTGGTGGACGTACAGCCCGATGCGCTGGAGCGCGCCCGCGCAGAGGCGGAGGCGGCCGGCGTGCCGGTGCTGGCGCGGCGCGTCGACGTGGCCGACGCGGCCCAGATGGACGATCTGGGCCAGGCCGTGCAGGCCCGCTTCGGCGCGCCGCACTTCGTCTTCAACAACGCCGGCGTGGCCGCCGGCGGGCTGGTGTGGGAAAACACCGTCGCCGACTGGCAGTGGGTGCTGGGCGTCAACCTGTGGGGCGTGATCCACGGTGTGCGTGTCTTTACGCCGATGATGCTGGCCGCGGCGCAGGCCGATCCCGCCTGGCGCGGCCACATCGTCAACACCGCCAGCATGGCCGGGCTGCTGACGCCGCCCAACATGGGGGTCTACAACGTCAGCAAGCACGCGGTGGTGGCGCTGACCGAGACCTTGTATCAGGACCTGCGGCTGGTCACGGACCAGGTCGGCGCGAGCGTCCTGTGCCCGTACTTCGTGCCGACCGGCATCAGCCAAAGCCAGCGCAACCGCCCGGCGGACCTACCCTCGGCTGCCCCGACGCGCAGCCAGCTCATCGGGCAGGCCATGAGCGAGAAGGCGGTCAGCAGCGGCAAAGTGACCGCAGCCGAAGTGGCGTGGCAGGTGTTCCAGGCGATGGGGCAGGACCGCTTCTACATCTACAGCCACCCGCATGCCCTGGCACCGGTGGCGCAGCGCCTGCAGGCGATCGTCGAGGGCCGCAACCCGCCCGACCCGTTCGCCGACCGGCCGGAGGTCGGCGCGCAGTTGCGCGCGGCGCTGCGTTCAGGCGGCTGACGTCAGGCGGCTGAAGCCAGCCGCTCCTCGCCCTGCCGCAGGGCGGCGAACAGCCGCACGGTGTCCACCACCGGGATCAGCACCTCGCCGCCACGGGCGCGGATCAGGCGGTCGATCAGCCGCCGCGCGGCACCGCCGAACGGCGCCTCGATGATCTCGTTCGGCGCGAACTCCGGCACGGCGTGCAGCTCGTCGACCAGCAGGCCGGCGGTCTGGCCGCCGTGCTCCACCAGGATGATCTGGCGGCCCTGCACGGCGGTGTCCGCCGGGGCGGCGACGCCGAGCAGGCGGCCGAGGTCGTACACCCACAGGAAGTGGCGCACGGCGGTGTTGTCGGTCGGCGGCAGCAGACCGACGCGCGCCGGGTGGCCGTCGGCCGGGGCGCTGGTCATGCGCTCGGCCGGCACCGCCTCGCGCACGCACGCCGCATCCAGCGCCAGCAGGTCGTTGCCGAGGTAGAAGGTGGCGTACTCCTGCCCGCCGCGCGCCGCGCCGTGCGTCCAGCCGTCGTCGTGGGCGCCGCCGACCCGGGCGCTGGCGCGCCGTACCGGGCCCAGCGTCTCGATCACGAAGGCCAGCACGTGGTCGCGGTAGCCGTCGCTGGTCTTGAACTCGCGGTAGCCGGCCGAGGCCGAGGCGCCCAGCAGCACGTAGTGCCCCTCGTGCTCGATGACGCGGCTGGCGGTGGCGCCGTTGGGCAGCTCCAGCCACGGCCCGGCGGCCGCCAGCACCGTCCCCACCGGCGTGGCCGGGTCGGTGCTGGCGATGACGCGGCCCTGCCGGTCGGTCAGGTAGGCGCGCGCGTCCGGCCGCTGGCCGACGGCGCCGCGCAGCATCGCCAGCAGCTCGCGCTCGGCGTGGAAGACGATGCCGATGCCGCCGACGACATGGCCGTCCTCCGGGTGGCGGATCGCGGCGTGGTAGGTGTAGGTCGGGCGTCCGTCGGTCCACGGCTCCACCTGGAACGGCGAGACGTGGTAGCGCTGCTCGTCTTGCAGCGCCAGCACCGCCTGCAGCGTGGCCTCGTCGACGCGGCGGCCGACCAGCCCGTCGTCGCCGCCGTCGTGCGACTGGGCGACGATGCGCCCGCCGCGGTCGTAGACGAACAGCCGCGTGTAGACGGTGTAGAGCGAGTGGATGTAGCGCAGCAGCGGCGTGATCGTCTCGCGCGCACCGTCCTGGGGCTCCGGCTGCGCCAGGATGGTGCGCAGCTCCGGCGTCATCGCCCACCAGCGGCAGTCGTCGGCGCGCTCGTACAGGTTGCGGTCCAGCAGGTCCACCGCCAGGTGGGCGACGAAGCCGACGCGTTGCAGGCCGGAGGCCAGCACGGTGTCGTAGAGGTCGCGCACCGACTGCGCGAACAGCGTGTTGCTGCGCGCGCCGGTCTCGCTGATCTGGTCGAGGATGGTCTTGAGGCGCTGGCGGTCGATGTCGCGCCCGGCGGTGACGACCTGGCCGTTCCACACCACGCGGCGGATCGACTCGGTGGCGCGGATCACCTCGTACAGCGGCGGGCTGAAGCTGCGCGCGTGCGACAGCAGGCCGGCGGCGGTGCCGGGGTCCAGCGCCTCCAGCGCGCTGCCCTCGTCGCGCGTGAAGGCCAGGTCCACCGGCACCATCACCTGCCCCTGCCAGCCCTCCGGGCCCAGGTAGCCCTGGTAGCCCTCGGCACGGCGCGTGCAGACCAGGTACTCGCGCCCGGCGTGCAGCAGCAGGCGCGGCGCGCCGTCGGGATTGACCGGCACGCGCGCGCCGCGCCCGATCCAGTGCTCGTCGGAGCTGGCGATGACGCGCGCCTGAGCGTCCAGCAGCAGCAGGATGGAGCGGCCGGCCGGGTCGCCGTGCGAGCGGAAGATGCCGGCCATCTCGGCCTCGAAGCCGAACACCAGGCACAGCACGCCGGCCGGCTGGCGCGTCGTCGGGTGCAGCATGCGCTGGGCGTAGATGAGGCTGGCGCCCAGCCCGGGGCGCAGGTCGGTCGGGCGAAAGATCTGCACGTAGCCGTCCGAGGCCAGTGCCTGCTCGAGCAACGGGTCCTGCGTGCCCTCCACCGCGTGCGCGGGGTCGGTCTGCACCAGCACGTTGCCTTGCGGGTCCAGCAGCAGGATCTCGTCGTACACCGTGTACTTGCGCCGGTACGACAGCAGCCGCGCGCGCACGGCGTCGACGTCGCGCGTCAGCCCGGCGACGAACTCGCACAGCACGCGGTCGGTGGCCAGGAAGCCGACGTCGGCGGTGCGTTCGTACAGGTTGCGCACGACGATGTCGATCACGTAGCCGGCGCGCGTGCCCAGCGCCGCCATGGCGTGGTCGATCTTCTCGGCCACCAGGCTGCGCACCAGCTCGCGCTCCAGCCGGTCGAAGCCGGCGCGCGTGGCGGCAATCGTCGGCAGGATGGCCTGCGCCTCCTGCGGGCAGACCATGCGCGCGGTCGACTCGATCAGGCGCCACATCAGGTTCAGCTCGCGCAGCGACGTCTCGCAGCGCGTGACGTCGGGCATGTAGGGCAGGTAGTTGTCGATGGGGACGGCGGGCAGACTCATGGGCGGGCGGAATGCGGGTGGAGATGAATGATCACGATCGACCGCTGAGCAAACGGCGTGCCGGGGGCGCCGTGGCACACTTGCCGGTTTTCGTATCGAACCACCCCATGCCATCGACCGTGAGCACGACGATCGTTGCCCGCCTCGCCGACGAGCTCGGCGTGCGCGCCGCCCAGGTGCAGGCCGCCGTGGACCTGCTGGACGGCGGCGCCACCGTCCCCTTCATCGCCCGCTACCGCAAAGAGGCCACCGGGGGCCTCGACGACACCCAGCTGCGCCAGTTGGAGCAGCGTCTGACCTACCTGCGCGAGCTGGAAGAGCGCCGCGCCGCCATCCTGCGCAGCATCGAGGAGCAGGGCAAGCTCACGCCCGCGCTGCGGGCGGCGCTGGAGGCCGCGGCGACCAAGCAGGATCTGGAAGACCTCTACCTGCCGTACAAGCCCAAGCGCCGCACCAAGGGCCAGATCGCGCGCGAGGCGGGGCTGGAGCCGCTCGCGGATGCGCTCTGGGCCGACCCGACGCTGGATCCGCACGCCGCCGCCCAGCCTTACGTGAAGGAAGCCAAGAGCGAGGACGGCAGCGACTTCACCACCGTGGCCGCGGTGCTGGACGGCGTGCGTGACATCCTGAGCGAGCGCTGGGCCGAGGACGCCACCCTCGTGCAGCCGCTGCGCGAGTGGCTGTGGACCGAGGGGCTGCTGCGCAGCCGCCGCATCGAGGCGCGCAACCCCGACGACCCGGAGGTCGCCAAGTTCCGCGACTACTTCGAGCACGACGAGCCGATCGCGCGCGTGCCGTCGCACCGGGCGCTGGCGATGCTGCGCGGCCGCGCGCAGGAGGTGCTGGATCTGCGCCTGGCTCAGCCGCAAGAGGCGCCGGCTGGCCAGCCCTCGGTGGCCGAGGGACGCCTGGCCCGGTTGCTGGGCTGGAGCCACCAGGGCCGCGCCGCCGACGACCTGCTGCGCCGCTGCGTGGCCTGGACGTGGCGTGTGAAGCTGAGCCTGTCGATCGAGCGCGACCTGTTCGCCCGCCTGCGCGAGCAGGCCGAGGCGGTGGCGATCCAGGTGTTCGGCGCCAACCTGCGCGACCTGCTGCTGGCTGCACCGGCCGGCGCGCGCCCGACGATGGGGCTGGACCCCGGCATCCGCACCGGCGTCAAGGTGGCGGTGGTGGATGCCACCGGCAAGGTGGTGGACACTGCCACGGTCTATCCGTTCGAGCCCCGGCGCGATGTCGAAGGGGCGCTGACGG
The DNA here is from genome assembly GCF_001675355.1 of Tepidimonas fonticaldi. Taxonomy (NCBI): domain Bacteria; kingdom Pseudomonadati; phylum Pseudomonadota; class Betaproteobacteria; order Burkholderiales; genus Tepidimonas; species Tepidimonas fonticaldi. The sequence continues at coordinate 38,063 of NZ_LZDH01000003.1, read as the reverse complement.
CGTTGGCCGCGCTGGTGCGGCGCCACGGCGTGGAGCTGATCGCCATCGGCAACGGCACCGCGAGCCGCGAGACCGACCGACTGGTGGCCGAGCTGCTGCAGCGCCTGCGCCAGGGCGGGGCGGGCCCGCTGCCGCAAAAGGTCGTCGTCAGCGAGGCCGGCGCCTCGGTCTACAGTGCCAGCGAGGCCGCGGCGCAGGAGTTGCCGGAGCTCGACGTGAGCCTGCGCGGGGCGGTGAGCATCGCGCGCCGGCTGCAGGATCCGCTGGCCGAGCTGGTCAAGATCGACCCCAAGAGCATTGGCGTTGGCCAGTACCAGCACGACGTCAACCAGGCGGCCCTGGCGCGCACGCTGGATGCCGTGGTGGAGGACTGCGTCAACGGCGTGGGGGTGGACTTGAACACGGCCAGCGTGCCGTTGCTCGCGCGCGTCTCGGGCCTGTCCGCGGCGACGGCGCGCGCCGTGGTGCGCTGGCGTGACGCCCACGGGGCCTTCCGCCACCGGCAGCAACTGTTGCAGGTGACGGGGCTGGGGCCCAAGACCTTCGAGCAGTGCGCGGGCTTCCTGCGCATCCGCGGCGGGGACAATCCGCTGGACATGACGGGTGTGCACCCGGAGACCTATCCCGTCGTCGAGCGCATCCTGGCTGCGGCGGGCCGCCCCATCGAGGCCGTGATGGGCAAGGCCGAGGTGTTGCGCACGTTCAAGCCCGAGGCTTTCGCCGACGACCGCTTCGGGGTGGTGACGGTGCGCGACATCCTGAGCGAGCTGGAAAAACCCGGGCGCGACCCGCGGCCGGATTTCCGGGTCGCGCGCTTCGACGACACGGTGCAGGATCTGAAGGACCTCAAGCCCAGCATGGTGCTGGAGGGTACGGTGACCAACGTGGCGCAGTTCGGCGCGTTCGTGGACGTCGGCGTGCACCAGGACGGGCTGGTGCACGTCAGCCAACTGGCCAACCGGTATGTGGCCGATGCACGCGAGGTGGTCAAGGCCGGCGACATCGTGCGCGTCAAGGTGCTGGAGGTGGACCTGCCGCGCCGGCGCATCGCGCTGACCATGCGGCTGGATGCGCAGCCGGGGCAGGCGCCGTCGGGGCGGAGCGCCGACGGGGCCGGGAACGGAGCTGGCAACGGGGCCGGGGGCGCCCGCGTGCGCGCCCGCCCGGCCGAGCCGGCCGCCACGGCCATGGCATCGGCATTCGCCAAGCTGCAGGGGCTGCGGCAGCGCGGATAATCGCACGCTGACATGACGCTCGACGAACTGCTCAACCAGGCCAAGGCGATCCCGAGCATCCCGCGTGTGGTCTCGGAGGTCACGGCCGAACTCGACCGCGACGATCCCGATCCGCGCCGCATCGCCGACCTGATCGCGACCGACCCGGGGCTGACGGCGCGCCTGCTCAAGCTGGCCAATTCGGCCTTCTTCGGGTTGACGCGGCAGATCGACAGCGTCGGCGAGGCGATCACGGTGCTGGGCTTCAACCATCTGCGCACGCTGGTGCAGGCGGTGGCGCTGGGCAGCAGCTTCAAGACCGTGCCGGGCGTCAACCTGGAACAGTTTTGGCGCTACAGCCTCAACACGGCCAAGATCTGCCGGCCGCTGGCGCGCAGCCTGCGCCTGCCGGAGGGGGCCGCCTTCACGGCGGGGCTGGTGCATGCCGTCGGGGATCTGGTCATGCACATCGGCATGCCCGACGTCGTGGCCAAGATCGACTGGCGCGTCTCGCCATTCGACATGAAGCGCGCCGAGGTCGAGCGATCGGTGCTGGGCTACACCTACGCCGACGTGGGCGCGGCCTTCGCGCAGCGCTGGGATTTCCCCGAAGTCATCGTCAAGGCGCTGCGCCACCAGCTGGTCCCGTTCGAGGGCGATATCTACGAACCGCTGGCCGGGGTCATCCACATGGCGTCGTGGCGCGCGCGCGCGCAGGAGATGAATCTGGACCGCGACGCGATGGCCGCGACCTTCCCGGACGTGGTGGCGATACTGCTCGGTCTGAGCCTGGAAACCGTGCTCGACAAGGATCCGCAGGAATGGACCTCGGCCGGTGAACTGGCCGCCTTTTTGCATTGAGGGCAGGCGATGCGATTACAGGCCCTGCTTCAGCGACCGGATGCGCTGCCCGTGGTGCCCGAGGTGGCCGCGCGCTTGATCGCCACTTTTGGGCGTGACGAGGTCGACCTCAACGCCGTGACCGCCGACATCGAGCGCGATCCCGCCCTCGTGGCCCGGCTGTTGCAGCAGGCCAATTCGGCCTTTCTGCGGCTGCTGCGGCCCGTGCACAGCGTGCGCGATGCGGTCACGGTGCTCGGGCTGCATCGGGTGCGGGCGCTGGTGCTGGCCGCCGCGGTGCAAAGCCGCTTTCCGGCCCCGCCGGGCATCGATCTGGAGCGGTTTTGGGCGTACAGCTTCGTCGCGGCGTCGGTGGCCCGCCGGGTGTGCGCCCCGCGCCGGCTGGACGACAACGTGGCCTTCACCGCCGCGCTGCTGCACGCCGTGGGCGAACTCGTCATGCACCAGGCCCTGCCCGAGGTCATGCGCGATCTGGACCGCGAGCGGCCATGGTTTGCCCTGGAGCGCGCCGGCGCGGAGTACCAGGCGCTGGGCTACTCCTACGCCGAGGTGGGCGCGGCGCTCGCGCAGCACTGGCGCTTGCCGCGGGTGCTGGTGCAGGCCATCGAGCACCACGTCGACCCGCTGCACCGCGAATCGGCCGATCCGCTGGCCGCCGTCGTTCACATGGCGGCCTGGCGCGCCCGCCTGTGGACGCTGGGCAACCAGCGCGATGCCCTGATCCACACCTACCCCGACGCGGTGGGCGAGCTGCTGCAGCTGGATCCCGACACCCTGGTCGATCCCGGCGGGGTGGACATCGAGGGCGGGGCATGACCCGGGCGCTGCGCATCCATGCCGGCCCGGCGGCGCTTGCTCACCTGCGCCGCGACGGGTTGCAACCGGCGGCGGTCGGCGTGATTCCGGGTGCCGCCGGCGGGCCCAAGGGTTTGATTCTGGGACCGTTGGACCGCTTTTTGTTTGGCGAGTGGCTGCCTCAAGGGGGGCATGCGGTGGATCTGGTGGGGGCCTCGATCGGGGCCTGGCGCATGGCCACCGCCTGTCTGGACGACCCCGTGGCGGCCTTCGAGCGGCTGGAGCGGGACTACATCGCCCAGGACTACGAAGTCGAGCCGGGGCGCAGCCGCCCCACGCCGGAGCACGTCAGCGCGTCATTTGCTCGCAATTTGCGCGATTTTTTCGGGGGCCGCCTGGGCGAAGTGCTGCACCATCCGCGCTACCGGCTCCACATCGTCACATCGCGGGGGCGCCATTTGCTGGGCCACGAGGGGCGTTGGCGCACGCCGTTGGGGTACGCGGGCGCTTTTCTGACCAATGCGCTGCGCCGCCGCGCCATGGGGGCCTGGCTGGAGCGGGTGGTGTTCTCCGCCCCGGCAGCCGGCCCCGAACGGGGCGGCGGCCTGCCGGAACTGCCGTTCGACCCCACGGACTACCGCACGCGCCAGGTGCCGCTGCAGGCGGACAACTTCATGCCCGCGCTGCAGGCCAGCTGTTCGATTCCCTTCGTACTCCAGGCGGTGCACCACATTCCGGCGGCTCCGCCCGGCGCGTACTGGGACGGCGGCATCACCGATTACCACCTGCATCTGCGCTGGCGTCCGGCGCGGGGGCTGGTGCTGTACCCGCACTTCCAGCGGCAGGTCATCCCGGGCTGGCTGGACAAGGGCCTGCGCTGGCGCCACCGCCCCACGGCCGCGCTGGACCACACCATCGTGCTGTCACCCGATCCGGACTGGGTGCGGCGGCTGCCCAATGGCAAATTGCCCGATCGGACGGACTTTCCGCGCTACGGCCACCGGCTGGCCGAGCGCATGCAGGCGTGGCAGACCGCCGTGCGCGAGGCGCAGCGCCTGGCGGACGAATTTGCCGCATGGCTGCAGCGGCCCGATCCGGCCCGCGTCGAGCCGCTCTGATCGGGCTGCGGCCGTTCACCCCTGCCCCGGGAACCGCCCGGGGACCGGTCACATCGATGCTTCGAGCATCGCGCGGTAGTCGTCGCGGGTGGCCAGCCGCGGGTTGGTCTTGTGGCAGTGGTCGGCCATCGCCCCGTCGATGATGCGCTCGAACATTGCCGGCGTCACCCCCATGTCGGCCAGCCCGGCGGGCAGGCCCAGCCGGGCGTTGAGCGCGCGGATCGCGGGACCGATGTCGTCCGGACCCGCCAGCCCCATCACACGCGCCATGCGCTGCAGCCGGCGCTCGCGCTGCACGCTCTCGGCCCCGGCGTTGAAGGCGATCACCGCCGGCAGAAAGACGGCATTGAGCGTGCCGTGGTGCAGGGCGGGGTTCAGGCCGCCTAAGCTGTGGCTGAGCGAGTGCACGCAGCCCAGCCCCTTCTGGAATGCCATGGCCCCCTGCATGCTGGCGCTCATCATGTGCAGCCGCGCCTCGCGGTCCTGGCCGTCGCGCGTGGCGCGCTCGATGTGGGCCCAGCCGCGCTCCAGTCCGTCGAGGGCGATGCCGTCGGCCGGCGGATTGAAGGCCGGGGCCAGGAAGGTCTCGATGCAGTGCGCGATGGCATCCATGCCCGTGGCCGCGGTCAGCCGCGGCGGCAGGCCCAGCGTCAGGTCGGGGTCCAGGATGGCGGCGCGGGGCAGCAGGCGCCAACTGTGAAAGCCGAGTTTGCGCCCATCGTCGACGATCAGGATCGCGCCGCGCGCCACCTCGCTGCCGGTGCCCGCCGTCGTCGGCACCGCGATCAGGGGCGGCACCCGGTCCGTGATGCGCGGCGAGCCGCCCTCGATGGTCGCGTAAGTCTTGAGCGGCCCCTCGTGCGCCACGGCGATGGCCACGCCCTTGGCGCAGTCGATCGCGCTGCCGCCGCCCAGGGCGATCAGCCCGTCGCAGCCCGCTTCGCGATAGACCGCTGCGGCCGCGCGCACCGCCGCTTCGGTCGGGTTGGATGGGGTGCCATCGTAGACGGCATGGGGCAGGGTGGGACCGCCGTCTTCCAGGGCCGCGACCGCGCGTTCCAGCAGACCGGCCGCGCGCACGCCGGCATCGGTCACGATCAGCGGGCGGGCGATCCCCGCGCGCGCGCACTCGCTGCGCAGCAGGCGCAGCGCACCGGATTCGATCTGGATGGTGGTGAGGTAGCGGATTTCGGCCACGGGTGGAGTCTCCTCATACTGAGTGGGTGGGGGGCTGGCCCGGACTGTAGCGCGCGGCGGCGGTGATGGCTTGGCTCGCGCGCGACAATCCGCCCCATGACGCACACCCATCCCCGCCAATTGCTGACCCCCGCCATGCGCGGGGTGCTGGATCGCATGGCCCGCGCGGGGCGGCCGCCCCTGCATGCCCTGACGCCCGAGCAGGCGCGGGCCTTTTACGAGGCGGGCGCCAATGTGCTGGACCTGCCGCCGCACCGCATGGCGCGGGTGGATGCGCTTGCGATCCCCGCCCGCGACGGTGCGCTGCTCGTGGCCGAGCTCGTCGTGCCGCACCGGCCACCGCACGCAGCGCCGCTACCGGTGTTGCTCTATCTGCACGGCGGGGGCTTTACGGTGGGCAGTGTGCGCACGCACGCCCCCCTGTGCCGACACTTGGCCCATCTGGCCGGCTGCGCCGTGCTGTCGCTGGATTACCGTCTGGCGCCCGAGCACCGCTTCCCCACGGCGGTGCATGACGCCTTCGATGCCCTGGCCTGGCTGCGCGGCGCCGCTGCGGGGCTGGGGCTGGATCCGGGACGCATCGCCATCGGGGGCGACAGCGCCGGTGGCACCCTGGCGGTCGTGACGGCTCTGCAGGCGCGCGATGCCGGCTGGCCGCTGGCGCTGCAACTGCTGTTCTACCCGGGGTGCTCGGCGTGGCAGGACACGGCGTCGCACCGTCGCTTCGGACACGGCTTTTTGCTGGAGGCGCCAACCATCCAGTGGTTCTTCCGCCACTACATCGACGACAGCCAGCGCGAGGACTGGCGTTTTGCCCCGCTGCTGGCCCCCGACTTCGACCATGTGGCGCCGGCCTGGATCGGCCTGGCGGAGTGCGACCCCCTGGTCGATGAAGGCGTTCTGCTCGCCGATGCCCTGCGCATGGCCGGCGTCGCCGTGGACCTGGAGATCTACCGCGGCGTGACGCACGAGTTCATCAAGATGGGGCGCATCCTCCCGGAGGCGCTGCGCGCGCACCAGGATGCGGCGCGGGCCCTGCGGCACACGTTCGGGGACGCCGGGGCATGACCCACGGGAAAACTTGGTGGGCGCTGACGCCAGCGGCGAGCGGCGGTGGCGCGGCCCTGGCCATGGCCCAGGTGACGGCCCTGTTGCAGGCCAACGCCCTGGGGGATGTCGCACACTTTGAGCAACAGGTGCAGATCGCTTTGTCCGATCTGTGACGCCCAGGGCCGGCCGGCGACGCTATGGTGTCGGCAGGAGGAAATGCCATGACCGCCATCGACCCCGCATCCAACCCCCACATCCGCATCTGGTGGGAAGACCTCGCCGTCGGCGACTCGCGCGACTTGGGCAGCCTGACCGTGACCGAGGAAGAGATCGTTGCGTTTGCCCGCCAGTACGATCCGCAGCCGTTTCACCTGGACCCCGAGGCCGCGCGCCACTCGGTGTTCGGCGCCCTGTGTGCCAGCGGCTGGCACACCTGTGCACTGGCCATGCGGCTGATGGTGACGAACTTTCTGCACGAGTCGTCGAGCCTGGGCTCGCCGGGGCTGGAGAGCCTGAAATGGCTCAAGCCCGTCTTTCCCGGTGACGAGCTGCGGCTGCGCCACACCATCGTCGACAAGCGCCCGATGGGCAAGCGGCCCGACGTCGGCTTGGTGCGCACCGTGTGGGCGCTGTTCAACCAGCACGGCGAGCAGGTGCTGCACATGGAAGGGTGGGGCATGTTCCGCCGCCGCGAGCCGGGCGCACCGCCCCAGTCCCCCTGATCGCAGCGGGGCCGCTCGTCGCACCGGGGCACGGCGCACGGCCCGCCGGCGTACACTGCACGGTTTTTCTGCGGACGCCTGCCCCCATGAATGCCCCGGTCGACGTCTCTTTCTTCCCGCGCCACGCCAAGCCGCTGACCAGCTACAAGCCGTACTGGGCCAAACGCTTCGGGGTGGCCCCCTTCCTGCCCATGAGCCGCGCCGAGATGGAGGCGCTGGGCTGGGATTCGTGCGACGTCATCCTGGTCACTGGCGACGCCTATGTGGATCACCCGAGCTTTGGCATGGCTGTGATCGGCCGCGTGCTGGAGGCGCAGGGCTTTCGCGTCGGCATCATCGCTCAGCCGGACTGGCACAGCGCCGAGGCCTTCAAGGCCCTGGGCCGCCCCAACCTGTTCTGGGGCGTGACGGCGGGCAACATGGACTCGATGATTAACCGCTACACGGCCGACCGCAAGATCCGCTCCGACGACGCCTACACCCCGGGCGGGCAGGGCGGCCGACGGCCGGACCGCGCCGCCATCGTTTACAGCCAGCGCTGCCGCGAGGCGTACAAAGACGTGCCCATCATCCTGGGTGGCATCGAGGGCAGCCTGCGCCGCATCGCCCACTACGACTACTGGAGCGAGACGGTGCGCCGCTCCATCGTGCTCGACAGCAAATGCGACCTGCTGCTCTACGGCAATGCCGAGCGCGCCTTGGTCGAAGTGGCCCACCGCCTGGCCCGGCGCGAGCCGATCGAGTCCATCACCGACGTGCGCGGCACCGCCTTCGTGCGGCGCAGCACGCCCGAGGGCTGGTTCGAGATCGACTCCACCGAAGTGGACCAGCCCGGCCGGGTGGATGCGCATGTCAACCCGTACCTGATGGTTTCGGAGCAGGCCAAGGCCCAGGGCCAGATCTGCGCGCGGGAAGACGAAGTCCCCGCCGCGCCTGTGCAACCGCTGCGCTTCATGGCCAATCCGTCCTTGCCGCACCGGGGCCGCCCGCCGCGCGAGCGCACCGTCATCCGCCTGCCGAGTTACGAGCAGGTCAAGGCCGACCCGGTCCTCTATGCCCATGCCAACCGCGTGCTGCATCTGGAGACCAACCCCGGCAACGCCCGCGCGCTGGTGCAGGCCCACGGCAGCGGGCCGGCCGCCCGCGACGTGTGGATCAACCCACCGCCCGTCCCCCTGACCACGGCCGAGATGGACTGGGTGTTCGGCCTGCCCTACGCGCGCAGCCCGCACCCCGCTTACGCCGACGAGCGCGGCCGCCACGACGGCCCGACCAAGATCCCGGCCTGGGAGATGATTCGCTTCTCGGTCAACATCATGCGCGGCTGTTTTGGCGGCTGCACCTTCTGCTCCATCACCGAGCACGAGGGCCGCATCATCCAGAGCCGCTCCGAGGACTCCATCATCAAAGAGGTGGAGGAGATTCGCGACAAGGTCGCGGGCTTCACCGGCGTCATCTCCGACCTGGGCGGGCCCACGGCCAACATGTATCGCCTGGGCTGCAAAAGCCCCGAGATCGAGGCCGCCTGCCGCAAGCCCAGCTGCGTCTATCCGGGCATCTGCGCCAACCTCACCACCGACCACGGCCCCCTGATCCGCATCTATCGCCGTGCCCGCTCGCTGCCCGGCATCAAGAAAATCCTCATCGGCTCCGGCCTGCGCTACGACCTGGCGGTGAAAAGCCCCGAGTACGTCCGGGAACTGGTGCAGCACCACGTCGGCGGCTACCTCAAGATCGCGCCCGAGCACACCGAGCCCGGCCCGCTGTCCAAGATGATGAAGCCGGGCATCGGCAGCTACGACCGCTTCAAGCAGTTGTTCGATCAATTCAGCGCCGAAGCGGGCAAAGAGCAGTACCTGATTCCGTACTTCATCGCCGCACACCCCGGCACCAGCGACGAGGACATGATGCACCTGGCGCTGTGGCTGAAGAAAAACGGCTTTCGCGCCGATCAGGTGCAAACCTTCTATCCCAGCCCCATGGCCACGGCCACGGCCATGTACCACACGGGGCTCAACCCGCTCAAAGGCATTCACCGCGACGAGCGGGCCGAGGCGGTGGACGTCGTCAAAGGCGAGAAACGCCGCCGCCTGCACAAGGCATTTTTGCGCTACCACGACCCCAACAACTGGCCGCTGCTGCGCGAGGCGCTCAAGCGCATGGGCCGCGCCGACCTGATTGGCAACGGCAAGCATCACCTCGTCCCCACCTACCAGCCGTTGACGGACGGGGGCTACCAGAGCCCGCGGCGGGCCAACTCCACCCCGCCCGGGGGGCGGCCGCGGGCGGCGGCGCCGAGCCGTACCTCCCAGCCGGTCAAAGGCCGGCTGCTGACCCAGCACACCGGCTTGCCCCCGCGGATCACGGGGGGCGAGTCCGGAGGGGCATCCGCGCCCGGGGGCGCGGCGGCGGTGGGGCGTCAGGCGCGCCGCAAGCCAAAGTCCAACGGCAGGCCGACGTAGTTTTCGGCGATGGTGCGCGCGCCGGCCTCGCTGTGGATCAGGTAGTCCAGCTCGGCTTCCTGGAATTTCTGCGCGATCTCGCCCTCACCCGGAAAGCGGTGCATCAGGCTGGTGAACCACCACGAGAACCGCTCCGCGCGCCAAATGCGCTTGAGGCAGCGCTCCGAATAGCCGTCGATTCCGGCGTCCGAGCGCTCCAGGAAATGTTCGATCAGCGCATCGGCCAGGTACTTGACGTCGGTGGCGGCGAGGTTGAGCCCCTTGGCCCCCGTCGGCGGCACGATGTGGGCCGCATCGCCCGCCAGCAGCAGCCGGCCAAAGCGCATCGGCTCGCTGACGAAGCTGCGCAGCGGGGCGATGCTCTTTTCGATCGACGGGCCGGTGACCAGCGCCTCGGCCGCGGCGGGGTCGAGTCGGCGGCGCAGCTCGTCCCAAAACGCCTGGTCCGACCAACTGTCCACCGTGTCCGACAGCGGCACCTGCAGGTAGTAGCGGCTGCGGGTGCGGCTGCGCATCGAACACAGCGCAAAGCCGCGCGGGCTGTTGACGTAGATCAGCTCCTCGTGCACCGGCGGCGTGTCGGACAGCAACCCGAGCCAGCCAAACGGGTAGACTTTTTCGTACTCGGTGATGGCGCTGCGCGGCACGCTGGCGCGGCACACGCCGTGGAAGCCGTCGCAGCCGGCGATGAAATCGGCGTCGATGCGGTGGGTGACGCCATCCTTTTCGTAGGTCACCCACGGCCGCGCGCCGTCAAAGCCGTGGATGGCGACGTGGGCGGCCTCGTACACCGTGGCCTGCCCGCTGGCGGCGCGCGCGGCCATCAGGTCGCGCGTCACCTCGGTCTGGCCATAGACCAGCACCTTTTTGCCACCGGTCAGGCCCGCCAGGTCGATGCGGTGGCGCGCCCCCTTGAACAGCAGGTCGAAGCCTGCGTGCGGCAGGCCCTCGGCGTGCATGCGCTGGCCGACCCCGGCCTCGTCGAGCACATCCACCGCCACCTGCTCCAGCACGCCGGCGCGGATGCGGCCGAGCACATACTCGGCGCTTTGGCGCTCGACGATGACGTTGTCGATGCCGGCCTTGTGCAGCAATTGGCCGAGCAGCAGCCCGGAAGGGCCGGCGCCAACGATGACGACTTGGGTACGCATGGGGGTCTCCTCAGGGAATCGATGACGCGGTCATGCTAGGGGCCGCGCACGCCCCGCGTGGTCTTGCCCTACATCGATTGCGCGGTGATCGTGCGGGTTGCGCGATCACCGCGCAAAATTCCGCATCCAGCGGGCGAATCGGGTATCGTTGCGCCATGGACATTGCCGCTGCGGACTACATCGCCGGCCTGGCCAAGGGGCTGGCGGTGCTGGAGAGCTTCGATACCGAGCGCCAGCGCCTCAACGCCACCCTGGCCGCGCAGCGCGCCGGCCTGACGCGCGCGGCCGCCCGCCGCCATCTGCTCACGCTGGCCCATCTGGGTTATCTGGAGACCGATGGGCACTACTTCTGGCTCTCGCCCAAGGTGCTGCGCTTGTCCGGCAGCTATCTGGCGTCGGCGCGCCTGCCGCGTGCGGTGCAACCGGTGCTCAACCGGCTGGCGGCGCAGGCGCGCGAGTCCTTTTCGGTGGCCGTGCTCGACGGCGACGCGGTGGTCGTCGTGGCCCGCAGTGTCGCGCCCCCGGCCGAGGGCGGCGGCGACTGGCAAGGGGCGTCGCTGGGGGATCCGTCTGCGGTCCGGGCCCGGGCACGCTGGACGGCGCATGGGCTGCACCTGGGCGCGCGCCTGCCTGCCCACGCCACGTCCACCGGCCGTGTGCTGCTTGCGGCCCTGGCGCGGCCCGCCTTGGCGCAATGGCTGGCCGAACGCACCGCAGCCACCGGCAGCCTGCCGCGCCTGACCCCCTACACCGTGACCGAGCCGGAGGCGTTGCGGCGCATCCTGCAGCAGGTGCGGCAGGCAGACCATTGCGTCTGCAGCGAGGAGCACGAGCTGGGCGTGCACGCCGTCGCGGTGCCCCTGCGCGACATGCAGGGCCGCACCGTCGCCGCCCTCAACGCCGTGCTGTCCCAGAACCGCCTGCGTGACGGCGCCGTGGAGCGGGAACTGCTGCCACTGCTGCACGAGGCGGCGCTCGAACTGCGGCCCCAGCTATGACGAAGCGCCTGTGGCTGGCGGTGGCCTTCGCGCTGGGGCTGGCCGCGTGCGGCGGGCCCGGGCCGTCCGGTCCGCCGTCCGAAGCCGCCGCGCGCGCCGTGACGGTGGTGTCGGTGCACGACGGCGACACGGTGCGCGTGCGCGATGCCAGTGGCCGGGTGTACGCGGTGCGGCTGGCCACCATCGATGCGCCGGAACTGGAGCAGCCGTACGGCCCGCAGGCGCGCGAGGCCGTCCGCGAACGCGCGCTGGGCCGCGCGGTAACCCTGGAGCCCCGCGGCCGCGACCGGTATGGCCGCACCCTGGCCGTGCTGTGGCTGCCCGGCGAGGCCCAGCCGCAGGACCTTGCCCTGTGGGTCGTGGAGCAGGGCCTGGCCTGGCACTACACGGCCCACGCGCGGGAACAACCCCTGACCGAGCGTTGGCGCTATGCGATGGCCGAAACCCTGGCCCGCACGAGTCGGCTGGGGTTGTGGGCGCAACCCGATCCGCAGCCCCCCTGGGCGTGGCGGCGCGAGCGGAGAAGCAGCCCCGCCCCGCAGTCCGTGGGGGAGGGGAGGGCAAACCGCCTCTCCGGGGTGCCGGATCCCTGAGCGGGGCCGGGTTCAGACGTCGATCGCCTGCACCGACCCGGCCCGCTTGCGCAGCTCGAATTTCTGGATCTTGCCGGTGCTGGTCTTGGGCAGTTCGCCAAACACCACTGCCCGCGGGACCTTGAAGCCGGCCAGATGCGCTCGGCAGTGCGCGATGATGGCCTCGGCCGTGACATCGGCGCCGTCCTTGAGCTCGACGAAAGCGCAGGGCGTCTCGCCCCAGCGGGGATCGGGCTTGGCCACGACGGCCGCCGCCTGCACCGCGGGGTGGCGGTAGAGCACGTCCTCCACCTCGATAGACGAGATATTCTCGCCGCCCGAGATGATGATGTCCTTGCTGCGGTCCTTGATCTTGATGTAGCCGTCCGGGTACTGCACCGCCAGATCGCCCGTGTGGAACCAGCCGCCCGCGAAGGCTTGTGCCGTCGCCTGCGGGTTCTTGAGATAGCCCTTCATGACGATGTTGCCGCGGAACATGATTTCGCCCATGGTTTCACCGTCCCAGGGCACGGGCTGCAGGGTGTCCGGATCGAGCACGCGCGCCTCGTGCTGCAGGTGGTAGCGCACGCCTTGGCGCGCGTTCAGGCGGGCCCGCTCCTCGACGGGCAGCTCGGCCCAGCCCGCCTGCGGTGCGCAGACGGTGGCGGGGCCATACACCTCGGTCAGGCCGTACACGTGGGTCAGCTCGATGCCCATGCGCTCCATCGCTTCCAGCAAGGCCGCCGGGGGCGCCGATGCGGCGACCATGCCCCGGATGCCGCGCTGCAGCCCGGCTTTGAGCGCCTCGGGGGCGTTGGCCAGCATGGCGTGCACGATCGGTGCACCGCAGTAATGGGTCACGCGGTGCGCCCGCATCAGGTCGAATACCGTCGCCGCCTCCACGCGGCGCAGGCAGACGTTGACGCCTGCGCGCGCCGCCAGCGTCCAGGGGAAGCACCAGCCATTGCAGTGAAACAGCGGCAGCGTCCACAAATAGACGGGGTGCTTGGGCATGTCCCACTCCAGGATGTTGGACAGCGCATTGAGCGCCGCCCCCCGGTGGTGGTAGAGCACGCCCTTGGGGTTGCCCGTGGTGCCGCTGGTGTAGTTGAGGGCGATCGCATCCCACTCGTCGAGCGGCATCACCCCCGCAAAGTCCGGGTCGCCCCCGGCCAGGAAGGCCTCGTAGTCCACGGCCTCCAGTACAGCCGTCGGCGCGCCAAACCCCGCATCCTGCGTCTGGATCACCAACAGCGGATCGCTCCGTTGGCGCAAGGGCAGGGCGCGCGCCAGCAGCGCGGCAAACTCCGGGTCGACCAGCACCGCGCGCGCCTCGCCGTGGTCGAGCATGAAGGCGATGGCTTCCGGGTCCAGGCGGGTGTTGAGGGTGTTGAGCACCGCGCCCGCCATCGGCACGCCAAAGTGGGCTTCCACCATGGGTGGCGTGTTGGGCAGCAGGGCCGCCACCGTGTCCTGGCGGTCGATGCCGGCTTGGCGCAGGGCGCTGGCCAGCCGGCGGCAACGGATGCGCGTCTCGTTCCAGGTTTGGCGCAGCGCCGTCTCGCCCAGCCCGTGCACGATGGCCAGCCGATCGGGATACAGCTCCGCCGTGCGATCCAGGAATGACAGCGGCGTCAGCGGCACATGGTTGGCCTCGCAGCGGGGCAGGTTACGGTCGTCGATGGGCATGGTGTGGCGTCTCCGGGTGTCGTTCAGTCGAGCAGATCGGTGGCGGTTGGGGGCCATGCGCCCGTCCAGCGCTGGGTCAGCCCGCCGTGGGCGGCCACCGCCTCGGCGATGGCGGCGGGCAGGTCGTTCGCGTCACCGTGAGCCAGCCGGGCCCCGATCAGGCCCGCCAGCACATCCCCGGTGCCCGCGCTGGCCAGCAGGCCGTCGCCACTGGCATTGACGATGGGGGCCCCGTCCGGCGCGGCGATGACCGTCCCGCTGCCCTTGAGCACGATCGTGGCGCCGAGCCGGTGCGCCAGTGCCCGGGCCGCGCCCAATCGGTCGGCCTGCACGCCTGCCACATCGGTGCCGAGCAGACGGGCGGCCTCCAGCGGGTGGGGGGTCAGGACGGTGCGCCAGCCCGCGGCACGCCGAAGCGCCCAGGGGTCGCCGGGTGCCGCCGGGCTGCGGGCGCCCTCGCGTGCCGCGGGGCCAAGGGCGTTGAGCGCGTCGGCGTCGAGCACCAGACGCGGCGCGCGGGCCAGCAGCGCGGGCAGCACCTCGGCCATCGATGCGCCGCCGCCGCAGCCGGCCACCACCACCGCCTGCTCCGGCAGCGCGGATGCCAGCACGGCCTGGGCGGTGCGCAGCATCAGCGCGGGTTGACCGCCATCCCACGGCGGCAGGGTGGCTTCGCCATTCAGCAGCCCCACGTACACCCGTCCAGCACCCGCGCGCAAGGCGGCGCGCGCCGCCAGCACTGCGGCACCGGCCATGCCGACGCCGTCGCTGGCGCTCGGCAACTGGCCGCCCACCACGACGACATCCCCCCGGCTGCCTTTGTGGCTGGCGTGCGCCCGGCGCAATGCCGGCACATCGGGCCAGCGGGAGGGCGTCGCCAGCCAGGCATCGGGGGCGTGCTGCGGGGCCGGGGCCACGCCCAGGTCGTCAAACCAGATCGCCTCGCCCGCACAAGCGCGGCCCAGCCCCGTGAACAACCCGGATTTGAGCGTCAGCAGCGACAGGGTGATGCGGGGCCCGCCGGGCTGCGGCGGCGCATCGATCCACCAGTGCCCGGTGTCCGCATCCAGCCCGCTGGCCAGGTCCACACACAGGGTGGGCACTGGGCAGCCGTGCAACCAGCGCAGGGCATCCCGCGCCGGGCCGTCCACGGGGCGCGACAGCCCCAGGCCAAAGACCGCGTCGATGATCAAATCGGCCGGCGTGGCCGGCGGGGTGGGGGCTTCGATCACGTCGACCCCGGCGGCGCGGGCCTCGGCCCACGCCCAGCGGGCATCGTCCGGCATTCGGGCGGTGGGGCCCAGCGGCCAGACCTGCACGCTGGCGCCTGGGATGCCGCGCAGATGGCGCTGCAGCAGGGCGGCGGCCAGCCACCCGTCCCCGCCGTTGTTCCCGCCCCCCGTGACCACCAGCACGCGCCGTGCGTGGGGGCGCCAGGCGCGCGCCAGCCGCGCCACCGCCTGGCCGGCACGTTGCATCAGCGCGTGCGGGGGCAGCCCTTCGGCGGCCTGCCGCTCGATCGCCCGCGACGCGGCGCTGCCGTACAGCGGCCAGCGGCGGGCCGCGCCCTTGGTGCCGTTGCCGATCGGTACGATGCGCTCCATGCGTCCGCAGTATAGGGGGAGGCGGGTCTGGAGAGAGCAACCGGGCGGCGGACCCGGCGTCGGGCTATAATCTTCAGGTTTTGCAAATCGCGCCTCTCGCCGGGGACGTGTGCAAAACCAATCGCGAGACGGTCCTTCCAGGTGTCGGTCGTGGCGGGGTATCCCGCCAGCCGATCCGGGCCGGCTTTAGACCCAACCTCAGGAACGAAAGACGATCATGTCCATTTCCATGCGCGAAATGCTGGAAGCCGGTGTCCACTTCGGGCACCAGACGCGCTTCTGGAACCCCAAGATGGCCCCTTTCATTTTCGGCCATCGCAACAAGATTCACATCATCAACCTCGAAAAGACGGTTCCGCTGTTCGAGGAAGCCCGCAAGTTCGTGCGTCAGCTCACCGCCAACGGTGGCACGGTGCTGATGGTGGGCACCAAGCGCCAGTCGCGTGACATCGTGGCGGCCGAGGCGCGCCGCGCCGGCATGCCCTACGTCGAGCAGCGCTGGCTGGGCGGCATGCTGACCAACTTTAAGACGGTCAAGACCTCCATCAAGCGCCTGAAGGACATGCAGGCCCAAAAAGAAGCCGGTCTGGACAGCATGTCCAAGAAAGAGCAACTGCTGTTCAACCGCGAGATCGAAAAGCTCGAGAAGGACATCGGCGGCATCCAGGACATGGCGGCGCTGCCGGATGCGATCTTCGTGATCGACGTCGGCTACCACAAGATCGCCGTGGCCGAAGCCAAGAAGCTGGGCATCCCCGTGATTGGCGTGGTGGACACCAACCACTCGCCGGAGGGCATCGATTACGTGATCCCGGGCAACGACGACTCCGCCAAGGCGGTCGCCATCTATGCCCGCGGCATCGCCGATGCCGTGCTGGAGGGCCGCAACGCCGCCGTGAACAACGTCGTACAGGCCGCGCGCGCCGGTGACGACGAGTTCGTCGAGGTCAAGGAAGCCTGAGCCGCAGCCGCGCGGTGAACGAAGGGGCTGCGTGCCCCTTTTTTGTCACCGTGCGGACACATCCCCGGGATTACATTCGGGCGGCGCGCGCCGCCCACAGGAGCAATACGATGGCAGCTATCACCGCTAGCATGGTCGCGGAACTCCGCGCCAAGACCGACGCCCCCATGATGGAGTGCAAGAAGGCCCTGACCGAGGCCGACGGCAACATGGAGAAGGCCGAGGAAATCCTGCGCGTCAAGCTGGGCAACAAGGCCGGCAAGGCCGCTAGCCGGGTCACCGCCGAAGGCATGGTCGCCTCGCACATCGCCGGCAACACCGGCGCGCTGATCGAGGTCAACTGCGAGACGGACTTCGTTTCCAAGAACGAGCTGTTCGCGGGCTTTTGCGCCGCGCTGGCCAAGCTGGTGGCCGAGAACGATCCGGCCGACGTGGCGGCGCTGTCCGCCCTGCCGCTGTCGACGGAAGGATTCGGTCCGACCGTCGAGGACGTGCGCAAGGGTCTGATCGGCAAGATCGGCGAGAACATGACGATCCGCCGCTTCAAGCGCTACTCGGGCGGTGGCCAACTGGCCACCTACCTGCACGGCGTGCGCATTGGCGTGATGGTCGAGTTCGACGGCGATGCCGTGGCGGCCAAGGACGTGGCCATGCACATCGCCGCGATGAAGCCGGTGGCGACCTCGTCGGCCGACGTGCCGGCCGAGCTGGTGGCCAAGGAGCGCTCGATCGCCGAGCAAAAGGCCGCCGAGTCGGGCAAGTCCGCCGACATCATCGCCAAGATGGTGGAGGGCGCCGTCCAGAAGTACCTCAAGGAGGTCTCGCTGCTGGATCAGGTGTTCGTCAAGGCCGCCGACGGCAAGCAGACCGTGGGCCAGTACCTGAAGGGCGCCAACACCACCGTCAAGGGCTTTACGCTCTACGTGGTGGGCGAGGGCATCGAGAAGAAGCAGGACGACTTCGCGGCCGAAGTGGCGGCCCAGGTCGCCGCGGCGCAAAAGGCCTGACCGACGCTTGCCCCTTCCGGACGGCCGGCTCCTGCCCAGGGGTCGGCCGTTTTTGCAGCCCGCCTCGTCGCAATCCGTCCCCCGTACAATTCTTCAAAGGTAGCGAGACCCGCCATGCCCGCTTTGCAGCGCATCCTCCTCAAGCTCTCCGGTGAAGCCCTGATGGGCGACGAGGCCTTCGGCATCCACCGCGACACGATCGAGCGCATCGTGGCCGAGGTTACCGAGGTCAGCCGCCTGGGCGTGCAGGTGGCCATCGTGATCGGCGGTGGCAACCTGTTCCGCGGCGTAGCGGGCGGGGCGGTGGGCATGGACCGCGCCACGGCCGATTACATGGGTATGCTGGCCACGGTCATGAATGCGCTGGCCATTGGCGACGCGCTGGAGCGCAGCGGCACCAAGGCTCGCGTCATGTCGGCCATCGCGATCGACCAGGTGGTCGAGCCCTATGTGCGCCCCAAGGCGCTGCAGTATCTGGAAGAGGGCAAGGTGGTGGTCTTCGCCGCCGGCACCGGTAACCCCTTCTTCACCACCGACACCGCCGCGGCCCTGCGCGGCGCCGAAATCGGCGCCGAGATCGTGCTCAAGGCCACCAAGGTGGACGGTGTCTACACCGCCGACCCCAAAAAAGACCCGAACGCCACCCGCTACCAGCGCATCAGCTTCGACGAAGCCATGGTGCGCCAACTGCAGGTGATGGACGCGACGGCCTTTGCGCTGTGCCGCGACCAGAACCTGCCGGTGCGCGTGTTCTCGATCTTCAAGCCCGGCGCGCTCAAGCGCGTGGTGCAGGGCGAGGACGAGGGCACGCTGGTGCACGTCTGAGACAACGAGAGGCCATTCGATGAGCAGCATCCCCGACATCAAAAAAACCGCCGAGCAAAAGATGCAGCAGTCGCTGGAGGCGCTGCGCAGCAGCCTGGCCAAGGTGCGCACCGGCCGTGCCAACCCGGCGCTGCTGGACACCGTGCAGGTCGAGTACTACGGCAGCATGCTGCCGATCAGCCAGGTGGCCAACCTGTCGCTGCTGGATGCGCGCACGATCGGCGTGTCCCCGTGGGAAAAGGGCATGGGCGCCAAGATCGAGAAGGCCATCCGCGAGTCCGACCTCGGGCTCAACCCGGCCTCGCACGGCGACCTGATCCGCGTGCCGATTCCGCCGATGACCGAGGAGCGCCGCCGCGAGCTGACCAAGGTCGTCAAGGCCGAGGGCGAGCACGCGAAGGTGGCGATCCGCAACCTGCGCCGCGATGCCAACGAACACGTCAAGCGGCTGGTCAAGGACAAGCTCGTCTCCGAGGACGACGAGCGCCGCGCGCAGGACGACATCCAGAAGCTGACCGACCGCATGATCGCCGAGGTCGACAAGATGGTGGCGGCCAAGGAAGCCGACATCATGGCCATCTGAGGCGGGCTGCATGTCCGTCACCCCCGCCGCGGCCCCCGGCGCCGCCCCCGACGTCGCGGGCCGGGTGCCGCACCACGTGGCCATCGTCATGGACGGCAATGGCCGCTGGGCGCGCCAGCGGCTGCTGCCCCGCGTGGCCGGACACCGCGCGGGCATGGAGACGCTGCGCCGCGTCATCGGCTGGAGCGTGCAGCGCGGTGTCCGGGTGCTGACGGTGTTCGCGTTCTCTTCGGAAAACTGGAACCGTCCCCAGGACGAGGTCGGCGCGATCCTGCGCCTGATGGTCCAGGCCCTGATGGATGAGGTCCCCCGGCTGGACGAAGCCGGGGTGCGGCTGCATGTGCCCGGCTCGCGCGAAGGGCTGCCCTCCGCGTTGGTGGACGGCATCGCCGAGGCCGAGCGCCGCACCGCCGGCAACGATCGGCTGATGCTCAACGTGTGCTTCAACTACGGCGGGCGGTGGGACATCGTGCAGGCCGCGCAGGCGCTGGCAGCGCGCGGCGAGCCGATCACGGAATCCTCCCTGTCGGCAACCCTGGCCTTGGCCCATGTGCCGGATCCGGATCTGGTGATCCGCACGGGGGGGGAGCAGCGGATCAGCAATTTTTTGCTCTGGCAGATCGCCTATAGCGAGTTGTTTTTTACCGACCGCCTCTGGCCCGCCTTTGACGAGGCGGAGTACGACCGTGCCTTGGCGGCGTATGCGCAGCGCCAGCGGCGCTTTGGGCGCACGCCCGAACAGGTGCAGGCCTCGCGGGTGGCCTGAGGTCTGGCCACCCGCACGACAGGACGCCCATGTTGCTGCAACGCGTGATCACGGCGGTGGCGCTGCTGCTGGTGCTGTTGCCCGCCATGGTGTACGCCGGGCCGCTGCCGTTTGCGGCCGTCACCGGCGTGTTGATGGGGGCGGCCGGTTGGGAGTGGTCCCGGCTGAACGGCTGTGGCCCCAAGGGGGCCTTGGTCAGCGGTTTGGGGCTGATGGGCGTGCTCGGGCTGGCATGGGGGGCGTGGGGCGATGCGCCCTGGCCGGCGATGGTCTGGTGGGGCATCACCGCGCTGTGGGCCGCCGTGCTGGTGCTGGCGCTGCGGCAAGGGGTGGAGGCCTGGGGGCGGTGGCCCGTTGTGCTGCGGCTGCCCTTTGGCTGGTTGGCACTGGCGGGCGCGTGGTGGGCGCTCGTCAACCTGCACGCCCGCGGCCTGGGTGTGCTGCTGAGTGCGCTGCTGCTGGTGTGGGTGGCGGACATCGCGGCCTACTTTGGCGGCAAGGCGTTTGGCCGGCGCAAGCTCGCGCCGCGCATCAGCCCGGGCAAGAGCTGGGAAGGGGTCGTCAGCGGAACGCTGGCCGTCCTGGTGCTGGCCTTTGCTTGGACGGCGGTCGCCGCCGTCTGGGCGCCGGCGACTCAGGCGCTGTACCCCATCCTGGTTGCGCGCGGGTGGGTGGTGGCGATCCCGGCCCTGTTGCTGTTGACGGCCGCCAGCGTCGCCGGGGATTTGTTCGAATCGCTCGTCAAGCGCAGCGCCGGGGTCAAGGATTCCAGCGCGCTGCTGCCCGGTCATGGGGGGGTGCTCGACCGCGTCGATGCGCTGCTGCCGGTGCTGCCGGCGGTGATGGCGCTGCTGGCGGACGCGGCATGACCCGACCCTGTTTCGACCCCAATCCGCCCCCAACGTCCTTCGTGCCCTGCCCTTTCGATCGTTCCGCATGACCCCCGTCACCCCCACCGAGGCCTCGTCCCCCCGCCAGCGCATCGCGGTGCTCGGCGCGACGGGCTCGATCGGCACCAACACGCTCGACGTGGTGGCCCGCCACCCGGATCGCTTCGAGGTCGTGGCCCTGAGCGCCGAGCGGCAGGTCGAAGCGCTGCTGGCGCTGTGCGAACGCTTCCGGCCTCGCTGGGCGGTGATTGGCGCGGCGCGGCTCGACGAGCTGGCGGCCGGCCTGCGCCAGCTCGGCTTGCCCACACAGGCGCTGGGCGGGCCCGCCGGGCTGACCGAGATGGCCGCGCACCCCGAGGTGGATACCGTCATGGCGGCCATCGTCGGAGCGGCGGGGCTTGCCCCCTGTCTGGCGGCGGCCCATGCGGGCAAGCGCCTGCTGCTGGCCAACAAAGAGGCGCTGGTCGTCGGCGGCGAGGTGTTTCTGGCCGCCGTGCGCGCCGGCGGGGCACGGCTGCTGCCCATCGACAGCGAGCATTCGGCCATCTTCCAAGCCCTGCCCGAGGATCCCGAGACCTGGGCCCAGCGGGTCGAGAAAATCGTGCTGACGGCCTCGGGCGGGCCGTTTCGGCAGCGCGATCCCGCGACGCTGGCCACCGTCACGCCGCAGGAGGCCTGCGCCCACCCCAACTGGGTCATGGGCCGCAAGATCTCGGTCGATTCGGCGACGATGATGAACAAGGCGTTGGAAGTCATCGAGGCGCGCTACCTGTTTGGCTTTGCGCCGGAGCAGATCGACGTGGTGATCCATCCGCAGAGCGTGGTGCACTCGATGGTTCAGTATCGGGACCGCTCCGTCGTGGCGCAACTGGGGACGCCGGACATGCGCGTGCCGATCGCCTACGGGCTGAGCTGGCCGGAGCGCATCGCCTCGGGGGCCGAGCCGCTCGATTTCGTGACCCTGGGGGCGTTGACGTTCGAGCCGCCCGACCCGCGGCGCTTTCCCGGCCTGTTCCTGGCCTGGGAGGCGCTGCGCGCCCCAGTCGGCACGACCGCCGTGCTCAATGCGGCCAACGAGGTGGCGGTCGATGCCTTTCTGGCCGGGCGGCTGCGCTTCGACCACATCCACGCGGTCAACCGCGGAACGCTGGAGGCCTTCGTGCCCTCCAAGCCGGGGTCGCTGGACGACCTGCTGGCCATCGACCGCGAGGCGCGGGCGCGGGCCGGCGAGCGCGTTCGGGGGCTGGCGCGGGGCTGAGCGCCTGGCCGTCCGCGCGACCCCATGGAAGGCACCCGATGATCACCGTTCTGTCGTTTCTGGTCGCGATCGCCGTCCTGATCGCCGTTCACGAGTGGGGGCACTACCGCATGGCGGTGGCCTGCGGGGTGCCGGTGCTGCGGTTTTCGATCGGCTTGGGCCGTCCGCTGTTGACGTGGCGCAACCGCCGGGGTACCGAGTTCGTCGTGGCGGCCCTGCCGCTGGGCGGCTATGTGCGTATGCTCGACGAGCGGGAAGCACCGGTGGCGGCCGAGCAGCGGCACCTGGCCTTCAACGCGCAGCCCCTGCGCCGCCGGGCGGCCATCGTGGCCGCGGGGCCGGCGGCCAATCTGCTGTTGGCGGTCGCGCTCTATGCCTTCGTGGCGTGGTGGGGGGTGCCGCAGGCGCAGCCCGTGCTCGCCAGCCCGACCGCGGCTTCGCTGGCCGAGCGGGCCGGCATCCGCGGCGGGGAATGGGTGAGCGCTGCCGCCACGGGCGACCAGGCCCCGCAGGCGGTGCGGTCCTTCGACGAATTGCGCTGGCGGCTGACGCAGGCGGCGTTGGAGGGGCTGGATCTGCGGCTGTGGCTCGGCGACGGACCGCAGTCCCCGGGGCGGGAGGTCACGCTGCCACTGTCCACGCTGGAGGTCCGCGATGTCGACGCCCGCCTGTTCGAGCGCATCGGCATCGTGGCCCCGTGGTCGGCACCGCAACTCGGTGAGGTGATGCCGGATGGCGCGGCCGCCGCGGCGGGCCTGCGCCCGGGTGACCGCGTGCTGGCGGTCGATGGTGAGGCCATGGTCGATGCCCAGCAACTGCGCGCGCGCATCCGCACCGCCGTGGACGAGCGCGGCCAAGCACGGCCCCAGCGCTGGCGCATCGAGCGGGACGGGGCGGTACAGGAGGTGGTGGTCACGCCGCGTCCGCAGCAGCAGGGCGATGCCTGGGTCGGCCGGGTGGGTGCCATGGTCGGCGCGGCCCCTGCGATGACGGTGGTCGAGCACGGCGTGATCGACGCCCTGGGCGAGGGGCTGCGCCGCACCTGGGACGTGTCCATCCTGTCGTTGCAGATGCTGGGCAAGATGCTGATCGGCGAGGCCTCGCTGCGCAACCTGAGCGGCCCCCTGACGATTGCCGACTACGCCGGGCAGTCCGCCAGCCTGGGCTGGATCCCGTTTCTGACGTTTTTGGCCTTGGTGAGCGTCAGCCTGGGCGTGCTCAACCTGCTGCCGCTGCCCGTCCTGGATGGGGGGCACCTGATGTATTATCTTTGGGAGGCGGTGGCCGGCCGGCCGCTGTCCGAGGTGTGGATGGACCGGCTGCAGCGAGGGGGCGTGGCCCTGCTCGTCGCCCTGATGTCGCTGGCCATCTTCAACGATCTTGCCCGATTGCTCGGCTGACCCCGGGCAGACCCGCACCGCATGAAACCATCTCACGAGCGCTCCTGGCGCGTGCGCGCCGGCGTCCTGCTGGCGACGCTGGCCACCGCCCTGCCGGCCTGGGCCGTCAATCCCTTTACCGTCCGTGACATCCGCGTCGAAGGCCTGCAGCGGGTCGAGCCCGGCACGGTGTTCGCGTCGCTGCCGTTCCGCGTGGGCGACACCTATTCGGACGAGCAGGGCGCCGCGGCGATCCGCGCGCTGTTCGGTTTGGGGCTGTTTTCGGATGTGCGCCTGCAGGTGGATGGCGACGTGCTGGTCGTCATCGTCGAGGAGCGCCCGACGGTGGCCGACGTCAGCTTCTCCGGGGTCAAGGAGTTCGACAACGAGGTGCTGCGCAAGGCGCTGCGCGACATCGGGCTGACGGAGGGGCGGCCGTTTGACCGGGCGCTCGCCGACCGCGCGGAGCAGGAGCTCAAGCGCCAGTACCTCAACCGCAGCATGTACGCGGTGCAGGTCACCACCACCGTCACGCCGATCGAGCGCAACCGCGTCAACCTCAACTTCAACGTCGTCGAGGGCGACGTCACCAAGATCCGCGAGATCCGCATCGTCGGCGCGCAGGCCTTCCCGGAAAAGACGCTGCTGGATCTGTTCGACCTGGACACCGGCGGTTGGCTGAGCTGGTACACCAAGAGCGACCGCTACTCGCGCGCCAAGCTCAACGCCGATCTGGAGTCGCTGCGGTCGTACTACCTGACGCGCGGCTACCTGGAATTCAACATCGATTCCACCCAGGTGGCGCTGTCGCCGGACAAGTCCACGCTGACGCTGACCATCAACATCACCGAAGGCCAGCGCTATGCCGTGTCCGCCGTGCGGCTGGAGGGGGACTACCTGGGCAAGGAGGCCGAGTTCCAGTCGCTCATCCGCATTCAGCCCGGGCAGGCCTACAACGCCGA
This sequence comes from Tepidimonas fonticaldi, assembly GCF_001675355.1. NCBI lineage: Bacteria > Pseudomonadati > Pseudomonadota > Betaproteobacteria > Burkholderiales > Tepidimonas > Tepidimonas fonticaldi. The sequence continues at coordinate 13,999 of NZ_LZDH01000003.1, read as the reverse complement.
GCAGGTGGCCGAGACCGTCAAGGCCTTCACCGACTACTATGGGGCGTTCGGCTATGCGTTCGCGCGCGTGGAGGCCGTGCCCGAGATCGACCGCGAGCGCAACCGCGTCGCCGTCGTGCTGCGCGGCCAGCCGTCGCGGCGCGCGTATGTGCGCCGCATCCAGATCGAAGGCAACAACCGCACCCGCGACGAAGTCATCCGGCGCGAGTTCCGCCAGCTCGAATCGGCCTGGTACGACAGCGACAAGATTCGCCTGTCGCGCGACCGGGTGGACCGCCTGGGCTTTTTCACCGAGGTGCGCATCGACACCCAAGAGGTGCCGGGCGCGCCGGATCAGGTGGACCTCGTCATGACCGTGGTCGAAAAGCCGACCGGCAACCTGACGGTGGGTGCTGGCTACTCGCAGGCCGAAAAGCTCTCGCTGCTGGCCGGCATCCAGCAGGAAAACGTCTTTGGCACGGGCAACTACCTCGGGCTCAACGTCAACACCAGCAAGTTCAACCGGCAGTTCGTGCTCAGCACGACCAACCCGTACTTCACCGAGGACGGCATCTCGCGCACGCTGGACGTGTACTACCGCACGACCCGTCCGTTCGACGCTCAAGAGGGTGACTACCGCCTGGTGACGCCGGGGGCGAGCATCCGCTTCGGCGTGCCGTTCACCGAGACCGACACGGTCTTCTTCGGCATCGGCATCGAGAAGACGAAGATCGAGCCGGGCGACCGCATGCCGGTGGCGTACAACGATTTCATCCGCGACTTCGGCGATTCGCCGACGTCGGTGCCGCTGACGATCGGCTGGGCGCGCGACGAACGCGACAGTGCGCTCGTGCCCACGCAGGGCACTCTCAAGCGCGTCAACGGCGAATTGGGCATTGCCGGCGACACCCGCTACGTCAAAGCCAGCGCTCAATATCAGCAGTACATCCCGCTGAACCGCAAGTTCACCCTGGCCTTCAATGCAGAAGCCGGCTGGGCCAAGGGCTTGAGCGGCAAGCCCGTTCCGCTGTTCAAGTACTTCTACGGCGGCGGTCTGGGGTCGGTGCGCGGCTTCGAGCAGGGCACGCTGGGCCTGCAGAGCGCGCTGACCAACAGCACCGACAAGGCCTATCTGGGCGGCAACAAGATGGTGCTGCTCAATACCGAGCTGATCACGCCCTTCCCCGGCGCGGGCAACGACCGCACCTTGCGCATGTTCGGCTTTTTCGACGTCGGCAACGTCTATGCGCCGGATCAGAAGTTCTCGCTGTCCGATCTGCGCGCCTCCGCCGGCATCGGCGTGAGCTGGATCTCGCCGGTCGGACCGCTTAGAATCGCGTTCGCCAAGCCGCTGCGCAAGCAGACCGGCGACAAGACGCAAACCGTCCAATTCTCGATCGGTACCGCTTTCTGATGAAACACATCACCCGGACCTGGGGCGCCCGCTGGGTGCTGGCGGCGGCCTTTGCCGCTGCCTCCACCGTGGCGCTGGCCCAGGATCTCAAGATCGGCTTCGTGAGCACCGAACGCATCCTGCGCGACTCCAACGCGGCCAAGGCCGCCCAGACCCGCCTGGAGCAGGAGTTCTCGCGCCGGGAGCGCGAGATCGACGCCCTGGGCAACCAATTGCGCCAAGCGACCGAAAAACTCGAAAAAGACGCGCCGACGTTGTCCGAGTCCCAGCGCGCGACGCGCCAGCGCCAGCTCGCCGAGCTGGACCGCGACTTTCAACGCCGCCGGCGCGAGTTCCAGGAGGACCTCGCCCAGCGCCGCAACGAAGAGCTGCAACAGGTCATCGAGCGCGCCAACCGCGTCATCAAGCAGATCGCCGAGGCCGAAAAGTACGACCTGATTCTGCAGGAAGCGGTCTATATCGCTCCGCGCCACGACATCACCGACAAGGTGATTTCGGGGCTGAACAACGCCAAGTGAGCGCTCGACTGTCCGACCTGCACGCCGCCCTGGGCGGCGTTTTGCATGGCACGGGCGATCGGGTCGTGGTGCGCATCGCGCCGCTGGCCGAGGCCGGGGCGGACGCGGTGGCGTTCGTCGCCCATCCGCGTTACCGTGCTGCGCTGGCCGGTTCCCGGGCCGGGGTGGTGATTGCGCCGCCCGATCTGGTGGCCGATGTGCTGGCCCGTTCCGAACCGCCCGCGGGCGGCTGGGCGTGCTGGGAGAGCCCGGACCCCTATGGGACGTTCGCCCGGTTGACCCAATGGTGGCGCCAGCATGTGCAGCCGCGCCCGGCCGCTTTGGGCGTCCACCCCACCGCCTGGGTGGCACCGGGCGCGCGCGTGCACCCGACGGCGCGGCTCGGCCCCTTCGCGGTGGTGGAGGACGGCGCGGTGGTCGATGAGGACGCCGAACTCGGCGCGCACGCGGTGGTGCAGGCGCGCGCGCACGTCGGCGCCGGCACGCGGCTCGGGGCCCACGTCGTGCTTGGCTACGACTGCCGCATCGGCGCGCGCGGCCTCGTGCACGGCGGCACGGTGATCGGCGCCGACGGCTTCGGCTTCGCCCCGGTGCCGCTGCCGGGCGGCGAGGGCAAACGCTGGGAGAAGATCGAGCAGCTTGGCGCCGTGCGCATCGGCGACGACGTCGAGATCGGTGCCAACTGCTGCATCGACCGCGGCGCGCTCGGCGACACGGTGCTCGAAGACGGCGTCAAGCTCGACAACCTGATCCAGATCGGCCACAACGTGCACGTCGGGCGCCACACCGCGATGGCCGGCTGCGTCGGCATCGCCGGCTCGGCGCGCATCGGGGCGTTCTGCACGCTGGGCGGCGGGGCCATCGTGCTCGGCCACCTGGAACTCGCGGACCATGTGCACATCTCGGCCGCGTCGGTGGTGATGCGCTCGATCCTTCAGCCGGGGCAGTACAGCGGCATCTTTCCGATCGACGACAATCGCGCCTGGGAGAAGAACGCCGCGACGCTGCGCCAGCTGCATGCGCTGCGCGAGCGCCTCAAGGCCCTGGAACGACGCACGACCCCATGATGGACATCCACCAGATCCTCAAGCAACTGCCGCACCGCTACCCGATCCTGCTGGTGGACCGGGTGCTGGAGCTGCACAAGGGCGCCTCGATCCGGGCGCTGAAGAACGTGACGATCAACGAGCCTGTGTTCACCGGGCACTTTCCGCACAGGCCGGTGTTCCCGGGCGTGCTGATGCTGGAGGCGCTGGCGCAGACGGCGGCGCTGCTGGCGTTTGCCACGCTGGGCGTGACGCCGGACGACCAGACGGTGTACTACTTCGCCGGCATCGACGGCGCGCGCTTCAAGCGCCCGGTGGAGCCGGGTGACCAGCTCGTGATGGACGTGACGCTGGAGCGCATGAAGGCCGGCATCTTCAAGTTCAAGGGCGTGGCGCGCGTCGGGGACGAGGTGGCCTGCGAGGCCGAGCTGATGTGCACGATGCGCCGCATCGCCGGCTGAAGCCGACCGAGCCCGCAATGGCCCGCATCCATCCGACCGCGCTGGTCGATCCGAAGGCCGAGCTCGACGCCGACGTCGAGATCGGCCCCTACACCGTCGTCGGCCCGCACGTGCGCATCGGCGCCGGCACGACGGTCGGCGCGCACTGCGTGCTCGACGGCCACACGACGATCGGGCGCGACAACCGCATCTACCCGTTCGTCAGCCTCGGCCTGCCGAACCAGGACAAGAAATACCGCGGCGAGCCGTGCCAGCTCGTCATCGGCGAGCGCAACACCATCCGCGAATACAGCACCTACCACGTTGGCACGGTGCAGGGCGGGGGCGTGACGCGCCTGGGCGACGACAACTGGATGATGGCCTACACCCACCTGGCGCACGACTGCATGGTCGGCAGCCACACGATCTTTGCCAACAACGCGCAGCTGGCGGGCCACGTGCAGGTGGGCGACTGGGCGATCCTGGGGGGCTTCACGGTCGTGCACCAGTTCGTGCGCATCGGCGCGCACGCGATGACGGCGATGTGCGCGCTGCTGTTTGCGGACGTGCCGCCGTTCGTGATGGCGCAGGGCCAGCCGGCGCAGGCGCGCTCGATGAACTTCGAGGGGCTGCGCCGGCGTGGGTTTTCCGCGCAGCGCATCGCCGCGGTCAAGGCCATGCACAAAGCGCTCTACCGCGAAGGGCTGACGCTCGTGCAGGCGGTCGAGCGCATCGAGGCGCTGGCGCAGACCCACCCGGAGGCCGCGGCGGACGTGGCGCTGATGCGCGACTTTCTGGCCGGCGTCGATGCGCAGCGCGGCATCGTGCGCGCGCGCCGCGGCGAGGCTTGACGGCAGCGGGGTGAAATGAGCCACCCGTCTCGGGATGCTGCCACGGGTGCCGCCGCGCCGCGGCTGGCGCTGGTGGCGGGCGAGGCCTCGGGCGACGTGCTGGCGGCGCAGCTGCTGCAGGGGCTGCGCGCGCGCTGGCCCAAGCTGCGGGCCGCCGGCATCGGCGGCCCGGCGCTGCAGGCGCAGGGGTTCGACGCCTGGTGGCCGAGCGAGAAGCTCGCCGTGCGCGGCTATGTCGAGGTGCTGCGCCATTACCGCGAGATCGTCGGCATCCGCCGCCACCTGCGCGCGCGGCTGCTGACCGAGCCGCCGGCGCTGTTCGTCGGCGTCGATGCGCCGGACTTCAACCTGGCGCTGGAGGCCGACCTGCGTGCGGCGGGCATCCCGACGGTGCACTTCGTGGCGCCGGCCGTCTGGGCGTGGCGCCCGGAGCGCGTCGAGCTGATCCGCCGCGCCTGCGACCATGTGCTGTGCATCTTTCCGTTCGAGCCGGCGCTGCTGGCCCCGCACGGCATCGACGCCACCTACGTCGGCCATCCGCTGGCCGGCGTCATCCCGCTGCGGCCGGACCGCGCCGGCGCGCGCGCGACGCTGGGCATCGACGACGCGCAGCCGCTGGTGGCGCTGCTGCCCGGCAGCCGCCGCGCCGAGATCGACCATCTGCTGCCGCGCTTCCTGGCCGCGGTGGCGATCCTGCGTGCCGAGCGGCCGCGGCTGCGCTTCGTGCTGCCGGCGGTGCCGGCGCTGGAGGGGCTCATCCGCACCCGGGTGGCCGCGAGCCCCCACGCCGCGGCGATCACCGTGCTGCGCGGGCAGTCGCACGCGGCGCTGGCCGCCTGTGACGTCGTGCTCGTGGCCAGCGGCACCGCGACGCTGGAGGCGGCGCTGTTCAAGCGCCCGATGGTGATCGCTTACCACATGCATCCGCTGTCGTGGTGGCTGACGCGGCGCAAGATGCGCCAGCCGTGGGTCGGGCTGCCCAACATCCTGTGCGGGGAGTTCGTCGTGCCGGAGCTGCTGCAGGACGCGGCCACCCCGCAGGCGCTGGCGGAGGCGACGCTGGCGTGGCTGGCCGACGACGCCGCCGCGCACGCGCGGCGCGAGCGCCTGGTGGCGCGCTTTGACGCGCTGCACGCCGAGCTGCGACGCGACACCGCGGCGCTGGCGGTGCAGGCGATCGCGCCGCTGCTCGAGCGCGGGGGGGCGCCATGAAGACGGGCTCGACGTCCCGTCCGACATCTGCCCGTCCCGACCGCCGCGCCCGGGCGCCGCTGGCCTATGGCCGGGCTGCAGCCCAACAATACGCTTTCGACTGGGGCGATGGGGGCCTGGTGGCCGGCGTGGACGAGGCCGGCCGGGGGCCGCTGGCCGGGCCCGTCGTGGCGGCTGCCGTCATCCTGGACGACCAGGACCCGATCGACGGTGTGGCCGATTCCAAGACCCTGAGCGCCGCCCGGCGCGAGGCGCTTTATGACGCCATACGGGCGCGCGCCCTGTGCCTGGGGGTCGGTGCCGCCAGTGTGGAAGAGATCGACCGGTTGAACATTCTGCAGGCGACGCTGCTGGCCATGCAGCGCGCGGTGGCCGGGCTGCGGCTGCGGCCCTCGTTGGTGCTGGTGGATGGCAACCGGCTACCGGTGCTGGAGATGCGGACCGAAGCCGTGGTGCGCGGCGATGCGACCGTGGCGGCCATCGCCGCCGCCTCCATCGTGGCCAAGGTCACGCGCGACCGGCTGATGGACGAGGCCCATGCCGCGCACCCGGCGTTCGGCTTTGACCGACATCGCGGCTATGGCACGGCGCAGCACCTGCGCGCCCTGCGGCAGCATGGCCCCACGCCGTGGCATCGGCGCAGTTTTGCGCCCGTGGCCGAGGCGCTGCGCGCATCCACCACCGGGGGGGGCGCATGACCTCGCCGCGAGCGCCCGAGCCGATTGCCTCGCGCGACAACCCGCGCGTCAAACGCCTGCGGCGCCTGGTGCAGGATGGCAGCGCCTACCGGCGCGAGGGCATCGTCTGGGTCGAAGGCGACCATTTGTGCCGTGCCCTGCTGGCCCGCGGGTGGCAGCCCGAGGCGGTGGTGAGCAGCCCCGCAGGTCTGGCATGGGTGCAGACGTGGCAGCAGACCGGGGCCCTGGCGCCCGAGGTGCCGGTCTGGCTGCTGACCGAGGCGCTGATGGCACAACTCAGCCCGCTGGAGTCTGCCACCCATGTCGGCTGCCTGGTGCCCGTGCCGCCCAATCAGGCCGTGCAGGCCGGCGTGCCCACCGTGGTGCTGGACCGGCTGCAAGATCCGGGCAACGTCGGCTCCATCCTGCGCAGCGCGGCGGCCTTTGGCTTTCGCCAAGTGGTGGCGCTGCGCGGTACGGCGGCACTGTGGTCGCCCAAGGTGCTGCGTGCCGGCATGGGGGCGCATTTCGGCCTCGCGCTGGTGGAGGCGGTGGATGCCTCCTGCCTTGCCGATTTGCAGGTGCCGCTGCTCGCGACCAGTTCCCACCACGGGGACTGGTTGCACGAGGCCCGGCTGCCCTGGCCGTGTGCCTGGTTGCTGGGTCACGAAGGGCAGGGCGTGCGCCCGGACCTGATGGCACAGGCCGCCCAGACGGTGCGGATTATCCAGCCCGGCGGCGAAGAGTCGCTCAACGTGGCCGCCGCCGCAGCGATCTGTCTGCACGCCAGCGCGGCAGCGGTGTTCCGCGGGCTATAATTTCAAGGTTTACCCAGACCGTCCGTGTCCACTCGGTGACTGTCCTGCGAGCCCCCCGACCGCCCCGCGGTCGCCGGGCGCTGCGGCGGACGGGGCCGGGTGGGTGCGGGTGCGTCCAAACCTTCCTGGAGAGTGTCCGTGTTTCCCGTCCTTGCACCCGCCATCCTCGCGCTCGCAGACGGCACGGTCTTTGAAGGTGTGGCCATCGGTTCGACCGGCCAGACCGTGGGTGAGGTGGTGTTCAACACCGCCCTCACCGGCTATCAGGAAATCCTCACCGACCCCAGCTACCGCCAGCAGATCGTGACCCTCACGTATCCGCACATCGGCAACGTTGGGGTCAACGGTGAGGACATCGAATCCGGCGCCATCCAGGCCGCCGGCCTGATCATCAAGGACCTGCCCCAGCTCCACTCCAATTTCCGCGCCGATCAGTCCCTGGGCGAGTACCTGCGCCGCGAGGGCATCGTCGCCATCGCGGGGCTGGACACGCGCGCGCTGACGCGCCGCCTGCGCGAGCACGGCGCGCAAAACGGTGCCATCGTCGCGCTGCGCGAGGGCGAGGCGGTCACCGATGCCGTGCGCGCCGAGGCCGTGGCCGCGGCGCGTGGCGCGCCGAGCATGGCCGGGCTGGATCTGGCCCAGGCCGTCACCACCGCGCAGCCCTATGAGTGGAGCGAGACCGAGTGGCGGCTGCAGCGCGAGGACGGCACGCGCGGCTACGGGCGCCTCGCGCAGCCGCGCTTTCACGTCGTCGCCTACGACTTCGGCGTCAAGCGCAACATCCTGCGCATGCTGGCCGAGCGCGGCTGCCGCGTCACCGTGGTGCCGGCGCGCACCCCGGCCGCGGACGCGCTGGCGCTGCGGCCGGACGGCGTGTTTCTCTCCAACGGCCCCGGCGACCCCGAGCCGTGCGACTACGCGATCGCGGCGGCGGCCACCGTCATCGAGCGCGGCGTGCCGACGTTCGGCATCTGCCTGGGGCACCAGATCCTGGCGCTGGCCAGCGGCGCGCGCACGTTCAAGATGAAGTTCGGCCACCACGGCGCCAACCACCCGGTCAAGGACCTCGACACCGGGCGAGTGAGCATCACCAGCCAGAACCACGGCTTTGCGGTCGACGAGGCGAGCCTGCCCGCGACGCTGCGCGCCACGCACGTCAGCCTGTTCGACGGCACACTGCAGGGCATCGCGCGCACCGACCGCCCGGCGTTCGGCTTCCAGGGCCACCCGGAGGCGAGCCCCGGCCCGCATGACATCGCCTATCTGTTCGACCGCTTCACGGCCCTGATGGCCGCTGCCGGAAAGTGATTCCATGCCCAAGCGCACCGACCTTCACAGCATCCTCATCATCGGCGCCGGGCCCATCGTCATCGGCCAAGCGTGCGAATTCGACTACTCGGGCGTGCAGGCCTGCAAGGCGCTGCGCGAGGAAGGCTACCGCGTCATCCTGATCAACAGCAACCCGGCCACCATCATGACCGACCCCGCCACGGCGGATGCGGTCTACATCGAGCCGATCACCTGGCAGACGGTCGAGAAGATCATCGCCAAGGAGCGCCCGGACGCCATCCTGCCGACCATGGGCGGCCAGACCGCGCTGAACTGCGCGCTGGACCTGTGGCGCCACGGCGTGCTGGAGCGCTACGGCTGCGAGCTGATCGGCGCGCGCCCGGAGGCCATCGACAAGGCCGAGGACCGCCAGAAGTTCAAGGAGGCAATGACGCGCATCGGGCTGGAGTCGGCGCGCTCCGGCATCGCGCACAGCATGGACGAGGCCTGGGCGGTGCAGCGCACGGTGGGCTTTCCGGCGGTGATTCGGCCCAGCTTCACGCTCGGGGGCACCGGCGGCGGCATCGCCTACAACCCGGAGGAGTTCGAGACCATCTGCAAGCGGGGGCTGGAGGCCTCGCCGACCTCGGAGCTGCTGATCGAGGAGTCGCTGGTCGGCTGGAAAGAGTTCGAGATGGAGGTGGTGCGCGACCGCGCCGACAACTGCATCATCGTCTGCTCGATCGAGAACCTCGACCCGATGGGCGTGCACACCGGCGACTCGATCACCGTGGCGCCAGCGCAGACGCTGACCGACAAAGAATACCAGCGCATGCGCGACGCCTCGATCGCGGTGCTGCGCGAAATCGGTGTCGACACCGGTGGCTCCAACGTGCAGTTCGCCATCAACCCGCGCGACGGGCGCATGATCGTCATCGAAATGAATCCGCGCGTGAGCCGCTCCTCGGCGCTGGCGTCCAAGGCCACCGGCTTTCCGATCGCCAAGGTGGCGGCCAAGCTCGCGGTCGGCTACACGCTGGACGAGCTGAGGAACGACATCACCGGCGGGGCGACGCCCGCGTCGTTCGAGCCGACGATCGACTACGTCGTCACCAAGATCCCGCGCTTCGCGTTCGAGAAGTTCCCGCAGGCCAACGACCGCCTGACGACGCAGATGAAGTCGGTCGGCGAGGTGATGGCGATTGGCCGCACCTTCCAGGAAAGCTTCCAGAAGGCGCTGCGCGGGCTGGAGGTCGGCGTCGACGGCATGAACGAAAAGACCCAGGACCGCGAGACGCTGGAGCGCGAGCTCGGCGAGCCGGGGCCGGAGCGCATCTGGTACGTCGGCGACGCCTTCGCCGCCGGCTGGTCGCTGGAGGAGGTGCACCACTTCACCAGGATCGACAAGTGGTTCCTGGTGCAGATCCAGGAGATCGTGCAGATCGAGCTGGCGCTCGACCGCCACACGGCGCAGCACGGCGCGCGGGCGCTGGAGGCGCTGGACGCCGCGACGCTGCGCACGCTCAAGCGCAAGGGCTTCTCGGACCGGCGGCTGGCCAAGCTGCTGGCCACCACCGAAGGCGAGGTGCGCGCGCGCCGCCACGCGCTGGGCGTGCGGCCGGTGTACAAGCGCGTCGACACCTGCGCGGCCGAGTTCGCCAGCCACACCGCCTACCTCTACTCCACCTACGAGCAGGAGTGCGAGGCCGCGCCGAGCGATCGGCGCAAGATCATCGTGCTCGGCGGCGGCCCCAACCGCATCGGCCAGGGCATCGAGTTCGATTACTGCTGCGTGCACGCGGCGCTGGCCTTGCGCGAGGACGGCTTCGAGACCATCATGGTCAACTGCAACCCGGAGACCGTCTCCACCGACTACGACACCAGCGACCGGCTCTACTTCGAGCCGCTGACGCTGGAGGACGTGCTGGAGATCGTCGCGGTGGAAAAGCCCGAGGGCGTCATCGTCCAGTACGGCGGGCAGACGCCGCTGAAGCTGGCGCTGGGGTTGGAGCGTGCCGGCGTGCCGATCATCGGCACCACGCCGGACATGATCGACGCCGCCGAGGACCGCGAGCGCTTCCAGCAGATGCTGCACCGGCTGGGCCTGAAGCAGCCGCCCAACGCCACCGCGCGCACCGAGGCCGAGGCGATGGACAAGGCCGCCGAGCTGGGCTACCCGCTGGTGGTGCGGCCGAGCTACGTGCTGGGCGGACGCGCGATGGAGATCGTGCATGAGCCGCGCGACCTGGAGCGCTACATGCGCGAGGCGGTCAAGGTCAGCAACGACTCGCCGGTGCTGCTGGACCGCTTCCTCAACGACGCCATCGAGTGCGACGTGGACTGCGTCCGCGACGCCAGCGGGCAGGTGCTGATCGGCGGCGTCATGGAGCACATCGAGCAGGCGGGCGTGCATTCGGGTGATTCGGCCTGCTCGCTGCCGCCGTACTACCTGTCGGCGGCCACCGTGGCCGAGATCAAGCGCCAGACCGCGGCGCTGGCCGAGGCGCTGCAGGTCGTCGGCCTGATGAACGTGCAGTTCGCGATCCAGGAGGTGGAAGAGGGCGGCGCGAAGCGCGACGTCATCTACGTGCTGGAAGTCAACCCGCGCGCCAGCCGCACCGTGCCGTTCGTCTCCAAGGCGACCGGCATTGCGCTGGCCAAGGTGGCGGCGCGCTGCATGGCGGGCAAGACGCTCGCACAACAGGGCGTCACGCGCGAGGTCACGCCGCCGTACTTCAGCGTCAAGGAGGCGGTGTTCCCGTTCGTCAAGTTCCCGGGTGTGGACACCATCCTGGGGCCGGAGATGAAGTCCACCGGCGAGGTGATGGGCGTGGGCCGCAGCTTCGGCGAGGCGTTCGTCAAGAGCCAGCTCGGCGCCGGCGTGCGCCTGCCGCGGCCCACCGACGCGGTGCGCAAGATCTTCCTGTCGGTCAAGCCCGGCGACAAGGCGCGCGTGGTGCCGATCGCGCGCGATCTGGCGGCGATGGGCTTCGAGCTCGTGGCCACGCGCGGCACCGCCGCGGCGATCCAGGCCGCCGGGGTGCCATGTACCGTGGTCAACAAGGTCACCGAGGGCCGCCCGAACATCGTGGACATGATCAAGAACGGCGAGATCGCCATGGTCATCAACACGGTGGAAGAGCGCCGCAACGCCATTGCCGACTCGCGCTACATCCGCGTGGCGTCGCTGGCCCACCGCGTGACCACCTTCACGACGATCTTCGGCGCCGAGGCGGCGGTGGAGGGCATGAAGGTGATGGACGACCTGCCGGTGTACGCGCTGGCGGAGCTGCACGCCCAACTGGTGTGATGCGGTGACCACCGACCACCCGCCGGGCGGCGTGTCCGGCTGGGTGGTTGCGCGGTAAACCGGTTATCATTACAAGCGAAACGACACCGCCGAACGGCAACGCTCGGCGGTTTGCTTTTGTGCGACAAGGATTGCTTCCATGCCCACCATTCCGCTGACCAAGCGCGGTGCCGACAAGCTCAAGGAGGAACTGCACCGCCTGAAGACCGTCGAGCGCCCCGCCGTCATCCAGGCCATCGCCGAGGCGCGTGCGCAGGGCGACCTGAGCGAGAACGCCGAATACGACGCCGCCAAGGACCGCCAGGGCTTCATCGAAGGCCGCATCAAGGAGATCGAGGGCAAGCTCGCCGCGGCCCAGATCATCGACCCGGCGCAGCTCGACGCCGGCGGCAAAGTGGTGTTCGGCGCCACCGTCGAGCTGGAGGACGAGGCCACCGGCGAGACCGTCACCTACCAGATCGTCGGCGAGGACGAGGCCGACCTGAAGCTCGGGCTGATCAACGTGTCCAGCCCCATCGCACGCGCGCTGATCGGCAAGGAGGAGGGCGACGTTGCCGAGGTGCAGGCGCCCAACGGCGTGCGCCGCTACGAGATCGTGGCGGTGCGCTACGAGTGAGGGCGCAGCCGGTGCGGACCCTCGGGCAAATCTGGCCAGCCTGGGCGCAGCGCTGGCCGCTGCTGGTGGCGGCGCTGTGGTGGGGCGCGGTGACGGCGTGGAGCTTCGTCGCCGTGCCGCTGCTGTTTGCGCACTTCAACAACCCGGCCGTGGCCGGCGGCATGGCCGCGCGGCTGTTCCAGGTGCAGTCGTGGGTCAGCGTCGCGGCGGCCCTGGCGCTGCTGCTGTGGGGGCGCGCGCAGCGCAGCCGCGGCCAGGCCGGGGACGCCAGCTGGGCGCTGCTACCGTGGCTGCTGCTGGGGGCGCTCGCCGGCCTGGTGCAGGAGTTCGGCGTCGCGCAGCGCATCCTCACCGCCCGCCAGACCGGTGCGAACTTGGCGCTTTGGCACACGCTGGGCTCGCTGCTGGTGGCGCTGCAGTGGCTATGCGCGCTGCGCAGCCTGTGGTGGCTGGCCGGGCGGGGCCGGTAGCGCCAGCATGTTCTCGATCAGGCGGACCATCACGTCCTTGTTTTGGGCGTCCGATTCCGCCACCAACAGGGCGAGTGCCGCCAGCCCGACGTCGTTGATCACCGGTTCACCGTCGCGCAACAGCCGGCCGTTGTGCGCCAGAAAGTCCACGAACAGGAATGCCCCGGTACGCTTGTTGCCGTCGGCGAAGGGGTGGTTCTTGATGACGAAATACAACAGGTGCGCGGCCTTGGTCTCCACCGTCGGGTAGGCCGCCTCGCCAAACACCGTCTGCTCCAGGTTGCCCAGGATCGCCGCGAAGGCCTCGCCGCGCTCGCGCCCGAAAAGGTCGGACGCCTCGCCGCGAGCGACCAGATCGGCCTTCAGGCGCGCGATGGCCGCACGCGCCTCCTCCAGCGTCGGCAGCACCCCGCCAGGGCTTCCCGCCGGAGCGGTCAGGAGCCCTTCGTCGTAGCGCTGCAGCCACAGGAAGGTCTGGGTGTAGCGGGCAATGACGTCCACCAGCCCGCGGCCCTGGTCGGCGGTGAGCGCTTCGCCCGCGGCGGCTTTTTTCACCAGCGCCAGCGCCGCTTCCAGTTCGGCAGCGTTGCGCTCGAAGCGCTGGCGGTCAAGCGTGTAGCCGCGCGTCAGGTGTTCGCGCAGCACCCGCGTGGCCCATTGACGAAAGCGCGTGGCGCGGCTGGAGTTCACCCGGTAGCCGACGGAGATGATGGCGTCGAGGTTGTAATATTCGACCAAATATGTTTTGCCGTCAGAGGCAGTTGTTGCATTTTTTGCAATAACTGCCTCGCGTACGAGTTCGCCGCTTTCGAAAATATTTTTTAAGTGCCTCGAGATTACAGATTTATTGCGCCCGAATAGTTCCGAAAGTTGCTGCAAGTTGAGCCATGCCGTATCGCGCGCAAGGCGAACCTCCACCCGTGTTTCGTCTATGTCGTAAATTACAATATCGAAAAAGACAGTCATTTTGAATGCGGGCTTTTAAAACGACCTCTCTGTTCTCACAACAACAATCAAATCTGGTTTGTCCTTGCTTTCTTGGATCAGATTGGGTATTTTGTCAATTGTTTTTCCCCAATGGCCGATGTAATGTACTTGTCGCATCCCGGATGATCACATAATACCCAGCCGCCGTGGATACCTGCTGGCACGCAGCATCCTGCAAGAGCTGCTGCGAGGCGCGGGAGTCGGCGGCGAGGTCTCATCCGAAGGAGTGCGATCATGATCGTGCGACTGCACAAGTTGGCGCGCACCACCCCGGCGATCCGCGCCGAGATTGCCGCCAGCGACGAGTCGATCCAGACGCTGGCGCAGCGCTACGGTGTGTCGCCCATGACCGTCTTCAAGTGGAAGCACCGCACGAGCTTCGAAGACCG
>NZ_LZDH01000002.1:0-57677 GCF_001675355.1 Tepidimonas fonticaldi | reverse complement strand
CCAGCGACCGCACGGGCGTGCTGCGCCAGGACACGACGTTGATAGGCTGGGTGTGGAAGACGTGCAAGCGTTTGAGCTAACCAGTACTAATTGCCCGTGAGGCTTGACCCTATAGCTTTGCATGTAGCGTGCAAAGCTGCCCAAGAAGACGGTCGTCGAGACGAGAGTCTTGATGCGCGTCGAGACAAGAGACGTGAGCACGCGCTGTGCGCTTGTTCGCCCTGTCTTCAGCTCCGACAACCCCGAGCCTGGTGTGCGCACTCGCGCAGCGCCGGCGGTGCTGGGGCGCAAATCCAACGCAATGATTCAAGCGACTGCAACGATTCGAACTCTGTGAAGGCGGCGCAAGCCCTTCCCACGCCAAGCGTGCACGGAAGACGGCTGAGCCGCCCCGACCGGTTATGCCTGACGACCATAGCAAGGTGGTCCCACTCCTTCCCATCCCGAACAGGACAGTGAAACGCCTTCGCGCCGATGATAGTGCGCAGCTCGCGTGTGAAAGTAGGTCATCGTCAGGCGGTTATTGCCCGCAACCCCGAAAGTTCTCAACGAGCTTTCGGGGTTTTTGCGTTTTGGCGGATAGGCGTACGTGTCTCCTGTGCGCGGCACAATTCAGGATATGACGGTGAACAGCTACACGCGTGGACAGGCATTGGCGGATCTGTTGGCCCGGCGCATCGTGCTGATCGACGGCGCGATGGGCACGATGATTCAACGGTTTCGTCTCGACGAGGCGCAGTACCGCGGGGCAGGGCTGTCGGGCCGGCCTGCGGATGCGCGGTTTGCCGATCACCCCGGGGATCTCAAAGGCAACAACGATCTGTTGAGCCTGACCCGCCCCGATGTGATTCGGCAGATCCACGAAGGCTATCTCGCTGCCGGGGCCGATATCATCGAGACGAATACGTTCGGAGCGACGTCGATCGCCCAAGCCGATTACGGGCTGCAGGCGTGGGCGCGGGAGATGAATCTGGTTTCCGCCCGTCTGGCGCGCGAGGCCTGCGATCGCTATGCGACAGCGGATCGCCCGCGCTTCGTGGCCGGGGCCTTGGGGCCGACGCCCCGCACGGCGAGCATCAGTCCCGATGTCAATGACCCTGGCGCCCGCAACGTGACCTTCGACGAACTGGAGCAGGCCTACCACGAGCAGGCGCTCGCGCTGATCGAGGGCGGGGCCGACGTGCTGCTGGTGGAAACCATTTTCGACACCCTCAACGCGAAGGCGGCGCTGTTTGCCATCGAGCGCGCGTTTGATGACAGCGGCGAACGGTTGCCGGTGTTGATCAGCGGGACGGTGACGGATGCGTCGGGCCGTTTGCTCAGCGGCCAGACGGTCGCGGCGTTTTGGGCGAGTGTGCGCCACGCCCGGCCGCTGGCCGTCGGGTTGAATTGTGCGCTTGGTGCGGCATTGATGAAGCCGTATATCCAGGAACTCGCGCGGGTGGCGGAAGGGACGTACATCAGCTGTTATCCGAACGCCGGGCTGCCCAACCCGATGAGCGAGACGGGTTTCGACGAGACGCCGCAGGACACCTCCCGGCTGCTGCACGGGTTTGCAGCGGAGGGGCTGGTCAACATCGTGGGGGGCTGTTGCGGCACGACACCGGACCACATCGCGGCGATTGGCGCGACGGTCGCTGGTTGCGCGCCGCGTGCGGTGCGGTGGCATCGCGACGAATGATCGCCGGCGCAGTCGCCCGAACGGGCGGTGCGCGTATACTTGGTCGCACGGCCGTCGTCGTGCGCGGGGGAGGGAGTTGCTCGCGTCAACGCGGGCCTTCCTAACCCATGAGCTTGCCCACCTTGCGCCTGGACCATGCCCGAGCCCTGCTTCGGCAGGCCGGGGTTGCGCTGCCGGAGCCCGGCGCTGGCGCGGCGGAGCTCCAGGCGATCATTGATGCCTTGTGCGAGCTGAGCGAGCGCGATCCGCTGACGGGACTGCCCAACCGACGGGCGTTCATGGCCCGGCTGGCGCAAGAGCTGGACCGCTCCAGTCGATCCGGCGAGGTGGCGTTGCTGTTGATGTTGGACATCGATCACTTCAAGGCGGTGAACGATCGCTTCGGGCATCTTGCCGGCGATGCGGTGATCCGCGCCGTGGCCGATACGTTGAAATCGCACATCCGCCCCATGGATACCGTGGGGCGTCTGGGGGGCGAGGAGTTTGGGGTGGTCTTTCCGAATTGCGGCCCCGGGTCCGGCGCGCAGTTGGCCGAGCGATTGCGCGCTGCGGTGGAAGCCGCTCACGTCCCTTTGCCGGATGGGGTGACGGCGTTGCGCGTGACGGTCAGCGGCGGTGGGGCGTACGCGCCGGCGTGGGTGCGCTCGTCCATCGAGCATTGGATGGAGCGGGCCGATCGCCAGCTCTACGAGGCCAAGCGCCAAGGCCGCAACCGCGTCCTGATCGAGCCGGTGGCGCACAGCGAGGTCAGCGCCGAGGAAAAGGAGCGGTTGTTTGCGTGGCCCGATGCGGACGGGCTTATCATCGACCCCGCCGACGCGATCTGAGCGTCGGATGACCAACCGTGACATGAACACACCCCTGACCACTGCCCCAACCCCTGCACCCGCCGCGGACAGCGGGGGCGTGCTGCTGCGGCCGAGCAAGGGTCGGGTGATCGCGATCACCAGCGGCAAGGGCGGGGTGGGCAAGACCTTCCTCTCGGCCAATCTGGCTGCGGCGTTGACCCGGCGCGGGCTGCGCGTGCTGGTGCTCGATGCCGATTTGGGGCTGGCGAACCTGGACGTGGTGCTCAACCTGTACCCCAAGTTGACGCTGCACGATGTGTTCACCGGCAAGTGCGAGCTGGATGACGCGATCATCAAGGCCCCGGGTGGGTTTTCGGTCCTGCTGGCAGGCTCGGGGATGGTGGAGTACTCGCGCCTGACGCCGGAAGTGCGGGAGGACTTCCTGCGTTTGATGGGGCAGGTCGTGCCCCGATTCGACGTGGTGCTGCTCGACACCGGGGCGGGGATATCGGATGTCGTCTTGTTTGCCTTGTCGCTGGCGAGCGAGATTTTGCTGGTCGCCACACCCGAGCCGACCTCGCTGACCGACGCCTATGCGACCATCAAAGTGTTGGCCACCCAGCAGCAGCGCCAGTTGGTGCGGCTGATCGTCAACCAGGCCGTGCGCCCGGGCGACGGTCGGGCCATCACGGCGCAATTGCAAGCCGTGTTGAACCGGTTCGTTGGCGGAGGGGCGGCCACCGGGGATGCCAAGCCAAAGGCGATTCGGCTCGTCCACATGGGGGACATCCCCGTGGACAAAGCCGTCAAGGAGGCGGTGATGCGCCGCCAGCTGCTGCTGCTGCACACACCGGGTTGCCCGGCCAGCTTGGCGGTGGGGCAGATCGCTGGTCGGCTGGTGGATACGGTGCTGCGCGCGCAAGAGCACGCTTGACGTCCGTGGGTTGACCCCCGGCGCACAACCCGTGGCGGCGTCCCCGGATGGCCGATGGCGAAGGCCGGTCAGTCCGGGGTGGAAGCGGCGGCGGAGGCCGGTGGTGCAATGGCCGTGACTTCGATTTCGACCCGTGCGCGCGGCTCGACCAGGGCGCTGACCTCGACAGCGCTCATGGCGGGGTAGTGGCGACCGATCACCTGGCGGTACACCGCGCCGAGTTCGGGCAGGCGGCGCACATATTCCTCGCGGTCGGTCAGATACCAGGTCATGCGCACGATGTGCTCGGGGCCGGCACCGGCGCAAGCCAGCACCGCACAGACGTTGCGCAGGGCCTGCCGGCATTGGTCGATGAAGTCGTCGCTGTCGAAGATTTGCCGGGCATTCCAGCCGATCTGGCCGCCGACGAACAGCCAGCGCGCGCCCGGTTCGGCGCTGACGGCGATGCCATTGGCGTATCCCTTGGGAGGGGTCCAGTCGGGGGGCTGCAAGAGGGTCAGGGTGGGCATGGGGCGCTCGGGGGACTAGGGGGTGGTCGATGCCTGCTGGCGCAGCACGTAGCGCTGCAGCTTGCCCGTCTCGGTGCGCGGCAGCCGGTCGACGAAAGCGATCTCGCGCGGGTATTTGTACGGGGCCAGCGTCTGCTTCACATGCTCCTGCAAGGCGCGCACCAGCTCCAGGGACGGGGTGTGGCCGGGTTTGAGGACGCAGAAGGCCTTGACGATCATGCCCCGCTCCTCGTCGGGCTGCCCAACGACGCCGCATTCGGCGACGGCCGGGTGCAGCAGCAGGGCGTCTTCCACCTCCGGGCCGGCGATGTTATAGCCGGACGAAATGATCATGTCGTCCGCGCGGGCCTGGTAGATGAAGTAGCCGTCCGCATCCTGCACGAAGGCGTCGCCAGGGTAGTTCCAGCCCCCGCGCACATAGGCGGTCTGCCGTTCGTCGTCCAGGTAGCGGCACCCGGTGGGGCCGACCACGGCGAGCTTGCCGACGCTGCCGCGCGGGACTTCATGCCCATCGTCATCGACCACGCGGGCGCGGTAGCCGGGCACGACGCGGCCGACGGCGCCGCGACGCACCTCGTCCCCCGCGGCGGAGATGAAGATGTGGAACATCTCGGTCGAGCCGATGCCGTCGATCATCTCCAGCCCGGTGACGTTCTTCCAGAGCTGCCGGGTGGTATCGGGCAGGCCTTCGCCGGCGCTGACGCTCAGGCGCAGCCCGGGGATGCCCCCCTGGGCCTGGGCGAACGGGGCCATCTGTCGGTAGAACGAGGGCGAGGTATAGCAGATCGTCACGCCTTGCCGGGCCAGGGTCTGCACCATACCTTCGGGCGACAGCGGACCCGCCGGGTAGTACACCGAGGCCCCGGCCCACATCGGGAAGATCAGCAACCCGCCCAGGCCAAAGGTGAAGGCCAGCGGCGGGGTGCCCGCCACGATGTCGTCGGGGCGTTGTTGCAGCACATGGCGCGGCCAGCACTCGCAGGCCGCCAGTACGTCCAGGTGGGTGTGCACGGCCGCCTTGGGTTTGCCGGTGGTGCCCGAGGTGAAGGCCAGCAGTGCGATGTCGGTGGCCGCCGTGGGGCAGGCGGGAAAGTCGCTGGACTCGCGCGCGGCCCAGGTTTCCAGCGCGGCCTCCCGGGCCGGATCCCCATCGGGCACGGCGAAGGGAATGATGGGCAGGCCGCCGGCCGCACGGGCCGCCGTGTCCAACTCGTCCTGCAAGGCGTGTTCGCACAGCGCCAGGCTGGGGCGCGCTTTGGCCAGGATGTCGCCCAGCTCCTTGGCGCGCAGCAGGGGCATGGTGGCAACGGCGATCAGGCCGGCCTTGACCACGGCCAGCCACGCCAGCGCCAGGGCCACCCCGTTGCGCCCACGCAGCAGCACCCGGTTGCCGGGCACCAGGCCGTGCCGGTGGATCAGCACATGGGCCAGCCGGTTGACCTCGTCGAGGGCCTGTGCGTAAGTCAGGGTGCGACGGTCGTCGCGGAACAACACCCGCGCGCCCCAGCCCCGCTGATGCACGGCGTCGTCCAGCAGCCGTGCCACCAGGTTGACCTGGGGCGGGAACTGCAGTTCCGGCAGATCGTAGATGAGCTGCGGCCAGCGCTCGGGCGGCGGCAGCCGGTCGTGCACATAGCGGTCGATCTGGGCGCTTTTGCCGGGGGCGAGGGTCATGGCGAACCTCCTGGGGGTCAACCGGCGGCGGCGAGGACCGCCTTGCCGAGAATGAGCAACTGCACCTCGGTCGCGCCTTCGTAGATGCGCAGCGCACGGATGTCGCGGTAGAGGTGCTCCACGGTCTGGCCGCTGCGCACGCCCAGCCCGCCGTGCATCTGCACCGCCATGTCGATGACGCGCTGGGCATTTTCGGTGGCGACCATCTTCGCCATGGCCGCGGCGGCGCTGGCCTCGCGGGGCAGGGGGGCATCCGGTGGCGCCTGATCGCGCAACCAAGCGGCGCGGTAGGACAGCAGCGCACCGGCATCGATCAGGGCCTGCATTTCCCCCAGGCGGGCCTGGGTGAGTTGGAAGTCGGCCAGCGTCTGGCCGAACATGCGCCGGCGCTTGGCATGGGCCACCGCCTCGGCGAGGGCGCGCCGCGCCATGCCCAGGGCCGCCGCGGCCACCGAGGGACGGAAAATGTCTAGCGTGCGCATGGCCAGTTTGAAGCCGCCGTTGACCTCCCCCAGCAGGGCATCCGCTGGCAGCGCGCAGCCGTCGAAGCGCAGGGTGGCCAGCGGGTGGGGGGCCAGGAGGGGGATGTGTTCTCGCGTGTCCAGGCCCGCCCGGGGTGCGGGCACGATGAAGGCGCTGATGCCGCGGGCGCCGGTGTCCGGATCGGTTTTGGCGAAGGTGACGTAGAAGTCCGCCAGGTCGCCGTTGCTGATCCAGGTCTTGGTGCCGTCGAGTCGCCAGCCGCCGGCCACCGGGGTGGCGCGGGTTTGCAGGGCCGCGACGTCGGAGCCGGCCTCGGGCTCGCTCAGGGCAAAGGCGGCGATTTGCTCGCCGCGCGCGACCGCTGGCAGGTGGGCCGCGCGCTGCGCAGCCGTCCCCGCCAGGGTGATGGCGCCGGAACCCAGCCCCTGCATGGCGAAGGCAAAGTCGGCCAGCGGGGAGCGGTAGGCCAAGGTTTCGCGCGCGATCACCAGGGCGCGCGAGTCCAGCCGCGGCAGTGCGCCGCCGTCGGCGGCCGGCACGCAATAGCGCAACCAGCCGCCCGCGCCCAGGCGCCGCACCCAGTCGCGGCAGGCGGCGCGGTCGTCCCGTTCGTCCACCACCTGTTCCACGGCCCAGGCCGCCAGGGCGGGCCCCAGGGTGCGGTGCGCCTCGTCGAAGAAGGGTAGCGCCAGGTGGCCCAGGGACGGTGCCGCCGGCAGGTCGGCGTGCGGATGGGGGGTGTCGAAGGCCACCATGTCAGTCGCCCTCGAAGACAGGGCGCTGCTTGGCGACGAAGGCCTCGTAGGCGCGGCGGAAGTCCTGCGTCTGCATGCAGATGGCCTGCGCCTGGGCCTCGGCCTCGATGGCCTGCTCGACGGTCATGGCCCACTCCTGGTTCAGCATGGTCTTGGTCATGCCGTGGGCAAACGACGGTCCGCTGGCCAGCGACGCGGCCAGTGTGTGCGCCGCCTCGGCCAGCGCCTCGGGCGCGTGCAGGGCGTTGAAAAAACCCCAGGCCAGCCCCTCGGCGGCGGTCATGGTGCGGCCGGTGAAGAGCAGCTCGGCGGCGCGGCCCTGTCCAATCACCCGGGGCAGCAGCGCGCAGGCCCCCATGTCTGCCCCCGCCAGGCCGACCCGGGTGAACAGGAAGGCGGTGCGCGCGCGCTCGGTGCCGAGCCGCAGGTCGCTGGCCAGCGCGAGCATGGCGCCCGCGCCCGCGCACACGCCGTCGATGGCCGCGACGATGGGCTGCGGGCAGGCGCGCATCGCCTTGACGACGTCCCCCGTCATGCGGGTGAAGGCCAGCAGCTCCGGCATGGTCATGCGGGTCAGCGGTCCGATGATCTCGTGCACGTCACCGCCCGAGCAGAAGTCGTCGCCGGCGCCGCGCAGCACGACGGCGCGTACGTCCGTCGCGAAGGGCAGGGCGCGGAACCAGTCGCGCAGCTCGCCGTAGGAGTCGAAGGTGAGGGGGTTTTTGCGTTCCGGGCGGTTGAGCGTCACGGTCGCGATGCCGCCGTCCACCGTGCAGGCGAAGTGACGCGGGCGGGTGTCGGCGGCCGCCCGGAATTGCGGCCGCATGGGGTTGTGTTCGGGGATGGGGGGCTTCATGGCGGGGTCTGTCCGTGCTTGACCTTGGCCAGCAGCCGGTAGAGCTGCTCGGCGTCGCGGGGGCCGAGGCGCGCGAAGGCCTCGACGATCCATTGCTCGTGCGCGTGCGCCATGCGCGCGAACGCCGCGCGCCCGGCGGGGGTCAGCCGCACCCGGTAGGCGCGGCGGTCGTCGGGGACGCTCAGGCGCTCGACCAGCCCCTCGCGCACGAGCTGGTCGGTCACGCCGGTGACGTTGCCGCCCGTGACCATCAGCCGGCGCGAGAGCTCCTTCATCTGCAGCCCCTCGGGGTGCCGTTCCAGCTGGGCCATGAGGTCGAAGCGCGGCAAAGTGGTCTGGAATTCGGTGCGCAGCCGCCGCCGCACGCGCTGCTCGACGAGCTGGGTGCAGGTCAGCATCCGCAGCCACAGGCGCAGCGCCTGCGGGTGCTCGCTGTGCAGCCGGGCCTCCAGGTCGGCGGGGGCGGGGTGTCGGTCCATGGGGTCAGGCGCTGCGCTGGCGCGCCAGCTCGCGATAGAGTTGGTCGCGGCCGCTCAGGTACGGCAGCGGCCAGTCGATCCAGGGGCTGCCCAGCCGGGCCGCCTCGTGCAGCGTCCAGGCCGGATCGGCCAGATGCGGGCGGGCAATGGCCACCAGATCGGCACGGCCGGCGGCGACGATGCTGTTGGCGTGGTCGGCCTCGGTAATGGCGCCCACGGCCATGGTGGCGATGCCCACCTCGTTGCGGATGCGGTCGGCGAACGGCGTCTGGTACATGCGGCCGTAGACGGGGCGGGCGTCCCGCGTGGTTTGACCGGAGGACACGTCGATCAGGTCGCACCCGGCGGCCTGGAACAGGCGCGCCATGGCGACGGCATCGTCCGGGGTGTTGCCGCCCGGGGCCCAGTCGTGGGCGGACAGGCGCACGCTCATCGGGCGATCGGCGGGCCAGACCGCGCGCATGGCGGCAAACACCTCGAGGGGATAGCGGCAGCGGTTTTCCAGCGAGCCGCCGTAGGCATCGTCGCGCCGGTTGGTCAGCGGGCACAAAAAGCTGGACAGCAAATAGCCGTGGGCACAGTGCAGCTCCAGCCAGTCGAAGCCGGCTGCGGCCGCGCGCCGCGTGGCCTCGACGAAGGCGTCGCGGATGCGGTCCATGTCCGCGCGGGTCATGGCGCGCGGCACTTGGTTCTGCGGCCCGTAGGGGATGGCGCTGGCGGCCAGCAGCGGCCAGTTGGGGGGGGCGTCGGGGCGGCCGTCGGCGTTGGGCAGGGGCTCGTCGATGGCCTCCCAGCCGCGCTGGGTGGAGCCCTTGGGGCCGCTGTGCCCGAGCTGCAGGCCGATGGCGCAGTGCCCGTGGCGGTGCGCGAAGTCCACCACGCGGGCGAAAGCGGCGGTCTGCGTGTCGTTCCACAGGCCTGGGCAGCCGGGGGTGATGCGCCCGTCGGGCGTCGGGCTGGTCATCTCCACCATGACCAGTCCGGCGCCGCCCAGCGCCCGTGCCCCCAAGTGGACCAGGTGGTAGTCGCCGACCACCCCGTCCTCGGCGCTGTACTGCGCCATGGGCGAGACGACGATGCGGTTTTTGAGCGTGAGGCCACGCACCCGGTACGGCAGCAGCATGGGGGGCGGGGGTGGGCGGTCGGCCGGCACCGCCAGCCCCGCGCGCGCGGCCAGCCAGCGTTCGTAGCCCTCCAGCCAGGTGCGGTCGCGCAGGCGCAGGTTCTCGTGGCTGATGCGTTGGCTGCGCGTGAGCAGCGAATAGGCAAACTGCTCGATCTCCATCGCGGTGTAGCGCTCGACGTGCTCGAACCACTCGGTGGAGTTGCGCGCCGCGTTCTGGATTTTGAGCACCTCGACGCGGCGGTGGTCCTCGTAGCGTTGCAGCACGGTCTGCAGCGATCCGCCGGCCGCGAAGGACTCGGTCAGGTCGATGGCATCCTCCAGCGCCAGCTTGGTCCCGCTGCCAATCGAAAAATGCGCGGTGTGCGCGGCATCGCCCATGAGCACGATGGGCACGCGGCGGCCATCGGGCAGGTCCTGCCAGTGCACCCAGCGCCCGCAGATGACGCGCGGAAAGCGGATCCAGATCGCCGAGCCGCGCAGGTGCGCGGCGTTGCTCATCAGCGCATGGCCGTCCAGGTGGCGGGCGAACAGCCGCTCGCAAAAGGCAATGCCCTCCTCCTGGCTCATCGCGTCCAGGCCATGCGCTTTCCAGACGGGCTCGGGCGTCTCCACGATGAAGGTCGAGGTCTGCGCATCGAACTGGTAGGCGTGCGCCTGAAACCAGCCGTGCTCGGTCTGCTCGAACGCAAAGGTGAAGGCGTCGAAGGTCTTGCGCGTGCCCAGCCACACGAAGCGGCAATGCCGGGTGTCGATGTCGGGCTGGTAGGTGTCGGCGTAGCGCTGGCGGATGCGGCTGTTGATGCCGTCACTGGCGATCACGAGGTCGGCGCCCATCTGCACCGCGAGCGCCTGGTCGTCGGTGACGTCGGTCTCGAACACCAGCTCCACCCCCAGCGCCTGGCAGCGCGCCTGCAGAATGTTGAGCAGGTGCTTGCGCCCGATGCCGCAAAAGCCGTGGCCGCTGGAGCGCACCGAGCGGCCCTTGAAAAATACCTCGATGTCGTCCCAGTGGTTGAAGGCGGTGCCGATTTCCGCCGCCGTGGGGGCGTCCGCGGTGCGCAGGTGGTCCAGCGTGGCGTCGGAAAACACCACCCCCCAGCCAAAGGTGTCGTAGGGGCGGTTGCGCTCGACGACGACGACGCGCGCATCGGGGCGCTGTCGCTTCATCAGCAGCCCGAAGTACAGGCCGGCCGGGCCGCCGCCGATGCACAGAATGTTCATGCCGCACCCCCAAATAATTGAGGTTTGAAGGATTTGCCCCCATTGTGGGGTGGGCAGGGTTCGGCGCGCAGCGGGGAAACCCTAGGCCGCGATCCCGAGGCCCGGGGCAAGACGGGGTCGATGGCGGACGGGGCCGGCGTTGGCGTGCCGCACCGAACGGATCACAATGAGGGGGCGCAGCCTGCGCGCCCACAACCCCGTCAGGAGAGTGCGATGCTGTACCGATTCAAGTCCAAAGCCACCGGCGATGTGGTGATGCTCCAGCCCAACGGTCGTCGCGTGCTGGAGATCCTGGGCAAGGACCCGGAGGGGCCGGGCATCATCCTGCCGGAGCAGATCCCTGCGGCCATCGAAGCCCTGCGCGCGGCGGTCGCCGCCGAAGAGGCGGAGGCCGAGCGCAAGCGGCTGGAGGCCGAGGCGCAAGGCGAAGAGCCCCCCGTCCCCCCCGAGGAGCGCGTGCCGCTGCGCGCCCGGGTCGCGCCCTTCATCGAGATGCTGCAGCACTGCCAGCGCGAGGGCTGCGAAGTGGTCTGGGGCGTTTGAGCCCCGCGCGGTCAGTCGGCGTACTGGCCCGCGGCGTCGACCACCGCCTTGATCTTGGCCATCTCGCTGGCGACGAAGGCCTTGTGGCCTTCGGGCGTGACGCGCTTGTCGTTCGGCGCGGCGACGATGGCGCCCAGCGCCTTTTGCTTCTGGACGAAGTCGGGGTCGCGCAGTGAGGCCCGCAGCGCCTCGTTGAGGCGGTTGAGCACCGGGGTCGGCGTGCCCTTGGGCGCGTACATGCCGTGCCAGATGGTCAGGTTGAAGTCTTTCAGCCCCATCTCCTGCAGCGACGGGTAGTGCCGCAGGATGGGGTGGTCGGACAGCGGTTTGGCCGTCGTCACCGCAAAGGCCTTGATGCGCCCCCCCTCGATCTGCTGCGTGGTGTTGGTGGTCTGGTCGCACATCACGTCGATGGTGCCGCCGATCAGGTCGTTCATGGCCGGGGCCGTGCCGCGGTACGCGATGGTGGCCATCGACTTGTCGAGCTTGACGGCGTACTGCCACATCAGCCCGCACAGGTGCGAGGCCGACCCCAGCCCGGCATGGCCGAGGTTGAGCTTGCCCTGGTTGGCGCGGATGTAGTTTTCGAAATCGCGGTAGGTGTTGGACGGCAGTTGCGGCTTGCCCACCAGCGTCATGGGCACATCGTTGATGATGCCCAGGTATTCGAAGTCCTCCAGCGGCTTGTACGGCATCTTGCGGTACAGCGCGGGGGCGGCGGCCATGCCGATGTGCCAGACCAGCAGCGTGTGCCCGTCGGGCGCGGCGCGCGCCACCTTGTTGGCCCCGATCGTGCCGCCCGCGCCGGCGGCATTCTCGACGACGATCGTCGCATTGTTGAGGTGCTTGCGCATCGTCTCGGCCAACTGGCGGGCGACGGTATCGGTCGGCCCGCCGGCGGCGAAGGGCACCACGAAGGTGATGGGCTTGGACGGGAACTCTTGGGCGGCCGCCGCAAAGGCAACGGTCGACAGCGTCAGGGCGAGTAGCGCTTTCATCGGTGGGGGCTCCGGTCGGTGGAATGAACGCGCCGGATACTAGCCCGGGTGGCGCGGGTTGCGCCATTCGGGAAACCACACCCCCCGGGGTCAGATTTCGATTTTGGCGCCCAGCTCGACCACGCGGTTGGCCGGCAGGTTCAGAAAATCCGCCACCGACGCCGCGTTGCGGTGCATGCTGGCAAACAGCTTTTCGCGCCAGGTCATCATGCCCGCGCCTCGGCGGGGCAGCACGATCTCGCGCGAGAGGAAGTACGACGTCTCCATGTCGTTCAGCTGCACCCCGTGGCTGCGCAGCAGTTGCAGGGCTTCGGGCACGTCCGGGTCGTTCTTGAAGCCAAAGTGCAGCACCACGCGCCAGCAGTCGTGGCCCAGCGGCTCCACCTCCACCCGCTTGTCGAAGCCGATCCAGGGCACCTCGTGGTGGCGCACGGAGACAAAGAGGTTCGTCTCGTGCAACACCTTGTTGTGCTTGAGGTTGTGCAGCAGCGCGTTGGGCGTCACGCCGGTCTCGGCGTTGAGGAAGACCGCCGTGCCCGGCACGCGTGCCGGCGGGCTGAGAAAGACCGAATCCAAAAACGGCTTGAGATCGATGGCTTCTTCGCGCAGCCGCTCCGCGAGCAACTGGCGCCCGCGCTGCCACGTGGTCATCAGCGTGAACATGACGATGCCGATGGCCAGCGGGAACCAGCCGCCGTTGATCACCTTGACCGCGTTGGCGGAGAAAAACAACACGTCCACGACCAGAAAGGTCCCGGTGGCCGCCACGCACAGCAGCCACGGATAGCGCCACGCATAGCGGATGACGAAGAAGGTCATCACCGTGGTGATCAGCATGTCGATCGTGACCGCGATGCCGTAGGCCGACGCCAGCGCGCTGCTGGAGCCGAACAGCAGCACCGCGGCCACGATGCCGCCGTACAGCGCCCAGTTGACGAAGGGGACGTAGATCTGGCCCGTGTCGCGCACGGAGGTGTGCAGGATGCGCTGGCGCGGCAGATAGCCCAGCTGCACGACCTGCTTGGTGACCGAATAGGCCGCCGAAATCAGCGCCTGGGAGGCGATGACCGTGGCGCAGGTGGCCAAGCCGATCAGCGGGACCAGGGCCCAGGAGGGGGCCATCTCGTAGAACGGGTTGCTGACGTTTTCCGGGTGCTGCAGCAGCATCGCCCCCTGCCCGAAGTAGTTCAGCAGCAAGGCCGGCATCACCAGCCCGAACCAGGCGAGCCGGATCGGCCGCTTGCCGAAGTGGCCGAGGTCGGCATAGAGCGCCTCGGCCCCGGTGACGCAGAGCACAATCGCCCCCAGCGAAACGAAGGCCAGGCCGGGGTTGTCGAGGATGAAGCGCAGCGCATGGTGCGGCAGCACCGCCTGCAGCACCGCCGGGTTGCGCACCAGGTGCATCAGGCCCAGCAGCGCCAGCACCACGAACCAGACCGCGGTGATCGGTCCGAACAGCTTGCCGACGCTGGCGGTCCCGCGCTTTTGCACCGCGAACAGGGCGGTCAGCACCACGAGGGTCACCGGCACCACGAAGGGTTCGAGCCCCGGGGCCGCGACTTCCAGGCCTTCCACGGCCGAGAGCACCGAAATGGCGGGCGTGATGATGCCATCGCCAAAAAAGATGGCGGTGCCGAAGATGCCGATGGCGAGCAGCCGCCGGCGCAGGCGGGGCCGGTCCTCGACCGCCATCGAGGCCAGCGCGAGCATGGCCACCAGCCCCCCCTCGCCGTTGTTGTCGGCCCGCAGAATCAGTGTCACATACTTGAGCGAGACGATGATCGTCAGCGTCCAAAACACCAGCGACAGGATGCCGAAGATGTTTTCGGGCGTGACGGCGAGGTTGCCGTGGGCGAAGACTTCCTTGAGCGCGTACAGCGGACTGGTGCCGATGTCGCCGTACACGACGCCGAGCGCACCGAGCGTCAGCGCTGCCAGCCTGGAGCCGTCGGTCGCGGAAGAAGAGGGATGCGCCAAGGGTCGCCGGGGTGGTTGCGAGGCCGCCATTGTGCGCCTGTCCCGCCACGGGCGCGGCGGGATGTTGCGTTGCAGCAACGGTGACCGCCCAGCGGTCGGTCCAAGGTGGGTCAGTCGTAGGTGCGGGCGTCCTCGATGACCTTGCCGTCGTTGGGCAGCGCGCCAACGGTCAGCAGCTCGACGTCGCCGCGCAACTTGGTTACGTCGCGCAGCGACTCCTGCAGCGCACGTTGCAGCGCCTCCGACGGGGTGTCGGTTTCCACGCGCAGGGCCATGCGGTCCTCGGCCATGCGGCCGCTGACCACCAGCCGCGCGCGCCGCACCTCGGGGTGGCGGCGCAGCACCTCGGCCACCTGCGAGGGGTGGACGAACATGCCCTTGATCTTGGTGGTCTGGTCCGCGCGCCCGAGCCAGCCGCGGATGCGGGTGTTGGTGCGCCCTGTCGGGCACGGGCCGGGCAGCACTGCCGACAGGTCGCCGGTGCCAAAGCGGATCAGCGGATAGTCGGGGTTGAGCGCCGTGACCACCACCTCGCCGACCTCGCCATCGGGCACGGGGTCGTCGGTTCCGGGGCGCACGATTTCCAGAATCACCCCTTCGTCCAGCACCAGCCCCTCGCGGGCCGGGGTTTCGTAGGCGATCAGGCCAACATCGGCCGTCGCGTAGGCCTGATACGCCGCGATGCCGCGCTCGGCCAGCCAGTCGCGCAGGCTGGGCGGGAAGGCCTCGCCGGACACCAGGGCCTTGCGGATGGGCAGGCGCACGCCCGCGGCCTCGGCTTTTTCCACGAGGATGCGCAGGAAGCTCGGCGTGCCGCAGTAGCCCACCGGCTTCAGATCCATGATCGCGGCGAGCTGCTGCTCGGTGTTGCCCACCCCGCCGGGGAAGACCGTGCAGCCGATCGCCTGCGCGCCGGCTTCCATGATCCACGCGCCGGGCGTCAGGTGGTAGCTGAAGGCGTTGTGGATCAGGTCGCCGGCCTCGAAGCCGGCTGCGGTGAGTGCCCGGGCGCTGCGCCAGTAGTCGGTGCCCTGGCCCTCGGGCTCGTAAATGGGGCCGGGCGATTGGAAGACGCGCCGCGCCCCGCGTGCCTGCAGCAGCCCGCGCCAGCCGATCGTGGACAGCCCTGCGAAGGGGTCGCCGCCGGCGGCGCGGCTGGCGTGCTGGCGCTCCATCAGATCGTGCTTGCGCAGCACGGGCAGGCGCGCCAGTTCGGCGCGCGAGGTGACGCGCGCCGGATCGACGTCGGCCAGGCGTTCGGCCCACGCAGCGCCATGCGCGCGCGCATGGGCGATCAGGTCGGGCAGGGCGGCGAAGAGGGCGGCCTCGCGTTCGGCGGGGGCGCGGGTCTCGAGGGAATCGTGGTAGGCGGGCATGGCGGGCAAACGGCGCAGCGACGGGCGAACTCGACGGGGGCAGGGGGTCAGGCCAGCCAGCGCTTGCGGCGCTTGTAGCTCTTGACGTCGCGGAAGCTCTTGCGCTCGCCGCCGCCCATGCCGAGGTAGAACTCCTTGACGTCCTCGTTGTTGCGCAGGTCCTCGGCGGCGCCGTCCATGACGATGCGGCCCGACTCCATGATGTAGCCGTAGTTGGCGTAGCGCAGCGCCATGTTGGTGTTCTGCTCGGCGATCAGGAAGCTGACCTTCTCCTTCTGGTTCAGGTCCTTGACGATCTCGAACACCTCCTCCACGATCTGCGGCGCCAGGCCCATCGACGGCTCGTCCAGCAGCACGACGCTGGGGTTGGCCATCAGGGCGCGGCCGATCGCGCACATCTGCTGCTCGCCGCCGGAGGTGTAGGCGGCCTGGCTGGTGCGGCGCGTCTTCAGGCGCGGGAAGTAGGTGTAGACCTTCTCCAGGTTGGCGGCGATCTCGCCCTTGTCCTTGCGCGTGTAGGCGCCGGTCAGCAGGTTTTCCTCGATCGTCAGGTGGGCGAAGCAGTGCCGCCCCTCCATCACCTGTACCACGCCGCGCTTGACGAGGTCGGCGGGCGTGAGGTTCTCGATGCGCTCGCCGCGCAGCTCGATCGAGCCCTTGGTGACTTCGCCGCGCTCGCCCTTGAGCAGGTTGGAGATGGCGCGCAAGGTGGTGGTCTTGCCGGCGCCGTTGCCGCCCAGGATGGCGGCGATCTGGCCCTCGGCGAGCTGCAGCGAGACGCCCTTGAGCACGAGGATGACGTGGTTGTAGATGACCTCGATGCCGTTGACGGTGAGGACGGGAGTGGGTGTCGTCATGGGGTGACCTCGGTAACGTGGCTGGGTGCGCAGGCACCACACGTCAGCGCCGCGGACCGACGCTGGCGGGTGGTGGCGGGGGCTGCGGAACGCCTGCCCCCACCGCGGGGTGGTCGGCATGGACCGACCGACCCCTGCCCGGACCATCAGGACTGGCAGTCCTGCGGCGTGCGACGCTGGATCTTCTTCTCGGCGGCGTACTTGTCCGCCGCGGCGCGCACCATCGGCTTGAGGATTTGCTCGTCCGCCTGGTACCAGTCGCTGGTGAACTCCCAGCGGCTGCCGTTCCAGGTGTGGATGCGCGCCCAGGCCGCCCCCATGTGGTCCTGGCAGCTCGTGGAGATCGGCCGCATCACGCCCTTGAAGCCGAGGGCGTCGAGCTTGGCCTGCGTCAGGTTCAGGTTCTCCAGACCCCAGCGGACCTGCTCGCCGGTCATGACCTTGCCCTTGCCGAAGCGCTCCTGTGCCGCGCGCACACCCTCGACGGCGAGCATCGCGCTCATCGCTCCGCGCACGTACAGCACCGAGCCGACCTCATCCTTCGGCCCCGTGCCTTGGCCCTTGCCGTGCACCTTCTCCAGGATCTCCTTGACGAAGGGGGCGTTGGGCTCGGCGCCGTGTTGCATGGTGATCGCGTTGTAGCCCTTCGCGCCTTCACCGATGTCCTTGACGTCCGGCTCGGCGCCGGCCCACCAGACCCCGTAGATCTTGTCGCGCGGGTAGCCGACCGCCTGCGCTTCCTTGAGCAGGGTGGAGTTCATGACGCCCCAGCCCCAGTTGACCACGTAGTCGGGGCGCTGCTGGCGGATCTGCAGCCAGGTGGACTTCTGCTCGACGCCGGGGTGCGGTACCGGCAGCAGAATCAGCTGGTAGCCGTGCATCGAGGCGCGCTCCTGCAGGATCGGGATCGCCTCCTTGCCGAACGGGCTGTCGTGGTAGACCAGGGCGATCTTTTTGCCCTTGAGCTTGTCGGCGCCGCCTTCCTTCTTGGCGATGTGCTGGATGATCACGTCGCCGGCCACCCAGTAGGTGCCCGCGAGCGGGAAGTTCCACTTGAAGACGCCGCCGTCCTGCGATTCGCTGCGGCCGTAGCCGGCGGTGATCAGCGGAATCTTGTCGATCGGCGCCTTCTCGGTCAGCGCGAAGGTGATGCCGGTGGACAGCGGCTGGAACATCGTCGCGCCGCCGTTCTTGCCCTTGAGGCGCTCGTAGCACTCGACGCCGCGGTCGGTCGCGTAGCCGGTTTCGCACTCTTCGTAGGAGATCTTGACGCCGTTGATGCCGCCGCGCGCGTTGGTGAGCTTGAGGTAGTCCACGAAGCCGTTGGCCCAGGGCACCCCGTTGGGGGCGTACGCGCCGGTGCGATACACCAGCACGGGGAAGAACTGCTCCTTCGCCTGCGCGTGCGCGGCGGTGCCCACCAGCGCACTGGACAGGGCGGCAGTCGCTGCCGCGGCAGCGAGGATCACGGGACGTAGCTTCATGGTCTGTCTCCTAGTGTGGTTGAAGCACGGGTGGGGGAATCGAGGATCAGTGCGGGAACGGCCAGATGCGCAGCTTCTGCTTGCCGACGCTCCACAGCTTGGCCAGGCCGTGCGGTTCGACGATCAGGAACCACACGATCAGCGCGCCGAAGATCATGTACTCGGCATGGGACACCGCGGCGGTCGAGACGTCAATCCCGAACAACCCGCCCAGCCAGGGCAGGAACTGGTTCAGGAAGATGGGCAGCACGACGATGAAGGCCGCCCCGAAGAAGCTGCCCATGATCGAGCCCAGGCCGCCGATGATGACCATGAACAGCAGCTGGAACGAGCGGTCGATCGAGAAGGCCGCCGGCTCCCACGAACCCAGGTGGATGAAGCCCCACAGCGCGCCGGCCACGCCGACGATGAAGGAGCTGACCGCGAACGCCGACAGCTTGGCGTACACCGGGCGGATGCCGATGACCGCAGCGGCCACGTCCATGTCGCGGATCGCCATCCACTCACGCCCGATGGTGGAGCGCACGAGGTTTTTGGCCAGCACGCCGAAGACCACGACGAAGCCCAGGCAGAACAGGTACTTCTCCACCGGCGTGTCGATGCGCCAGCCGAGCACACTGAGGTTGGACACCGACACCGAGCCCGACGGGTTGTTGTTGGTGAACCAGCCGATGCGCAGGAAGGCCCAGTCGCAGAAGAACTGTGCCGCCAGCGTCGCCACGGCCAGGTACAGCCCCTTGACGCGCAGGCTGGGGATGCCGAAGAACATGCCCACGACCGTGGCGCACAGACCGCCGATGAGCAGCGCGGCGATGAGCGGCATGCCCTCGAAGCGCACGAAGGCGTTGTAGGCCATGTAGGCGCCCACCGCCATGAACGCGCCCGAGCCGAGCGAGATCTGGCCGCAGTAGCCGACCAGGATGTTGACCCCGATGGCCGCCAGCGACAGGATCAGAAACGGAATCAGGATGGCGCGAAACAGGTACTCATCCGCCAGCAGTGGCACACCGATGAAGGCGAAGGCGACGAGGGCGAGGATGGCCCAGCGGTCTTGTGCGATCGGGAAAATCTGCTGATCCGCGTGGTAGCTGGTTTTGAACTGGCCGTTTTCTCTGTAGAACATGATCCCTTACCTCACACGCGGTCGATGATCTTTTCGCCAAACAGGCCCTGGGGACGGAACAGCAGGAACACCAGCGCCAGGACGTAGGCGAACCAGATTTCGATGCCGCCGCCGACCAGGGGCCCCAGATAGACCTCGGAGAGCTTTTCGCCCACGCCGATGATGAGGCCGCCGACGATGGCGCCCGGCACCGAGGTCAGGCCGCCGAGGATGATGACCGGCAGCGCACGCAGGGCGACGGTGGTGAGGGAGAACTGCACCCCGAGCTTGGAGCCCCAGATCATCCCGGCGACGAGCGCCACGACCCCGGCCACGCACCACACGATCACCCAGATGCGGTTGAGCGGGATGCCGATGGACTGCGCGGCCTGGTGGTCGTCGGCCACCGCGCGCAGGGCGCGGCCGGTGGCGGTCTTCTGGAAGAACAGCGACAGCGCCGCCACCAGCAGGGCCGCGATGCCGGCGGCGATCAGGTCCTCCTGGTTGAGCAGGATGCCGCCTTCGAACATGCCCTCCAGGATGAAGATCGGGTCCTTGGGCATGCCGATGTTGATCTGGTAGATGTCACTGCCGAAGATGGTCTGCCCGGCGCCGTCGAGGAAGTAGGTGATACCGAGCGTCGCCATCAGCAGCGTCGCGCCTTCCTGGTTCACCAAGTGCCGCAGCACCAGCGCCTCGACCAGCCACGCCACGGCAAACATCAGCAGCGCCGCCACGGCAAACGCCAGCAGGTTGGCCAGCAGCAGGCTCTCGAAGCCCAGCCAGCGCGGCAGCCACTCCGAAAAGCGCGCCATCGCCAACGCGGCAAACAGCACCATCGCGCCCTGCGCGAAGTTGAACACGCCAGAGGCCTTGAAGATCAGCACGAAGCCGAGCGCCACCAGCGAATACAGCATGCCGGCCATCAGGCCGCCGAAGAGGGTTTCCAGAAAAAATCCCATGTCCGTGGCTCCTCAGTGGCTCGTGCCCAGGTAGGCGCGGATGACGTCTTCGTTGTTGCGCACCTCGTCGGGCGTGCCGTCGCCGATCTTCTTGCCGTAGTCCAGCACGACGACGCGGTCGGAGATGTCCATCACGACGCCCATGTCGTGCTCGATCAGCACGATGGTCGTGCCGAACTCGTCGTTGACGTCGAGGATGAAGCGGCACATGTCCTGCTTCTCCTCGACGTTCATGCCGGCCATCGGCTCGTCCAGCAGCAGCACCTGCGGCTCCATCGCGAGCGCTCGGCCCAGGTCCACGCGTTTTTGCAGGCCGTAGGGCAACTGGCCCACGGGCGTCTTGCGGTAGGCCTGGATTTCCAGGAAGTCGATGATGCGCTCCACCACCTCGCGGTGCGCGACTTCCTCGCGCTCGGCGGGGCCGATGCGCAGCGCCTGCAGGAAGAGGTTGCTCTTCATGCGCAGGTTGCGCCCGGTCATGATGTTGTCCAGCACGCTCATGCCCTTGAAGAGAGCCAGGTTCTGGAAGGTGCGCGCGATGCCCATCTCGGCCACCTGGCGGCTGTTCATGTGCTTGAACGTCTGGCCGCGGAAGGTGATCGAGCCCTCCTGCGGCGTGTAGACGCCGTTGATGCAGTTGAGCATGGAGCTCTTGCCCGCGCCGTTGGGGCCGATGATGGCGCGGATCTCGTGCTCCCGGACGTTGAACGAGATGTCGGTCAGCGCCTTGACGCCGCCGAATCGCAGGCTGATGTTCTGGACGTCGAGGATGACGTCACCGATTTGCTTGTGGGCCATGGGGCATCCTGAAAGGTCGAAGTGCCGTCGGGCGCGTGCTTTAGGCCGCGGCCTTCAGGGGGGCGAAGGTCTTGGCGTCCACGATCCGCAGGGTCGCGCTGATCTGGCCGGTGCGGCCGTCCTCGAACTTGACCTGGGTCTCGATGTACTGCTCGGTCTTGCCGCCGTACAGCGCGTCGACGAGCACGCCGTACTTCTCGCCGATGAAGCC
Organism: Tepidimonas fonticaldi; assembly: GCF_001675355.1. Taxonomy (NCBI): domain Bacteria; kingdom Pseudomonadati; phylum Pseudomonadota; class Betaproteobacteria; order Burkholderiales; genus Tepidimonas; species Tepidimonas fonticaldi. The sequence continues at coordinate 36,863 of NZ_LZDH01000002.1, read as the reverse complement.
GCGGCGGACCTTGTTGGTGCGCGTGAGTTCCCCGTCGTCAGCGTCGAGCTCCTTGTGCAGGATCAGGAAGCGGTGGATCTGGCAGCCGGCCAGCATGGCGTCTCGGCTCAGGTCGGCGTTGACTTTCTCGACGCACTCCTGGATCAGCGCGTAGACCTCGGGCTTGCCGGCCAGGTCGGTGTAGCCCGCGTAGGGCAGGCCGCGCTTCTCGGCCCAGTTGCCCACCGCCTCGAAGTCGATGTTGATCATCGCGCAGACCTTCTCGCGCCCGTCGCCGAAGGCCACCGCCTCCTTGATGTACGAGAAGAACTTGAGCTTGTTCTCCACGTACTTGGGCGCGAACATGGCCCCGTCGTTGGGCCCGCCCTTGAGGCGCCCCACGTCTTTGACGCGGTCGATGATCTTCAGGTGCCCGGAGCTGTCCAGGAAGCCGGCGTCGCTGGTGTGGTACCAGCCGTCGGCGTCCAGCACCTCGGCGGTGGCCTTGGGGTTTTTGTAGTACTCCTTGAGCAGCCCGGGCGAGCGCACCAGGATCTCGCCCTGCTCGGACAGCTTGATTTCTACCCCCTCGCACGGCACGCCGACGGTGTCGGCCTTGACCTCGTGGTCGGGCTGCAGGCAGACGAACACGGCCGTCTCGGTGGAGCCGTAGAGCTGCTTGAGGTTGATGCCGATCGAGCGGTAGAAGGTGAACAGGTCCGGGCCGATGGCTTCGCCGGCGGTGTAGGCCACCCGCACGCGCGAAAAGCCCAGCGTGTTGCGCAGCGGGCCGTAGATCAGGATGTCGCCCAACGCATACAGCAGCCGGTCGCCCAGACCGACGGGCTTGCCGTCCATCAGCTGCGGGCCGACGCGGCGGGCCACGTCCATGAAGGTGTGGAACAGCTTGCGCTTGAGGGCGCCGGCGTCCTCCATGCGGATCATGACGCTGGTCAGCAGCCCCTCGAACACGCGCGGCGGCGCAAAGTAGTAGGTCGGCCCGATTTCCTTCAGGTCGATCATCACGGTGCTGGCCGATTCGGGGCAGTTGACCACGTAGCCGCACGCCAGCCACTGCGCGTAGCTGAAGATGTTCTGCCCGATCCACGCCGGCGGCAGGTAGGCCAGGACCTCTTCCTTTTCGGTCAGCTTGTCGAACTTGGCGCCCACTTCGGCGCGGTTGAGCAGCGTGAAGTGGGTGTGCACCACGCCCTTGGGGTTGCCGGTGGTGCCGGAGGTGAAGAACATCGCCGCGACGTCGTCCGGGCGGGCCTTTTCCACCTCTTCCTGGAAGAAGTCGGGGTGCTCCTGGCAGAACACGGCGCCCGCGGCCTCGATCTCCTTCAACCCCGCCAGGCCGGGCTCGTCGTAGTTGCGCAGCCCGCGCGGGTCGTCGAACAGGATGTGCGCAAGCTGCGGGCACTGCGGCCGGATCTCCAGCATCTTGTCGACCTGCTCCTGGTCTTCCACGACGACGAAGCGCACCTCGGCGTTGTTGATCGGGAAGACGCATTCGGCCGCCACGGCGTCCTGGTACAGCGGCACCGGGATGGCGCCGAGCGACTGCGCCGCGAGCATGGTGGCGTACAGGCTGGGGCGGTTGGCCCCGATCACCACCAGGTGCTCGCCCCGTTGCAGGCCCAGCTGGTGCAGGCCGGCGGCAATGTGCCGCACGCGGTCGAGCATCTGGCGCCAGGTGGTCGTTTGCCAAATGCCGTATTCCTTTTCGCGCATGGCGGGCGCGTCCGGGCGCGCGCTCGCGTGCTGGATCAGCAGGCGGGGAAATGTCGTTTGCATACAGGCTCCTCTGCCGCGGCGGTCGTGTCAACACGAGGCGGTGCCGCTGTGTTGCCGCAAATGTACGGGTGCGTTTGACGCTGTTCTGTCTGTCCGTTGACAATCTAGGGGTTGCCCTAACTGGGACTTTCCCTAGGTGCTTTCGGGCGCGGGAGAGCGTGGGCGAAGAATGGCGACACCACAGCGGGAGTTCGAGGGACCACCGTGAGCCAAGCCAATCGACTGCGGCAGCGGGCGCGCGCGCTGAGCGCCGCCGAACTGGACAGCATCCCCTGGATCGGGCCGCTGGAAGAGCCCGCGCGGGAGCGTGCGCAGGCCGCGCTCGTGGTCAGCGAGGTGGATCCGGGGGACTTCATCTGCCGCGTCGGCCGGCCGGTGACGTACTGGTTTGGCCTGATCGATGGCTTGCTCAAGATGAGCAACGACGACAGCCAGGGGCCGATCATGACCTTTACCGGTGTGGCCCCGGGCGGCTGGTTTGGCGAGGGCACGGCGCTCAAGCGCGAGGCGTACCGCTACAACATCCAGGCGCTGCGGCGCAGCCTGGTGGCGGGGCTGCCGGTGGAGACCTTCCACTGGCTGCTGGACCACTCCATCGGCTTCAACCGCTTCGTGATGAACCAGCTCAACGAGCGGCTGGGCCAGTTCATCGCCGCGCGCGAAATCGACCGCATCACCGATCCGGACGTGCGCGTCGCGCGCAGCCTGGCCAATCTGTTCCACCCGGGGCTGTTTCCGGGCGTGGGGCAGGTGCTGCGCATCACCCAGCAGGAGCTGGCCTACCTGGTCGGCCTGTCGCGCCAGCGCGTCAACCAGGCGCTGGCGCGCTGGCAGCAGGCGGGGGCGATTCGGGTGGAGTACGGGGGGCTGCGCGTGCTGGATCTGGACACGCTGCGCAGCGCCGGGCGCGGGATGGATTGAGGCGGGCCGCGGGCGCACCCGGGGGCGGGTTACAGTCCCGGCATGAGCATGCGTTTGAACAAGCGGCTGGCGGAGCTGGGCCTGTGCTCCCGCCGCGAGGCCGACGACTGGATTGCGCGCGGTTGGGTGCGCGTCAATGGCCAGCCGGCCGTGCTGGGGCAGCTCGTCGGCGAGGCCGACCGCGTGGAGGTTGCGCCGCCGGCGCGCGCGCAGCAGCGCCAGCAGGCCACCATCCTGCTGCACAAGCCGGTGGGCTATGTCAGCGGCCAGCCGGAGGACGGTCACCCCAGCGCCGCGACCCTGATTCGGCCCCAGACCCGCTGGCGCGAGGACCGCTCCCCGCGGCGCTTCGAGCCGGCGCACACCCGCGGGCTGGCGCCGGCGGGCCGGCTCGACATCGACTCCACCGGGCTGCTCGTGTTGACGCAGGACGGCCGGGTGGCCAAGGCCATCGTGGGCGAACGCTCGGCGGTGGACAAGGAGTACCTGGTGCGCGTGCAGTGGGCTCCACGCGGCCCCAAGGGCCCCGGGGTGGTGGCGCAGAATGTGCAGGCCGTCTTTCCGGCGCAGGCGCTGGCGCGGCTGCGTCACGGGCTGGCGCTGGACGGGGTGCCGCTGCGCCCCGCGCAGGTGGAGTGGATCAACCCCGAGCAGTTGCGCTTCGTGCTCACCGAGGGCCGCAAGCGCCAGATACGCCGCATGTGCGAGCTGGTGGGTCTGCATGTGGTGGGCCTCAAGCGCGTGCGCATCGGCCGCGTCGCGCTCGGGGCGCTGCCGCCCGGCCAATGGCGCTATCTGGGCGAGCACGAGCGCTTTTGAGCGGGCCTTGAAACGGCGGCGCCCGCCCCCACCTGTGCGGCGGCAAGGGGCGCGTGCGCACAGGGTATGCGCGCCCCACCGTCATCGCTTGGACTCTCCGCCTAACCATCGAGCCCCATGAGCAAGCACACCCACGCCTTTCAGGCCGAAGTGGCCCGGCTGTTGCACCTGGTCACGCATTCGCTGTACTCCAACCCCGACATCTTTTTGCGCGAGCTGATCTCCAACGCCTCCGACGCCTGCGACAAGCTGCGCTTCGAGGCGCTGGCCGACGCCTCGCTCTACGAGGACCAGCCCAACCTGGAGATCCGCGTCGCCTTCGACAAGGCGGCCAAGACCATCACCATCACCGACAACGGCATCGGCATGAGCGAGGCCGAGGCCATCGAGCACCTGGGCACCATTGCCAAGAGCGGCACGCGCGACTTTTTGCAGCGGCTCTCGGGCGACCAGAAGCAGGACGCGCAACTGATCGGCCAGTTCGGCGTCGGCTTTTACTCGGGCTTCATCGTGGCCGACCGCATCACGGTGGAAAGCCGCCGCGCCGGCCTGCCGCCCGAGCAGGGCGTGCGCTGGAGCAGCGACGGCAGCGGCGCCTTCGACACCGAGACGATCACCCGCCCCGCGCGGGGCACCAGCGTCATCCTGCATCTGCGCGACGACGCCAGCGAATACCTCAACCGCTGGAAGCTCAAGTCCATCATCGGCAAATATTCCGATCACATCAGCCTGCCCATCCTGATGCAGAAGGAGGTCTGGGACAAGGACAAGGGCGAGTACGTGCTCCAAGACGAGTGGGAGGCGGTCAACAGCGCCAGCGCCCTGTGGACGCGGCCCAAGAAGGACATCAGCGACGAGCAGTACATCGAGTTCTACAAGAACCTGAGCTACGACAGCGAAGCGCCCCTGGCGTGGAGCCACCACCGCGTCGAGGGCAGCACCGAGTACACCCAATTGCTCTACATCCCGGCCAAGGCGCCGTTCGATCTGTGGAACCGCGACAAGCGCGGCGGGGTGAAGCTGTACGTCAAGCGCGTCTTCATCATGGACGACGCCGAATCGCTGATGCCGGCGTACCTGCGCTGGGTCAAGGGCGTGATCGACTCGGCCGACCTGCCGCTGAATGTCAGCCGCGAGCTGCTGCAGGAAAGCCGCGACGTCAAGGCCATCCGCGACGGCAACACGCGCCGCGTGCTGTCCATGCTGGAGGATTTGGCCAAGAAGGACGTGCTGCCCACCGGCGAGGCGTGGGAGCAGCTCAGCGCCGACGAGAAGGCCGAGGCCGAGCGGCAGGCCGGCAAGTACAGCCGCTTCTATGCCGAATTCGGCGCCGTACTCAAGGAAGGGCTGGGCGAGGACTTTGCCAACCGCGAGCGCATCGCCAAGCTGTTGCGCTTTGCCTCCACCCACAGCGACGCGGTCAGCGTCAGCCTGGCCGACTACAAGGCGCGAATGAAGGAAGGCCAGGAGGCCATCTACTACATCACCGCCGACACGCTGGCTGCCGCCAAGAACAGCCCGCAGCTCGAAGTCTTCCGCAAGAAGGGCATCGAGGTGCTGCTGATGACCGACCGCGTCGATGAATGGGCGCTGTCGTTCCTGCACGAGTTCGACGGCACGCCGCTGCAAAGCGTGGCCAAGGGCGCGGTGGATTTGGGCAAGCTGCAGGACGAGGAAGAAAAGAAAGCGGCCGAACAGGCGGCCGAGACCTTCAAGCCCGTGCTCGACAAGCTCAAGGACGCCCTCAAAGACAAGGCCAAGGATGTGCGGGTGACGGCGCGGCTGGTCGATTCGCCCGCCTGCCTGGTGGTGGAGGACGGCGAATACTCCATGCAATTGGCGCGGCTGCTCAAGCAAGCGGGCCAGAAAGCGCCGGAGGTCAAGCCCATCCTGGAGGTCAACCCCAGCCATGCGCTGGTGCAAAAGCTCGAGTCGCACCCGCGGTTCGAGGACCTGGCGCACATCCTGTTCGACCAGGCGCTGCTGGCCGAAGGCGGCCTGCCGGAGGATCCCGCCGGCTATGTGCGCCGCGTCAACGCGCTGCTGATGGCCTGAGCGCCGCCCCCGGGCGGGGCCCGCGGCGGGGTGGACACTGCCCGCCGCGTAAGATGCGGCGTGGCGATCGGCCAACCGATCGCCGAACCCACTGGAGGCATGGCGCATGGGGGCGGAACACCTGACGTTGTGGGACCGGTACTGGTCCCAACCGGTGCTGCAGGCCAATCTGCTGGTGTTTGCCAACCTGCTCGGCGCCCTGGCGTTGGGTTTGCTGGTGGGCTACGAGCGCTCGTACCGCGGCCGGGCGGCGGGCATGCGCACCTACGGCATCGTCTGCATGGCGTCGGCGGCGCTGACGGCCCTGCTGATGCTGTGGGGCGGCCGCATCGAGGCGCGGCTGCCGGCGCTCTCCGCGCTGGCGGTGACGCTGACGTTCCAGCGCGAGGCCCCGCCCGACGAGGCGCGCCTGCGCGCCGCGTTGTCGGAGTGGGGGTTTGCGCTGGCCGACGGCTCCATGCAAATCCACAGCGACGGGGCGGGCAGCCGCTGGCATTTCGTCATGGTGGCGGGCCGCACGGACCTGACCGTGTCCCTGCCAGAGGTGGCGCGGCGCCTGCGCGCGATCGCCGGGGTGGAGTCGGTGGACGTGGCCCACGCCCGCAACTGACGGCCGGGCCGCCCCGGAGGGCCGGCGCCTACCCCAGCGTGCCGGCAAACTCGATGATCTTGCGGTGATCCGGGGGCAGCAGCGTGTACTTGATGCCTTCAGCCGCCAGGAGGGTGCGCATCTCGTTGTCCATCTCGCGCGCGCGGTTTTCGTCCTGCAAGCGTCCGGCGCGGATGTAGGGCTTGTCCGGGTCGCGCTGGGCAAAGACGTTGACGTTGTCGAACTGCCGGTACCACTCCAGGATCTGGCGGCGTGTCTTGTCCACGTCGCAGACGTTATCCGGGTGGCGCGCGTTGTAGTAGAGCAATTGCGGCAGCCCGCCTTCGGTCACCAGGTACTGCACCTGACCGTCGAGCACCTCCAGCAGGCGGAACTGGTGCAGCGCGATGCCGTACTGGTTGCGCAGCGCTTCGTGGTCGCCCTGCCAGACCAGGGTCTTGGCCACCTCGGGTACCAGCTCCACGGTCTTGTGCATCAGGTGCAGCTTGAGGATGATGGCCGAGGAGTACAGGGACTTGTCACAGCCCGGGCCGCCGACGATGTTGATGACCTTGGTCGGGTAGCGCCGCAATTTGTTTTCCGGCAGGTTTGGCGTCACGTAGCCGACGATGGTGCCCATGGCAGTCTCCTCAGCCGGGCCGCAGCCCCGGTCGGTTTCAATCCTAGCACCGCCGCGGGCGCCTGTGTGTCGCGGGGGGCGACCCCGGCCGTATGATCCGCCCATGACCCGATCCCCATCCCCCCGGCGCCCGCCCGCGGGGCCGCCCCCCGAGGTGCTGGCCGAGCTGCATCCCGGCCAGTCGATTGCGCTGTTGCAGGAGCTGCACATCCTGACGCGCGATGGGCGGCTCAATCAGGATTCGCGGCGCAAGCTCAAGCAGGTCAATCACCTGCTGCAGTTCATCGAGCCCTTGCTGCAGGCGGCTGTGGCCGAACGCGGCGACGTGACCGTGGTGGATCACGGCGCCGGCAAATCGTATCTGGGCTTCTTGCTCTATGACCGCTTTCTGGCGGCGCGCTCGGTGGGCAGCGTCTGGGGCGTGGAGGCGCGGCCGGAGTTGGTCGAGCGCGCCGCCGCCCTGGCGCAGCGGCTGGGCTTTGCGCGCATGCACTTCGTCGCCGCCACCGTGCGCGAGGCGATGGATGCGCTGCCGCCAATGGTCGACATCGTGACGGCCCTGCACGCCTGCGACACCGCCACCGACGATGCCATCGACTTCGCCCTGCAGCGCCAGACCGGTGCCATCGTCGTGGTGCCGTGCTGCCAGGCCGAGGTCGCCGCCGCGCTGCGCCGTCACAAGGCGCTGCAGCTGGCGCGCACGCCGCTGGCCGAGCTGTGGCGCCACCCGCTGCACACGCGCGAGTTCGGCAGCCAGGTCACCAATGTGCTGCGCTGTCTGCGGCTGGAAGCGAGCGGCTACGACGTGACCGTGACCGAGCTGGTGGGCTGGGAGCACTCGATGAAAAACGAGCTGATCGTCGCGCGCCGCACCGGCCGGCGCAAGCGCAGCGCGGCCGAGCGCCTGGCCCGCATGCTCGATGAACTGGGCCTGGAGGAACTGCGCGCGCGTTTCGCGGTCGCATGACCATGGCTGGTTTCGATCCGAAGCTGGCGGCGCTGGTCGTGTGGCCCGCGCTGCTGTGGCTGGCCTGGTGGCTGGCCGAGCGTGCCCATCCGCGCGGCGTGCCGCGGGTGAGCGTCTATGTTGCGGTGGGCTTGGTCGGCAGCGCCATCGGGTTGACGCCGGGCTCGGTGGCGGAGGGCGGGGGCGCGGCGCTGCTGGCCCAGTTTGCGCTGTCGTTGGTGCTGTTCGAGCTGGGCTGCCGCATCCATCTGGGCTGGTTTCGCCACAACCCGTGGGTGTTGCTGACCGGGGTGGCGCAGTCGGTGGCGATTTTTGCGGCGGTGGCCTGGGCCCTGGGGGCGGTAGGCGTGGCGGCCGAGTGGCGGCCGCTGGTGGCCGCGGTGGCGGTCGCGGCGTCGCCGGCCAGCCTGCTGCGGGTGGCCAACGATTTGCGTGCGGCCGGGCAGGTGACCGAGCGTGTGCTGCATCTGGCGGCCATCCAGGCCGTGATGGCCGTGTTGTTCGTCAAAGGCGTGTCCGGGTACTGGCACCTGAGCGCCCAAGGCGACTGGATGCAGGCCGCTCTGAGCAGCGTGTATGCCGTCGGCCTGTCGGTGGCGTTGGGCGTGGCGCTGGCGGTGATGGTGACGGCACTGGTGCGCGGGCCGTTCGGCACGTCCACCGCGCCCACGGTGGGCTATGCGCTCGCGCTGGTGTGGCTGACCGTGGTCTCGGACGCGCTGCGCCTGTCGCCGCTGTTGGCGGCATTGAGTTTTGGCGTGCTGCTGCGCGAGCGCCGGGTGTTCGTTGCCAACGCCCAGCGCGATTTCGGCACCCTGGGGTTGTTGCTGGGGGTGTTTTTGTTCGTTTACGTCGGCTCGCGCATGTCGTGGGGCGCGCTGACGCAGGGGGCGGTGTGGGCCGCCGCGGCGGTGGTGCTGGCCGCGCGGGTGCTGATCCCGGTGGTGTTCAACGCCGCGCTGGCCGTGCCCAGCGGCACGACCGTGCGCAAAGGCGTGCTCACCGGCGTGGCGCTGCTGCCCATGTCCGCCATGACCCTGTTGCTGCTGGAGCGCAGCATCGCCCTGGGGCTGCCGCCCGCGACCGAGGCCTTGTGGCACCTGACGGCCGCCCTGCTGTGGCTGGAGCTGCTCGGCCCCTGGGTGAGCCAGTGGGCGCTGGTCGCCGCGCGCGAAGCCGTGCTGGCCCCGAGCGGGCCGGACCGTGGGGGGGCGTCCGCGTCCCCGCCGCAGTGAGGAGTGGTCGATGCCGCTGGAGCCGTTCAAGCAGTCCGATGCGCTCTCGATGGGGGTCGAGCTGGAGCTGCAGATCGTCAACACCTACGATCAGGATCTGTCGAGCAGTGCGGACGACCTGCTCGCGCTGCTCAAGCGCGCGCCGTTTCCGGGCAGCGTCACGCCCGAGATGACGCAGAGCATGATCGAGATCGCCACCGGCGTGCACACGCGCCACGATGCGCTGCTGGCGCAGCTGCGCGCGATCCGCGACACGCTGCTCGCGGCGGCCGAGCGGCTCAACGTCGAGCTGGCCGGCGGCGGCACGCATCCGTTCCAGCGCTGGTTCGAGCAGCGCATCTTCGACAAGCCGCGCTTCCAGCAGCTCTCGGGCCTGTACGGGTACCTGGCCAAGCAGTTCACGGTGTTCGGGCAGCACGTGCACATCGGCTGCCGCTCGGCGGACGAGGCGCTGTTCCTGCTGCATGCGCTCAACCGCTACGTGCCGCACTTCATCGCGCTGTCGGCCTCCTCGCCGTTCTTACAGGGCGTGGACACGCTGTTCGACTCGGCGCGGCTGAACTCGGTGTTCGCGTTTCCGCTCAGCGGCCGCGCGCCGTTCGTGCTGCGCTGGGACGACTTCGAGCAGGGGTACTTCCGCAAGATGGAGTCCACCGGGGTCGTGAAGTCGATGAAGGACTTCTACTGGGACATCCGCCCCAAGCCCGAGTACGGCACGATCGAGCTGCGCGTCTGCGACACGCCGCTGACGGTGGAGCGCGCCGCGGCGCTGGCCTGCTACCTGCAGGCGCTGTGCCGCCACTTGCTGGAGGGCGGCGAGCCGCCGCCGCAAGAGGACGACTACCTCGTCTACACCTACAACCGCTTCCAGGCGTGCCGCTTCGGGCTCGAGGGCACGATGGTGCACCCGCGCACGCGCGAGCCGCTGTCGATCCGCGAGGACATCCTGGCCACGCTGCGCCGGCTGGAGCCGCACGCGCAGGCGCTGGGCAGCGCGGCGGCGCTCACAGAGCTGGAGGCCGTGGCCGGCGCGGCCGGCAACCACGCGCGCCAGCTGCGCGCGGTGCACGCGCGCACCGGCAGCATCCAGGCGGTGGTGCGCGCTGCGGTCGACGCGCTGCGCGACGGCGTGCTAAGCTGACCGGCACGCGCCCCGGCCTGCCGCCCCATGCCCCCGGGCCCCGCCGGCGCGGGGGGCGCCCGCTCCCCCGCATCCAACACCCAGGAGACGACACCGATGCCCGGCCTGCTGCCCCACATCGACCCGGACGGTCTGCTCGAATTCTCGGTCGTCTACACCGACCGCGCGCTCAACCACATGTCCAGGCGCTTCCAGCGCGTCATGACCGACATCGGCGGCATCCTCAAGGAGGTGTACGGCGCGCAGTCGGTGGCGCTGGTGCCGGGCAGCGGCACCTTCGGCATGGAGGCGGTGGCGCGTCAGTTCGCCGCCGACCGGCGCGTGCTGGTGATCCGCAACGGCTGGTTCAGCTACCGCTGGACGCAGATCTTCGACATGGGCCGCATCCCGGCTGAGGCGCACGTGCTGAAGGCCCGCCGCGTGGCCGAGGAGCCGCAGGCGCAGTGGGCGCCGGCGCCGCTGGACGAGGTGGTGCGCACGATCCACGCCCTGCGCCCGGCGGTGGTGTTCGCGCCGCACGTGGAGACCGCCGCCGGCATGATGCTGCCGGACGACTACCTGCGCGCGGTGGCCGAGGCCGCGCACGCGGTGGGCGGGCTGTTCGTGCTGGACTGCATCGCCTCCGGCGCGATGTGGGTGGACATGCGCGCCACCGGGGTGGACGTGCTGATCTCGGCGCCGCAGAAGGGCTGGAGCGGCTCGCCGTGCTGCGCCATGGTGATGCTGTCGCCGCGCGCGCGTCAGGCCATCGACGGCACCACCAGCACCAGCTTTGCCTGCGACCTGAAGAAGTGGCTGCAGGTGATGGAGACCTATGAGCAGGGCGGGCACGTTTACCACACCACGATGCCGACCGACGCGCTGGCGCGCCTGCGCGACGTGATGCAGGAGACGCGCGAACACGGCTTCGCCGCGATGAAGGCGGCGCAGGCGGAGCTGGGCCGGCGCGTGCGCGAGCTGTTCGAGGCGCGCGGGCTGCGCAGCGTGGCGGCGCCGGGCTTCCAGGCCCCGGGCGTGGTGGTCAGCTACACCGACGACGCGGAGATCGCCAGCGGCCGCAAGTTCGCCGCCGTCGGGCTGCAGACCGCCGCCGGCGTGCCGCTGATGTGCGACGAGCCGGCGGACTTCCGCACCTTCCGCGTCGGCCTGTTCGGGCTGGAAAAGCTCCTGCAGGTCGAGCGCACTGTCGGCCACCTGCGGCAGGCGCTGGACGCCATCGGCCTGCACGAGCGCGCGCCAGCCGCCGTGGCCTGACGGGGCGGCGCTCCGGGGGGCGGGGCATTCACGCAAAAATGCGAAAGCCATCCTAGAATTCGCTAAAAACCCTCCGTCCATCGCCCCGTCGTGCCATGCTGACCGAACCCCTCGTCGCCTTCACCCCCGACCCCGCGCCGGCCGCCGTGCAGCGGCTGGCCGCCGAAGCGCTGGCGCAGGGCGCGCGCGGCCTGATCGTCTGGGCAGCCGACGCCAACGGCCTTGCGCCCGCCGACGTCGACGCGTGGCTGGCGGGGCTGCCGGTGCCGGTGGCCGGCGGCGTGTTCCCGCAGCTGATCCACGGCGGCGAGAACCACGAGCGCGGCTACGTCGTCGTCGGCTGGCCCAGCGCCTTCGAGGTGGTGCACGTCGACGGCCTGTCGGGCGACGACACCGACGCTGCGGCGGCGCTGGCGCAGGCGCTGCCGGCGCCGGACGGCGTGGCCGCCGTGATGGTGTGGGTCGACGGGCTCGCGCCGCGCATCGCCGCCGCGCTGGACGCGGTGTACGACCAGTTCGGCAGCGACGTCACCTACTTCGGCGGCGGCGCCGGCAGCCTCAGCTTCCAGCCGCACCCGTGCCTGTTCAGCCGCGAGGGGCTGCGCGCCGACGCGCTGCAGCTGGTGCTGCTGCGCGAGCGGCTGGCGCTGGGCGTGGACCACGGCTGGCAGCCGCTGGCCGGCCCGTTCGTCGTCACCGGCGGCCACGGCCCGGTGATCGAGTCGCTCGACCACCGCCCGGCCTACGAGGTCTACCGCGCCGCGGTGCGCGGCGACGCCGGGCGCGACCCGGCGCCGGAAGGCTTCTTCGACGTCGCCAAGGGCTACCCGTTCGGGCTTGACAAGCCCGACGGCCGGCTGGTGGTGCGCGACCCGATCACCATCGAGGGCGGCGGCCTGCGCTGCGTCGGCGACGTGCCGCCGTACAGCCTGGTGCACCTGCTGCGCGGCGACCCGCAGGCGCTGGTGCAAGCGGCGGCGCGCGGCGCGCAGGCCCTGGCCGGCACGCGCGGGCCGGTGCTGGTGGCCGACTGCATCAGCCGCGTGCTGTACCTGGAGCAGCGCTTCGGCGAGGAGCTGGCCGCCATCCGCGCCGTCATCGGCGCGCGCGCGCTGGCCGGCGTGCTGACGCTGGGCGAGGTGGCCAACGGCGGCGACACCTGTCTGGAGTTCTACAACAAGACCATCGTGCTGGCCGCGCTGGCCGCCGACGCCGATGCCTGAACAGCTGCTGCGCCGCAACCTGGCGATCGTCTCGCTGCAGTACGAGCTGGCGCTGTCGATCGGGCAGGATCTGCACCTGGAGCCGATGCTGCGCCGCTTCGTGCCGACGGCGCTGAAGCTCCTGGGCGCGCGCGCCGGCGCGGTGTGGGAGGGCGACGCGGCGCCGGTGCTGGTCTACCCGGCACGCGTGCGCGAGCACCTGCCGCCGCCGCAGGACTGGCCGCCGCCGGCGCTGGGCGCGGCGCGGCCGGCGCACGACGGTGGCGTGTGGCAGCGCGCGGCGCTGCCGGGCTTCGGCTGGATCGCGTGGCTGCGCTCGCAACCGGTGGACGACGACGTCGAACGCGCGCTGCTGCCGATCTGGCAGCGGCTGGCGCTGGCCTGCCGCGCCTGCCGCCAGCACGAGCAGACCGAGGAGCTGCGCGCCCGCGCCGAGGCCGCCAATGTCGCGCGCGGGCAGTTCCTGGCCAACATGAGCCACGAGATCCGCACGCCGCTCAGCGGCGTGGTCGGCATGCTGGAGCTGGCGCTGGACCAGACCGCCGAGCCGGCGCTGCGCGAGACGCTGGCCACCGCGCTGGGCGCGGCGCGGCACCTGATCGACATCGTCAACGACATCCTGGACCTGTCCAAGATCGAGGCCGGCCGGCTGGAGCTGCGCGACGAACCGTTCGACCCGCGCGCGCTGCTGCGCGACATCGAGGGCGCGATGCAGGCCTCGGCGCGCCTGAAGGGCTTGACGCTGACGGTGCAGGGCGGCGAGGCGCTGCCGAGCCGCGTGCGCGGCGACGCCACGCGGCTGCGCCAGGTGCTGTTCAACCTGGTCGGCAACGCTATCAAGTTCACCGACCGCGGCGGCGTGACGCTCGTGGTGCGCGCCGAGCCGCAGCCGGACGGCCGCTGGCGCACCGAGTGGGCGGTGCACGACACCGGCATCGGCATCCCGCCGGCGCAGCTGGCGCGCATCTTCGACCCCTTCGTGCAGGGGGAGGGCGCCGCCAACCGCCGCTACGGCGGCACCGGGCTGGGGCTGGCGATCAGCCGCGAGCTGGTGCAGCGCATGGGCGGCGCGCTCACCGTGCAGAGCACGCCGGGGCAGGGCAGCACCTTCACCGTCACGCTGCCGCTGGCGCCGGCCGAACCGGCCCCGGACGCCGCCGCCCCGCCCGCCGCGGCGCCGGCGCCCGCCGGCGAGGAGGACGAGGGCGCGCTGCCGCTGGACATCCTGGTGGCGGAGGACCACCCGGTCAACCGCCGCGTGATCGAGGCGCTGCTGACGCGCGCCGGCCACCGCGTCACCTTCGCCGACGACGGCCGCGCCGCGGTGGCGCTGGCGCAGCAGCGCGCCTTCGACCTCGTGCTGATGGACATGCAGATGCCGGAGATGGACGGCCTGCAGGCCACCGAGGCGCTGCGCCGCTGGGAGGCCGCGCAGCCGGACCGCGCGCCGCTGCGCATCGTCGCGCTGACCGCCAACGCCTTCGGCGAGGACCGCGAGCGCTGCCTGGCGGCCGGCATGGACGGCTTTCTGGCCAAGCCGATCGAGCGCGCCGCGCTGCAGCAGGTGCTGGCCGACGCTCAGCGCGCAAAGCGCCGCCGCGTCAGCGCCAGCGCCACCCAGAACGCCGCGAGCGCATAGCCGGCCAGCACCGCCACGTGCCGCGCCGCGTCGGCCGGCCAGTGGTCGAGGAAGAGCGGGCGCACCAGCTGCACCGCGTGCGTCAGCGGCAGCGCCTCGCCGACCGCCTGCACCCAGCCGGGCAGCTGCTCGCGCGGGAAGAACACGCCCGAGACGAACATCATCGGCGTCAGGAACAGCGTGAAGTAGTAGGTGAAGAAGTCGTAGCCCCTGGCCAGCGCGTTGAAGATCAGCGCTAGGCTCGCGAACGTCACGCCGGTCAGCGCCAGCACCGCCCACGCCAGCACGAGCTTGGGGCTGTGGCCGATGCCCAGCAGCAGCATCACCAGCAGGATCGCGCTGGCGGTGAACAGCGCCTTGAACGCCGCCCACAACATCTCCGCCAGCACGATGTCGTCCAGCGTCACCGGGGCGTTGAGGATGCCGTCCCAGGTGCGCTGCACGTGCATGCGCGAAAACGCCGAATACAGCGCCTCGAAGGTGGCGGCGTTCATCGTGCTCATGCAGACGCTGCCGCTGGCCAGGAACACCAGGTACGGCACCGGCTGCGCGCCGCCGCCGGGCAGGGGCAGCGTGACGCTGCCGACCAGCGCGCCCATGCCATAGCCGAACGCCACCAGCCAGATCAGCGGCTCGGCGATGTTGCCGACCAGGCTCGGGATCGCCAGCTTGCGCCACACCAGCAGGTTGCGCTGCCACACGGCCACGAAGCGCGTGCTGGCCCGCGGCGGGGCCCAGTAGGCGGGGTGGAAGGCGTCACGCATCGGGGTCATCCTTCGGCGCGGATCTGCCGGCCGGTCAGGCGCAGGAACAGATCCTCCAGGTTGGCCGGGCGGTGCAGCAGCCGCAGCTGTGGCCGCCCCGCCAGTCGCGCCAGCAGCGGGCGCGCGTCGCGGGTGTAGAGGAAGGTCGTCTCGCCGTGCGTCTCGACGCGGCCGGCCAGCGCGCGCGCCTCGTCGTCCAGCAGCGCGGCCACGTCCGGCTGGCCCTGCTCGCCGTACAGCTCGATCACCTCCGGCTCCAGATGCTGCGCGATCAGCGCGCGCGGGGCGCCTTCGGCGATGCGCCGGCCGTGGTCGACGATCACCAGCCGGTGGCACAGCCGCTCGGCCTCGTCCATGAAGTGCGTCGTCAGCAGGATGCTCTTGCCCTGCTGCAGCAGGCGCTGCAGCCGCTCCCACATCAGGTGGCGCGCCTGCGGGTCCAGCCCCGTGGTCGGCTCGTCCAGCAGCAGCAGCGCCGGGTCGTTGACCAGCGCGCGCGCCAGGCTCAGGCGCCGGCGCATGCCGCCGGAGAGTTCCCCAGGGCGCGCGTCGGCCTTGTGCGAAAGCGCCGCGAACTCCAGCAGCGGCCCGATGCGCGCGCGTAGCGGCGCGTCCGGCAGGCCGAAGTAGCGCCCGTAGACCAGCAGGTTCTCGGCGCAGGTGAAGTCCGGGTCCAGCGTGTCGAACTGCGCCACCACGCCCAGCCGCGCCTTGATCGCGCGCGCCTGCTGCGGCATCGGCAGGCCGAACACGCGCACCGAGCCGGCGTCCGGCGCCACCTGCCCCAGCGCCATGCGCAGCGTGGTCGTCTTGCCCGCCCCGTTGGGCCCGAGCAGCCCGACGCACTCGCCCGGCTCGATCGAAAACGACAGGTCTTCCACCACGGCGCGCCCGCCGTAGTGCTTGGTCAGCCCGTCGATCTGCAGCAAAGCCTCGGTCATGGGTGGATTGTGCCGCGGTCCGATGCTGCCAATTGCTAGACTCCGGGGCGGAGGTCCCGAGGCCACATGCCCACACTGAACTGGATCGGCAAAGAAGCCGTCGTCAAGCATCACAAGGAAGTGCCCTTCCGCCTCCTGGAGCCGGTGCCGGAACTCTCCTGCGGCGATGCCGGTAGCGGCAACCTCATCGTGCAGGGCGACAACCTCCATGCGCTCAAGGCCCTGCTGCCGCGCTATGCCGGCCAGGTGAAGTGCATCTACATCGACCCGCCCTACAACACCGGCAACGAGGGCTGGGTCTACAACGACAACGTCAACAGCCCGGAGATTCGCCGCTGGCTGGGCGAGGTGGTGGGCAAGGAAGGCGAGACGCTGGACCGGCACGACCGCTGGCTGTGCATGATGTACCCGCGCCTCGTACTGCTGAAGCAATTCCTCCGTGAGGACGGCGCGATCTTCGTGTCCATCGACGACAACGAGGTGGCGACGCTGCGCTTGTTGATGGACGAGATATTTGGAGCGAAGAACTTCGTGGCGACAGTCCTGTGGCAGAAGGTCTATTCGCCGAAGAACTCGGCACGTCATCTTTCTGAAGATCACGACTACATCGTCATCTACGCAGCCAAGGCCGACGCGTGGAAACCGAATCTGTTGCCGCGCACGGAAGAACAAAACGCAGCGTACAAAAATCCGGACAAGGACCCGCGCGGCGTATGGAAAACCAGTGATTTGTCGGCGCGCAACTATTACTCGGCGGGAACGTACTCGATCACCTGCCCCTCTGGGCGAGTGATTGAAGCTCCACCCAAGGGAATGTATTGGCGGGTTTCAAAGGAAAAGTTCGAGGAACTGGACCGCGACAACCGCATCTGGTGGGGCAAGGATGGCAATGCCATTCCGCAGATCAAGCGCTTCCTGCACGAAGTCAAGGATGGTCGGGTGCCGCAGACCATGTGGTTTTATCAAGAGGTCGGCCATACGCAGGAAGGCAAGAAAGAACTGCTCGAACTGGTCGACTTCAACACGTCTGACGACGTTTTCATCACGCCGAAACCCACCCGGCTCATTCAGCGCATCCTGCAGATCGCCACCGACAAGGACTCCATCGTCCTCGACAGCTTTGCCGGTTCTGGCACGACTGGCCACGCCGTGCTCAAGCAGAACATTGAGGACGGCGGCAATCGCCGCTTCATCCTCGTCGAAATGGACGAGGCCATCGCCCGCACCGTCACCGCCGAGCGGGTGCGGCGGGTGGCGCAGGGCTACACCAACGCCAAAGGACAAGCCGTAGAGGGGCTCGGCGGCGGCTTCCAGTTCTGCCGCCTGTCCACCGAACCCCTGTTCGACGCCAACGGCCAAATCCGCAGCGATGTGAGCTTCGCGCAACTGGCCGAGTTCGTCTGGTTCGCCGAGACCGGCACCGGCTACACGGGCCAGGCTGATTCGCCGCTGCTCGGTGTGCACGAGGGCCGCGCGATCTACCTGCTCTACAACGGCATCCTCAAGGACAAATCGGTTGCCGGCGGCAATGTGCTCACTGGCGCGGTGCTGGACGTTTTGCCGCCGTTTGCCGGTCCCAAGGTGATCTACGCCGCCGCCTGCCGCCTGGGCGGCGCGCGGCTGGCGCGCGAGGGCATCACCTTCAAGCAAACGCCTTATGCGCTGGCGGTGTAGCATAGCCCTGAACCCTGTTACCCGCGTGAGGAGTACGCCATGAGTACCGCAGAAATCATCGAGCGCGCCCTGCATTTGACGGCATCAGAACGCTATGCCTTGATTGAGCTGCTGCATCAAAGTCTCGACAAGCCCGATCCAGCGGTGGATCGGGTTTGGCAGGAAGAGGCATTGCGTCGCTTGCAGGCTTACGACGAAGGCCGGCTCGAGTGCGTTTCGATGGAAGAGGCCTTCAAGGACTTGTGATGGAGCTTGTTTTCGCCAAGGTGGCCCGCGCGGAAATGGCCGAGGCCAAGCGTTTCTACGAGTGGCAGCAACGTGGCTTGGGCGCGGCTTTTCAGCACGAGGCCATGGTGTCCGCCAGGCGCATTCTGGAACGCCCCTTGGCTTGGCAAGTCGAGATCGATCCGGTGCGGCGGTTTGTGTTCAACCGCTTCCCTTACAAAATGCTTTACGTGGTTCGTGGCGAACGCATCGTTGTGTTGGCAGTCGCCCACCAGCACCGCAATCCGGAATATTGGATCGATCGCATCGACCGCCATGAATAACTTCGCAGCGAAACGCTACCAACAGCGGGGGCTCGACGTGCTGCCGCCGTTTGCCGGCCCCAAGGTGATCTACGCCGCCGCCTGCCGGCTAGGCAGCGCGCGGCTGACGCGCGAGGGCATCACCTTCAAGCAAACGCCTTATGCGCTGGCGGTGTGAGCATGGGGCCACAGCGCAAGGTCATCCTCATCGCCGGGCCGAACGGGGCGGGAAAAACCACGTTTGCGCGCGAGTTTCTGCCCAACGAGGCAAGCTGCCCGACTTTCGTGAATGCCGATTTGATCGCTGCGGGGCTCGCCCCCTTTGCGCCGCAGACGGCCGCCGTGCAGGCCGGGCGGCTGATGCTGGAGGAGCTGGAGCGGCATTTCCGGGCAGGGCGCAGCTTCGCGTTCGAGACGACGCTGTCGGGCCGGGCGTATCTGCGCCATATCCGGCGCTGGCAGCAGGCGGGCTATTGGGTGGAGCTGATCTTCCTGCAGCTTGGCAGCGCCGACGAGGCGGTGGGGCGCGTGCAGCAGCGCGTGCGGCAGGGCGGCCATGACATCCCAGAGCCGGTGATCCGACGCCGTTTCGAGGCCGGGCTGGCCAATTTCCGTCAACACTACGCGCCGGCGGTGGATGCCTGGGCCTTGTATGACAACTCGGGCGAGTTGCCGGTATTGCTGGACTGGAGCGAACGATGAACGGCAAGACGATCGATCAGGCCAAGAGCGCGGATTTGCGGGGTTCGTGGCCGGCCCTGCTGCGGGCGGCGCGGCGGGCGCGCGAGCTGGCGGCGCAGACGGGGACCGAGCTTATCGTCATGCGTGATGGCGTGCTGCAACGCATCCGGCCGCAGCCGAACGAGGGCGCGACGCCTTCTGCCACGCCCGAGGGCAGGCCATGACGACCTTCGCGCCGAAGACTTACCAGCAGCAGGTGCTCGACAGTGTGGCGGCCTATTTCCAGGCCTGCCACGCGTTGCCCTCGCCCTCGGTGGCCTTCACTGCCACGACCGAGCGCCTGTGGGGACGTGGCAACCCGTATCACCCGCTGGTGGGCTTTCCGCCCGACATGCCGTACTTCTGCCTGCGCGTGCCCACGGGCGGCGGCAAGACCTGGCTGGCGGCAAAAAGCGTTCAGCTCGTGAACTCGCATCTCCTGCGCTGCGAGCACAGCGTGATCCTGTGGCTAACCCCCAGCAAGCCCATCCGCGAGCAGACGCTGAAGGCGCTGAAAGACCGCGGCCATCCCTACCACGCCGCGCTGCGCGAGGCGGGGCCGGTGACGGTGCTGGATTTGGAGGAGGCCAAGGGCGTCACCCGCGCCACGCTGGATACGTCCACCACGATCATCGTCGCCACCCGGCAGGCGTTCCAGGTGGAGGACGAGGAATCGCGCAAGGTGTATCAGAGCAGCGGCGCGTTGATGCACCATTTCGACCACCTCTCGCCGGCACAGCGCGAGGCGCTCCTGACCGAAGGCGAGGGCGGCGAGCGCACCACGCCCTATTCGCTGGCCAACGTGCTGAGGCTGCGCCGGCCGTTCGTCATCGTCGATGAGGCGCACAACAGCCGCACCGAGCTCGCTTTCGACATGCTGGCGCGCTTTCGCCCCAGCGGGGTCATGGAGCTGACCGCCACGCCCGACCTGACACGCACGCCCAGCAACGTGCTGCACAGCGTCTCGGCCGCCGAACTGAAGGCAGAGGAGATGATCAAGCTGCCCGTGGTGCTGGAGACGGAGCCCAACTGGCAGCAGTGCCTGGCCGATGCGATTGCCCGGCGCGAGGCGCTGCAAAAGCTCGCGGACGAAGAACGCCGCTGCGGCGCCCCTTACCTGCGCCCCCTGGTGCTGATCCAGGCCGAACCGCGCCGCGCGGGCGTGGAAACGCTGGACGTGGAGCGCGTGAAGAACGAGCTGATCGCCAACCACGGCATTCCGGCCAGCGAAATCGCCGTGGCCACCGGCGAGGAGAAGGGGCTCGCGCAAATCGACGCCGACTACAAGCTGGGCATTGCCGACCCGGCCTGCCCGGTGAAGTTCGTCATCACCCAGAAGGCGCTGGCCGAAGGCTGGGATTGTCCGTTCGCCTACATTCTGGTGAGCATGGCGGAGCTCAAGTCGGCCACGGCGGTGGAGCAACTGCTTGGGCGCGTGTTGCGCCAACCCAGCGCCCGCCAGCGGCAGGCCAAGGCGCTGAACCAGTCCTATGCCTTCGTGGTGTCGCGCAATTTTGCCGAGACGGCCAGCGCCCTGCGCGACCGGCTGGTGGAAGGCGCGGGCTTCGAGCGACGCGAGGTGCGCGAGTTCGTCACCGCCGCGCTGCCGCAGCAGGCGTGGCTGGACCTGGAGAGCCATGCGGGCCGCGTGGTGCTTCACCCGGTCACAGTCACGCTGCCGGAAAAGCCCGATCTCAAGCAGGTGCCCAAGCCGGTACGCGACAAGGTGAGCTGGGACAGCACATCCAACACGCTCACCCTCACCGCGCCGCTTGCGGTAAACGAAGCCGAGGCGCTCAAGGCTGCGGTCACGTCCGCAGCGGCGGCTGCAGCAATTGAACAAGCTGCCGAAGTCAGCCGTACCACGGCGATCGAGTTCTTCCAGACGCCGGCCGAGCGGGGCGAGCGCTTTTGCGTACCGCAGCTGGCCTTGCGCGTGCAAGGTGAGCTGCAGCTTTTCGACGACCCAGAGGTGCTGGAGTATCCGTGGGACATCTCGCCCTACGATGCCGCGCCGACGCCCGACGATCTGCAGGCCCTGGGCGCGGCCTTGAAGGTCTCGGAGGGTGGCGAGATCGACATCGATGAGGGCGGACGCGTCGTCTCGCGTTTTCTGCCCGAGCTGCAGCGCGATCTGGGACTTGCCTATCGGCCCGAACACTGGGACGAGGTGCGCCTGGCTGCGTGGCTGTGCCGCAACCTGCCGGAGCCGTCGCTCACCCACGCGAACAAGCAGGCCTTTGTGGCCAAGTGGCTCACCGAGCTGCTGCGCCGGGAGGGCTTTACGCTGGCGCGCGCGAACCTGCAGAAGTTCCTGATCCGCAACCTGCTAGAGGCACGCATCCGCGAACTGCGCCGGCAGGCGGTGGGGCGGGCCTACCAGCAGACCTTGTTCGGCGAGGGCGCGGCGGACCGGGTGGCGGTGACCGATCAATACGCCTTCGAGTTCCATGCGCAGGCCTACGCCCCCAGCCGCGACTATGACGGGCGAACGTCACCCTATGGCCACTTCGACTTCCGCAAGCATTTTTACGGCCGCATCGGCGACTTCGACAGCAAGGAGGAGTTCGAGTGCGCCTGCCAGCTGGACATGTGGGCGCAGCAGGGCCGCATTCAGTTCTGGGTGCGCAACCTCGTTCGGCGCGAAGGCTGTTCGTTTTTCTTGCAAAAAGCCGACGGGCGCTTCTACCCGGACTTTCTGTGCCAGCTGCCGGGCGATGCCGGCCAGCCCGGCCCGGTTCTGGCGGTGGAGTACAAGGGCGCGGACCGCTGGGCCAGCGCCGAGGATGACCGGATGATCGGCGGCCTCTGGGCCAGCCTTTCTGGTGGGCGCTGCCGCTTCGTGATGGTCAAGGATCGGCGGTGGGACTGGATCGAGGCCGAACTGATCTGATCGGTGAGACCTTTCCAGGGGCAGTTTGCCGACAGTGCTAGCATCACTTTTTGACCCGGCGTTCGACAAGGCGCATTCGGCCCCCTTTGCTACGTCTGTGCTCGCTGTGCGGAGGGGCGCGGGGGGCGTCGGTTTCTCCCCATGCCCAGACCCTTCTCCGAATCTTTGTTCCTTGCTCTCCAACACGCCCTGCCCAAGCGCGCGCTGACCGAGCTGGCCGGGGCGCTGGCGCGCCGGCCGCTCGGGCCGGTGACGCAGGCGGCGATCCGCCGCTTCATCGCGCGCTACCGCGTGGACATGGCTGAAGCGGCGCAGCCCGACCCGGCCGCGTACGCGACGTTCAACGACTTTTTCACGCGCGCGCTGCGCCCGGATGCGCGGCCGCTGGCGGTGGCCGACCTGGTCTGCCCGGTGGATGGGGCGATCAGCCAGTGCGGCGCGATCGAGCGCGACCGCATCCTGCAGGCCAAGGGTCACGGCTACACGGTGGCGGCGCTGCTGGGCGGCGACGCGGCGCTGGCGGCGGCGTTTGCCGACGGGACGTTCGCCACGCTGTATCTCAGCCCGCGCGACTACCACCGCATCCACATGCCCTGCGCGGGGCGGCTGCAGCGCATGGTGCACGTGCCGGGGTCGCTGTATTCGGTCAACCCGGTGACGGCGCGCGGGGTGCCGGGGCTGTTCGCGCGCAACGAGCGCGTGGTGTGCCTGTTCGAGGGACAGCGCCCCGACGGGCGGCGCTTTCCGTTCGTGCTGGTGCTGGTGGGGGCGACGATCGTCGGCAGTATGGCCACCGTTTGGCACGGCGTCGTCAATCCGCCGCGCCCGGGTATCGCACAGCGCTGGGATTACGACGACCGCGAGATCGCCCTGGCGCAGGGGGCGGAGATGGGGCGTTTTCTGCTCGGCTCGACTGTGGTGGCGCTGTTCCCGCCGGGTGTCGCTGCCTTGGCGGCGGACTGGGCGCCAGGCCGCCCGGTGCGCATGGGCGAGGCGATGGGGACGTGGCGGCCCTGACGGCGCCGCCGGGCCGGCGTTGCCGTCCCTCCCCCGTCATTGGAATGCCACTTCGGCAAAGCTGCGCAGCTTGCGGCTGTGCAGCTGGTCCACGCCCGCCGCGCGCAGCCGCTCGATGGCGCGCAGGCCGATGCGCAGGTGCTGGTCGACGCGCTCGCGGTAGAAGCGGTCGGCCATGCCGGGCAGCTTGATGGCGCCGTGCAGCGGCTTGTCGCTGACGCACAGCAGCGTGCCGTACGGCACCCGGAAGCGAAAACCGTTGGCCGCGATGGTGGCCGATTCCATGTCCAGCGCCACGGCCCGTGATTGCGAGAAGCGCCGCTGCGGCAGGTTGTCCGGCAGCAGCTCCCAGTTGCGGTTGTCGGTGCTGGCAACGGTGCCGGTGCGCAGCACGCCTTTGAGTGCCGCTCCGTCCAGCCCGGTGACGTCGGCCACCGCGGCTTCGAGCGCCTGCTGGATTTCGGCCAGCGCCGGGATGGGCACCCACAGCGGCAGCTCTTCGTCCAGCACATGGTCCTCGCGCACATAGGCGTGGGCCAGCACATAGTCCCCCAATTGCTGGCTGGTGCGCAGCCCGGCGCAGTGGCCCAGCATCAGCCAGGCGTGCGGGCGCAGCACGGCGATGTGGTCGGTGGCGGTCTTGGCGTTGCTCGGCCCCACGCCGATGTTGACCAGCGTGATGCCGCTGCGGTCGGCGCGCACCAGGTGGTAGGCCGGCATTTGGGGCAAGCGCGGGGGCGGGCCGCCTTCGGGGCCTGCGAGTGCCGCGCGTTCCGCCGCCGGCAGGCCCGCCCGCCAGGTGACGACGTTGCCCGGCTCCACGAATGCGACGCAATCGCTGTCCGGGCGCTGCATCTCCGCCAGCCCCAGGCGCACGAACTCATCGACATAAAAGCCGTAGTTGGTGAACAGCACGAAGTTCTGGAACCACGCCGGCGAGGTGCCGCTGTAGTGGCGCAGTCGCTGCAGCGAATAGTCGATGCGCGCGCCGGTGAACAGCGCCAGCGGTTGGGGGGCGCCCGGCGGCGGGGTGTGCGTGCCGTTGGCGATGCCGTCGTCCATCGCGGTCAGGTCGGGCAGATCGAACACCTCGCCCAGGCGCGCGCGGTGCAGGGCGTCCAGCTCGCCCTCGAAGTGGGCGTCCTCCCCCAGCGCGAAGTGCACAGGGATGGGTTCGCTGCCCAGGCCGATTTCCAAGGGCGCGCCGTGGTTGTCCAGCAACAGGCGAAACTGCTCGCGCCAGTAATCCGCAAACAGGTCGGGGCGGGTCAGCGTGGTTTCGTAACGGCCCGGGCCGGCCACGAAGCCATAGCTCAGCCGCCCGCCGGTCCCGGGGCGCATGGGCGCCATGGCCCGCTGTGTGCGCACGCGCACGAAGGGGTAGGTGGCCCGCACCCGGGTCAATGCGGTATCCGGCGCCAGGGGGGTGCGTACATAATCGGCCAAGGCCTCCCGCAGAAAGCCCACCGCGGCGTCGTAGAGTCGGCGCACCTGCGCCACGGCGGCGTCGGGGTCGGTGAAGGCTTGCGGGGCGACGAAGGCAGGGGTTTCGGGGTTTCGGTCCATGGCGCGATTGTCGCGGGCCGGAAGCGGTTGCATAGGAGAGCACGCGCGCAAATGGTCGATTCCGTGGCGGTGACCGAGGTGTCCGGTGCGGCCCGCGCCCTGGCGGCGGCGCTGGGGTGCGGCTTGCTGGTCGGGCTGGAGCGCGAGCGCCGCAAGGGGCGGGGCGCGACGCGGGTGTTTGCGGGCATCCGCACCTTCGCGCTGGTGTGCGTGCTGGGTGCTGCGGCCGCGCTGACGGGCAGCGTCGGGCTGGTGCCGGTCGGGGCGCTGCTGGTGGCGGGCTTGGCCGTGGTGTCGCACTGGCGCGACCGCTCCCCCGATCCGGGCGCGACCACCGAAATCGCCTTGTTTCTGACCTACCTGATCGGCGTGCTGTGCGCCTGGAGCCTGCCCCTGGCGGCGGCCGTGGCGGTGGGGCTGACCGGCGTGCTGGCCGCGCGCGAGCGTCTGCACCGCTTTGCCCGGCAGTGGCTGCGGCCGTACGAGGTGCGCGACGGGATCATTCTGGCGGCGATCGTTCTGATCGCGCTGCCGTTGATGCCCGATCGCACCGTGGCCGGCGAGGGGCTCAACCCCTATCAGCTCACCCGGTTGCTGGCGCTGCTGCTGGCCATCCAGTCGCTGGCGCATCTGAGCCAGCGGCTGCTGGCCGCGCGGGAGGCGATCGCCTTGTCGTCGCTGGCGGCCGGTTTTGTCTCCAGCACCGCCACCATCGCCAGCTCCGGGCTGGCCGTGCGCGAGGGTCGCGCCGGTGCGCGGTTGATGGCCGGTGCGGGCTTGCTGTCGTGCGTGGCGACGCTGCTACAGATGGCGGTGATCGCCGCGGCGCTGCAGCCCGCCTGGCTGGCGTGGCTGTGGCTGCCCACCCTGGTCGGGGCCACGCTGGCCTTGGGGCTGGGGCTGTGGCTGGTTCAGGGGGCCCTGGCTGGCGCCAATGCGGGGGCCAACGCAGGGGCACCAGCCCCGGTCGATGGCGCGCAGGCGCAGCGCATGTTCAGCCTGCGCAACGCCGCCGTGGTGGCCGGCGTGCTGACCCTGGTGCAGGTGGGGGTGCATGGGCTGGGCCGCTGGCTGGGCCCCGTGGCCGAGTCCGCCGGCACGCTGCTCGCGGCGCTGTTCGACCTGCATGCGGCGCTGGCGGCCATCTTCGTGCAAGGCACGCCGCCGGCCTCCGGTGCGCCCGACCGGCTGGTCTGGACGCTGGCGCTGGCCTTGCTGGTCCATGCTGCCAGCAAAAGCGCGGTGGCCTGGGCGTCCGGGGGGCGCGACTACGCGCGTTGGCTGGTGCCCATGCTGTGGCTGCACACGCTGCCGGCCGTGGCGCTCATCCTCTGGACACCGGTTCGCGCAGGGTGACCAACTCCTCGGCGATCGTCGGGTGGATGCCCAGCGTGGCGTCGAACTGGGCTTTGGTGGCCCCGCAGCGCAGCGCCACGGCAAAGCCCTGCACGATTTCGCCCGCGTCCGGCCCGACCAGGTGCAGGCCCACCACCCGGTCGGAGGCGTCGTCCACCACGAGCTTGACCAGGGTGCGCTCCTCGCTGCCGCTGAGCGTGTGGCGCAGGGCGCGGAACTCGCAGCGGTAGATGCGCAAGCGCCCATACCGCTCGCGGGCCTGCGCCTCGGTCAATCCCACCGTGCCCACGTTGGGCGCGGTGAACACGGCGGTCGGGATCAGATCGTAGTGTGCGCTGCGCGGGGCGGCCCCCGGGGCCGGCCCGTACAGGTGATCGACCAGCGCCATGGCCTCGGCCAGCGCCACCGGGGTGAGCTGCACCCGCGCGGTCACGTCCCCCAGCGCGTATACGCTGGGGACGTTGGTGCGGTAGTGCTCGTCCACCACGATGGCCCCCTGCGCCCCCTGGGCGACGCCCAGCGCCTCCAACCCCAGTCCCTGGACATTGGGCACCCGCCCGGTCGCGTACAGGATGGCATCGGCCACCAGCCGGTTGCCATCTTCCAGCACCGCGTGCAGGCCGTCCGCTTCGCGGTGCACGGCCACCACGCCGGTTCGCAGGCGCAGATCCACCCCTTTTTTGCGCATCTCGCCGGCCAGAAAATGCCGAACCTCGTCGTCGAAGCCACGCAGGATCTGCTCGCCGCGGTACAACTGCGTCACCTGCGCCCCCAGGCCGTTGAAGATGGAGGCGAACTCGCACGCGATGTAGCCGCCGCCGACCACCACCAGCCGCTGGGGGAAGGGGTCGAGGTCGAACACCTCGTTGGACGTGATGACATGCTCGCGCCCGTGAAAATGCGGCACATGCGGGGTGCCGCCGGTCGCGATCAGGATGCGCTCGGCGCGCCACGTCTGGTGCCCCGGGGTGCCGTCGGCGTTCAGCGTGGCCAGCTCGATGGTGTGGGCGTCGCGCAGCCGGGCCCAGCCGCTCAGCACGGTGACCCCGCTGCTGCGCAGCAGCCGGTCGTACACCCCGTTCAGGCGGGCGATTTCGGCGGCGCGCCGGCGCTTGAGCTCGGCCCAGTCCAGCGCCGCCGCGCCGATTTGCCAGCCGTAGCCGCGCGCCTCCTCGAAGGCTTCGGCGTAGTGGGCCGCGTAGCTGTAGAGTTTTTTGGGGATGCAGCCCACGTTGACGCAGGTGCCGCCCAGTCCGTCCAGGCCCTGGGCCTCGGCCAGCGCGACGCGCACGCCGCGCTGCGCCGCCATGCGCGCGGCACGCACGCCGCCGCTGCCGCCACCGATGACGAAGAGATCGAAGTCGAAACCACCCATGTGCGCCATCCGTCTGTCGTTGCGTTGCCATCCTGGTCGTCAGGGCCCCGGCGGGGTTGGTGCCCCGACGGGGTCCGCCCTATGATGCCAGCAAAGACACCTGCCCAGGAGCTTGCCCGATGCCGACGCTGTCCCGACCCCTGTGTGGCATGAGGGGGCGCCTGTGCGCGCTGGCCGCCGCTGCGCTGCCGGCGGCGGTGGCCGCGCAAGCGGCCCCCGATGCGGCCCCGCCCGAGCCGCCCCCACGCACCGTGCAGGGCTATGTGATCGGTGCGGCGCTGGTGGACGGACGCGACCCGGTCGGGCAGTCCGCGCGAACCTCGACCCTGCAGCCGGTGTGGGGGCTGTGGGTGGGGCGTTTTCGCCTGTCCAGCGGGGGCGCGGCCACGCTGTGGGGGGTTGGACGCGAGGCGCTGGTCGACGCCGGGCTGAGCACCACCCTCGTCAGGCGGTCGAATGCGTCGCTGAGTGCGTCCCTGCGCTGGGACGAGGGGCGCGAGACCGACGAGGACGATCCCCTGCTGCGAGGGGCGTCACCCGTGCGCGGCACCCTGCGCGGCCGGCTGTCGCTGGGCTATGCGCCGGCGCCGCGCTGGAGTCTGTCCCTGGGGGTCAGCCAGGATCTGTTGGGCCGGGCCGGTGGCGCACAGGTGTCGGCCGGGCTGAGCTATCGGCATCCCGTGTCGGCGCGCACCCATTGGGACCTCGGCGGCAGCATCCGCGCCGGCAACACCACCTATCTGCGCACCGTCTACGGCCTGTCGCCGCCCGCCGCCGCCCGTGTCGGCCGGCAGCCCTACGAGCCGAGTGCCGGCGCCGAGGCGGTGCAGCTCGACTGGCGGCTGGTGTCCGCGCTGGACCGCGACTGGGTGGTGTACGGGGGCGTCGGCGTGTCGCGGCTGGTGGGGGCGGCGGCGCGCAGCCCGCTCGTCGGTGCCCGCCAGGTCTGGAGCGCCCAGATCGGCCTGGCCTACCGGCACTGACGTGGTCACCCGCGCCCCAGCACCCGGGCCAGATAGCGCCCGGTGTGGCTGTCGGGATGGGCGGCGACGGCCTCGGGCGTGCCGCAGGCCACCACCGTGCCGCCGCCCGCACCGCCCTCGGGCCCCATGTCGATGACCCAGTCGGCCGTCTTGATGACGTCCAGGTTGTGCTCGATGACGACGATGGTGTTGCCCGCGTCGCGCAACTGGTGCAGCACGCGCAACAGCAGTTCGATGTCCCCGAAGTGCAGCCCCGTGGTCGGCTCGTCCAGGATGTAGAGCGTGCGCCCGGTGTCGCGCTTGGACAGCTCCTGCGCGAGCTTGACGCGCTGCGCCTCGCCGCCGGAGAGGGTGGTGGCGCTCTGGCCCAGCCGCAGGTAGCCCAGCCCCACGTCCAGCAGCGTCTGCAGTTTGCGCTGCAGGGCCGGCACGGCGCCAAAAAAGGCGTGGGCCTGCTCCACGGTCAGGTCCAGGATCTCGGCGATGTTGCGCCCCTTGTAGCGCACCTCCAGCGTCTCGCGGTTGTAGCGTGCGCCGCCGCAGACGTCGCACGGCACATACACATCGGGCAGAAAGTGCATCTCCACCTTGACCACGCCGTCGCCCTGGCAGGCCTCGCAGCGCCCGCCCGCGACGTTGAAGCTGAAGCGCCCCGGGCCATAGCCACGCTCGCGTGCGGCGGGCGTTTCGGCCATCAACTCGCGGATGGTGGTGAACAGGCCGGTGTAGGTGGCCGGGTTGGAGCGGGGCGTGCGGCCGATGGGGCTTTGGTCCACGGCGATTACCTTGTCGAAGTGCTCCAGCCCCTCGATGGCGTCGAACGGCTCCGGCTCGTCGTGGCTGCGGTAGAGGTGGCGCGCCACCGCCCGCAGCAGCGTGTCGTTGACCAGGGTGGATTTGCCCGAGCCGCTGACGCCCGTGACGCAGGTGAACAGCCCGACCGGAAACGCCACCGTCACATCGCGCAGGTTGTGCCCGCGCGCGCCGATCAGGCGCAGGGCTGCCGTGGACGGCGCCGCCGGATCGCGCTGCCGGGTGCCGGCACGGTCCGCGCGGCCGGGCCAGCCGCCGGCGCGCCGGGGTGCGGCTGCCGCGCCATCCGCGGCGCCGGGTTGCGTTGGCTGCCACGGCGTGCGCCGCGCGGGCACCGGGATGCGCCGCCGCCCCGACAGATACTGCCCCGTCAGCGAGGCCGGTTCCGCCGCCACCACCTCCCAGTGGCCCTGGGCCAGCACCTGCCCGCCGTGCACGCCGGCGCCGGGCCCCAGGTCGATCAGGTGGTCGGCCGCCCGCATCATGTCCTCGTCGTGCTCCACCACGATGACCGTGTTGCCCAGATCGCGCAGCCGCTGCAGGGTGCCGATCAGGCGGTCGTTGTCGCGCTGGTGCAATCCGATGCTGGGTTCGTCCAGCACGTACATCACGCCGCTCAGGCCCGAGCCGATCTGGCTGGCCAGGCGGATGCGCTGCGCCTCGCCACCGGAGAGGGTGTCCGCGCTGCGCGCCAGCGTCAGGTAGGGCAGCCCCACGTCGTTCAAAAAACGCAGCCGGGACCGGATCTCGCGCACCACCTTGTCGGCGATCTCGGCACGCGCACCCTGCCACTGCAAACCCTCGAAGTACGCCAGCGCCTCGGCCAGCGTCATCTGGCCGATGGCGTGGATGTGGCGGCGCTGCGCCCCCTCGCCCAGATAGACCTGCAGCGCCTCGCGCCGCAGCCGGGTGCCGCCGCAGCCCGGGCAGGCGTGGGTGCTGCGGTAGCGGCCCAGCTCCTCGCGCACGGTGGGCGAGTCGGTGTCGCGCCAGCGCCGCTCGAAATTGGGCAGGATGCCCTCGAAGGGGTGGCGCTTGGTCACCCGCCGTCCGCCGTCGGCGCCGTACTGGAAGGCGATGGCCTCGTTGCCGCTGCCGTGTAGCAGCACGTGGCGCACGGTCTCGGGCAGGTCCTGCCACGGGGTGTCGGGGTCGAATCCATAGTGCGCCGCCAGGCTCTCGATCAGCGCGAAGTAGTGGGGGTTGCGCCGGTCCCAGCCCTTGATGGCGCCGCCGGCCAGGCTCAGCTCCGGAAATGCCACCACGCGCGCCGGGTCGAACAGCTCCACATGCCCCAGCCCGTCGCAGCGCGGACAGGCCCCTTGCGGCGCGTTGAAGGAGAACAGCCGCGGCTCGGGCGTGGCCTGGGTGTGGTCGCACACCGGGCAGGCGTAGCGTGCCGAGAAGGCGTGCAGCGCCTGCGTGTCCAGGTCCAGCGCGCGCGCCTTGCCATCGCCCACGCGCAGCGCCGCCTCCAGACTCTCGGCCAGCCGCTGGCGCGCGTCGGCCCGCACCTTCAGGCGGTCGATCACCACCTCCAGCGTCGCGCCCGGGCGCAGCAGGGCCGCGGCCTCGTCGCCCTCGGCCACCGTGCCATCGACGCGGAAGCGCACATAACCCTGGGCCTGCCAGCCCCGCAACGCGGCGGCCGGATCGTCCGCCTGCCCGGCAGGCAGCGGCGCCAGCAGCATCAGCCGCGTCTCGGCCGGCAGGGCCAGCAAGGCGTCCACCATCTGGCTCACCGTCTGCGCGCGCAGCGGCAGGTCGTGTTGCGGGCAGTGGGGCACGCCCGCGCGGGCGAACAGCAGGCGCAGATAGTCGTGGATCTCGGTCACGGTGCCCACGGTGGAGCGCGGGTTGTGGCTGGTGGCCTTTTGTTCGATCGCGATCGCGGGGCTCAGGCCCTCGATCAGGTCCACATCGGGCTTGTCCATGCGCTCCAGAAACTGCCGCGCATAGGCCGACAGGCTCTCGACGTAACGGCGCTGGCCCTCGGCGTACAAGGTGTCGAAGGCCAGGCTGGATTTGCCCGAGCCGGACAGCCCGGTGATCACCACCAGCGCGTGCTTGGGGATGTCCAAGTCCAGGTTGCGCAGGTTGTGCGTGCGCGCGCCGCGGATGCGGATCGCGCGGTCGGCCGGGGGCGGGGACGGCGGGGCAGACATGGGCGAGACGGACCAGGGTACCAAGAGTGAGGGCAACCGCGCATCATAGAACGCGGGTCCGCCCGGTGCCTTTGATACACTCACCGCCATGTTCGCTGTCCGCAGCACCTTCGACGCCCGCCTGGCTGCCGCCCTCAAGACCGGCCGCCGGGAGGCCTGGCCCTGGCGCAAGCCAACGACGCGCGCCTGATCCCCTCCGCGCGCACGCGCCGCTGCCGCCGCGCAGCCGGTTTGCCGTGCCGCCCCCCTGTGCCGGTTGCCACCCGCGCCAGCCCCCGTTGGACCCCCAGGCCGTGCCGGCCATCCCGCCCGGGACCGCCCGCCGGCCCGCCCCGCCAGGAGCCCCGTTGCCGTGATCACCGAACTGGAATTCCGCAGCCTCGCCGCCGAAGGCTACAACCGCATCCCGCTGATCGCCGAAGCCTTCGCCGATCTGGAAACCCCCCTGTCCCTCTACCTCAAGCTGGCCCACGCCACCCACGGCGGCCGCAACAGCTTTTTGCTGGAGTCCGTCGTCGGCGGCGAGCGCTTCGGCCGCTACAGCTTCATCGGCCTGCCGGCACGCACCTGGCTGCGTGCCTACGGCTTCGGCGAAGCCGCGCGGACCGAGGTCGTGCGCGACGGCACCGTCGTCGAGACACTGGGCGGCAACCCGCTGGATGCCATCGCCGCCTACCAGCAGCGCTTTCGCGTGGCGCTCAGCCCCGGGCTGCCGCGGTTTTGCGGCGGGCTGGCGGGCTATTTCGGCTACGACACCGTGCGCCACATCGAGCGCAAGCTCGTCGGTACCTGCCCGCCGGATCCGCTCGATCTGCCCGACATCCTGTTGCTGCAGACCGAGGAGCTGGCCGTCATCGACAACCTCTCGGGCAAGCTGTATCTGATCGTCTATGCCGATCCCGCCCAGCCCGAGGCCTACGCCAGCGCCAAGCGCCGCCTGCGCGAGCTCAAGGACCGCCTGCGCTACTCGGTCAGCGCCCCGTCCGTCAAGGCCGGCGACGCCTACCCCGAGCAGCGCGAGCGCGGCCAAGCCGATTTCTTGGCGGCCGTCGACGAGGCCAAGGCCCTGATCCAGCAGGGCGACTTCATGCAGATCGTGATCGGCCAGCGCATCCACAAGCCCTACCGGCACAGCCCGCTGAGCCTGTACCGCGCGCTGCGCTCGCTCAACCCCAGCCCGTACATGTACTACTACAACCTGGCCGGGGCCGATGCGCGCGGCAGCGACCTGCATGTGGTGGGCGCCTCGCCCGAAATCCTGGTGCGCCAGGAGCGCACCGACGAAGGGGTGAAGGTGACCATCCGGCCCCTGGCCGGCACCCGGCCGCGCGGCGCCACGCCCGAGAAGGACAAGGCCGCCGAGCAGGACCTGCTGGCCGATCCCAAGGAGCGCGCCGAGCATGTGATGCTGATCGACCTGGCGCGCAACGACATCGGCCGCATCGCGCAGATCGGCACCGTCAAGGTGACCGAGGCCTTCGCGGTGGAGCGCTACAGCCACGTCATGCACATCGTCAGCAATGTCGAGGGGCTGCTGCGCCCGGGCCTGACCAGCATGGACGTGCTGCGCGCCACCTTCCCGGCCGGCACGCTCACCGGCGCGCCCAAGGTGCACGCCATGGAGCTGATCGACCGGCTGGAGCCGACCAAGCGCGGCATCTACGGCGGCGCGGTCGGCTACCTGAGCTGGGCGGGCGACATGGACTTGGCCATCGCCATCCGCACCGGCGTCGTGCACGACGGTACGCTCTATGTACAGGCCGCCGCCGGTGTGGTGGCCGACTCCGTGCCGGAGCTGGAGTGGAAGGAAACCGAGCACAAGGCCCGCGCCCTGTTGCGCGCCAGCGAACTGGTCGAGGAGGGGCTGGAATGAACCGCATCAAGCTGCTGATGGTGGACAACTACGACTCGTTCACCTACAACCTGGTGCAGTACTTCGGCGAGCTGGGCGCCGAGGTGGAGGTGTTCCGCAACGACGAGGTCACGCTGGAGGGCATCGCCGAGCGCGCGCCGGACCGGCTGGTCATCTCGCCCGGGCCGTGCT
The DNA here is from genome assembly GCF_001675355.1 of Tepidimonas fonticaldi. Classification (NCBI taxonomy): domain Bacteria; kingdom Pseudomonadati; phylum Pseudomonadota; class Betaproteobacteria; order Burkholderiales; genus Tepidimonas; species Tepidimonas fonticaldi. The sequence goes on along the minus strand of NZ_LZDH01000002.1, from coordinate 3,766 downwards.
CGCCGGCCGAGGCCGGCATCTCCGTGGCGGCGATCCGCCACTTCGCCGGCCGCGTGCCGATCCTGGGTGTGTGCCTGGGGCACCAGAGCATCGGCGCGGCGTTCGGGGGGCGCATCGTGCGCGCGCGCGAGCTGATGCACGGCAAGACCAGCCTCATCACCACCACGCAGGAGGGGGTGTTCGCCGGCCTGCCGCGCCAGTTCACCGTCAACCGCTACCACTCGCTGGCCATCGAGCGCGCCACGCTGCCGCCGGAGTTGACCATCACCGCCTGGTGTGACGACGGCGAGATCATGGGCGTGCGCCACCGCGAGCTGCCGGTGCAGGGCGTGCAGTTCCACCCAGAGAGCATCCTGACCGAGCACGGTCACGCGCTGCTGCGCAACTTTTTGCAGTCCCCCTGACCCCCCCCCCGACCCCCTTTGCCGTTCCGCCCTCCAGGAGACCCCTCATGCCCCACCGACACGTCATCACGCCGCAGGAGGCCCTGCAGCGCACCATCGAGCACCGCGAGATCTTCCACGACGAGATGCTGCACCTGATGCGCCTGATCATGAGCGGCGAAATCTCCCCGCTGATGACCGCCGCAATCATCACCGGTTTGCGCGTCAAGAAGGAAACCATTGGCGAGATCACCGCCGCTGCCCAGGTGATGCGGGAGTTTTCCACCAAGGTGCATGTGGAGGACACCACCCACCTGGTCGACATCGTCGGCACCGGTGGCGACGGGGCGCACACCTTCAACATCTCCACCTGCGCCATGTTCGTCGCGGCCGCGGCGGGCGCCAAGGTCAGCAAGCACGGCGGGCGCAGCGTCAGCAGCAAGTCCGGCAGCGCCGATGTGCTGGAAAGTCTGGGCGTCAACATCAACCTGCCGCCGGCCGCCATCGCGCAGTGCATCCGCGAGGTCGGCATCGGCTTCATGTTCGCGCCCAACCACCATCCGGCGATGAAAAACGTCGCCCCCGTGCGGCGCGAGATGGGCGTCAAAACCCTCTTCAACATCCTCGGCCCGCTGACCAACCCGGCTGGTGCTCCCAACATCCTGATGGGGGTCTTCCACGCCGATCTGGTCGGCATCCAAGTGCGGGCGCTGCAGCGCCTGGGCACCCAGCACGCGCTGGTTGTCTATGGCAAGGACGGCATGGACGAGGTCAGCCTGGGCGCCGCGACCATGGTCGGCGAGCTCAAGGACGGCGAGATCATCGAATACGACATCCACCCCGAGGACTTTGGGCTGGCCATGGCCAGCCACCGGGCCTTCCAGGTGAGCACGCCCGAGGAATCGCGCGCCCTGCTGCTGGCCGTGCTCGACGGTCAGGGCGGCCCGGCGGCCGATATCGTCGTCCTCAACGCCGGCGTGGCGCTGTACGCCGCCAATGTGACCGATTCCATCGAAGCCGGCATCGCCCGCGCCCGCGCAGCGCTCGCCAGTGGCGCGGCCAAGGCCAAGCTGGAGCAATTCGTCACGGCCGCGCACCGGCTGGGCGCGGAGGCGGCCGCATGAGCGACATCCTGCAGCGCATCTGCGCCACCAAGCGCGAGGAGGTGGCCGCCGCGGCCGCGCGGGTGCCGCTTGCGGCCGTGCGCGCGCAGGCCGAATCGAGCCTGCGCGACGACCCGCCGCGCGACTTTGCCGGCGCGCTGCGCGCCGCGCAGGCTGCCGGGCGCGCCGCCGTCATCGCCGAAGTCAAGAAAGCCAGCCCCTCCAAGGGCGTGCTGCGCGCCGACTTCGATCCGGCGGCGATCGCCGCCAGTTACGCCCGCCACGGCGCGGCCTGCCTGTCGGTGCTGACCGACGTGCCGTACTTCCAGGGCCACCCCGATTACCTTCGCCAGGCGCGCGCGGCCACGTCGCCGCTAGCGCTGCCAGCGCTGCGCAAGGACTTCCTCGTCGACCCCTACCAGGTCTGGGAGGCGCGCGCGCTCGGGGCGGATGCCATCCTGCTGATTGCGGCCTGCCTGGACGACGCGCAGATGGCCGACTTCGAGGCCATCGCGCTGGAACTGGGCATGGCGGTGCTGGTGGAGGTGCACGACGCCGCGGAGCTGGAGCGCGCCCAGCGCCTGCGCACGCCGCTCATCGGCGTCAACAACCGCGACCTGCGCACCTTCGAGGTCTCGCTGCAGACGACGCTGGACCTGCTGCCGCGGCTGGAGCCGGGGCGGCTGCTGGTGGCCGAAAGCGGCATCGCCACGCGCGACGACGTGCGCCGCCTGCGCGACGCCGGCGTGCCGGCCTTCCTGGTCGGCGAGGCGTTCATGCGCGCCGACGACCCCGGCGCGGCGCTGGCCGCGCTGTTCGGCGCATGAGCGGGACGGCGTCAGTGGCGCCGCTGGCGGCCGTGCCGGGCCTCACGGCCCACCACCAGCCTTGTCCTGGTGCCACCACCGGCTTCGTCTTCATCTGCCCGGGCCGCTTCGAGGCGCAGCGCGGCTACCCTTGCGCCGCGGGCACCGGGGCCAACCTGGCGCGCGCGCTGGCCGAGTTGCATCGCCGGGATGCGGTGCGGTTTGCGTCCCCGCACCGCGCCGACTATGTCGTCACCAATGCGTGGCCGCAGGTCGAATACCCGGCGCTCACCGGCCGCTCGGTGCCCACGGTGGCCGAAGTGCTGCAGCCGGCCAATCTGGAGCGGCTGGCCGCCGAGCTGGCCGGCCTGCGCTGGGTGGTGGCCTGCGGGGCGCAGGCCCATGCCGCCGTGCGCGCGTTGCGCGACGCGGGGCGACTGACGGCCGACATCGCCTGCGAGCGCCACCTGAGCCAGCGGTCCATCAACAGCATCCGCGCCTGCGCCGACACCGCCGGCCGCATCGCGCACTGGTGCGCTGCGGTGCTGCAACAATTTTCCCCAGGGGTCGAAAACGCGCCGCAAATCGTGGCATAATTTGGAGCTCTCGCCGGAGGGGTGCCCGAGTGGCTAAAGGGGGCAGACTGTAAATCTGTTGGCTTACGCCTACGTTGGTTCGAATCCAACCCCCTCCACCAGCGATACCGGTTGTGTTGGCAAGAGAGAAGGCGGTGACGGCCCGTGTCCGAATCAGGCGGGGTTCGACGCGGGAGTAGTTCAATGGTAGAACCTCAGCCTTCCAAGCTGATGACGCGGGTTCGATTCCCGTCTCCCGCTCCAATGCAGCGCCGGTGCTGGACTTGGTGAACGATTTGTTGCGACGGCCGCAAGGCGGTCGCAGGCCCATGTGGCTCAGTGGTAGAGCACTCCCTTGGTAAGGGAGAGGTCGGCAGTTCGATCCTGCCCATGGGCACCAACGCTGTTGTCCTGGCCCCACGTCGGGGCGTGTGAGTGAGTTCGGCAAACATCCATTCGGAGCTGTAACGATGGCAAAGGAAAAATTCGAGCGGACCAAGCCGCACGTCAACGTGGGCACGATTGGTCACGTGGACCATGGCAAGACGACGCTGACGGCGGCGATCACGACGGTGCTGGCGGCCAAGTACGGCGGGCAGGCCAAGGCGTATGACCAGATCGACGCGGCGCCCGAAGAAAAGGCGCGCGGCATCACCATCAACACCGCGCACGTCGAGTACGAGACGGCCAACCGCCACTACGCGCACGTCGACTGCCCGGGCCACGCCGACTACGTCAAGAACATGATCACCGGTGCGGCCCAGATGGATGGCGCCATCCTGGTCGTCTCCGCGGCCGACGGCCCCATGCCCCAGACCCGCGAGCACATCCTGCTGGCGCGCCAGGTGGGCGTGCCCTACATCATCGTCTTCATGAACAAGTGCGACATGGTGGACGAT
>NZ_LZDH01000001.1:0-53400 GCF_001675355.1 Tepidimonas fonticaldi | reverse complement strand
CTGGGGGATTACCAGGGTCTTTCGCATCGGCTCGGCAATGCTGCGCAGCTTGGCGGTGAAGCCCTCCCCAAGGCCGAGGCTGCGGTGGCGTCCTTGAGCTTGGGGCTGCATCTACCCAAACGCGAGCTGCGCTCCACCAACACGCCCACCGCCGAGCGGTTGGCCGCCCCCTTGAGGAGGTCGCCTTCCCAGTGCCCGGGGAAAGCCCGCTCGTTGGCCTCGGGCGGACGCAGGTGAATGCTCACAGCGTCGGGCAGCTGGCCCCGCCGGTCCTGGCCTCGCGAGCGCGGCATGCGCTTGCTTTGCGCACGCTACCTCCCCCGCCACTGCCGGGCGGTGCTCTGCACGGCCTTCGCGGGGACTGGATCAAGATTGGAGGATTGGAGGCGACTTCCGTGTCGCAATCCAAAAGCTCCAAACAGAAGCCGAGCACCGACGCTGAACAGCGCGCAATCTCCATTTCGGAACAATGGGCTGGGCCGCTGCCGCCCCCTGCCGCGCTGGAGCATTTTGAACGCATTGCCCGGGGGCAGCCGAGCGCTTGCTGCAAATGGCCGAGCAGGAGCAAAAGCACCGCCACGCGCTTGAAGCAGCTGCCATACAGACGCAGCAAGAAACCGTGCGCTTGACGGCGCGCGACAACATCGTCGGAATGGTGCTGGGTTTTTTGGCGTTGGCCGGCAGCTTGGCTGCCGCAGTCTGGGCGGCCGCGACCGGTGCCCCATGGCAAGTCGCACTCGGCTTCATCGGCTTGCCCGTAACGATTGTCGTGGTCGAGTTGGTGCGCCGCAAGCGCTGAACTTCAGCATCAAGACACCAGCTACCGAACCCAGCCAGGCATCACCGGCAGTCGGATGTTTGGTGCCGCTTGTCTGACTCGAACAGACGACCTACCGCTTACAAGGCGGGTGCTCTACCAACTGAGCTAAAGCGGCTGAGCGGGCAACCCGTGCGCAGGGTCGCCCGTCGGGCAGGGCCCCATTGTAGCCCTGCCGGGAATCACTTGATCCGGGTCAGCGTCGGGCGCTTGCCGCCACGTGCCGGGTGGCCATCCCCATCGCCGCCGTCGTGCGCGGTCTCGGCGGGAGCGTCGGTCAGACCGTCGGCCGACTCCCGGGCCTCGTCGCTGGCCACCACCTGCAGCCGCTGGGGCGGCGCATCCGCAGCGGCCGGCTGCGGGGCGGGAAAGGCCATGCCCTGCCCGTTCTCGCGCGCGTAGATGGCGATCACATGGTCCACCGGCACCACCACGTCGCGCGGCACCCCGCCGAAGCGGGCCTTGAACTCGACCACGTCGTTGCCCAGCCGCAGGCCGCTGGTGGCGTCGAAGCTGACGTTGAGGACGATTTGACCGTCGCGCACGAACTCGCGCGGCACCTGCACGCGCTCGTCCACCGCGACCACGATGTAGGGGGTAAAGCCCCCGTCCGTGCACCATTCGTGCAAGGCGCGGATGAGGTACGGACGCGTGGAGGGCAGATCGGTTTCCATCACTTGCGCATGACCTTTTCGGACGGCGTGAGCGCCTCGATGTAGGCCGGCCGCGAGAAGATGCGCTCGGCATACTTCAGCAACGGGGCGGCATTCTTGTTCAGCTCGATGCCGTAGTGGTCCAGGCGCCACAGCAGCGGGGCGATCGCCACGTCCAGCATGGAGAAATTGTCGCCCAGCATGAACTTGTTCTTCAGGAACACGGGGGCCAACTGGGTCAGGCGGTCGCGGATGTGGGCCTTGGCCTTCTCGATTTGCTTGTCGGTCGGCTTGGGCGTGCGCTGCTCCAGCACCGAGACGTGCGAGAACAGCTCCTTCTCGAAGTTGAGCAGGAACAGCCGCACGCGCGCGCGGTCCACCGGGTCGCCCGGCATGAGCTGCGGGTGCGGGAAGCGCTCGTCGATGTACTCGTTGATGATGTTGGATTCGTACAGGATCAGGTCGCGCTCGACCAGGATGGGGACCTGGCCGTAGGGGTTCATGACCGCGATGTCCTCGGGCTTGTTGTAGAGATCCACGTCGCGGATCTCGAAATCCATGCCCTTCTCGAACAGCACGAAACGGCAACGGTGCGAATACGGGCAGGTGGTGCCCGAGTACAGAACCATCATGGTGTGTTCGCTCCTCAACAAAAGAAAACAGTGGATGGCCGCCTGCCGGCTGGCTCACCCACTGCGCGGACCGCGCACTGGCACGCGGTCAGATGGGGGTTACTTGACGTCCTTCCAGTAGGCGGCGTTCAACCGCCAGGCGATGACGGTGAACACGCCCAGGAAGATCAACACCCACACACCCAGGCGGATGCGGTCGTTCTTCGCGGGCTCGCCCATCCATTCCAGAAATGCGACCAGCTCGGCGACGGTGCGGTCGTATTCCGCCTCGGTCAGCTTTCCGGGCTTGACGACTTCCCACCCGCGGAAGACTTCCACCTCGTGGCCGTGGCTGGAGACCTTCTCGAACACCGGCTTGCGCTCGCCCTGCAGTTCCCACAACGGGTGGGGCATACCGATGTTGTGGAAGGCGACGTTGTTCCAGCCCGTGGGGCGGTTGGGGTCGCGGTAGTAGCCGCGCAGCAGCGTGTACAGATAGTCGGTGCCGCTGTAGCTCAGTTGCGCGGCGCGCGAGCGGGCCACCAGCGACAGATCCGGCGGTTGCGCGCCGAACCAGGCCTTGGCCTGCTTGGGGTCGATCGCGGCGATCATCTGGTCACCCACCTTTTCGGTGGTGAACATCAGGTTCTCGCGGATTTGCTTTTCCGTCAGGCCGATTTCGGTCAGCCGGTTGTAGCGCACGAACGACGCCGAATGGCAGCTCAGGCAGTAGTTGGTGAAGATCTTGGCGCCGTTTTGCAACGCGGCCAGATCGTTGGTCAGGCGCGGGGCCTTATCCATCGGGAAGCCTGCGCCTGCGGCGTGCAGCGCGCCAGACGCCCCGAACATCGCACCGAGGGCCACCAGACCCGTGGCAATCCATCGCTTCATGGGATTCGACTCCTCGAGTTTCAGTGGGCCTGGAAGTTGACGCGGGACGGAACGGGCTTGAACTCGCCCAGGCGGCTCCACCACGGCATCAGCAGGAAGAAGCCGAAGTAGAACAGCGTGCCCACCTGCGAGACGCGCTCACCCACCGGCGACGGCGGCAGCACGCCCAGGTAGCCCAGGATCAGGAAGTTGACGACGAACAGCGCGTACAGGTATTTGTTCCAGCTCGGGCGGTAGCGGATCGACTTGACCGGGCTGTAGTCCAGCCAGGGCAGGAAGAACAGGATGATGACCGCGCCGCCCATCACGACCACGCCCCAGAACTTGGCGTCGATGCTGAGCATCAGCGCGGACAGCACCACCGCGCCGCCGAGCAGGCCGCCTTTGCCCACCGGGCCCATGGACGACTTGATCGCCCCCAGCACGGCCGCAATCAGCACCACCGCGACGAGCACGTACATCATCTCGGTCGTGGTCGCGCGCAGCATCGAGTAGAACGGCGTGAAGTACCACACCGGCGCGATGTGCGGCGGCGTCACCATCGGATCGGCCGGAATGAAGTTGTTGTATTCGAGGAAGTAGCCGCCCAGCTCCGGCGCGAAGAAGACGATCGCCGAGAACGCCATCAGGAACACCGACACGCCCAGAATGTCGTGCACGGTGTAGTACGGATGGAAGGGGATGCCGTCCAGCGGCTTGCCGTCCGGCCCCTTGGTGGCCTTGATCTCGATGCCGTCCGGGTTGTTGGAGCCCACCTCGTGCAGCGCGATGATGTGCGCGACCACCAGACCCAGCAGCACCAGCGGCACGGCGATGACGTGGAAGCTGAAGAAGCGGTTGAGCGTCGCATCGCTGACGACGAAGTCGCCACGGATGAGGATCGCCAGATCGGGGCCGATGAAGGGGATGGCGGAGAACAGGTTGACGATCACCTGCGCACCCCAGTACGACATCTGGCCCCAGGGCAGCAGATAGCCCATGAAGGCCTCGGCCATGAGCGCGAGGAAAATCGCGCAGCCGAAGATCCACACCAGCTCGCGCGGCTTGCGGTACGAGCCGTAGATCAGGCCGCGGAACATGTGCAGGTACACCACGATGAAGAACGCCGACGCGCCCGTGGAGTGCATGTAGCGGATCAGCCAGCCCCACGGCACGTCGCGCATGATGTATTCGACCGAGGCGAAGGCCACGGGGACGCCTGCCGCGTTGAGCGAGGCGTCCGGCTTGTAGTGCATGACGAGGAAGATGCCGGTGACGATCTGGATCACCAGCACCAGCAGGGCGAGCGAGCCGAAGAAGTACCAGAAGTTGAAATTCTTCGGCGCGTAGTATTCGGACAGGTGCTCCTTGTAGAGCTTCGACAACGGGAAGCGGTTGTCGATCCAGGTCAGGAGCTGCTCGCCGCGCGACGCGTTGGGGGGGGCTTCCTTGAATTCGGCCATGGTGGTTCCCTAGTGCGTGGATTCGGTGCAAACGCGGCGGATCAGGCCTTGGGCGGGTCTTCGCCGATCAGCACGACCGTGTCCGAGACGTAGTGGTGCGGCGGCACTTCGAGGTTGTCCGGCGCCGGCTTGTTCTTGAACACCCGGCCCGCCATGTCGAAGGTGGAGCCGTGGCAGGGGCACAGGAAACCGCCTTTCCAGTCGTCCGGCAGCGACGGCTGCGGACCGGGCTGCAGCTTGTCCACGGGCGAGCAGCCCAGGTGCGTGCAAATGCCCACCGCGACGAGGATTTCCGGCTTGATCGAGCGGTGCCGGTTCTTCGCATACGGCGGCGTCGGGTACGCCTTGCGGTCGGATGCGGGGTCGGCCAGTTGAGACTCGACTTGCTCCAGCGACGCCAGTTGCTCCGGCGTGCGGCGCATCACCCACACCGGCTTGCCCCGCCATTCCACGACGACCTTCTCGCCAGGCTGGAGCTTGGACACGTCCACCTCCACCGAGGCGCCGGCGGCCTTGGCGCGCTCGGACGGCGAGAACGAACGGACGAAGGGGACCGCAGCGGCGGCCACGCCCGCGCCACCCACGGCACACGAGGTGATCAGCCAGGTCCGGCGGTCTTGGTCTAGGTTGGCTTCGCTCATGGGGGAGGTCTTTCTGAAATGCTGGAGCAAGACGGGACGCGCGCACCGCCACCGGGCGGCCTGCGCACAAAAGCCGCTGCGCATTGTAAGGGATCGCCGTTCGGACAAACCCTGATCCGTGACGTCGGCAGGTCAAACCGCCGCCGTCGCCCGCCGTGCACGCATCGCCCAGGCCGACTCCAGCGCCGCCAGTAGGCTGGAGGGATCGGCCAGCCCCCGCCCCGCCAGGTCGAACGCCGTCCCATGGTCGGGGCTGGTGCGCACGAACGGCAGGCCCAGCGTGGTGTTGACGCCCCGCTCGAGGCCCAGGTACTTCACCGGGATGAGGCCCTGGTCGTGGTACATGGCGACGACCACGTCGAACTCCCCGGCCCGCGCGCGCATGAACACGGTGTCGGGGGGGTGCGGGCCGGTGACCGCCCACCCGGCGGCCTGCGCGCGAGCGACGGCCGGGGCAATGGCGTCGATCTCCTCCCGCCCGAACAGCCCGCCCTCGCCCGCGTGCGGATTGAGCCCCGCGACGGCGATGCGGCAGCGCGGCCAGCCCAGCAGCCCGCAAAAATGGTCGTGGGTGATGCGCAGCGTCTCCCACACCGCCGCCTCGGTGACGGCCTCGATCGCGGCGCGCAAAGGGATGTGGATGCTGACGAGCACGGTGCGCAGCACATCGTTCGACAACATCATGCGCACCGGCAGCTCGGCAGGCAACAGGCCGCGCGCCTGCGCGGCGATGCGCTGCAGCAGCTCGGTGTGGCCGGGCACATCGACACCGGCGGCGGCCAGCGCCGCCTTGTGCAGGGGGGCCGTGACGATGGCGCTGACCTCCCCGCGCAGCGCGGCCTGGGCGGCGGCGATGACGGCATCGGCGGCCGCCCGCCCCGCCACGGCACTCACCTCGCCAAAGCGCGGCAGCGCCGGGATCGACACCACGGGCCACACGGGCATGCACCGCGGCGGCACACGCCCCGCCTGCGCCGGCCCGTCCAGCACGGCGATCGGCAGCAGCCCCCCGCCCACCTGCGCCGCCCGCCGCATCACGGCCACATCCCCCACCACCACGCAGCGGGACGACCACTCGGGCCAGCGCCGGAACACCTCGGCCACGATCTCCGGCCCGATGCCGGCCGCATCCCCCATGGTGATGGCGATGGGGGCGTCGCCCCCGTCAGCGGACAAGCGGGGCGCGTCCATCAGGCGGGATTGTCGATGTCGATGAAACGGTGTTCGATGCCGAGCTGGGCGGCCACATGCGCGCCAACGGCGGGCGCGCCGTAGCGCTCGGTGGCGTGGTGCCCGCACGCCAGGAAAGCCACGCCGCACTCGCGCGCCAGGTGCGCCTGGGGTTCGGAGATCTCGCCGGTCAAAAAGGCATCGGCGCCGGCGGCGATGGCCGCCTCGAAATAGCCCTGCGCCCCGCCACTGCACCAGGCCACGCGGCGAATCGGCCGGCCGTCCCCCGCCACGCAGGTGACGCGCCGGCCCAGCGCCGCCTCGACGCGGGCGGCCAGTGCCGCCGCATCCGGCGCGTCGCACCCGCCCAGGAAGCCGAGCTGCTGCTCGCCAAACCGTCCCCACCCCTCGCCCAGCGGCGCGAAGCCCAGGCGCTGCCCAAGCTGGGCGTTGTTGCCCAGCTCGGCATGCGCATCGAGCGGCAGGTGGTAGGCATACAGATTGATGTCGTGCGCCAGCAGCCGCTGCAGGCGGGTTTTCATCCAGCCGGTGACGGTGCCGCGCTGTCCGCGCCAAAACAGGCCGTGATGCACCAAAATGGCATCGGCACCAGCGTCGATGGCCGCTTCGATCAAGGCCAGGCTGGCGGTGACGCCGCTGACCAAGCGGCGGATCGGCCGACGCCCCTCGACCTGCAATCCGTTGGGGCCATAGTCCTGAAAGCGCGCCGGCTCCAGCAGCGCGTCCAGCGCGGCCAACAGCGCGTCACGGGTGGTGCCGCCGGACGCAACGTCCGCGGCGGAGAGGGGCAGATCCTGCATGGGCGGATTGTCGCACCGCCCGTGCGCCGATCGTCAGGACTTGCCGGCGGCGCGCTCGGACTCGGCCATCTTGCGCGAGAAGAAGCGGTAGAACCACACCGCCATGACGACGATGAAGGCAATCACCCCCGCGCTCATGAGCCCGTAATCGGTCGAAAAAAGGTCCACAATTGCTTTCATACTGCGCTCCTGCGTCATTTGAACCGCTTGCCTATTGGAGCCGCGGACGGCGACAGGCGCATTGACCCATATCAACCCTGATGCAAACAGGGGTTTGGCCGGCGGGCTGCCGGCGGAAAGTGTCCATGAAGCGCCACTGGCTGATCTTCTCCCAGACCGTCACCGTGCTGCTGGCCATCTGGTTCGTGGTGGCGACGCTCAAACCGCACTGGCTGACCCAGCGGCCCTCGCTGTCGAGCGTGGTGCCGGTCTTCGAGGTCGGGCCCGACACGCGCAGCCCCACCATCGCCGGGGCCAGCCTGAGTGCCGCGGCGCGGGCGGCCGCTCCCGCGGTGGTGAGCATCAGCACGAGCAAGGCGGTGCGGCACCCGCATGCCCAGGAGCCGTGGTTCCGGTTCTTCTTTGGCGAACGGCCGGAATTCCAACCCCAGGCCGGGCTGGGATCGGGCGTGATCGTCAGCCCCGCCGGCTACATCCTGACCAACAACCATGTGGTCGAAGAGGCGGACGAGATCCTCGTGCAGCTCAGCGACGGCCGGCAGGCACCGGCCCAGGTCATCGGCACCGACCCCGATACCGATCTGGCGGTGCTGCGCATCGCCCTGCCCGATCTGCCGGTGATCGTGCTGGGGCGATCCGAATCGCTCGAGGTGGGCGACCGGGTGCTGGCCATCGGCAATCCGTTCGGCGTGGGCCAGACGGTGACGGCGGGCATCGTCAGTGCCTTGGGGCGCAGCCAGCTTGGCATCAACACCTTCGAAAACTTCATCCAGACCGATGCGGCGATCAACCCGGGCAACTCCGGCGGGGCGCTCGTGGACGCCGAGGGGCACCTGGTCGGCATCAACACGGCGATCTATTCCCGCTCGGGCGGCTCGATGGGCATCGGCTTTGCCATCCCGATGGCGACGGCGCGGGAGGTGATGGAGGCCATCGTGCGCGACGGCGCCGTCACGCGCGGCTGGATCGGCGTCGAGCCGCAGGAGCTGACACCCGAGCTGGCCGAGCATTTTGGCGTGCCGCAGGCCAGCGGGGTGATCGTGACGGGCGTCCTGCAGGACGGGCCTGCGGCCAATGCCGGCATCCGCCCGGGGGATGTCATCGGCCGCGTCGAGCAGACGCCCATCCGGGATGTGGCGGGCCTGCTCGCCGCGGTGGCGGCGCTCAAACCCGGCACACCCGCCGAGCTGGAAGTACAGCGGCGAGACGGCGCGCGCACACTGACCGTCGTCCCCGCGCGCCGGCCGTCAGCCGCCGCGCGTTGACGCGGTCACGACGACGAGGGGCCGTCGGTCGCGGAAGCGGTTTCGTCCGCTTCGGCGCTGGGTTTGCCGCGCGCGAACCAGCGCGCGCCGATGATGCCCAATTCGTACAGCAGGCACATCGGGATGGCCAGCGCCAGTTGCGAAATCACGTCGGGCGGGGTGACCACCGCCGCGATGATGAAGGCCACGACGATGAAGTAGCCGCGAAAGGACTTGAGCTTCTCGATGGACACCATCTCGAAGCGGACCAACAGCATCACCACCACCGGGACCTGGAAGGCCAGACCGAAGGCCAGGTAGAGCGACAGAATCGCCTCCACGTAAGACGCGATGTCCGGCGTGGCGTTGACGCTGGCCGGGGTAAAGCCCTGGATGAAGGCGAACATCTTGTCCAGCACGAAAAACTGGACGAACGCGATGCCCAGGTAGGCCAGCAGGCTGCCGATGATGATGAGCGGCAGGGCAAAGCGCTTTTCGTGGCTGTACAGGCCCGGCGCGACGAACGCCCAGATCTGGTAGATGACCCAGGGCAGCGCCAGCAGCAGCCCCGCCATCATCAGAACCTTGAGCGGCACGAAAAACGGGGTGAACACCCCGACCGCGATGAGCTTGACATCCGGCGGCATGTGCGCCCGGATCGGCACGGCGATCAGGTCGATGAGGCCGCTCGGGCCGGGCCAGATGGCGAGCAGCACCATGCACACCCCCACGCCCCCCAGGGCGTATAGGATGCGGTCGCGCAGTTCCATCAGGTGCGCGACGAACGGCTGCTCGGTGCCGGCGAGCTCGTCGGCGGAGTCTCGGGGATCGGCCATGGGTCAGCGCAGGGGAGTCTTGGGACGGTAGCGCGCCACGCGCGCCGCGCCGGACAGGGCCCGGGTGCGCACGCCGGCGCGGGCCTTGTACCACTGGGGCACGGCCTGGCGCTTGAGGCGGAAGTTCTTTTTCGGCCGCCGATATTCGGGATAGACCGGCGCACCGATGGACGCCAGATCGTCGTAGGACGTCGATGCGCTCGACGACGATTGGCCTTCGAGCCCGGCCGTCACTTCGGACCATTCGCGCTCGAACTCGGCCGCGGTCGAGCTGACCTGCGTCTCGACGTCGCGGGCGGTCTTTTCGACCGCCTCTTTCATGCGCTTGAGCTCTTCGAGCTCGATGGTGCGGTTGACCTCGGCCTTGACCTCGGCCACATAGCGCTGCGCCTTGCCCAGCAGCGCGCCCACGGTGCGGGCCACGCGCGGCAGCTTCTCGGGGCCGATGACGACGAGCGCCACGACCCCGATGAGGGCGAGCTTGGAGATACCGAGGTCGATCATGCGGGGGTGGCCGCGCTCACGACTTGGTCTTGGCGTCGACGTCGATGGTGGTCTTTTCGGCCGCCTTGTCCTGTCCCACCTGCGCCGTGGCGGTGGACGACGACTCCGGCGCGCTGCCGTCGCGCATGCCGTCCTTGAAGCCCTTGACCGCGCTGCCCAGGTCGGACCCGATGTTCTTGAGCTTCTTGGTGCCGAAGACCAGCACCACGATCAGCAGGACGACCAGCCAGTGCCAAATGGAAAAACTGCCCATGTTCTACTCCAACGACGGGGCAGCCGGCCCCGATGCCGTGTTTGATTCTACGCAGCGCCGGGGGTTCGCCCGGACGCGGGAATGCCGCGATTGTGCCCGAAAGGGCTCGGGGATGGGGTCAGCCCTTGCGCCAGGGGCGCGGGCCGCCGATGACGTGCACGTGCAGGTGGTGCACCTCCTGCCCGCCGTGCTCGCCGGTGTTGGCGACGATGCGAAACCCCCCTTCCGGGTACGGCTGGCAGCCCTGCTCCAGCGCCAGACGCGGGGCGAGCACCATCAGGCGGCCCATCAGGCGCTCGTGCTCGGCGGTCAACTGGGCCATGGACGGGATGTGCGCCTTGGGGACGATCAAAAAATGCACCGGCGCCCAGGGCTGAATGTCGTGGAAGGCGTACAGCTCGTCGTCTTCGTACACCTTGCGGCTGGGGATCTGGCCGGCGACGATCTTGCAAAAAATGCAGTTGGGGTCGTGCGACATGGTCGGTCGGGTCGGGATCGGAAGGAGTGCGGATCAGACGGGCATGGGCCGGCGGTCGTTCCAGTACAGAAAACCTTTGACCAACCGGTACAGGGACCAGACGGCCGCGGCGAGCAGAATCACCGCGCCCACCCCGAGGACGAGCGTGAGAAAGCCGAGCGCGGCCCACAGCAGGCTCCACCAGAAGGTGCGGATCTGCCAGGTGAAATGGCTCTCGTAGAGGGTGCCGGCGACATCCTCGCGCTTGACGTAGTTGACGATGATGCCCACGAGCGCGGTCACGGCGACGAACCACGATGCCGCATAGAGGATGTAGACCGCCAGCGTCAGCCGGCGCAGGCTGGCGAGCTGCTCGGGCGTCTTGGGGGTGACGTCGATCACGGGCGGGGTCGACATGGGCGCCTCCTGCAGGTCGGGCTCAGGGTTGGGGGAGCGGGGACTGCGCCTCGGCCTCGCGCGCGCGGGCCTTGCGCAGGGCTTTTTCTTCCAGCCCGGACAGGCCCTCGCGGCGCGCCAGCTCGGCCACCACATCGGCCGGCCCAAGGCCGAAATGCGCCAGCGCGATCAGGCTGTGGAACCAGAGGTCGGCCACCTCGCCCACGAACGCCTGCGCGCTGCCGGCACCGTGCTGCAGGTCCTTGGCGGCCATCACGGCCTCGCCCGCCTCCTCGGCGATTTTTTTCAGAAAGGCATCCGGCCCCTTGTGCAGCAGGCGCGCGACGTAGCTGCGCTCGGGGTCGCCCCCGGCGGCCGGCTTGCGGCTGTCGATGACGGCGGCCAGGCGCAGCAGGGTGTCGAGCGGCGGGATGTCGGTCATGGTCAGCGGTAGATGGATTGCGGATCCTTGAGCACGGGATCGACGGCCTGCCACTCGCCGCGCTGCGTGTCCAGGCGCTGATAAAAGCAACTGTGGCGCCCGGTGTGGCAGGCGATGCCCGGCTCGTGGCCCAGTTGCGTCACCTGCAGCAGCACCACGTCGTCGTCGCAGTCGAGGCGGATTTCGTGCACCTGCTGCACATGGCCGGATTCCTCCCCCTTGTACCACAGGCGGCCGCGCGAGCGGCTGTAGTAGACGGCGCGGCCCAGTTCGGCGGTCTTTTGCAGGGCCTCGCGATTCATCCAGGCGAACATCAGCACGTCGCCAGTCCCGCGCTCCTGGGCGATCACGGGCACCAGGCCCTGCGCGTCCCATTTGATGCGATCGAGCCAGTCGGCCATGCCGCTCACCTCCGCACGGGGATGCCCGCCTCGGCCATGCGCTGCTTGGCCTGGGCGATGGTGTATTCGCCGTAGTGGAAGATGCTGGCCGCGAGCACCGCGTCGGCACCGCCGACCCGGATGCCATCCACCAGGTGATCCAGGTTACCCACCCCGCCCGAGGCGATCACGGGCACATCCACCGCATCGCTGACGGCACGGGTGAGTTCGAGGTCGAAGCCCGCCTTGGTGCCATCGCGGTCCATGCTGGTGAGCAGGATTTCGCCCGCGCCAAAGTCCGCCATCTGGCGCGCCCAGGCGACCGCATCCAGCCCAACGTTTTTGCGCCCCCCGTGGGAATAGACGTCCCATCCCGGCCCCAGAGGCTGGCCGTCCGGGCCGGGGCGTTGGCACTCGTCGGGCGTGCGCCGCTTGGCGTCGATGGCCACGACAATGCACTGCGAGCCGTACTTGCCCGACGCATCGCGGATGACCTGGGGATTGGCGATGGCAGCGGAGTTGAAGCTGACCTTGTCCGCCCCGGCATTGAGCAGCCGGCGCACGTCCTCCACGGTGCGCACGCCGCCGCCCACCGTCAGCGGAATGAACACCTGGCTCGCCACCGCCTCGATGATGGGCAGGATCAGGTCGCGCCCGTCGCTGGTGGCGGTGATGTCCAGAAACGTCAGCTCGTCGGCGCCCTGCTCGTTGTAGCGCGCGGCGATTTCCACCGGGTCTCCGGCATCGCGCAGCTCGACGAAGTTGACGCCCTTGACGACGCGCCCGCCGGTGACGTCCAGGCAGGGGATGATGCGCTTGGCCAGCATCGTCAGGCGCCCACGCCGTCGACGAGGCGGACCGCCGCGGCGTAGTCCAGGTCGCCGCTGTAGATGGCGCGGCCGCAGATGACGCCCTCCACGCCTTCGGACTCGACCTCGCACAGCCGACGGACATCGTCCAGGTTGGACAGCCCGCCCGAGGCGATGACCGGGATGGACAGGGCCTGCGCCAGCCGCACCGTGGCCTCGATGTTGATGCCGGTGAGCATGCCGTCGCGGCCGATGTCGGTGTAGATGACGGACTCGACGCCGTAGTCCTCGAATTTGCGCGCCAGATCCACCACCTCGTGGCCGGTCAGCTTGCTCCAGCCGTCGGTGGCCACCTTGCCGTCCTTGGCATCCAGCCCGACGATGATGTGCCCGCCGAACGCCGTGCAGGCGTCCTGCAGAAAGCCGGGGTTCTTGACCGCCGCGGTGCCGATGATGACGTAGCGCAGCCCGGCGTCCAGATAGCGCTCGATGGTATCGAGGTCGCGGATGCCGCCGCCGAGCTGCACATCGACTTCGTCGCCGACCTCGCGCAGGATGCTGCGGATGGCGGCTTCGTTGCGGGGTTTGCCGGCGAATGCGCCATTGAGGTCCACCAGGTGCAGGCGGCGCGCGCCCTGCTCGACCCAGTGGCGGGCCATGGCGGCGGGGTCGTCGCTGAACACGGTGGACTGGTCCATGTCGCCTTGCTTGAGGCGCACGCATTGACCGTCTTTCAGGTCGATGGCAGGAATCAGCAGCATGGCTCGTCGGGGGTGGGGCTTCAGGGGTTCCAGTGCAGGAAGTTGCGGTACAGCGCCAACCCCTGGGCCGAGCTTTTTTCGGGGTGGAACTGGGTGGCGAACAGGTTGTCGCGCGCGATGGCGCTGGCAAAGCGCACGCCGTACTCGGTCATACCGGCGGCATGGGCCGGGTCGGCCGGATGGGCGTGGTAGCTGTGCACGAAATAATAGTAACTGCCGTCCGGGATGCCGGCCCACAGCGGATGGGGCGCGGGCCGCTCGGCAGCGCCGTGCTCGAAGCCGTACCAGACCCGGTTCCAGCCCATCTGCGGCACCTTGAAGCGGCTGCCATCGGGCTGACTCTGGCCCTCCAGGCGAAACCGAACCACCTGACCGGGGATCAGGCCCAGGCCGGCAGTGTCGCCTTCCTCGGAGTGCTCCAGCAGCATCTGCATGCCGACGCACACCCCGAACAGCGGCTTGGTGGCCGCGGCGTGCAGGACCGCCTCGCGCAGGCCGCTGCGCTCCAGCTCGGCCATGCAGTCGGGCATGGCGCCCTGCCCCGGCAGCACGACGCGGTGCGCATCGCGCACCACCTGCGGACTGGCGGTCACGACCACCTCGACATGGTCGGTGGCCAGCGCCGCATGGATGACCGCCTGCGCCACCGAGCGCAGATTGCCCATGCCGTAGTCGACGACCGCAACCGTCTCGCGCCTGACCGGAATGTTCATCGTGGTGGGGGGAGATTCGGCGTGCACCGGCCTCACAGGCTGCCCTTGGTCGAGGGGATGGCATCCCCCAGCCGGGGGTCGCGCTCCAGCGCGGCCCGCAGGGCGCGCGCAAAGGCCTTGAAAATCGTCTCGCACTGGTGGTGCGCGTTGTGACCCTTGAGGTTGTCGATGTGCAGCGTCACGCCGGCGTGGTTGACGAAGCCCTGGAAAAACTCGTAGACGAGCTGGGTGTCGAGCTGGCCGATCATCGCGGCCGTGAACCGCACGTCCATGTGCAGGCCAGGGCGTCCGGAAAAATCCACCACGACGCGCGACAGCGCCTCGTCCAGCGGCACGTAGGCGTGGCCGTAACGGCGAATGCCGCGCTTGTCACCGACCGCGCGCGCCACCGCCTGCCCGAGGGTGATGCCGACGTCCTCCACCGTGTGGTGGCCGTCGATGTGCAGATCGCCGCGGCACTCGATCTCCAGATCGATCAGCCCGTGGCGGGCGATCTGATCCAGCATGTGGTCGAAAAAGCCGATGCCGGTGTCGAGCCGGGCGCGGCCGGTGCCGTCGAGGTCCACGCGCACGCGGATCTGGGTCTCGGCCGTCACGCGCTGGACGTCCGCGGTGCGGGCCGCGGCGCTGGGAGCAGGCAGGGTGGTCATAGCGATGGCGGCAGCGCCGCGAGCAGCGCCTCGTTCTCGGCGGGCGTGCCCACGGTCAGCCGCAAGCAGTTGGCAAGCATCGGGTGCATTGTAGAAACATTCTTCACGAGGACGCCACGCGCGCGCAAGCCGGCAAACGCCTTGGCCGCATCGGGCACCCGCACCAGGATCATGTTCGCCTCGCTGGGAAAGGGCTGCACGCCGGGCAGTGCGGCCAGCGCGGCCATCAGTCGCTCGCGCTCGGCGCGGATCGCCGCAGCCTGTTCGGCAAAAACATCGGCGTGCTCCAGCGCAAACAGCGCGCATTCGGCGTTGAGGGCGCTGACGTTGTACGGCGGGCGCACCTTGTCGATCTGCGCCACGAGCGGTGCAGCCCCGATCAGGTAGCCCAACCGCACCCCGGCCAGGCCAAACTTGGACAGTGTGCGCATGACCAGCACATGTCCGTGCGCCGCCGGGTCGGCGCGCCATTCGTCCAGCCAGGTGTGGCTGGCAAAGGGCTGGTAGGCCTCGTCCATGACGACCAGCCCCCCCACCGCGCCGGCGGCGGCGATCAGGCGCCGGATCGCGGCCGGATCCCAGCAGTTGGCGGTCGGGTTGTTGGGATAGGCCAGGTAGGTGATGGCCGGTTGCACCCGGGCGATGGCCTCGAGCATCGCCGCCTCGTCGAGCGCAAAGTCGGGTGTCAGCGGCACGCCGTGGAAGGCCAGCCCCTGCAACTGCGCGCTCATGGCGTACATGACGAAGCCCGGCACCGGCGCCAGGATGGCGGCGCCCGGCCGGTCGCAGGCCATCGCCAGCAGGCTGATCAGCTCGTCTGAGCCGTTGCCCAGCATGAGCGCCGCCCCCTCGGGCAGCCGGACGTGTGCCGCCAGCGCGTGTTTGAGGTCCTCGATGCGCGGGCCTGGGTAGCGGTTGACGGCCACCGCCCCCAGCCGTTGGCCGAGCGCGTGTTGCAGCGCATCGGGCAGCGGGTAGGGGTTTTCCATCGCATCCAGCTTGATCAGGCCGGTCGCGTCCTGAATGGCGTAGGCGTGCATGCCCTGCACGTCCTGGCGGATGCGCTGCAGCGCCGCCTCCAGCAACGGGTTCATGCCGCGCCCTCCTCGCGCAGGCGCAGCTCGGCGGCGCGCGCGTGGGCGGTCAGGCCCTCGCCGTGCGCCAGCACCGACGCGATGCGGCCCAGCGTCTGCGCCCCCTCGGCGCTGACCTCGATCAGGCTGGAGCGCTTTTGAAAGTCGTACACCCCCAGCGGGCTGGAGAAGCGCGCCGTGCCGCTGGTGGGCAGCACGTGGTTGGGGCCGGCGCAGTAGTCGCCCAGGCTCTCGCTGGTGTAGGCGCCCAGGAAGATGGCCCCCGCGTGGCGCAGCAGCGGCTCCCAGCGGTGCGGCTCGCGGCTGGCGATCTCCAGGTGCTCGGGCGCGATGCGGTTGCTCAGCGCGCAGGCCTCCTCCATGCTGCGGGTGCGGATCAGCGCGCCCCGGCCCTCGAGGCTGCGCACGATGATGTCCGCACGCGGCATCGTTGGCAGCAGCCGGTCAATGGCGGCCTGCACCGCATCCAGATAGGCCGTGTCCGGGCACAGCAGAATGGACTGCGCCAACTCGTCGTGCTCGGCCTGGCTGAACAGGTCCATCGCCACCCAGTCCGGCGGCGTGGTGCCGTCGGCGAGCACCAGGATTTCGCTCGGCCCGGCGATCATGTCGATGCCGACGGTGCCAAAAACATGCTTCTTGGCGCTGGCGACGTAGGCGTTGCCCGGGCCGGTGATCTTGTCCACCTGGGGAATGGTCGCCGTGCCATAGGCCAGCGCCGCCACGGCCTGCGCCCCGCCGATGGCAAACGCGCGGCTCACCCCCGCGACGTGCGCGGCGGCCAGCACCAGCGGGTTGCGCTCGCCGCGCGGGGTCGGCACGACCATCACGATCTCCGGCACGCCGGCGACGTGCGCGGGGATGGCGTTCATCAACACGCTGGACGGGTAGGCGGCCTTGCCGCCCGGCACATAGATGCCGACACGGTCCAGCGGCGTGACTTTTTGGCCGAGCAGCGTGCCGTCGGCATCGCGGACCTGCCACGAGCGGCCGCAGGCCTCGAGCTGCGCCTCGTGGTAGCGGCGCACGCGCGCGGCGGCCTGCTGCAGTGCCTCGCGCTGGTCGGCGGGGATGGCTTCGAAGGCGGCGCGCAACACATCGGTGCCCAGCTCCAGGTCGGCCATGCGCTCGGCCTCCACCGCGTCGAACCGGCGGGTGTACTCCAGTACCGCCGCATCGCCCCGGGCCCGCACGTCGGCCAGGATGGCCGCCACGCGGGATTCGATCGCCGCATCGGTGTCCGCCGACCAATGCAGGCGGGCCGCAAAACGCGCTTCGAAGTCGGTATCGGCGGTATCCAGCCGCAGGGGCCGGACTCGGGGGGTGTCGGCAGCAGTCATGGGCACGATTGTCGCAGCACAGCGGGGAAAGCGGGGCCGCCCACGCGGCCTGCAGGCGGCGGCGGTGGGGTCAGCCGCTCAGGCGGCGGGTGCCGCCACCGCCTGCGCGAAGGCATCCAGAATGGGACGGATGAGCGCGCGCTTGAGTTTGAGCGAGGTCGGCCGCACCACGAGCTGCGAGGAAATGTCCATGATGCGCTCGACCTCCACCAGCCGGTTGGCCTTGAGCGTGTTGCCGGTGGACACCAGGTCCACGATGGCGTCGGCCAGCCCGGTCAGCGGCGCCAGCTCCATGCTGCCGTAGAGCTTGATCAGATCCACATGCACGCCCTTGCTGGCAAAAAACTCGCGCGCGATGGCGACGTATTTGGTCGCGACACGCAGGCGCGCGCCCTGGCGCACGGCGCGCACATAGTCGAAGTCCGCCGGGACGGCCACGCTCATGCGGCAGCGGGCGATGCCCAAATCCAGCGGCCGGTACAGCCCCACCTGGGCCGCGTCGCCCCAGGCGGCCTCGTGCTCGATCAGCGTGTCCTTGCCGCACACGCCCAGGTCGGCGCCACCGTGCTCCACATAGGTCGGCACGTCGGTGGCGCGCACCAGGACCACGCGCACCTCGGGCCGGTTGGTGGGCAGGATCAGCTTGCGCGAGGTTTCGGGGTCTTCCAGCACCTCGATGCCGGCGGCGCGCAGCAGGGGCAGCGTCTCCTCGAAGATGCGGCCCTTGGACAGGGCCAAGGTGACGGTTTCGGCGCTCATGCGATCCTTTCGATGTCGGCCCCCAGGGCCCGCAGCTTGCGCTCCATGCGGTCGTAGCCACGGTCCAGGTGGTAGATGCGGTCGACGACCGTCTCGCCGTCGGCCACCAGGCCGGCGATCACCAGACTGGCCGACGCGCGCAGATCGGTCGCCATGACGGCGGCACCGGTCAGGCGCTGGCCGCCTTCGACGACGGCGGTGCGCCCGTCGATGTGGATGCGCGCGCCCAGCCGGGCCAGCTCCTGCACATGCATGAAGCGGTTTTCGAAAATCGTCTCGGTGACGGCGCTGGGCCCCTGCGCCACGCAGTTGAGCGCCATGAACTGCGCCTGCATGTCGGTGGGGAAGCCCGGGTATTCGGTCGTGCGAAAGCTCTGCGCGCGCAGGGCCGCGCCGCCCGGCGAGCGCACGCGGATGCCGGTGGCATCGGCCTCCACGGTGGCGCCCGCCTCGCGCAGCTTGTCGATGACGGCATCGAGGTGATCCCCCCGCCCGCCGCGCAGCCAGGCCTCGCCGCCGGTGGCGGCCACCGCGCACAAAAAGGTACCGGTCTCGATGCGGTCGGCCACCACGGTGTGCTCGGTGCCGCCCAAGGCCGGCACGCCTTCGATGCGGATGCGGCTGGTCCCGTGCCCCTCGATGCGCGCGCCCATGCGGATCAGCATCTCGGCCAGATCGACCACCTCCGGCTCCTGGGCGGCGTTTTCCAGCACCGTCTCGCCCTCGGCCAGGGTGGCGGCCATCATCAGGTTTTCGGTGCCGGTCACGGTGACCATGTCGGTGGTGATGCGCGCGCCGCGCAGGCGCGAGCGGCCGGCGGGCAAGCTGGCCTCGATGTAGCCGTGCTCGACCGCAATCTCCGCCCCCATGGCCTGCAGGCCCTTGATGTGCTGGTCCACCGGCCGCGAGCCGATGGCGCACCCGCCCGGCAGCGACACCCGCGCCTGACCGCAGCGGGCGACCAGGGGCCCCAGCACCAGCACCGAGGCGCGCATGGTCTTGACCAGCTCGTACGGCGCGACCGGATCCAGTGCCGCCGCGGCGTGCAGCGTCATGCCGCCGCGCTCGTCATGCGTTTGCACTTGCACGCCCATGCGCTCCAGCAGCGTGCGCATGGTGGCCACGTCGCGCAAACGGGGGACGTTGCGCAGCATCACCGGCTGGTCGGTCAGCAGCGCCGCGCACAGCTCGGGCAGCGCCGCGTTCTTGGCGCCGGAGACGAGCACCTCGCCATGCAGGCGCTGGCCGCCGCGGATCAGGAGTCGGTCCATCATCGACCCCTCAGGCCTGGCCGGCGGCACGCCACTCGGCCGGGGTGTAGGTCTTCATGGACAGTGCATGCACCTCGTCGGTGTGGATGCGCTGGCCCAGCGTGGCGTAGACCAGCTGGTGGCGCTGCACGGCACGCCGCCCCTCGAACGCGGGCGAGACGATCACCGCCGCCCAGTGGCGGCCGTCGCCGGACACCTCCAGGTGGTCGCAGGGCAGGCCGGCAGCGATGAGGGAGCGGAGTTGGTCGGCAGTCATCATGGAGGGTAAAGCGGCAGGACGGCACGGCGCGCGCTGCGCGACGCGCGGAATCGATGGCCCAGGGTCAATGGCGAATCTTGTACCCGATGCGCAGCAGGTGCAAGGTCAGAGCGGCCACGGCCAGGAAAGCCCCCGCCACCACCGCCAGACTCAGCCAGGGCGAAACGTCGCTGACCCCGAAAAAGCCGTAGCGCGCCCCGTCGATCATGTAGAAAAACGGATTGAGGTGGCTGACGGTCTGCCAGAAGGGGGGCAGCGAATGGATGGAATAGAACACGCCGGAGAGAAACGTCATCGGCATGATGATGAAGTTCTGGAAGGCGGCCATCTGGTCGAACTTTTCGGCCCACAGCCCCGCGATGACCCCCAGCGACCCCAGCAACCCCGCGCCCAGCACGGCAAACGCCACGATCCACAGCGGGTGCGCAAACCGCAGGTCCGCCGCCCAGGCCGTCACCAGCAGCACCCCGGCGCCCACCACCAGCCCGCGCACCACGGACGACCCGACGTAAGCCGCAAACCAGGCGCGGTGCGACAGCGGGGTGAGCAGGACGAAGACCAGGTTGCCCATGATCTTGCTCTGGATCAGGCTGGACGAGCTGTTGGCAAATGCGTTTTGCAGCAGGCTCATCATCGCCAGCCCCGGCAGCAAAAACGCGGTGTAGCCCACACCGTCGTAGACCTGCACATGCTCCTCCAGCACATGGCCGAAGATCAGCAGGTACAGAATCGCCGTGACGATCGGCGCGGCCACGGTCTGGAAAGCCACCTTCCAGAACCGCAGCACCTCTTTCAGAAACAGGGTCTGCCAACCAGTCACGCGCGCCCCTCCCCGTCCGGCTGCCCGGCCATCAGCTCCAGGAACACATCCTCCAGATCCGCTTTGTGGACCTCGATGTCTTCCATGACGATGCCGGCTTGGCGCAGCGCCGCCAGCGTCTGCTCGACCTCGTAGGCGTCGTGCACCTTGATCTGCTTGATGCGGCCCGTCACGCGGGCGCGCGCCGCCAGCGCGTCCGGCAGGGCCTGATCGGTCTTGAAATGCAGCACGTTGGACGAGGCGCGGCGCAACAGCTCGGCGGTGCGCTCCAGCGCGATCACGCGGCCGGCCCGCAGCATCGCGATGCGGCCGCACAGGGCCTCGGCCTCCTCCAGATAGTGGGTGGTCAGCAGCACGGTGCAGCCGTCGCGGTTGAGGCGCGAGATGAAGGCCCACAGCGTCTGCCGCAGCTCCACGTCCACGCCGGCGGTCGGCTCGTCCAGCACGATGACCTGGGGCCGGTGCACCAGCGCCTGCGCAACCATGACGCGGCGCTTCATGCCGCCGGAGAGCTGGCGCATGTTGGTGTCAGCCTTATCGGCCAGCCCCAGCCCGGCCAGCAGCTCGTCGATCCACGCGCCATTGCCCTGGATGCCAAAGTAGCCGGACTGAAAGCGCAGGGCCTCGCGCACCGTGAAGAAGGGGTCGAACACCAGCTCCTGCGGCACGATGCCGAGCCGCCGCCGAGCCTCCATGGGCTGGGCATGCACATCGGCGCCAAACACGGTGACGCGCCCGCGGGTCGGCCGGCTCAGACCCGCCAGGATGCTGATGAGGGTGGTCTTGCCCGCGCCGTTGGGGCCGAGCAGGCCGAAGAATTCGCCCGGCTGGATGTCGAACGTCACATCCTGCAGCGCCTGCAGCGGCCCGCGCGAGGTGTCGAAACGCTTGTTGACCTGCTGGAAAGAGATGGCGGCGGACATAAACCGGTCATTTTACGCGGGCAGCAGTTCGGCCACGCCGTACAGGCCGGCCAGCACCCGCGCCCGCTCGTTCAGGCCGTCCAGCCGCCAGTGCGCCCCGCGTGCCAGCACCTCGCGCCGCACCGCGAGCAGCACCGCCAGCGCGGAGGAGTCGAACTCGTGCAGGGCCGAGGCATCCAGCTGCACCGTCGCGCCGCGGCCCGCAGCGGCCAGCGCCGCGCGGCACTGGGCCAGATAGGCCGCCGCCTGCGCATGCGTCAGGGTGGCGGGCAGCGCCGGCAAGGTCAAGGCAATCGGCCCCCCCATGGCGGCTCAGCCCCGCTGGGCGTTGGCGCGGTTGCGTTCGGCCAGCGCATCGATCAGCCCATCGATGCCCTTGGCGCCGATCTCCTGCGCGAACTGGGTGCGGTAGGTCTCGACCAGCCACACGCCGAGCACATTCAGGTCATAGACCTTCCAGCCCGACGGGGTTTGCTCCAGCCGGTAGTCGAGCTGGATCGGGTCGCCCTTGCCGCGGATTTCGGAGCGCACGACCACCTCGGTCGCGCCAGCCGCCGCGCGCAGCGGGCGAATCACCAGCGTTTGGTCGCGAATCTGCGTCAGCGCGCCGGCATAGGTGCGCACCAGCAGGGTCTTGAACTCGGCTTGCAGACGCTGGCGCTGCTCGGGCGTGGCCTGGCGCCAGAAGCGGCCCACTGCGGACGACGTCATGCGCTCGAAATTGACATGCGGCATCAGCTTGGTGTCCACCAGCTCGACGATGCGGGCCATGTCGCCGTTGCGGATCGCCGGATCGCGCTTGACGGTCTCGAACACATCGTTGGCCACGCGCTGGATCAGCGCATCGGGGGCCTCCGTGGCCTGCGCCCGGGACGGCCAGGCGGGCAGCGCGGCCGCGGCGACCACGGCCATCAGGGCCAGCCACTGGCGGCGGCCGGTCATCGCAACCACCGGGCGGGCAGAAAGGGGTAGGGTCGGCTTGCTCATATCCATTGGGGTCGGGGGGACGGCCGCGGGTTCCGGTCGGTTACCCATGGTTACGGTCGTCACACGTCAGTCATCGTCGCCGCGGGCCGCATCGACCTGGCTTTGGCGCCGCGCCAGGTAGGCGTCGCGTGTAAAACCATATTTATCCAGCGCCGCCTGCTCCAGCAGGTCACCCGCGCGCAGCAGGGTGGCGCGCGTGTCCACCAGCCGCAGCGTCTGGGCGGTGTTGCGGGTCACCACATCGTCGATGCCCTGCGACACGGGGTCCGCCCGGCGGTCGACGGGCAGCGCCACGGCCTCGCGCACGCTGGACGGGCCCAACAGCGGCAGCACCAGATACGGCCCTGACGGCACGCCCCAGCGGCCCAGGGTGTGGCCAAAGTCCAGCGTCGTGCGGGGGATGCTCATCTCCGTCGCCAGGTCGATCACCCCCCCAAAGCCGAGAAGGGTGTTGACGCCAAAGCGCATGGCGTTTTCCACCGCGGGCTGCGGGCGGGCCTGTAAGGCCGCGTTCACGGCCGACCACAGGTCGCGCAGATTGCCAAAAAAGTTGCCCACCCCAGTGCGCACCGGTGAGGGCACGGCCGCCACATAGCCTTCGGCGACGGGCTTGAGCACCGCGCGGTCCACCGCCTCGTTGAACTGATAGACGCCGCGGTTGAACGGCTCCAGGGGATCACGCGGATGCGCGTCGGGCCCGGTGGCGCAACCGGCCAGGGCCGCGAGCACGCCTCCCAGGCCGATCAGACGCGCGGCCCGGCTGTGCAGGGTTACTTGGCTCATTTGCCGTCCCCCGCCTCGGCGGCCTTGTTGAACAGGAACTGGCCGATCAGGTTTTCCAGCACCACGGCGGACTGGGTTTGCGCCACCACATCGCCCGCAGCCAGATTCGCGTCTGCGCCGCCCGGCTCGATGCCGATGTACTGCTCGCCCAGCAGCCCGCTGGTCAGGATCTTGAACGAGCTGTCCTTCGGGAAGGTGTAGCGCGACTCCAGCGCCAACACCACGCGCGCCTGAAACGTCTTGTCGTCGAAGGTGATGGACTCCACGCGCCCGACCAGCACGCCCGCGCTGCGCACCGCCGCCTTGGGCTTGAGCGAGCCGACGTTGTCGAACGTGGCGGTGACGCGGTAGGTCGGCGCAAAGCTCAAGTTGAGCAGGTTGGCCGCCTGCAGCGCCAGAAACAGGATGGCCGCCGCGCCGATCAGCACGAACAGGCCCACCCAGACATCGATCTTGGAACGTTGCATCCGTCGAATCCTTCCCTGATCAGATCGTGAACATCAGCGCGGTCAGGATGAAGTCCAGCCCCAGCACCGTCAGCGACGCCATCACCACGGTGCGCGTCGTCGCGCGCGAGACGCCCTCCGGCGTCGGGTGCGACTCGAAGCCCTGCAGCAGCGCGATGAAGGTCACCGCGATCCCGAACACCACGCTCTTGATGATGCCGTTGCCGACGTCAGACCACACGTCCACGCCACTTTGCACCTGGCTCCAAAACGCCCCGCCATCGACACCGATCATGGGCACCCCGACGATCCAGCCACCAACGATGCCCATGCTGCTGAACACCGCCGCCAGCAATGGCAGCGCCACCACCCCGGCCACGAAGCGCGGCGCCAGCACGCGGTCGATGGGGTCGACCGCCATCATCTCCATCACGCTGAGCTGTTCGCCGGCTTTCATGAGGCCGATCTCCGCCGTCAGCGACGTACCCGCGCGGCCGGCAAACAGCAGCGCTGTCACCACCGGGCCGAGCTCGCGCACCAAGCTCAGCGTCACCAGCAGCCCGAGCGATTCGGCCGAGCCGTAGCGCTGCAACGTGTAGTAGCCCTGCAACCCGAGCACGAAGCCGACGAACAAGCCGGAGACAGTGATGATCGACAGCGAGTGGTTGCCCAGAAAGTGGATTTGATCGCGCACCAGGCCAAAGCGCCGCAACGCCTGGGGGCATCCCGCCAGCAACCGCAACAGCAGCCGCGCCCCCCAGCCCAGATCCGCCAGCTTGCCGCGCACCGCCGCACCCAACGCCGCCAGCATCGACACCCCCTTCATCGCGCTGCCTCCGGACCGTAGTCCTCGGCCACGGCCGGGGCGGCGTAGTGAAAATGCACCGGCCCCTCGGGCGCGGCGGTGATGAATTGCTGCACCAACGGGTCCGGGCAGCGGCGCACCTCGTCGGGCGTGCCCTGCACCGCCACCCGCCCGTTGGCCAACACCACCATGTGGTCGGCCACGGCAAAGGCGGTGTCCAGATCATGCGACACCATGATGCTGGTGAGCCCCAGCGTGTCGTTGAGCTGGCGGATCAGGCGCGCGGCGGTGCCCAGCGAGATCGGATCCAGCCCCGCAAACGGCTCGTCATACATGATCAACTCGGGGTCCAGCGCGATGGCGCGCGCCAGCGCCACCCGGCGCGCCATGCCACCCGACAGCGCCGCGGGCATCAGGTCGCGCGCGCCGCGCAGGCCCACGGCGTGCAGCTTCATCAGCACGATGTCGCGGATCAGTGGCTCGGGCAAGCGGGTGTGCTCACGCAGCGGGAAGGCCACGTTGTCGAACACCGACAAATCGGTGAACAGCGCGCCGTACTGAAACAGCATGCCCATGCGCCGCCGCGCCGCGTACAGGCCCTTGCGGTCCAGCGCGCCCACATCCTGACCGTCGAAACACACCTGGCCGTGCTGGGCGCGCACCAAGCCGCCGATGAGGCGCAGCACGGTCGTCTTGCCGCCACCCGAGGCGCCCATGATGACCGTCACCTGGCCCCGCGGCACGTGCAAGCTGATGCGGTCGAGCACGATGCGCTCGTCATACCCGAAGGTGACGTCACGCAGTTCGACGAGGGGCTCGGTGCTCATACGCAACAACGATCAAAAAGGCCGACGCAGGGTCGGCCCGATCATAAGGGATCAGCCGCAGCCGCGTCGGCGCGGTGGCCCCGCGGGGCCGCCGCGCAGGTCAGCGCGGCAGCAGGCTGGCACCCATCAGGTACTCGTCCACCGCGCGCGCGGCCTGGCGGCCTTCGCGGATCGCCCACACCACCAGCGACTGGCCGCGGCGCATGTCGCCGGCGGCAAACACCTGGGGCACGTTGGTGGCATAGCCGCCGACCAGCTCGGTGCTGGCCTTGGCGTTGCCGCGCGCATCCTTCTCGACGCCAAAGGCGTCCAGCACCGAGGCGATCGGCGACACAAACCCCATCGCCAGCAGCACCAGGTCGGCCTTGTATTCTTTCTCGGTGCCCGGGATTTCGACCAACTTGCCGTCCTTCATTTCGACGTGCACGGTCTGCACCCCGGTGACCTTGCCGCCCTTGCCGACGAACGCCTTGGTGGCGATGGCGAACTCGCGCTGGCAGCCCTCTTCGTGGCTGGAGCTGGTGCGCAGCTTCAGTGGCCAGTACGGCCAGGTCAGCGGCTTGTTCTCCTGCGCGGGCGGCTGCGGCATCACCTCGAACTGCGTCACGCTGGCCGCACCATGGCGGTTGGAGGTTCCCACGCAGTCGCTGCCGGTGTCGCCGCCACCGATGACGATGACGTGCTTGCCGTCGGCGCGGATCTGCTTTTTGAGCTTGTCGCCGGCGTTGACCTTGTTTTGCTGCGGCAAAAACTCCATCGCGAAATGGATGCCGTCCAGCTCGCGCCCCGGCACGGGCAGGTCGCGCGGTTGCTCGGCGCCGCCGCACAGCAGCACGGCGTCGAACTCGGCGCGCAGTTGCTCGGGGCTGACCACTTCGCGCGCGTCGTTGGTGACCTTGCTGCCGTCGGGCAGGGCGCCGACCAGCACGCGGGTGCGGAAGGTGACACCCTCGGCCTGCATCTGCTCGATGCGGCGGTCGATCAGCCACTTCTCCATCTTGAAGTCGGGGATGCCGTAGCGCAGCAGGCCGCCGATGCGGTCGTTCTTCTCGAATACCGTCACGTCGTGGCCGGCGCGCGCCAGCTGCTGCGCCGCCGCCAGCCCGGCCGGGCCGGAGCCCACGACCGCCACCTTCTTGCCCGTCTTGGCCTTGGGCGGCTGGGGCACGACCCAGCCCTCGGCCCAGGCACGGTCGATGATGGCGTGCTCGATGGACTTGATGCCCACCGGATCGTCGTTGATGTTGAGCACGCACGCCGCCTCGCACGGCGCCGGGCAGATGCGCCCGGTGAACTCCGGGAAGTTGTTGGTGCTGTGCAGCACGGCGATGGCGTTCTTCCAGTCGCCGCGGTAGACCAGATCGTTGAAGTCCGGAATGATGTTGTTGATGGGGCAGCCGTTGTTGCAAAACGGCGTGCCGCAGTCCATGCAGCGCGCGCCCTGCACCTTGGCCTGCGCGTCATCCAGGCCGATAACGAACTCGCGGTAGTGCTTGAGCCGCTCGGCGGGGGGCTGGTAGCCCTCCTCGACGCGCTCGAATTCCATGAAGCCGGTGATCTTTCCCATGATCGGTTGCCTCGTGATGCGATGGTCGGTGGCGCTCAGGCCGCGGCGGTCTTGCGGGCCTTGGCCGGCTTGGCCGCAGCAGGCTCGGCCGGGGCGGCGGTGCCTTTGGCGGCGTTTTCCGCCAGCGCGCGCTTGTATTCATGCGGGAAGACCTTGACGAAGCGCGTGCGCGCGGTCGCCCAGTCGTCCAGCAGCGCGCGCGCCTTGGTCGAGCCGGTCCAGCGGTGGTGGTCCTCCAGCAGCTGGCGCAGCTGCGCCTCGTCGGTCTGGCCGCGGTGCCAGACGGCGCGGTCCACGGTCGCCTCTTGTTCGGCGCTGGTGACCACGCGGTCGAGCGCCACCATCGCCGTGTTGCAGCGCTTGGCAAACAGCCCGTCCTCGTCGTAGACGTAGGCGATGCCGCCGCTCATGCCGGCGGCAAAGTTGCGCCCGGTCTTGCCCAGCACCACCACCGTGCCGCCGGTCATGTATTCGCAGCCGTGGTCGCCGGTGCCTTCCACCACGGCGGTGGCACCCGACAGGCGCACCGCGAAGCGCTCGCCCGCCACGCCGCGGAAGAACGCCTCGCCGCGCGTAGCGCCGTAGAGCACCGTGTTGCCGACGATGATGTTCTGCCCCGCGTCACCGCGGAAGTCGATGCTGGGCCGCACGACGATGCGGCCGCCCGACAGGCCCTTGCCGGTGTAGTCGTTGGCGTCGCCGATCAGGTACAGCGTGATGCCCTTGCAGAGGAAGGCGCCGAACGACTGACCGCCCGTGCCTTCCATCTGGATGCGGATGGTGTCATCGGGCAGCCCCTCGGGGTGGTGGCGCGTCACCTCACCCGACAGCATCGCGCCGACCGTGCGGTTGACGTTGCGCACGCTCTCGATGAAGTGCACCTTCTCGCCACGCTCGATGGCCGGGCGGGACTTCTCGATCAGCTTGACGTCCAGCGCCTTGTCCAGCCCGTGGTCCTGGGTCTCGACATGGCGGTGGGCCACCTCGGCCGACGTGGGCGGCTGATACAGCAGGCGGCTGTAATCCAACCCCTTGGCCTTCCAGTGGTCGATGCCCTTCTTCATGTCGAGCAGGTCGGTGCGCCCGATCAGGTCGTCGAAGCGGCGGATGCCCAGCTGCGCCATGATGGCGCGCACCTCCTCGGCGACGAAGAAGAAGTAGTTGACGACGTGCTCGGGCTTGCCGGCGAACTTGCGCCGCAGCACCGGATCCTGCGTGGCCACCCCCACCGGGCAGGTGTTGAGGTGGCACTTGCGCATCATGATGCAGCCCTCCACCACCAGCGGCGCGGTGGCGAAGCCGAACTCGTCCGCGCCCAGCAGCGCGCCGATCACCACGTCGCGGCCGGTCTTGATCTGGCCGTCCACTTGGACGCGGATGCGGCCGCGCAGGCGGTTGAGCACCAGGGTCTGCTGCGTCTCGGCCAGGCCGATCTCCCACGGGCTGCCCGCGTGCTTGATCGATGACCAGGGCGACGCGCCCGTGCCGCCGTCGTGCCCGGCGATGACGACGTGGTCGGCCTTGGCCTTGGCCACGCCGGCCGCGATCGTGCCCACGCCCACTTCGGACACCAGCTTGACCGAGATGTCCGCGCGCGGGTTGACGTTCTTCAGGTCGTGGATGAGCTGCGCCAGATCCTCGATCGAATAGATGTCGTGGTGCGGCGGCGGGCTGATCAGGCCCACGCCCGGCACCGAGTAGCGCAGAAAACCGATGTACTCCGACACCTTGGTGCCGGGCAACTGACCGCCTTCGCCGGGCTTGGCGCCCTGCGCCATCTTGATCTGAATCTGGTCGGCGCTGACCAGGTACTCCGCCGTCACGCCGAAGCGCCCGGAGGCCACCTGCTTGATCCGCGAGCGCAGGCTGTCGCCCGCCTGCAGCGGAATGTCGGCCTCGACCTTGTCCGCACCGATCACCGACGCCAGGGTCTCGCCTTGGCGGATGGGGATGCCCTTGAGTTCGTTGCGGTAGCGCGCCGGGTCCTCGCCGCCCTCGCCGGTGTTGCTCTTGCCGCCGATGCGGTTCATGGCGACGGCCAGCGTGGCGTGCGCCTCGGTGCTGATGGAGCCGAGCGACATCGCGCCGGTGGCAAAGCGCTTGACGATCTCGCTGGCCGGCTCGACCTCTTCGATCGGGATCGCCTTGGCCGGATCGACCTTGAACTCGAACAGCCCGCGCAGCGTCATGTGGCGGCGCGACTGGTCGTTGATGATCTGCGCGTACTCCTTGTAGGTCGCGTAGTTGCCGGCGCGCGTGGCGTGCTGCAGCTTGGCGATGGCGTCGGGTGTCCACATGTGCTCTTCGCCGCGCGCGCGCCAGGCGTACTCGCCGCCCACGTCCAGCATGTCGGTCAGCAGCGGGTCGTCACCGAAGGCACTCCGGTGCAGGCGGATGGCCTCCTCGGCAATCTCGAACACGCCGATGCCCTCGACGCGGCTGGCGGTGCCGGTGAAGTACTTTTCGATCGTCGCGCTGTTGATGCCCACCGCCTCGAACAGCTGCGCGCCGCAGTAGCTCATGTAGGTGGACACGCCCATCTTGGACATGATCTTGGACAGGCCCTTGCCAACCGCCTTGATGTAGTTGGCGATCGCCTTGTCGGCCGATAGATCGCCGGGCAGGTCCTGGTGGATGGCCTTGAGCGTATCCAGCGCCAGATAGGGGTGGACGGCCTCGGCGCCATAGCCGGCCAGCACCGCGAAGTGGTGCACCTCGCGCGCGCTGCCGGTCTCCACCACCAGGCCGGTGGCGGTGCGCAGGCCCTCGCGGATCAGGTGCTGGTGCACCGCCGACAGCGCCAGCAAGGCGGGGATAGCCACGCGCTCGCGGTTGACGCCGCGGTCGCTGACGATCAGGATGTTGCTGCCGCTGCGGATGGCATCGACCGCCTCGGCGCACAGCGAGGCGAGCTTGGCCTCCACCCCTTCCTTGCCCCAGCCCACGGGGTAGGTGATGTCCAGCGTGCTGCTCTTGAACTTGCCGCCGGTGCGCCGCTCGATGTCGCGCAGCTTGGCCATGTCGGCGTGGTTGAGCACGGGCTGGCTGACCTCCAGCCGCATCGGCGGGTTGACCTGGTTGATGTCCAGCAGGTTGGGGCGCGGGCCGACGAACGACACCAGCGACATCACGATCGCCTCGCGGATCGGGTCGATCGGCGGGTTGGTGACCTGCGCGAACAGCTGTTTGAAGTAGTTGTAGAGCGGCTTGGGCCGGTCCGACAACACGGGCAGCGGGCTGTCGTTGCCCATCGAGCCGACGCCCTCCTCGCCGTTTTGCGCCATCGGCGCCATCAGGAACTTGATGTCCTCCTGCGTGTAGCCAAAGGCCTGCTGCAGGTCGAGCAACTGGGCGTCCACCTGCTCCATCGCGGCGTGGGACGATTCGTCGGCCACGGTGCGCACGCTGGCCTCGTCGTCGCCGGCGACGGGGCGCTGCACATCGTCCAAGTGGATGCGCAGGTTTTCGATCCACTGCTTGTAGGGCTTGGCGTTGGCCAGCGTCGCCTTGACCTCCTCGTCGTCGATCAGGCGGCCCTGCTCCAGATCGATCAGGAACATCTTGCCCGGCTGCAGGCGCCACTTGCGCACGATCTTGCTCTCGGGCACTGGCAGCACGCCGGACTCGGACGCCATGATGACGAAGTCGTCGTCCGTGACGCAATAGCGCGAGGGCCGCAGACCGTTGCGGTCCAGCGTCGCGCCGATCTGCCGCCCATCGGTGAAGACGATGGACGCCGGGCCATCCCACGGCTCCAGCATCGCCGCGTGGTACTCGTAGAACGCACGGCGGCGCTCATCCATCAGCGTGTGCTGCTCCCACGGCTCGGGGATCATCATCATGACCGCCTGCGCCAGCGGATAGCCGGCCATGGTCAGCAGCTCCAGGCAGTTGTCGAAGGTGGCGGTGTCGGACTGACCGGCAAAGCTGATCGGGTAGAGCTTCTTCAGGTCCGCACCCAGCACCGGCGAGGCCATCACGCCCTCGCGCGCGCGCATCCAGTTGTAGTTGCCCTTGACGGTATTGATCTCGCCGTTGTGGGCCACATAACGGTACGGGTGCGCCAGCGGCCACTCGGGGAAAGTGTTGGTCGAGAAGCGCTGGTGCACCAGCCCCAGCGCCGAGACGCAGCGCGGATCCTGCAAATCCAGGTAGTACTCGCCCACCTGGTTGGCCAGCAGCAGCCCCTTGTACACCACGGTGCGGCTGCTCATGCTGGGCACATAGTATTCCTTGCTGTGCGTCAGCTGCAGGCGCTGGATGGCGGCGCTGGCGGTCTTGCGGATGACGTACAGCTTGCGCTCCAGCGCGTCCTGCACGATGACGTCGCTGCCGCGGCCGATGAAGACCTGGCGGATGATGGGCTCGGTCTTGCGCACCGTCGGGGACATGGGCATGTCCTTGTTCACGGGCACGTCGCGCCAGCCCAGCAGCACCTGGCCCTCGGCCTTGATGGCGCGCTCCATCTCCTGCTCGCAGGCCAGACGGCTGGCGTGCTCCTTGGGCAAAAAGATCATGCCCACGCCGTACTCGCCCGGGGGCGGCAGGGTCACGCCCTGCTTGGCCATCTCTTCGCGGTAGAGCGGGTCCGGAATCTGCAGCAGGATGCCCGCCCCGTCGCCCATCAGCGCATCGGCGCCCACGGCGCCGCGGTGGTCGAGGTTTTCCAGAATCTTGAGCGCCTGGGTCACGATGGCGTGACTCTTTTGCCCCTTGATGTGGGCGACGAAGCCGACGCCACAGGCGTCGTGTTCCAGGGCAGCGTCGTACAGACCGTGCTGCGCGGCGAGGGTGTGGGGGGTAGCGGTCACGCCTGACTCCTTGGCCGGGTTGACAAAGACGGACCGCAGCATAGTGCATTGCAGCAAACCGGGCAAGCACTTTATTTGGGGTCAGAGTACGATTTAGAAATCGGAAACGCGTACTTTGATTTATTAGGGACAGATCAAACCCGCTTGCGCGGTCGGCCGGGCCGCGCCGGTTGTGTGCGCCGCCCGGTCTGCGCCGCCAGCGCGGCCAAAAAGGCGGCATCGCCCACCGGCCAGCCTTTGATCGCGGCCTCGCGCAAACCCTGCGCCTGCGCGGGCGGCAAACCCTCGTGCACGCGCTGGCGGTAGGCGGCCTCGCGGGCAAAGGGCGTGTCCCCCAGGCCCCACCAGGGCGCGGGCGGCTGCACGCCACGCAGCGGCGCGATGCCCGCATAGTGGCGGTGGGTGGACCAGGGCCAGGCCTCCGGCGACGGGGCCAGGCCCACGCGCACCGGCTCGTGGTCCAACAGCACCAGGGCCGGCAGCACCCGATCCGGCGCCAGCACGGTGGCGCGGTAGCGTCCCTCCCACAGCGTGCCGGTACGGCCATGCCGCGCGTTGAAGCGGCGCACATAGCTGCGCCCCAGCCCCTGCATCAGGCGCGACAGCACCCCCTCGCGGCGCGGCGTGACCAGCAACCACAGGCCCGCGTCCAGCAACGCATAGCCATGGACCTCGACGCCCTCGCGGGCTGCACCGTCACCCAGCAGCGCCAGGAAGGCCTGACGGTCGTCGTCGTCCGAAAACACGGCCTGCCGGTTGTGCCCCTGCCACAGGACCAGGTGGGGCAAATCCGTCACCGACAGGCGGGGCAGGCGCGCCATTCAGCGTCCCCCCGTGCGCTGGACACCGGGGGCGGACAAGCGGCCCAGCCGGGCCTGCAGCGCCACCGCCAATGCCATCCCCACGGCGCAGCACGCGACATTGACCAACCACGTCCAATGCCAGCCCCCCACCCGGGCCGCCAGCCAGGCGACCAAGGGCGGCCCGACGAACTGCCCCAACGACGACAACTGCTGGACCCAGCCCACCGTCGTCGAAACCGTCTGCGGCCCCGGGGCCAGGCGTACCGCCAGGGTGAACAGGGTGCCGGGGATGAGGCCGCCGACCGCCGAAAACACCAACACCGACGCATACGCCCATCCAGCCCCCGCCGTGAAGGTGCCCACCGCCCCCAGGGCCATGGCGGTATAGCCCGACCACAGCAGGGTGCGCGGCGCGACCCCGCGCGCGAGCAGTCGGCCGGCCGCGATGTTGCCCGTGAGGTTGAT
The DNA here is from genome assembly GCF_001675355.1 of Tepidimonas fonticaldi. Lineage (NCBI taxonomy): Bacteria > Pseudomonadati > Pseudomonadota > Betaproteobacteria > Burkholderiales > Tepidimonas > Tepidimonas fonticaldi. The sequence continues at coordinate 20,769 of NZ_LZDH01000001.1, read as the reverse complement.
GCCCGCGGCCAGCGCACTGGCCCAGCCCACCCGGGCGGGCGACCAACCGGCCTCGGTGTAGAGGGTGGGCAAAAACCCGACCACCGCCAGCCATTGCCCGGAGTACATCAAAAACGCCGCGGCGACCAACCACGGCCCAGGCGCCGACAGCGTCGAGCGCAGGCCCTGCCATGCCGCGCCCCACGCCCCTCCCGCAACGGCGGCCGGCCCGTCCGGGGCGTCCGGGGCTAATCGCGCGCGCACGGCCACCGCGCACAACACCGCCAAGCCCGCCAGCAAGCCCCACGCCGTACGCCAACCGACGGCGGCATGCAAGGCGGGGGCCAGCAGCAGCCCCGTCGCCGTCCCGATCGGCATATACGCCCCCCACCAGCCCAAGGCGCGGTTGAGCACGGCCGGCTCGGTCACCGACCGGCGCAACAGGCCCGGCGCGGGCAAGACGGCCATCAAGAACCCGAAGCCCTCGATGCCGCGCGTCCACAGCAACAGGTGCGCCGCCGGCACCAGCGCCCCCAGCGCGCTGCCCGCGGCCAGCAATAGCAAACCCGCCATCATGACGCGCCGCGGCCCCAGCCGGTCGGCCAGTTGCCCGAACAGCGCCCCCATGCTCATGCCGGCCAACTGGATCATGGAGAGCAAAAAGCCCCCCTGCACCAGGGTCAGCCCCAGTTCCTGCGCCAGCACGGGCAGCGCCGGGGGCAGTTTGCCCACATGCAGCGCGCTGGCAATGCCCACAGCGACGATCAGCCGCGCCTGCGCCGGCACGGGCTGGCGGTCGCGGGGGCCGGGTTGCGCGCTGGGCATAGGCGGTCAGACGAACAGCCGCTGGCCGGTCAGCCGCTCGTGCTCGCGGATCGCGTAGCGGTCGGTCATGCCGGCGATGTGGTCGGCCACCTGCCGCCGCAGCGACAGCCCGGCGCGGCGCCGCTGCGCGGGCAACCGCGCGGGGTCGGCGCAGTAGGCGCGGTACAGGTCCGCCACCACCTGGCGCGCGCGCGCCGTGGTCTCCATCACCTGCGGGTGGCGGTACAGGTTGACGAGCAGGAAGCGCTTGAGCCGCGCCGACGCCTCGCGCATCGCCGGCGAAAAGCCCAGCAGCGGCGGCTGCGCGCGCACGTCGGCCACGGACTGCACGCCGGCGACGCTCAGGGCCGTGCGCGTGGCGGCGATCACGTCGTACACCTGCGCGCTGAGCATGCGGCGGATCGCCTCGTACAGCAGCCGCCGTCCCCGCAGGTGCGGATGCTGCGCCAGCGCCTCGCGGCGGAAGGCGTCGAACAGCTCGACCTGCTCCAGCTGCTCCAGCGTCAGCAGGCCGCTGCGCACGCCGTCGTCGATGTCGTGCGCGTTGTAGGCGATCTCGTCGGCGACGTTGGCCAGCTGCGCCTCCAGCGACGGCGACTCGCCGCGCAGGAAGCGCGCCCCCACGCCGCCCGGCTCGCGCGCCTCCAGCCACTCGGCGTTGGCGCGCGCGCAATGCTTCAGGATGCCCTCGCGCGTCTCGAAGCTGAGGTTGAGGCCGTCGAACTCGGGGTAGCGCTCCTCCAGCTCGTCGACCACGCGCAGGCTCTGCAGGTTGTGCTCGAAGCCGCCGTGCGGCTCATCCGGCCCGCGCGGCTCGGCCGCCCACGGGCCGTCGTCGGCGTGCAGGCAGGCGTTGAGCGCGTCCTGCCCGGCGTGGCCGAACGGCGTGTGCCCCAGGTCGTGCGCCAGCGCGATCGCCTCTACCAGATCCTCGTGCAGGCCCAGCGCACGGGCGATGCTGCGGCCGAGCTGCGCCACCTCCAGCGAGTGGGTCAGCCGCGTGCGGAACAGGTCGCCCTCGTGGTTGAGGAACACCTGCGTCTTGTAGACCAGGCGGCGAAACGCGGTGGAGTGGATGACGCGGTCGCGGTCGCGCTGGAACGGGTTGCGCGTCGGCGCCGGCGGCTCCGGATGGCGCCGGCCGCGGCTGCGCGCGGGGTCGCATGCCCACGGCGCCAGCGTCCCGGCCGGCCAGGGCAGCACGCCCATGGCGGCCACCTCCTCGGCCAGCGTCGGCAGCACCGGGGTCATGGCGCCCTGCCCTTCCTCGCCGGCCGGCGGCTCAGGTGGCGCAGCGCGCCGCGATCACCTCGGCCACCAGCGCATCCGGTGCCGGGCGCACCAAGGCGTGCCCGGCCTCGTCGACGACGACGAAGCGGATCTCGCCGCCCTCGGCCTTCTTGTCCACCCGCATCAGCTCCAGGTAGCGCGCGGCGTTGTCCGACCCCAACACCGGCGCGCGCACCGGCAGGCCGGCCGCGGCCACCAGCCGCTCCAGCCGCGCCACCCAGGCGGGCGACACCAACCCGAGCCGGCGCGACAGCTCCGCCGCCATCACCATACCGCAGCCGACCGCCTCGCCGTGCAGCCAGGCGCCGTAGCCGAGGCCCGCCTCGATCGCGTGGCCGAAGGTGTGGCCAAAGTTGAGGATCGCGCGCAGGCCGGACTCGCGCTCGTCCTGCCCGACGACGGCGGCCTTGATCTCGCAGCTGCGCCGCACGGCGTGCGCCAGCGCCGCGGCGTCGCGCGCCACCAGGTGCTGGACATTCGCTTCCACCCAGTCGAGGAAGGCCACGTCGGCGATCGGCCCGTACTTGATAACCTCCGCCAGCCCGGCGGCGAACTCGCGCGGCGGCAGGGTGGCCAGCGTCGCCAGATCGCACACCACCCGCACCGGCTGGTAGAACGCCCCGATCATGTTCTTGCCGAGCGGGTGGTTGATCGCCGTCTTGCCGCCAACCGAGGAATCCACCTGCGCCAGCAGGGTGGTCGGCACCTGCACGAACGGCACGCCGCGCATGTAGCACGCGGCGGCAAAGCCGGTCATGTCGCCGATCACGCCGCCGCCCAGCGCGAACAGCACCGTCTTGCGATCCGCCCCGGCGGCCAGCAGCGCGTCGAAGATGCGGTTGAGCGTCGGCCAGTCCTTGTGCGCCTCGCCGTCGGGCAGCACCACCTCCAGCACGCGCGCATAGTGTGGCTGCAGCGTCGCGCGCAGCCGCGCCAGGTACAGCGGCGCCACCACCGTGTTGGTGACGATGGCGGCGGTGGCCGCGCGCGGCAGGCCGGCCGAGGTGGCCGGGTCGTCCAGCAGCCCGGTGCCGATGACGATCGGGTAGCTGCGCTCCCCGAGGTCGATGCTCACCGTGTGCAGCACGGTGGCGGCGGGCGCGAACGCGGGGGCTTCGGCGATGGCGGCGGCAGGCGTGGACATGCCACGAGTTTAGCCGGCCGCCACGCCCCGGGCCGCCTCGGCGTCCAGCTCCAGCTGCATCAGGATCATGTTGACGAGGGTGGCCACCGACGGGCGCCCGGTCTCGATCACGTAGTGCGCCGTCTCGCGGTACAGCGGGTCGCGCACCCCGTGCAGCTCGCGCAGCCGCTGCAGCGGATCGGCCACCTGCAGCAGCGGGCGCGTGCGGTCATGGCGCAGCCGGCGCATCAGCTCCTCCGGCGTGGAGCGCAGGTAGAACACCCGGCCGCGCGCACGCAGCCGCTGCCGGTTGGCCGGCCGCAGCACCGCCCCGCCGCCGGTGGACAGCACGCACGACTCGCCGCGCGTCAGCTCGTCGAGCACCGCCTCCTCCACGTCGCGGAAGGGCTCCTCGCCCTCCCGCTCGAAGAACTCGCGAATGCTGCAGCCGAGCCGCTCCTCGATCACGGCGTCGGAATCGACGAATGGCAGCTGCAACCGCCGCGCCAGCTGCCGGCCGACTGTGGTCTTGCCGGCGCCGGGCAGGCCGATCAAGATGACATGGCCAGCCATTAGGGACAAGAGGCCGGATTGGTGTCCACCACCGTCACCACCGCCGTCCCGATCGACCCATGGCTGTCGATGACCGTCAGCGTGACCGGGGTGTCCGCCTTCACACAGGTCGTGCCCGATACCGTACCCACGAAGGAGCCGGGCGTCTTGATCGAACCATCGGCATTGAACTCCGGCGCCGTGACCGCCGACACCGACACCAGTCCCGGGAAACTGCTGAGAACCGTCGGCGCACCCTTGGCCGCCGTCAAGAAACTGAACCTAACCGACGAACCCGACTGCTCGCCCAAACTCACCGCCGAGGGCGAAACACGGATTTGTGTCGTGGCCGTATTGATCGTGACTTTCGTCTTCACCGTTTTCCCAGAGGCATCGGAAAACACGACGTCGACGTCACCCGTGGCCAGCAGACCGAGAATCTCGAACTCGCTGTCCGATCCCGGAAGCAGCCGGACTTGGATGGCGGCGGGAATACCGCCCGCGATCGAGTACGGTTTTTGCCCTCCGGACAGCACCACCGTCGCAGGGATACCAATCGGTAGGGTCAGGTTGTCCGAAGAAATGCGCAGCTCCGGTGAGCCCACCGTCACCGCCACTTCCAACTCCTTGCCGGCGGCGTCTCGGATACGAACCTTCATGTCGCCGATGGCCACCCCCTGAATGCTCCATTCCTCCGCATTCAGCTGGGTGACGGTCGCGACCAAGGGTGCGCTGCCAGTAATGGTGTAGGGCTTCACCCCACCGCTGACACGGAAGGTGCGCGCCTGTGATGACCCCACCCCAATCGTCAGCGCAGCCGGGGCCGTCGTGTACAGGGGCACACTCGTCCCCACCGTCACGGACACCGTTTTGCTCGTGCCGGCATAGTCCGTGACAATCACGTTGGTAGACGCCCCCGGCGCGATGCCACCAACGACCAGCGAATTGCCATCCATGGCCGCCACGGCCACGGCGGCTTCGGAGGTCACCGCGCGATAGGGCGGCACGCCACCGGTCACGGGAAGCAGTTTGGACTCACCCGGCAAAACGGTGACCGCAGACACCCCACCGACCGAAAGCGCGCCCGTGTTCGGATTCGCACCGGGGGAACCGCCACCACCACCGCAGGCCACGGTCAGCAGACCGGCGATGAGTGCAGCGATCGCCCACAACGGCTTCATAGGCCAACGGATGAACCAGCGTTCCATATTCACAACCTCATTGGAAGGGCGTCGCCGCGCCATCGACGATGTACGGGGTCAGGAAGATCACCATCTCGCGCTTCTGCGTGTCGCGGTTACGGCTCTTGAACAAGTTGCCGACTACCGGCACGTCTCCGAGCACTGGCACCTTGTCGACACCTTGCGACTCCTCATGCTCGAATATGCCCCCGATCATCACGGTACCGCCATTCTCCACCATGACGTCGGTCTGCACTTCACGCACATCCAGCTGCGGCCCGGCGTCGGTGATGCGCAGCAGACGGTTCTTCGCGGCCTTCAGTTTCACCATCACCTGCCCGGAGGGCGTGATCTGCGGCTCCACCTCAAGCTGCAGGTTAGCGTCGATAGTCTCGATGACATCCTCAATCTGACCGTTGGCAGCCTGTCGCCGACGGATGAAGCGGATCTGGTCGCCCTGCTTGATGGTCGCCTTGGTCAGGTCACCCGTGAGCACACGGGGACTGGAAATGATTCGCCCCTGGTTGTCCGACTCCAGTGCCGACAGCTCCAGGTTCAGAAAGCGGTTGGCCGCCGGACTGAAGAGGGAGATCGCGAACCGCGGCACTTCCGCCCCAGACAGGCCGCTGCGCGCCGGCAGGCTGACGAATGTCGTGTTCGCGTTGGTCATCAGGTTGGCAGTCTGCCCGGTGGTCGACGTGATGGCGTCGTAGGAGCCAGCAATGGCGGCGCGCGCAGTCCCCCCGACGCTGTAGCCTGCATCGCCGCCGCGGATCGTGCGCAGGTCAGCCCCACCCAGCCGCACGCCCAGCGAGCGGCTGAAGCCCTCGCGCGCCTCGACGATACGTGCCTGGATCATGACCTGCCGCCTCGGCGTGTCGACCTTAGCCATAAACTGACGCACCGCCTCCAGCCGCGAGGCCACGTCGGTGACGAACACCTGGTTGGTGCGCACATCGGCAATGACCGAGCCGCGCGGTGACAGCAGGCGATTGGTGCTGGCGTTCTCGCCCGATCCGGTGTTGACGCCTTGCCGAAGGGCCTCGGCCGCCTCCTGCGCCTTGGCGAAGTTGAGCCGGAAGGTCTCCGTCTGCAACACCTCGAGAGCCTCGAGCTTCTTGTTGACCTCCCGCCGTGCCACGGCCTCGTCGTCCAGCTCCTTCTTCGGCGCCACGCGAATGACATTCCCCGTCTTGGTCATGCCCAGCTGTTTGGCCTCCAGGATGATGTCCAGCGCCTGGTCCCAGGGCACGTCCTTCAGGCGCAGGGTCAGGTTGCCCTGCACGGTGTCCGTGGTGATGATGTTGAAGTTGGTGAAGTCTGCAATCACCTGCAGCAGCGAGCGCACGTCGATGTTTTGGAAGTTGAGGGACAACTTCTCGCCGCTGTACTTGGGCCCCTGCACGAGCCGGTTGGGGTCGGGCTTGACCGGGCGCACCTCCAGCACGAACTGGTTGTCGCTCTGGTAGGCGCTGTGCTCCCACTCGCCGGTGTTTTCCACCAGCAGGCGCACGCGGTCGCCGGTCTGGGTGGCGGTGACGGTGCGCACCGGGGTGCCAAAGTCGGTCACGTCCAAGCGCCGGCGCAGGCCCTCGGGTAGCGACGTGCGCAAAAACTCCACCACCAGATTGCGCCCTTGCGGCCGAATGTCCACCCCGGTTTGCGGGTTGCCCAATTCCACGATCAGGCGGCCGGCGCTGTCCTCGCCACGGCGAAAGTCGATGTCGCTCAGGGCCGTCGTGCCGCTGACCGCAGGGCCGCTGTCGAAGGTGGTGGCGCCCACCGCAGCCGAGGCGGCCGGCGCGGCAGCGGGCGCGTTTTGCAGGGTGACGAACAGCACGTTGCCCTGGACCTGGGTGTCGTAGGGCACGGCGCGGTTGAGGTTGAGGACCAGGCGCGTGCGGCCACCGGCCTCGATAACGTTGACCGAGCGCAGATTGCCCTGGTTGATCTCGATCAGCCCTTGGCCGGTGGCGTTGGTGGTCGCGGGGAAATCCAGCGCGATGCGCGCGGGCGTCTGGATGGTGAACGCGGCGGGCAGGGCCTTCAGGGGTTCGGTGGTTTCGATGCGAATGACTTCGTTGCCGCTGCTGAAGCCCGCCGAGACGGAGCGGATGGCCCCTTGGGCCTGCGCCCAACCGCTCGCCAGGACAACCGCGGCCGCCAGGGCGAACGACATCCACCGCCGGCCCCGGGGCCGGCGCTGCGGTGCATCACCGGGTGATCGATGTGCGAAGGTCATTTGCCGGTTCCTTCCGGTAGCTGCAAGGTGGCGGTGCGCTCGATCCACTCGCCGGCAGCGTCCTGCACGATCTCGCGCAGCGTGATCTGATTGTCGGAGATGGCGGTCACCCGCCCGTAGTTCTGGCCCAGATAATTGCCCGCCGCCACCTGATAGAGCAAACCATTGACGCGGACCAGCGCCACGCGGCGACCGCCCTTGTCCAGCAGGCCCACCATGGCAATCGCGTCGAGGGGGTAGTCCTCCAGCGGCTCGCGGCGCCGGCGCATCTCGGACTCGATCAAGCGCGACACCGCCCCGCTGGCCGCGTCGCTGCGCAGCACGCGGACCAGCTTTTCCTCGCTGAAGGGGGCCAGGGTATCGCCCCCTTCGTACGCCTGCGGCTGGTAGGCGGTGGGCGGCTGAATGGGGGTCACCTTGGGCTGGGCCGATGCGCGCTGACGCGCCATCCACTGCGCCAGATCCTCGTCGTTGCCGCCGGAGCAGCCCAACAACCCCGCCGACACGGCCACGATGGCGAGACCGCCCCAAACGGATCGCAGGGGATGCGCGCGCGGGGTCATTTCTTGCCTCCCTGGGCCGCTTTGGCCGCCGACTTCTGGGCCAGCACTTCGTCGGGGTCCAGATAGCGGAAGGTCTTGGCGGTGGCCTCCATGGTCAGCAGGTCGTTGCGGTTGGCCACCGGGTTGATCGACACATTGTTGAGCGTCACGATGCGCGACAGATGGGCAATGTCGGAGACGAACATGCCAATGTCGTGGTAGGAGCCGCTCACACGCACGGTGATGGGCAGCTCGGCATAGTAGTCGCGCACCGTCTCCTGCCCGGGGCGAAAGAGCTCGAACTGCAACCCGCGGCCGATGCCGGCCTGGTTGATGTCGGACAGCAGGGCATCCATCTCGGCGCGGTTGGGCAGTTGCTTTTCCAGTTGCGCGACGTATTGCCGCACCTGCTCCAGTTGCGCCTTCAGCGCGTCGAGGGCGACGGCCTTGGCGACCTTTTGCGTGTATTCGGTGCGCAGCTCGCCTTCGCGGCGCTGGGCGGCTTCGAGCGCATCGCGGCGGTCGGACAACCAGACGTACCACAGCGCCACGACGATGAAAACCGCCACCGCCACCAGCAGCAAGGCCCGCGGCAGCGCCGGCCAGCGGGACGGATCGTTGGGGTCCAGCCCGCTGAACTGGCGCTGCAGGGTCTGCTGCAGATCGGCCCAGTCGATGGAGGAGGGTTTGCGTTTGGAGGCCATGGTGTCGTCCGGTTGCGGGGTCAGACCGCCCCGCCCTTGCCAGCGGGGGCCGGCGCCCCGCCGCCCGCCTTGTCCGCCCCCTCGCCCTTGCCCTGCACGACGCGCAGCGCAAAGTTGAAGACCCGGCGCTGCCCGCCCGGGTTGAAGTTCTGGGTGCCGGCCGTGATCTCGATGAGCTGCGGCTGCCGCAGCCAGGGGCTCTGGGTGGACAGGTTGCGCAGCAGCTCGGAGACGCGCTCCTGCGACTGGGCCACCCCGGTGATCGCGATGCCGCTGCCCTCCTGCTTGATCGAGCGCAGGTACACCCCGTCGGGCAGCCGCCGCACCAGCTCGTTGAGCAGGTGAACCGGCAGGTTGCGGTCGGCCTGCAGGCTCTCGACGGCGTCCTGGCGCGCCTTGAGGGCATCCAGCTCGGTTTGCAGGGTGGCGATTTCCTTGATCTGCTGGTCGAGCTTGGCGATTTCGGCCTGCAGCTGCTGGTTGCGCCCCTGCTGGGCGGCGATGCGCGCCTCGAAAACCGTGTACACCACGCCCGCCAGCGCCACCCCGGCAAGCGCCGCCAGCGCCAGATGCACGAAGAATGCCTCGCGCCGCCTCTTGCGCGCCCACTCGCGGTGGGGCAGCAGGTTGATGGCGATCATGGCATGAACCTCCGCAAGGCCAGCCCCGTGGCCACCAGGTAGGACGTCGCCTCCATGGCCAGGCGCGCGGCGGGCAGGTTGGGTGGCAGGGTCATGCCCTCGAAGGGATTGAGCACACTGGTGGCAAAGCCCGTCTGGGTCATGACCGCCTCGGCCACGCCGGGCAGGCTGGCCGCACCGCCGGACAGCAGGATGTGGTCCACCTTGTTGTGCGGCGTGCTGGTGAAAAAGAACTGCAGCGCACGGCCCAGCTCCTGCCCCAGGGTGTCCAGAAACGGCTGCAGCACCGTCTGCGGGTAGTCGGCCGGCAGGCCGTTGCCGGTTTTCTTTTTCTGCTCCGCCTCTTCCAGGGAAATGCCGTACTGGCGCGCAATCACCTGGGTCAGCGCCGCGCCGCCGACCGGCTGGTCGCGCTCGTAGATCATCTCGTCGTTGCGGATGACCTGCAGGCCCGTGGACTGCGAGCCGATCTCGAACAATGCGACGAGCAGGTTGTTGCCCTGGTTGGGCAGCCGCTCGATGGCCCGGCGCGCAGCCAGCCGCGACGCGTAGGACTCGACGTCCATGATCACCGGGTTGAGGCCCGCCGCCTCGGCCAGCCCTTGCCGGTCGGACACCTTCTCCTTGCGGGAGGCGGCCACCAGCACCTCGTTATACCCAGGGGCGGTGGCCGACGGCCCGATGACGCAAAAGTCCAGCGCGACTTCGGACAGCGGGAAGGGAATCAGTTGCGCCGCCTCCGCCTCGACCTGGACTTCCAGCTCGTCCTCCGTCAGGCCGGCGGGCAGGCTGACCTTGCGCGTGATCACCGCCGAGCCGGGCAGGGCCAGCGCGACGTTCTTGGTCTTGGTGCCGGCCTTGCGCACCAGCCGGCGCAGCGCCTCGGCCACCTCGTCGAACTTCTCGATATTGCCCTCTGCGATCCAGCCCTTGTCCAGCGGCTCGATCGCGCAGTGCAGCAAGGCATAGCCGCCATTGCGCCCGCGGCCCAGCTCCACCAGCTTCAGGGTGGTGGAGCTGATGTCGATGCCGAGCAGCGGGGCTGGCTCGCGACTGAACAGTGATCCGAATGCAGTCAAATCCCACCCCCATGGGCCGGACCGGACCGGCCTGCACAATGCCCATTGCGTTCAATCCTAGCAGTAACGCCCCGCATCGCCCAGAGAAATCTCGCGCAGCATCGCACCGCACCGCCCGCGCCCGTTGCCTGGAACCGACATCGGCCGCTTCCTATAATGCGGGCGCCATGCTCCGGCACCCCCGGCCCGCTCCATGTCCCGACCCCCATCCCCACCGCCCGCCCCGCCCAAGCCCGCGCCCCAATCGGGTTGGCGCCGGATGCTGTGGGGGGCGCTGACGGTCGTCTTGGGCACGGGGCTGGCCGCAGCGATGCTGGTCGCCCTTGGCCTGGCGATGGCCTACCCCAACCTGCCCGACGTCAGCGAGCTGACGGACTACCGCCCCAAGCTGCCGCTGCGCGTGTACGCGCGCGACGGCTCGCTGCTGGCCGAGTTTGGCGAGGAGCGGCGCAACCTCGTGCCGTTCGAGGACATCCCGCCGGTGATGATCAACGCGGTGCTGGCCATCGAGGACGCGCGCTTCTTCGAGCACAACGGCATCGACTACCGGGGCCTGCTGCGCGCGGCGCTGGCCAACCTGGGCGAAGCCAAGAGCCAGGGCGCCTCCACCATCACCATGCAGGTGGCGCGCAACGTCTATCTGTCCAGCGAAAAGAGCTACCTGCGCAAGATCTACGAGGTGCTGCTGACCTTCAAGCTCGAGCACCTGCTCACCAAGGAGCAGATCCTCGAGATCTACATGAACCAGATCTTTCTGGGCCACCGCTCGTACGGCTTTGCAGCGGCGGCGCACACGTATTTCGGCAAATCGCTCAAAGATCTGACCATCGCCGAAGCGGCCATGCTGGCCGGCCTGCCCAAGGCGCCGTCGGCGTATAACCCGATCAGCAACCCCAAGCGGGCCCGGGCGCGCCAGCTCTACATCATCGACCGGATGCTGGAAAACGGCTTCATCACCGCCGCCGAGGCCCAGGCTGCGCGCGAGGAGCCACTGCGCCTGCGCCGCTACGACGCCGAGCAGGCCATCCACGCCGAGTACATCGCCGAGATGGTGCGCCAAACCATCGTCGAGCGCTATGGCGAAGACGCCTACACCGCCGGCCTGAAGGTCCACACCACCATCGACCCGGCTCTGCAGCGCGCGGCCTGGCGCGCCGTGCGGCAGGGCGTTCTGGACTTCGAGCGGCGCCAGTTCTACCGTGGGCCGGAGCGCTTCATCGACCTGCCGGCCAACCCCGCCGCCCGCGAGGCGGCCATCGACGATGCGCTGACCGCCGTGCCGGATAACGAGCCGCTGCTGACCGCCGTGGTGCTGTCGGCCGACCCGCGCAAAGTGGTCGTGGTGCGCGGCGACGACACACCGATCGAGATCACCGGCGAGGGGCTGGAGTCGGTGCGCTCGGGCCTGAGCGACAACGCCCCGCCCCACTTGAAGCTGCGCCCCGGGGCCGTGGTGCGCATCGTCAAGGGCGCGCAGGGGTGGTATCTGACCCAGACCCCCGAGGTGGAGGCAGCCTTCGTCGCCGTCGATCCGCGCGACGGTGGCATCCGCGCGCTGGTCGGCGGCTTCGACTTCGAGCGCAACAAGTTCAACCGCGTCACGCAGTCGCAGCGCCAGCCGGGCTCCAGCTTCAAGCCCTTCATCTACTCGGCCGCTCTGGAAAAGGGCATCATGCCGCAGACGGTCGCCAACGACGCGCCGCTGTTCTTCCCGGCCAGCGTGACGGGCGGCAAGCCCTGGGAGCCCAAAAACTACGACGGGCAGTACGAGGGGCCGATGACCATCCGCACGGCGCTGGCCAAGTCCAAGAACATGGTGTCGATCCATGTGCTGCGGGCCGTCGGCACCCAGTCGGCGCAGCAGTGGATCACCCGCTTTGGGCTGGACCCCGCCAAGCATCCGCCCTACCTGACCATGGCGCTGGGTGCGGGGGCCGTGACGCCGCTGGAAATGGCGGCCGGCTACGGCGTGTTCGCCAACGGGGGGCACTACCTGCCGCCGGTACTGATCACCCGCATCACCGACCCCAAAGGCCGGGTGCTGCTGGAGGTGCCGCCGCAGGCCACGGACGAGGCCAACCGCACCCTGCCCGAGCGCAACGCCTTCCTGATGGGGCAGCTTCTCAACGAAATCACGCGCAGCGGCACCGCCGCGCGGGCGCAGGCGACGCTCAAGCGCCCGGATCTGTACGGCAAGACCGGCACCACCAACGACGCGCAGGATGCGTGGTTCGTGGGCTTTCACCCGACGCTGGCCGCGGCGGCTTGGCTGGGCTACGACACGCCGCGCAACCTGGGGCGGCGGGCCACGGGCGGGGCGCTGGCGCTGCCGATCTGGATCGACTTCATGGGCCAGGCCCTGCGCAACACGCCCGTGCACGAGCTCACCCCGCCCTCGGGCGTCGCGTTCGTGAACGGGGACTGGGTGTACGACGAGTATGCCGACGGCAGCTACGTCAAACGCCTGGGCTTTGGCGATGCGGCCAGCCTGCCCGCGGGCGAACCGCCCCCCGACGGCGGGGCCGACCCGCGCGAAAAGCGCAGCATCCTGGACTTGTTCCGGCAGTAAGCCCCCGCCCCCCGGTCACGGGGCGGGGCGGCGGATCACGGTACGAACGTCAGCGGCACGCCCGCCTGCGCCGACGCCTCGCGCGAGAGGTGGGCAAAAAACTCCCCCGCGCCCTTGGTGTCCATCCAGTGCTGGCCGTCGAAGCGGTAGTGGTAGCCGCCGGAGCGCGACGCCATCCAAATCTCGTGCAGGGGCTTTTGCAGATTGATCACGATCTGGCTGCCGTTGCGGAAGGTCAGCGTGATCATGCCGCCCACGCGCTGGTTGTCGATGTCCGCATCGGTGGTTTCGTTCAGGCGGTCGCAGTTGAGCTCCACCGCCTTCAGGGCCGCCTCGGCCCGGTCCAGGTATTCGAGATCGGTCATCACTACAATCGCCCGCATGCAAAGAAGTCGGCGCATTGTAGGACCACGTCTGGCCGCCTGGGCGGCCGTGCTGGCCATGACCCTGTCGGGATGTGGCCAGAAAGGCCCCTTGACGCTGCCCTCCGCCCCCCAGCCCCCCGCCGCCACGACCGATGCCCCGCGCTGAACCGCCCCCCCCCTACCTGCCCGGCGCCCCCCATTTTGCTTACTGCGACGGCGAGCTGTGGGTCGAAGGGCTGCGCGTCGCCGATCTGGCGCGCGAGCACGGCACGCCGCTGTTCGTGTACTCGGTGGCGGCCATGCGCGCGGCGGTGGCGGCCTACCAGCGCGGGCTGCAGGGGCGCGACGCGCTCATCTGCTACGCGATGAAGGCCAACTCCACGCTCGCGATCCTGGAGGTGTTCGCGCGGGCCGGCTGCGGCTTCGACATCGTCTCCGGCGGCGAGCTGGAGCGCGCCCTGCGCGCCGGGGCGGCGCCCGAGCGCATCGTCTTTTCGGGCGTGGGCAAGACCCGCGCCGAAATGCGCCGCGCGCTGCAGGTCGGCATCGGCTGCTTCAACGTCGAAAGCCGCGCCGAGCTGGACGTGCTGGACGCCGTGGCGCGCGAGCTGGGCGTGCGCGCGCCGGTCAGCCTGCGCGTCAACCCCGACGTGGACGCGCAGACCCACCCCTACATCTCCACCGGGCTCAAGGGCAACAAATTCGGCATTGCGCACGACGAGGCGCTGGACGCCTACCGCCACGCCGCCAGTCTGAGCGGCCTGTCGGTGGTGGGCATCGACTGCCACATCGGCTCGCAGATCACCAGCATCGGCCCCTATCTGGATGCGCTGGACCGCGTGCTCGACCTGGTCGAGGCGATCGAGGCCGCGGGCATCCCCCTGCACCACCTGGACCTGGGTGGCGGCCTCGGCATCGAATACCACGGCGAGCAGCCCCCCGCCGCGGATGCGCTGTGGCAGGCGATGCTGGCGCGCCTGGACGCGCGCGGCCATGGCCGGCGCCGCCTGCTGCTGGAGCCGGGCCGCTCGCTGGTCGGCAACGCCGGCATCTGCGTGACCCAGGTGCTCTACACCAAGCCCGGCGCGGCCAAAAACTTTTTGATCGTCGACGCGGCGATGAACGACCTGCCGCGTCCGGCGATGTACGAGGCCTGGCACGCCATCGCCCCCGTGCGGCCGCGCGCGGACGTGCCCGCGCGGACGTGGGACGTGGTCGGTCCGGTGTGCGAAAGCGGCGACTGGCTCGGGCGCGACCGGGAGCTGGCCGCGCAGCCGGGCGACCTACTCGCCGTCGGCTCGGCCGGCGCCTACTGCATGAGCATGGCCAGCCACTACAACACGCGCGGCAAGGCAGCCGAGGTGCTGGTCAGCGGCGCGCGCGCGCAGCTCATCCGCGCGCGCGAGACGGTGGCCGACCTGTGGCGGCAGGAGCGCGCGCTCGCGCTCGACTGACCGCGGCGCGCAGCCGCCAGCCCAGCAGCAGCGCCAGCAGCGCGGCGTACACCGCCACCTCGCCCCAGAGGCGCTTGCCGCTGCGCATCCAGAACCAGTGCAGCAGCGCCAGCAGCGCCACCGCGTACACCAGCCGGTGCAGCGCGCGCCAGCGCCGCGCGCCCAGGCGCCGAATCGCGGCGTCGAACGAGGTCGCCGCCAGCGGCACCAGGAGCAGCACCGCCACCGCACCGACCAGGATGAACGGCCGTTGCGCCACGTCGCGCGCGATCGCGGCGAGGTCGCCGCCCTGATCCAGCCACGCGTACGCCAGCAGGTGCAGCAGCGCGTAGCCGAACGCCCACAGGCCCAGGCCGCGGCGCCAGCCGGCCAGCGCCTGCCAGCCAGTCAGCTGCCGCAGCGGCGTGACGAGCAGCGTCAGCCACAGCAGCCGCAGCGCCCACAGGCCCAGGCCCCGGATCAGCGCCTCGGCCGGGTTGGCGCCAAGGCGGTCGGCCAGCGCCAGCGCCCACAGCCACGCCGCCGGGGCCGCGAGCAGCAGCAGCGCCCAGGGCTTGGCCGCGCGCAGCCAGCGGTCCACGTCAGTAAAAGCGCCGCAGGTCCATACCGGCGTACAGCCCCGCCACCTGCTCGGCGTAGCCGTTGAACGGCTGCGTCTTGACGCGCGGGGCGAACAGCCCGCCCTGCCCCAGCCGCCGCTCGGTGGCCTGGCTCCAGCGCGGATGCGGCACATCCGGGTTGACGTTGGCGTAAAAGCCGTACTCGTGCGGCGCCGCCACGCTCCAGGCGGTGGCCGGCTGGCGCTCGACGAAGCGGATGCGCACGATCGATTTGGCGCTCTTGAAGCCGTACTTCCAGGGTACCACCACGCGCAGCGGCGCGCCGTTCTGCGGCGGCAGCAGCTCGCCGTACAGGCCGAAGGCCAGCAGCGTCAGCGGATGGCGCGCCTCGTCCATCCGCAGCCCCTCCACGTACGGCCACAGCAGCACGCTGGAGCGCAGGCCGGGCATCGTCTCCCGGTCGGCCAGGGTGTGGAACTCGACGAACTTGGCGCTGCCCAGCGGCCGCGCGTGCTCGATCAGCGCCGACAGCGAATAGCCGATCCATGGGATCACCATCGACCAGCCCTCCACGCAGCGCAGGCGGTAGACGCGCTCCTCCATCGGGGCGAGCTTGAGCAGGTCGTCCAGATCCAGCGTGAGCGGCCGCGCCACCAGCCCGTCCACCTGCACCGTCCACGGCCGCAGCCGCATGCGGTGCGCCAGGCGAGCGGGGTCTTCCTTGTCGGTGCCGAACTCGTAGAAGTTGTTGTAGCCGGTGACCAACTCGTAGGGCGTGGGCGCCTCGGGCGTGTGGGCACCGGCGACGGTGCTTGGCCGGGCGGCCAAAGGCGGGCGCTGCCCGGCCCGGCCAGCCGGGGCGGACGCCGTCCCCCAAGCGGCCGGCGCGAGCGCCACCCCCGCCGCCCCCGCCGTCACCCAGCCCGCGCGCTGCAGCCACGCGCGGCGGTTTTCCACGATCGCCCGTGGCGTGATCTCGCTGGGCCGCGGCTGCATCGGGACCACCCCTGCCGGATCAAAGCGCGCCGTAGCTGTGCAACCCGCTCAGGAACATGTTGACGCCCAGGAACGCAAACGTCGTGATGCCCAGCCCCACCAGCGCCCACCACGCCGCCACCGTGCCGCGCAGCCCCTTCATCAGGCGCATGTGCAGCCAGGCGGCGTAGTTCAGCCAGACGATCAGCGCCCAGGTCTCCTTCGGGTCCCAGCTCCAGTAACCGCCCCAGGCCTCCGCCGCCCACAGCGCGCCCAGCACGGTGGCGATGGTGAAGAAGGCAAAACCCACCGCGATCGCCTTGTACATCACATCGTCGAGCACCTGCAGGCTCGGCAGCCGCTCGGCGATGCGCCGCCGCGCCGCCAAAATCCCGCCGACGATCAGTGCCGACACGCCGAAGTAGACGAACCAGTAGCTGCCGCCTTTGGCCGCGGCATCCTGCCGGAACACCAGCGGCTCGAAGCACAACACGATGCCCAGCAGCCACAGCGGGGCGAGCTTGACCCAGCTCGTCTCGCCGGCGCTCTGTTTGATCAAGTAGGCAAACGCCAGCATCGCCGCAATCGCAAACGTGCCGTAGCCGATGAAGTTGGCCGGTACATGCAGCTTCATCCACCAGCTCTGCAGGGCAGGCACCAGCGGCTGAATTTGGTGCGCCTCGCGCACCACCGTGTACCACAGCAAAAAGCCCACCGCGGCGCTGACGATCAGCATCGCGAACGCCCCCATGCTGCGCGTCTGGTAGCGGTCCTCGTAGTACAGGTAGTACGTCGCCGTCAGCCAGGCGAACAGCACGAACACCTCGTACAGGTTGCTGACCGGGATGTGACCGATGCCGGGGCCGATCTGGTGGCTTTCGTACCAGCGCACCATCGTGCCGACCAGCGCCAGCGTCACCGCCACCCAGGCGATGCGCGAGCCGAGCCGCTCGGCCGTCTCGCCCCCGCGCGGCGCCAGCAGCCCGATCCAGTAGAACACCGTGCTCATGAAGAACAGCACGCTCATCCACAGGATGGCCGACTGGCTGGACAGGAAATACTTCAGCAGGAACACCTGATCGGCGCGCGCCAGATCGGCACGGCCATCCACCTGATAGAGCCCGATGGCCAGCAGCGCCAGCGCCGCCACCACCACGGTCAATGGCTGCACCGGGCGCCAAAACCACGCCAGCGCCACCAGGCTGGGCACCGCGCCGACCAGAATGGCCTTTTCGTAGCCATCCATCGCGTGGCCCCACTGCCACAGCGCCACCGCGGCACCGGCCACGGCCAGCAGCGCATACAGCCAGTCCCACACCGTGCGGCGGGCCAGCCAGCCGCGCGCGCCGCTGTCCGACGCGCTGTGCTTGTCGAGCTTGAGGTCGATGGTTTGGGAAGCGGACGTCATGTCGAACCCTTGGACGCGGGGGGATGCAGCAGGCCACGCAGGCCGTCGAACTCGCGGTCGTTGTCGAGCAGCTTGCGGTTGCTCGACAGCGCCATGGTCGCGCGGGCGCCGTCGCCAGACGGAGCCAGCCACACCCACAGGCGCCGCTCGCGCACGTAGAGCATGGCAAAAACCCCGATGATCAGCAACAGACACCCCAAGTACACAATGGTCTTGCCCGGCGCGCGCGCGACCTGGAAGACGCTGGCCTGCACATGCTCGAAGTCCTTGAGCTGGAAGGTTAGCGGCGCGGGGTAGAAGAAGGCGTCGGACAGGCTCAACACCGCCTGCGTCATGAAGGCCGCGGTGGCGTCGCCGCGCTGCGCCGGCGGCAGGCCGGCCTGCTGGCGGCTGAGCTGATACAGCTCGAACAACGTGCCGTTCAGGATGCGCAGCAGCACCTCGCCGGCGCGCTCGCGCTCGGCCTCGGGAACGTTGACCTCCATGAAGGCCGACAGCGCCTGCAGCCCCCCCAGACGGGGCACGCCGTTGTGGGGCAGGCGTTCGATCTCCGGGTCCTCACCGGCGAACAGGTCGATCGCGCGCTGGGCCGACCCGGCGAGCGCCTGCACCACGGCAGGCGGCTGGTCGGGCGCCGCCAGCGCCACGTAACGCCGCACCGCCATCTGCCGCATCGCCGGGTCGGCCAGCGCCGCGCGCAGCCGCGCAAAGCCGTCCAGGCCGTCGTTTTCGTCCACCGGCACGCGCAGGTAGCGGAACGGCTCCTGCGGCGTGTCGCGCACGCCCAGCAGGATCACGCGCTGGCCGTCCAGGTCGATCGGCAGCATGTAGTTGTGGAACTCGCGCGCCTGGCCCGCTTCGTCGCGCAGCTTGTAGGTGATGCTGGGGCCGACGTTGCGCAGCACGCGCTCGGTCACGGTCTTGTGGCCGGAACCCAGGCGCGACTCGATCGCCTGGCGCAGATCGACCTTGCGCACATCCACGCCGGCGGCGGCCGTGCCGCCAAAGTTCTCGACGTTGATGACGCGCAGGCCCGTGAACTCCAGCCGCAGCCGCTCGTCGCCATTGGTCAGCGCGGTCGCTTCGCCGATGCGGCCCTGCACCTCGAACGGCTTGACGCTCGCACCCATGGGCACCGCGCGCAGTTTGACCAGCGAACCGCCGTCGTCGAAGCTGGACTGGTAGATCTGGATGCCCCGGTGCTCCACCGGGTGGTTGACCTCCACCCGCGCCGGGCGCGCCTCGCCCGTGTAGCGGTCGTGGATGACGATCTCGCTGGCAAACAGCCGCGGCATGCCGGTGTCGTAGTACTCGACGATGAACTTTTTCAGCTCCACGTCGAACGGCAGCTCCTGCAGGATCACGCCCTCGGGCTGGGGCAGCACCGCGACACCAGCGCGCGTGCCCTCGGTGACCAGCAGGTTGCCGCGAAAGGTCGGGTTGGCGTCGCTCAGGCGGTGCTTGGCGGGCACGTCGGCGATCAGCCCGCCGCCCTGGAAGGCCTCCTTGCCGCCAAACCAAAGCTGCGCCCGCACCATCAAATCCCCGTCGAACAGGCCGCCGATGCAAATGATGACGATGGCCGCGTGCGCCGCCAGGTAGCCGATCTTGTTGGCCGCCCCCGCCTTGGCGGCCACCATCCAGCCGGTGCCGCTGGGGGTTTCGCGCGACTGCAGGCGCACCTTCCAGCCGCGCGCCAGCAGCCCCTGGCCAATGCGCTCGGCGGCCGCGCGCGGGGCCTCGGCCAAGGTCGCATCCGCCTTGTGGTGGAAGGCCTGCAGGCTTTGCTCGCGCACATGCTCTTTGTACTGGCGCAGGTCGGTCAGGATCTTGGGCGTGTTGCGCACGATGCACAGCGTCGTGCTCACCACCAAAAACGCCAGGATCAGCAAAAACCACCAGGCGCTGTAGACGGAGTACAGGTCCAGCGCCCCGAACACCTCGGACCAAAACGGCCCGAACTGGTTGACGTAGTTGTTGATCGGCTCGTGCTGCTTGAGCACGGTGCCCACGACCGACGCGATGCTGATGACCGTCAGCAGCGCGATGGCAAAACGCATCGACGACAGCAGCTCGACCGCCGACGCGACGCGGCGGGATTGGAGTCGCAGCTCGATACCGGCGGTGGAAGCACTCATGCGGACGCGGGGCACAAAAAAGGCAGGCCGGGTGGGGGCCTGCCTCGACTGAGAGTTGGGGTCACGCGGAAGGTTCCACGCGGGGGCCGGCTGCCGGGTCGAATATTATCGAACGCTGATATTCTCCGGCAGCGGGCGGGGCT
This sequence comes from Tepidimonas fonticaldi, assembly GCF_001675355.1. Lineage (NCBI taxonomy): Bacteria > Pseudomonadati > Pseudomonadota > Betaproteobacteria > Burkholderiales > Tepidimonas > Tepidimonas fonticaldi. The sequence goes on along the minus strand of NZ_LZDH01000001.1, from coordinate 999 downwards.
TTTGGACGGAACGGGGCCACGGCCGACCCGCCGATCAACGCAAACCGGCGATGTAATCGGCCAGGGCCTTGATTTCGTTGTCCGTCAGGTAGCGCGCGATCTCGTGCATCTGCTTGTTGTTGGCGCGCTCGTTGGAGCGGAACGCCTTGAGCTGGGTGGCCGTGTACTCGGCATGCTGGCCGCTCAGGCGCGGATACTCGGCCGGGATGCCGCTGCCGCTGGGGCCGTGGCAGCCGGCACAGGCCGGGATGCGGCGGTCGGTGATGCCCCCGCGGTAGATGCGCTCGCCCAGGCGCACCAGCTCGGCGCTGGTGGAGAACCCGGTCGCACCCTTCTGGCTGGCCAGCCAGTAAGCGATGTCGCGCATGTCGTCATCGGACAACTGGCTGGCAAAGCCCACCATCACCGCATTGGCCCGCTTGCCCGACTTGTACTCGCGCAGCTGCTTCATCAGGTATTCCGGGTGCTGCTGCGCCAGCTTGGGGTTGGCCGCGGTCGTCGAGTTGCCATCCGCCGCGTGGCAGGCCACGCACACCTGCCCAAACAGCGTCGCGCCGCGCTTGAGGTCGGGCTGGGCGGTCTGTGCTTGGGCGGACCAGGACAGGGTGGCGGCGAGGGCGGCACCAATGAGCGTGACGATGGGTTTCATGGTGTGGTCGCTGTGTGGGCGCGTGAAAGTGCGGGCCGGGGCCGGCCCCGACGCATCGGAATAACCGCCAGATTCTACAATGGCCCCGAAACCGCCCTGTATGACGACGCCCACCCCCCCCCCCCCCCCCCCCCCCCCCCCACCCCCCCACCCCCCCGCCCCGCCCCCCCCCGCCCCCCCCCCCACCCACGCGCCCCACCCCCCCCCCCCCCCCCCCCCCGCCCCCCCCCCGCCCCGCCCCGCCCCGCGCCCCCCCCCCCGCCCCCCCACCCCCCACCCCCCCCCCCCCCCCCCCCGCCCCCCCACCCCCCCCACCCACCCGCACCGCCGCGCGCCCGCACCAGCGCTGC